>NZ_CP121699.1:0-676004 GCF_029761935.1 Microbacterium testaceum
TGTTCGCCCCACAGGGGAGAGCGGAGCGGCCGGAAGGCCCCGCATCGTCTCAAGTGGCGGACCACCCAAAACCTGCTCCGAATGGTGTATGGTTTTGGTTCGGTCGTTCGGCCGGTTCCCGAGGTTGATCTTTTTGAGATCCCAATGAGGTTCCGTGTGCTGGCGGCTGTCAATTGAAGTGAACTGCCTCACGGGTAGGTCGAGAGATCGTTTCTGTGGGTGCGTCCGTTCCTTGAGAACTCAACAGCGTGCACTTGTCAAATGCCAATTTTTTCCTCGTCGGTCTGACTTTTGTTGGATTGCGAGAAATTCCTTTGGATCAAAGTCCAACCCTTTTGGGGGTTGGCGTGAAATTCGTCAGTAATGATGTTTTTCTTTGGTCAGTTTCAAACTCGCTGCGGCCCCGTTTTCCCGGTGGTTGTATGCATTTCTTTTTTACGGAGAGTTTGATCCTGGCTCAGGATGAACGCTGGCGGCGTGCTTAACACATGCAAGTCGAACGGTGAAGCCAAGCTTGCTTGGTGGATCAGTGGCGAACGGGTGAGTAACACGTGAGCAACCTGCCCTGGACTCTGGGATAAGCGCTGGAAACGGCGTCTAATACTGGATATGAGACGTGATCGCATGGTCGTGTTTGGAAAGATTTTTCGGTCTGGGATGGGCTCGCGGCCTATCAGCTTGTTGGTGAGGTAATGGCTCACCAAGGCGTCGACGGGTAGCCGGCCTGAGAGGGTGACCGGCCACACTGGGACTGAGACACGGCCCAGACTCCTACGGGAGGCAGCAGTGGGGAATATTGCACAATGGGCGGAAGCCTGATGCAGCAACGCCGCGTGAGGGATGACGGCCTTCGGGTTGTAAACCTCTTTTAGCAGGGAAGAAGCGAAAGTGACGGTACCTGCAGAAAAAGCGCCGGCTAACTACGTGCCAGCAGCCGCGGTAATACGTAGGGCGCAAGCGTTATCCGGAATTATTGGGCGTAAAGAGCTCGTAGGCGGTTTGTCGCGTCTGCTGTGAAATCCCGAGGCTCAACCTCGGGCCTGCAGTGGGTACGGGCAGACTAGAGTGCGGTAGGGGAGATTGGAATTCCTGGTGTAGCGGTGGAATGCGCAGATATCAGGAGGAACACCGATGGCGAAGGCAGATCTCTGGGCCGTAACTGACGCTGAGGAGCGAAAGGGTGGGGAGCAAACAGGCTTAGATACCCTGGTAGTCCACCCCGTAAACGTTGGGAACTAGTTGTGGGGACCATTCCACGGTTTCCGTGACGCAGCTAACGCATTAAGTTCCCCGCCTGGGGAGTACGGCCGCAAGGCTAAAACTCAAAGGAATTGACGGGGACCCGCACAAGCGGCGGAGCATGCGGATTAATTCGATGCAACGCGAAGAACCTTACCAAGGCTTGACATATACGAGAACGGGCCAGAAATGGTCAACTCTTTGGACACTCGTAAACAGGTGGTGCATGGTTGTCGTCAGCTCGTGTCGTGAGATGTTGGGTTAAGTCCCGCAACGAGCGCAACCCTCGTTCTATGTTGCCAGCACGTAATGGTGGGAACTCATGGGATACTGCCGGGGTCAACTCGGAGGAAGGTGGGGATGACGTCAAATCATCATGCCCCTTATGTCTTGGGCTTCACGCATGCTACAATGGCCGGTACAAAGGGCTGCAATACCGTGAGGTGGAGCGAATCCCAAAAAGCCGGTCCCAGTTCGGATTGAGGTCTGCAACTCGACCTCATGAAGTCGGAGTCGCTAGTAATCGCAGATCAGCAACGCTGCGGTGAATACGTTCCCGGGTCTTGTACACACCGCCCGTCAAGTCATGAAAGTCGGTAACACCTGAAGCCGGTGGCCCAACCCTTGTGGAGGGAGCCGTCGAAGGTGGGATCGGTAATTAGGACTAAGTCGTAACAAGGTAGCCGTACCGGAAGGTGCGGCTGGATCACCTCCTTTCTAAGGAGCATCTGACGCCCTGTCATGGGGTTGTTCAGGCGCCGGATCAGACCGAATGTGTCTGCCGGTTAGCTCATGGGTGGAACATTTGATGGGGTCTCGTTTTGTGGGGCTTTCTGCTGAGTACGTCGCTTTGGTGACGGGAAAGGTGGGGGGTTTCGTTGGCGGGGCATGCACGCTGTTGGGTCCTGAGGGGCCGGGCGCTGACGGGGGTCTTTGGATTCTTTGTTGGTGGCTGTTCCTCGAGGGCCTTTCTTGCGCTTGCCGGTTGGTGGGTGTGGGAGGGGTGCCGCCCGTACTTTGAGAACTACACAGTGGACGCGAGCATCTTCGACATGAGCCTTTTGGTTTGTGTCGTGAAGATGATCTTAAAGATCATTAGTCAATTTTTTGACGATTCAACTCATGTGATTTCAAGTCTTTAAGAGCAAACGGTGGATGCCTTGGCATCTGGAGCCGAAGAAGGACGTAGCAATCTGCGATAAGCCTCGGGGAGCTGATAAGCGAGTTTTGATCCGAGGGTGTCCGAATGGGGAAACCCCGCCAGGGCGCGTGCGTACCTGGTGACTCCCGCCTGAATATATAGGGCGGGTAGAGGGAACGTGGGGAAGTGAAACATCTCAGTACCCACAGGAAGAGAAAGCAAAAGCGATTCCGTAAGTAGTGGCGAGCGAAACCGGAAGAGGCTAAACCTAGCGTGTGTGATAGCCGGCAGGCGTTGCATGTTGGGGGTTGTGGGACTTTTCTGATTGTTCTGCCGAATGATCGACGTGACAAGAGGGTATAGACGAACGGTTTTGAATGGCCGGTCATAGAGGGTGCGAACCCCGTAGTCGAAATGCCTGTTCTTGGCGTGAAGAGTATCCCAAGTAGCACGGGGCCCGAGAAATCCCGTGTGAATCTGTCAGGACCACCTGATAAGCCTAAATACTCCCAGATGACCGATAGCGGACAAGTACCGTGAGGGAAAGGTGAAAAGTACCCCGGGAGGGGAGTGAAATAGTACCTGAAACCGTTTGCTTACAAACCGTTGGAGCCTCCTTAGTAGGGGTGACAGCGTGCCTTTTGAAGAATGAGCCTGCGAGTTAGCGATACGTGGCGAGGTTAACCCGAGTGGGGTAGCCGTAGCGAAAGCGAGTCTGAATAGGGCGATTCAGTCGCGTGTCCTAGACCCGAAGCGAAGTGATCTATCCATGGCCAGGTTGAAGCGACGGTAAGACGTCGTGGAGGACCGAACCCACTTAGGTTGAAAACTGAGGGGATGAGCTGTGGATAGGGGTGAAAGGCCAATCAAACTTCGTGATAGCTGGTTCTCTCCGAAATGCATTTAGGTGCAGCGTTGCGTGTTTCTTGCCGGAGGTAGAGCTACTGGATGGCCGATGGGCCCTACAAGGTTACTGACGTCAGCCAAACTCCGAATGCCGGTAAGTGAGAGCGCAGCAGTGAGACTGTGGGGGATAAGCTTCATAGTCGAGAGGGAAACAACCCAGACCACCAACTAAGGTCCCTAAGCGCGTGCTAAGTGGGAAAGGATGTGGAGTTGCTTTGACAACCAGGAGGTTGGCTTAGAAGCAGCCACCCTTGAAAGAGTGCGTAATAGCTCACTGGTCAAGTGATTCCGCGCCGACAATGTAACGGGGCTCAAGCACGCCACCGAAGTTGTGGCATTGACATTTTTGGTAGGCCTTCGTGGTCCAGCCGTGTTGATGGGTAGGAGAGCGTCGTGTGGCGAGTGAAGCGGCGGGGTGACCCAGCCGTGGACGCTACACGAGTGAGAATGCAGGCATGAGTAGCGAAAGACGTGTGAGAAACACGTCCTCCGAAAGACCAAGGGTTCCAGGGTCAAGCTAATCTTCCCTGGGTAAGTCGGGACCTAAGGCGAGGCCGACAGGCGTAGTCGATGGACAACGGGTTGATATTCCCGTACCGGCGAAGAACCGCCCAAGCTAATCCAGTGGTGCTAAGAGTCCTAGCTCGGAATGTTGTTGATCCCTTCGGGGTGAGACGCGTCCGTGTGAACGCTCGACCCCATGCTGGTGCGGCTAGCGTATTAACAGGTGTGACGCAGGAAGGTAGCCCAAGCCAGGCGATGGTAGTCCTGGTGCAAGTGCGTAGGCCGAGTGATAGGCAAATCCGTCACTCATTACGGCTGAGACACGATGCGGATAAAAAGTGGGTGATCCTATGCTGCCGAGAAAAGCATCGACGCGAGGTTCTAGCTGCCCGTACCCCAAACCGACTCAGGTGGTCAGGTAGAGAATACCAAGGAGATCGAGAGAATCGTGGTTAAGGAACTCGGCAAAATGCCCCCGTAACTTCGGGAGAAGGGGGGCCATCCACTTATTAGGACTTGCTCCGAAAGGGTGTGGTGGCCGCAGAGACTAGTGGGTAGCGACTGTTTACTAAAAACACAGGTCCGTGCCAAGTCGCAAGACGATGTATACGGACTGACGCCTGCCCGGTGCTGGAAGGTTAAGAGGACCGGTTAGCCGCAAGGCGAGGCTGAGAATTTAAGCCCCAGTAAACGGCGGTGGTAACTATAACCATCCTAAGGTAGCGAAATTCCTTGTCGGGTAAGTTCCGACCTGCACGAATGGCGTAACGACTTCCCAACTGTCTCAACCGCGAACTCGGCGAAATTGCATTACGAGTAAAGATGCTCGTTACGCGCAGCAGGACGGAAAGACCCCGTGACCTTTACTACAGCTTGGTATTGGTGTTCGGTGTGGCTTGTGTAGGATAGGTGGGAGACGGTGAAGCATTCACGCCAGTGAGTGTGGAGTCATTGTTGAAATACCACTCTGGTCACTCTGGATATCTAACTTAGGACCGTGATCCGGTTCAGGGACAGTGCCTGGTGGGTAGTTTAACTGGGGCGGTTGCCTCCCAAAATGTAACGGAGGCGCCCAAAGGTTCCCTCAACCTGGTTGGCAATCAGGTGGCGAGTGTAAGTGCACAAGGGAGCTTGACTGTGAGACTGACAGGTCGAGCAGGGACGAAAGTCGGGACTAGTGATCCGGCAGTGGCTTGTGGAAGCGCTGTCGCTCAACGGATAAAAGGTACCTCGGGGATAACAGGCTGATCTTGCCCAAGAGTCCATATCGACGGCATGGTTTGGCACCTCGATGTCGGCTCGTCGCATCCTGGGGCTGGAGTAGGTCCCAAGGGTTGGGCTGTTCGCCCATTAAAGCGGTACGCGAGCTGGGTTTAGAACGTCGTGAGACAGTTCGGTCCCTATCCGCTGCGCGCGTAGGAAGTTTGAGAGGATCTGACCCTAGTACGAGAGGACCGGGTTGGACGAACCTCTGGTGTGTCAGTTGTTCCGCCAGGAGCACCGCTGATTAGCTACGTTCGGGATGGATAACCGCTGAAAGCATCTAAGCGGGAAGCCGGCCTCAAGATGAGACTTCCATACCATTTATGGTGAGAGGCTCCCAGCCAGACTACTGGGTTGATAGGCCGGATGTGGAAGCGTAGTAATACGTGAAGCTGACCGGTACTAATAAGCCGATGACTTGATAACACACCTGTTTTTGGTGCTTGCGTCCACTGAGTGGTTCTCGATGTACGGTCGGGAACTCAACAATGATCATGTCGTTGTTGGTTTTTGAAACATCAATAGTGTTTCGGCGGCCATAGCGAGAGGGAAACGCCCGGTTACATTCCGAACCCGGAAGCTAAGCCTCTCAGCGCCGATGGTACTGCAGGGGGGACCCTGTGGGAGAGTAGGACACCGCCGGACTTCTTTTCGTCGAAATGGCCACCCAAAGTTGGGTGGCCATTTCGCATTTACGGGCACACTTCCCCGGTGATCGACCCCGGGTCGAACCCCCGGGGATTGGGTTTCAGCGTCGGTGCCCACACCACCCAGAAAAGGGTGGGTGTGGGCACCGGCGCTTCGCCGTACCCCGGCATATCAATGGGGGCGACCCCGGGTCTACGCTGACGGCACCGAGAAGGGACGCCGTCATGCTCTACACACACCTGGGGGTCGAGCCCCGGATCCACCCCGACGCCGCCATCGCCCCCACGGCGGTGATCAGCGGCGACGTGAGGATAGGCGCCGGATGCCAAGTTCTCCACGGCGCGGTGGTCACGTCCGAGGGGAGCCCCGTCGTCCTCGGCGACGACTCCATCGTGATGGAGAACGCCCTCGTGCGCGCGAGCTCGGCGCACGCCGTCCACGTCGGTGCCCACACCCTGATCGGCCCGATGGCGAGCATCGCTGGCGCCGACATCGGCGAAGAGGTCTTCCTCGCGACGGGCACGCGCATCTTCAACGGCGCGGTGGTGGGCGATCGCAGCGAAGTGCGGATCAACGCCGTCGTGCACGTGCGAACCCTGCTGCCCCCGGACACCGTCGTCCCGATCGCCTGGGTGGCCGTGGGGGATCCCCTGCAGATCCTCCCTCCCGACCGGCACGAGGAGATCTGGGCCGCACAGAAGGAACTCGACTTCCCGGGTTACGTCTTCGCCTTGGATCGGCAGACGCCCGATCTCATGGTGCAGCTCACGGAACGCTACGGTCGAAGCCTGTCGCGGCACCGGACGGATCGACGCGTGGACCACGAGACCGTCGACATCACGAAAGACGCGCCGCCCCTCTGAGAGAGGAGCGGCGCGCCGTATCGGTCCTGAACGTCAGCCGGTGTTCTGCAGACCGGCGGCCACTCCGCTCACCGACAGCAGCAGGAGGCGCTGGTGTTCGGCATCCGGAGTCGGGTTGTCGGCGTCCGCATCCCGCAGCGCGCGCAGAGCCCGGAGCTGCAGAAGCGAGAGCGCGTCGACGTAGGGACTGCGCATCTTGACGGCGCGCTGGAGGATGGGCTTGTTGCCCAGCAGATCGCCTCCGGTGATGCGCTCGACCCAGGATCGGGTGAGGAGCATCTCGTCCATCACGAGCTGCGCGAGGTCGTCGCGGTCGCCGAGGGCCAGGTAGCGGCGGGCGATGCGCTCGTCGGCCTTGGCGAGGCTCATGGCGACGTTGTCGATCATCGTGCGGAACAGCGGCCACTGCTCGTACGCGTCGCGCAGACGCTGTTCGTCGCCCACAGCGTCGAGGGCCGTGCCCAGACCGAACCAGCCGGCGAGGTTGATGCGCGCCTGCGTCCACGAGAACACCCACGGGATGGCGCGGAGATCCTCGAGCGATTCGACCGACAGACCGCGTCGCGCGGGACGCGAACCGAGCGCCAGATGTCCGAGTTCTTCCATCGGGGTGACCGTGGCGAACCACGGTGCGAAGCCCGGAGCCTTGACGAGGGCGAAGAACCGCTCGCGCGAAGCGACGTCCATCGTGCTCGCCACGTCGGCGAACGCCTCGGCGGCGCCACGATTGCGACGTTCGATCGAGGGGGAGGATGCCGTGAGAACGGCGGCCGCCACCTGATCGATGTGACGCATGGCGATGTCCGCGTCGCCGTACCGAGCGAAGATGACCTCGCCCTGCTCGGTGAGCTTGAACCGGCCGTCCACCGAGTGGGGCGGCTGCGCGAGGATCGCGGAGTTGGCGGGCCCACCGCCGCGGCCCAGGGCTCCGCCGCGACCGTGGAACAGCGTCAGTTCGATGCCCTCGGCCTGGGCCCACGTGGAGATCTCGGCCTGGGCCTCGTAGAGGGCGAGGTTCGCCGCGACCGGGCCGACGTCCTTCGACGAGTCGGAGTAGCCGAGCATGACCTCGAGGCGGCGACCCGTGGCATCCAGTCGGCTCACGAACGAGGGGTGCGACACGATCTCGGCCAGGATGCCGGGAGCCGCCTGCAGGTCGGCGAAGGTCTCGAACAGCGGGATGACATCGAGCACCGGAAGCGTCTCGCCCGGGCCCATCGCGTACGAGGCGAGCTCGTGCACGTTGGCGAGGTCTTCGGCCGACTGCGTGAAGGACACGATGTAGCGTCCGGCGGCGCGCGGCCCGAAGCGCTCCTGCACGTACGCGATCGAGCGGAAGACCTCGAGGACCTCGTCGGTCTGCTCGCTCCGGGCTCCGCCGGCGCGCAGCTCGTCGAGGACCTTGCGGTGCACGGCGGAGTGCTGACGCACCTCGAGCTCGGTCAGGTGGAAGCCGTAGGTCTCGACCTGCCACACGAGACGCTGCAGGGCGCCGTAGGCCTGACGAGCGGCACCCGCCGCCACCAGCGAATCCTGCACGGTGCGCAGGTCGGCGAGCAGGTGCTCGGGGTCGCGGTACGCGAGGTCGGCGTTGCGGGTACGGGTCGCCGCGATCTTGCGGGCGAGCAGCAGCAGGATCCGCCGGTGCGGTTCGTCGGGGGAGCGCTCGGCGATCTCGGCCGCCGCGTCCTCGTCGGCGGCGCGCAAGCGGTGCCACAGCGCGACAAGAGCGTCGCTGGGCGGGGTGCTCTCGGCATCCAGGGTCAAACCGCGCCCCACGCGCTGGGTCGTGCGCTCGAGCCCGAGGAGCACGTGCTCGCTCGCGATCGCGGCGGCCTTGCGGGTGACGGATGCCGTGACGAAGGGGTTTCCGTCACGGTCGCCGCCGACCCACGAGCCGACGCGCACGAACGGCTTGACGATCGGCGCGCGGGATCCGGCGTTCTCGCCCTGCAGGATGTCGTCGATGCGGCGGTAGACGCGCGGGACCGCGGTGTAGAGCGTCTCGTCGAACACGGACATGACGGAGCGGACCTCGTCGACGGGCGACGGTTTCTCACGCCGTAGAGGGGCGGTGCGCCAGAGCGTGTCGATCTCTTCGAGCATGCGACGCTCGGCACGACGGCTCTCGGTGCCACCCGCGGAGGCGTCGTCGTGCTCCGACAGCAGCTCGGACAGACGTCGGATGCTGGTCGATATCGCGCGGCGGCGGGCCTCGGTGGGGTGCGCGGTGAAGACCGGGTGGAAGCGGAGCGCCTGGAGGCGTGCGAGCGCCGTCTCTTCGCCGACCTCGCTCGAGAGCCGCTCGAAAGCGCTCGCGATCGTGTCGGGGGTGCCGCTGCGCGAGGGATGATCGCCACGCTCGCGCAGCACGCGGACGCGCTGGTGCTCCTCGACGAGGTTCACGAGATGGAAGTAGGCCGTGAAGGCCCGGGCCACCTCGTCCGCCCGCTCGATCGAGAAGCCGTCGGCGATCGCGGCCGCCCGTTCGAACGCCTCGGGCGTCTCGTCGGTGTAGGCCTGGATCGTCGCCGATCGCAGTCGCTCGACGTCGTCGTACAGTCCGGGGGAGCCGCTCTCCTGAAGGACGCGGCCCAGGAGCGATCCCAGCAGGCGCACATCGGCACGCATCTGTTCGGGGAGCTCCTGGCCGGCTTCGAAGCGGCCCACGAGGTCGATGGCCTCGGTCGGGGTCAGTTCACGCACACGCCCCAGATTATCGGCGTCGAGGGCGCACCGATTCACGTGTAACGGCATGCGACCGTCCGACGGGTCGAGCACCGGACGATCTCCGGCCGCGCCCGGGTGTCACCGCAGTGATTCGGGGCGCGGGGGCTCGGCATCCCGAAATCTCCGGCGTACGGCACGGGCGGGCGCCGCGCGCCTCGGCGCGGGGGATACTCGTGGCGAGCGGACCGCCGGGCCCGCCGAAGGAGGAACCGTGAGCGACGACGCCCTGCGCGAGGCCGCCGACACCATGCGAACCGTGCGCGCGCGCTGCGCCTGGACGCGGACCATCGACCACCGCGACCTCGTGCCGTACCTCGTCGAAGAGAGTGCCGAGGTCATCGACGCCGTCGAGTCCGGCACGCGCGCCGACCTGCGCGAGGAGCTCGGCGACCTGCTCTGGCAGGTCCTGTTCCACGCCGAGATCGCCGCGGGCGATGCCGACGATCCCTTCGACATCGACGACGTCGCCCGGGGACTCACCGAGAAGATGGTGCGGCGGCATCCGCACGTGTTCGCGGATGCCGTGGCCACCACACCCGAAGAGGTGCTGGTGCACTGGAATGCGGCCAAGGCCGCCGAGAAGAGCACGCGCACCAGCGTGCTCGACGGGGTCAGCGACCACATGCCCGCTCTCGCCCTCGCGCAGAAGGTGATGGGGAAGGCCGCGCAGGTCGGTGTTTGCGCGCCGACGCATCACCTGGCCGACCCCGCGACCGAAGCGGAGCTCGGCGACGCGCTGCTGACCCTCGTGCATCTGGCGCGCTCGCGCGGCTGGGACGCCGAGCGCGCCCTGCGCGAACGCGTGCGCGACCTGCGGACCGAGGTGCGTGAGGCGGAGGCGGGCCCGCGATGACGGGCTCCGCGCGAGCGCACACGGTCCGGTGCGGCCGGAGCGGGTGATCTCCACCGCCGGCGGGCGACGCGCCGGACGACGGACCGCCCGCGTCGCTCTGGAAGAATGGGGCCGTGGCATCCGTGAACCCGCCGCGCGGCATGCGCGACTTCCTCCCCGCTGACAAGGCCCGTCGCGAGCGCGTGCTCGCCGTCATCCGCGAGCGTTACCGCGCCCACGGCTTCGACGAGATCGAGACCCCCGTCGTGGAGGACTACGACCGCCTGCACGCGGGGATCGGCGGCGACAACGAGAAGCTGTCGTTCAGCATCCTCAAGCGGGGGATGGATGCCGAGGGCATCCACGCCGCCGCCGACGACCCTGCCGCGCTGGCCGACCTGGGCCTGCGCTACGACCTCACCGTGCCCCTCGCCCGGTTCTACGCCACGCACCGCGCACAGCTTCCTACGGTGTTCCGTTCGATCCAGATCGCCCCGGTCTGGCGCGCCGAGCGCCCGCAGAAGGGGCGCTACCGCCAGTTCGTGCAGTGCGACATCGACATCATCGGCGACGCCTCGGCGCGTGCCGAGGCCGAACTGATGACCGCGAGCCTCGACGTCCTCGACGCGCTGGGTCTCGAGGGCGGGTCGATCCGCGTCAACGACCGGCGCGCCCTCGACGCGGTGCTCGACGTCTTCGGCTTCGCGCCCGATGAGCGCCCGGGGGTGCTCATCACGATCGACAAGCTCGACAAGGTCGGCCCCTCGGGGGTGGTGGAAGAGCTGCGCGGACGCGGGGTGAACGCCTCGGCCGTCGACGCTTTCGCCGCCTACCTGGAGCGGCCCGCGGCCGAGCCGTCGTTCGATGAGCCCGGCATCCGCGCGGCGCTGCCCGACGGCATCCCGGACGAGGTCGTCGCGCACCTCGTCGATCTCGGCGACACGGTGGCCGCCGCGCGCGGGGGAGCAGTTCCCCTGGTCTTCGACCCGTTCCTCGTGCGGGGCATGGGCTACTACACGGGCACGATCTTCGAGCTCGCCCACCCGAGCGTCGACTACTCGCTCGGCGGCGGCGGCCGGTACGACGGCATGATCGGGCGCTTCCTCGGCCAGCAGGTTCCGGCCGTGGGCTTCTCGATCGGGTTCGAGCGCATCGTCGACCTGCTGCCGGCCACCGACGCCGGCGGCGAGCGCGCGGTCGTCCTCGTCCACGATCGCGACGTGCCGTTCGCACGACTGCTCGCGCTGAAGACGGCGCTCATCGCCGACGGCGCACGCGTGCGCGTGGAGCAACGCGCGAAGAACATGAAAGCGTTGCTCGAGCGTTCCGCAGCGGACGGCTACGCCTCGTTCGCGAGCGTGAACGCCGACACGACCCCCGAGTCCCTCGAGCTCAAACCGCTCGCCTGACGACGACGGGAGGGGATGCCGGCCCTCGCTGCCGTGCCCCGATCCACGGCGCGTGGGCCGGGGTCACGCCACCGCGCTGATGGGGGCTTCGGCCGGGTCGTCCGCGGCGAGGCGTTCCAGGCGAGCCGCGGTCTCGGCATCGCGCGGAGAGAACCACACCACACGCGAGCCCAGACCATCGTCGATCCAGAGACTGGACATCTCGAGGTGGAGTTCGCCCACGCGGGCGTGGACGAGGTGCTTGTTCGCGTTGCGTTCTCCCCCGACGTCGCCGAGCCGCCACAGTTCGGCGAAGCGCGGGGACTCCTCCTCGAGTTCGGCGACGAAACGCTGCCAGGAGGGTTCCTCGTGGTGGCGGCCGTACGCGGCGCGTAGGCGCGCGGCGATCCTCCGCTGGGCGTGGTCGAGCTCGACGTGCGAACGCTGCCACTCGGAATCGGTGAACAGCAGAACGGCGCAGTTGCGTCGCTCGGCGGGCATCTCGTCGAGGTCGTCGAAGAGGTACCGGTACGCGCGGTTGTAGGCGCGGATGTCGAAGCGCGCGGTCTGGACCGCGGCCGGGTAGGGGAGGAGCTTCTCGAGCAGGTCGAGATGGGTGGCTCCGACGCACAGCCGTGCCTCGCGGTCGGGCACCGGTAGGTCGGCGAGGGCGAACAGGTGGTCTCGCTCGTCATCGCTCAGCCGGAGTGCACGCGCGATCGCGGCGACCACCTGGGCGGAGGCCGCGATCGGACGCCCCTGCTCGAGCCAGGTGTACCAGGTCAGCCCCACCCCGGCGAGCTGTGCGACCTCTTCGCGGCGCAGGCCAGCGACGCGGCGTCGTGTCCCCTCGGGAAGCCCCACGTCGGAGGGGCGGAGGCGCGCTCGTCTGCTGCGCAGGAACCCCGCGAATTCGGCGCGCACATCGTCGGATCGAGTCATGGCATCCCTCCCTCTCCGGCGATCATAGGACGCGCTCCCGCCATCGCGACGTCGGAGGGGAGTGGTGCCACTACCAGGATGAGCGCACTCCTGGTACCAGGATGCGATGGCCCGCAGGCTGGCACCATGACGACTTCCGCACACCCCGGCACCGGGACCGCTCCGGTGCCCATCCGCCCCGGCGCCTCCGCCGAGGTGCCCACGTGGCGCTACCTCGGATTCCTCCTGGGGCCCGGGGCGGGTACCTTCGCCTTCAACGCGGTGACCGTGATCCTGCCAACTCTCCGTGAGCGGTTCGGGGCGGGGGACGTCGCCCTCGAGCTCGTGATCGCGGGGTACGGCATCCCGTTCGCCGTGCTCCTCATCCTGGGCGGCCGACTGGGCGATCGCTTCGGGCGGCACCGTCTCTACGTCGTCGGGATGGGGCTCTTCCTCATCTCGGCGATCGCCTGCGCCCTCGCACCGTCGATCGAGACGCTCATCGCCGCCCGGATCGTGCAGGGAGTCGGAGCGGCGCTCTGCACACCCCAGGTGCTCGCGACGATCCAGGCGACATCGCAGGGCGCGGCGCGCACCCGCGCGATCGCCGCGTTCGGGGCGAGCGGCGGCATCGGCGCCGCCGTCGGCCAGGTCGCGGGAGGGGCACTGGCAGCCTTGTCGTTCGGGCCGGTCGAGGGATGGCGCGCGGTCTTCGTGGTCGTCGCGCTCATCGCCGTCGCCGCGATCTCGCTCGCCCCTCTGGCACCGCGCTCCCGCGCGCACGAGGTCGTCGCGATCGACCTGGTGGGCACGGCGGCGCTCGGCCTCGGCATCCTGGCTGTCTCGGTGGCGCTGACCTTCGGTCCGGTCTGGAACTGGTCGTGGCCCGTGGCGGTCGCGCTGGTCGTCGCGGCGGTGTCTCTGGGGGCGATGTGGATGCACCAGAACGCGATCGAACGCTCGGGCCGGGTCCCCCTGCTGCCGCCCAGCGTGCTGCGACTGCGGCCCCTGCAGTTGGGCCTGGCCGCCGCGGCGCTCTTCTTCGCCGGGTACTCGGCCCTGCTCTACGTCTTCCCGCGCGCGGTCGAGGCCGGAGGGCTGTCGTCACTCGAGGCCGGGATGGCTCTCTTGCCGTTCGCCGTCGTGTTCGCCGCGATGTCGCTGGCCGTCGCTCGCATCCAGGCCAAGATCGGGGACTCGACCCTCGTGCTCGGCGTCTCGATGCAGATCGTCGCGCTCGTCGGAATGGCGGTGACGCTCGTCTTCGGGTGGGGGCACGACATCGGCCTGTGGCTGCAGCCCGCTCTCGTCGTGCTCGGGGTGGGGCAGGCGCTCATCTTCTCGCCGCTCACCCAGCTCGTGGTGCGCGAGGTGCCCGTCGAGGCTGCCGGCCTGTCGGGCGGGATGTTCAGCACCGCGCAGCAGCTCGCCCTCTCGTTCGGTGTGATCGTCATCGGAGGGATCGTGACGCTCACCGGCGTCGCCGGCCGCACCGAGCTGCTCGCGGGGCTCGCCCTCGACATCGTGCTGGCGGTGGCCGTGCTCGCTCTCGCCGTAGCCCTGCGCGCGCGGAGCCGGTCGGCGGCGCGGTGAGTCGCGGCATCCCGTCTCGATGGTGTTCACGGGATGCCGGGAGCCCGACGTCTCCCCATCGTCACGGCGCGTCCACCGCTCGTTCACCGCGGGCGGGTGTCATCGGAGGATGCGAACGCGTCGACCGGTGACCCTGACCGCGGCGTCGGTCGTCGCGCTCGCCGGCGCCGGGGCCGTGGGGCTGCGGACCCTCATCTCCCGCCAGGCGGCGATCGCCCGGCGCCGGATCGGCAAGCCCCTCGGCGAGCAGGCGCTCGACGCCGACCGCGTCTGGCGCCGCAAGAAGCACCCGGGTAAGCCGGTCGAGCTGCTCGTGCTCGGCGACTCGATCGCCGCGGGTCTCGGCGCGGGACACCGTCGAGACACGCTCGGCGCGCGGCTGGCGAAGGGCATCGCCCGCGAGGCCGGGCGTCCGGTGCGGCTGCGGACCGCCGCGGTGGTGGGTTCGGAGACCTCGGCCCTGGCCGGTCAGGTCGCCGCGCTCCCGGAGGGGTACCGGCCGGATGCCGCGGTCATCGTCGTGGGCGGGAACGACGTGACGCACCGGATACCGGCGTCGCGTTCGGCGGAGCAGCTGGAACAGGTCGTTCGCGAGTTGCGCGGGCGCGGGGTACCCGTCGTGGTCGGCACGTGTCCCGACCTCGGGACCCTCCGAGCGATCCCGCAGCCGCTGCGCGCTCTCGCGGCCCGCTCGTCGCGGCAGCTGGCGTCGGCCCAGGCCGCGGCGGTCCACCGTGCCGGAGGCCGGGTCGTGGCCCTCGCGCGGGCGGTCGGTCCGGTGTTCGCCGAGCGACCCGACGAGATGTTCAGCGAGGACCGGTTCCACCCCAGCGCACTCGGGTACCGGCGGACGGCGGACGCGCTGCTCCCGGCGGTGCTCGCGGCTCTCGAACCGGCGCGTCGGCCCGGCGCGCGCGCCGGCGATGTGCTGGACCGCGCGAGCGAGCAGAACTCCTGAATCGCTGATCGGGCGCGCACGTCCCGCGCCGGATTCCTGCGGCCCAGGCGCCACGCGCGCCGAAACCTCAGGAGTTCGGTCCGCCCCCGATCCCCGGCGGACGCATAGCTCGCGGTTCTACCGTTCTTCCACGCCTCCCATCGATGTCTTCCTCAGCACCTGGCGCGCCGATCCGATCACGCTCGGCGTGCTCTTCGTGGCATCCGCGGTCTACCTCTCGGGCGTTCGACGCGTCCGCCGACGCGGAGAGACCTGGCCCGTGCTGCGCACGATCGGCTTCTTCGCGCTCGGGCTGCTCCCCTATGCGGTGATCGAGCTCGGCTTCCTCGGGGTGTACTCGGCAGAGCTGCGGTGGGCGTTCTCGACGCGCCTCGCCCTGCTCATCTTCGCGGTCCCCGCCGGTATCGCGGCCGGGCGCCCGCTCGACCTCGTCCCCTCGGGCATCCGGGAACGCTTCCTCGCGTCGAGGATCACGCGCGTCTTCGGCAATGCGATGGTCGCCACCGTCGTCATCGCCGCGGTCTTCTGCCTCTTCCTCACCCCGATCGCCGGCATCCTGCGCGTGAATCCGGTGGTCGAGGCGTCCCTCGGGATCGTGGTGCCCCTCGTCGGGCTCGCGATGGTGCTGCCGATGATGGCGCTCGGCGCGGTCCACACCGGCACCTTCATAGCGATCGAGTTCCTGCTCGCGTTCGTCGAGCTGCTGATCGACTCGGTGCCCGGTCTGCTGATGCGTCTGAACGACAACGTGCTGGATCTGATCCCGGATGCCACGCAGGCGGTGTCGTGGTGGCCCTCGCTGCTGCACGACCAGCACCTCGCGGGCGACATGATCTGGTTCATCGCCGAGTTCGCCGACGTGCCGATCCTCGTGATCCTCATGGTCCGGTGGATGCGCAGTGACCGGGTCGAGGCCAAGGGCTTCGACGACCTTTCGGACGAGGAGTACGACGAGATGACGCGCGCCCACCTGCGCGGAGAGCGTTGACCCGCCGCTCGCACGCCGACAGGCTGGGGGAGTGCGCACCCACGAAGACGTCGACGCGTTCCTGACCGAGACCCTCATCGGGGCCGACCCCGCGGGAGAGGCCGCGCTCGCCGCCCAACACCACGCCGGGCTCCCCGCGATCGAGGTGGCTCCGGTCAACGCGAAATTCCTGCACCTGCTCACGCGGATCGCCGGCGCGCGGCGAGTGCTCGAGGTCGGCACTCTCGGTGGGTACTCGACGATCTGGTTCGCCCGGGCCGTCGGCGAGACGGGACGGGTCGTCACCATCGAGGCGGAGCCGGCGAACGCCGAGATCGCCCGCGCCAACCTCGCGCGTGCGGGAGTCGCGGAGCGGGTCGAGGTGCGCGTCGGCCGTGGAGCGGACGTGCTGCCGACCCTCGTCGACCAGGAGCCGTTCGACCTCGTCTTCGTCGACGCCGACAAGGAATCGAACGAGACCTACCTCGACTGGGCCGCGCGCCTCGGCCGACCCGGCACGGTCGTGGTGCTCGACAACGTCGTGCGCGGGGGTGAGGTCGCCGACGCCGACACGCCCGACGGCAAGGTGCAGGGCGCTCGCCGCGGCGTCCTGATGCTCGGCGCCGACCCCCGTTTCGACGCCACCGCCCTGCAGACCCTCGACCGGAAGGGGTGGGACGGGGTGGCGGTGGCGATCGTGGTGGATCCGACCGCGTCCTGACTCGGCCGCACGCCCGACGGACGGGGTCACTAGACTCGACCACGGACCGACGACGCTCCGCCCCCTCTCCACCCAAGAACCAACGAGGAGTCCTTCGTGGCACTTATCGAGGCTGTCAACGCGCGCGAGATCCTGGATTCGCGCGGTAACCCGACCGTCGAGGTGGAGGTGCTCCTCGACGACGGAATCGTCCAGCGGGCGGCCGTCCCCTCCGGCGCGTCCACCGGCGCGTTCGAGGCCTACGAGCTGCGCGACGGCGACAAGAGCCGCTACAGCGGCAAGGGCGTGCTGAAGGCCGTCGCCGCGGTCGTCGACGAGCTCGGCCCCGCCATCGAGGGCGTCGAGGCCAGCGAGCAGCGCATCATCGACGAGATCCTCATCGAGACCGACGGCACCGAGAACAAGTCGCGCACCGGCGCCAACGCCATCCTCGGCGTCTCGCTCGCCGTGGCCAAGGCCGCCGCCGACAGCGCCGACCTTCCCCTCTTCCGCTACCTCGGCGGACCCAACGCGCACCTGCTGCCCGTTCCGCTGTTCAACGTCATCAACGGTGGCGAGCACGCCGACAACGGCATCGACTTCCAGGAGTTCTTCCTGGCCCCCATCGGCGCCGAAACCTACGGTGAGTCGCTGCGCTGGGGCACCGAGGTCTACCACGTCCTCAAGGGCGAGCTGAAGTCGGCCGGCTACAACACCGGCCTCGGCGACGAGGGCGGCTTCGCCCCCGACCTGCCCAGCAACCGCGAGGGTCTCGACTTCCTGATCCGCGCGATCGAGAAGGCCGGGTTCACCCCCGGCACGGACATCGCCGTCGGCCTCGACGTCGCCGCCACCGAGTTCTACAAGGACGGTGTCTACACGGTCGAGGGCAAGGAGTGGAGCGTCGACACGCTCGTCGACTACTTCGCCGACCTCGTCGCGAACTTCCCGATCGTCACGATCGAGGACGCCCTCGCCGAGGACGACTGGGACGGTTGGAAGAAGCTGACGGATGCCATCGGCTCCAAGGTCCAGCTCGTCGGCGACGACCTGTTCGTCACCAACCCGAAGCGCCTGCAGCAGGGCATCGACCTCGGCGTCGCCAACTCGCTGCTGGTCAAGGTCAACCAGATCGGCACGCTGTCCGAGACGCTCGACGCGATCTCGCTGGCCACCCGCTCGGGCTACACCTCGATGCTCTCGCACCGCTCGGGCGAGACCGAGGACACCACCATCGCCGACCTCGCCGTCGCGGTCAACGCGGGTCAGATCAAGACCGGTGCCCCCGCGCGCAGCGAGCGCGTCGCGAAGTACAACCAGCTGCTCCGCATCGAGGAAGACCTCGGCACCGCCGCGGTCTTCGCGGGCCGCTCGGCGTTCCCCCGCTTCAAGGGCTGATCGACCGACCATCGAGGAGGGGGAGCCGCACGGTTCCCCCTCCTTCGTCGTTTTCGCTGGACGGATGCCGAGCACCCGGCGCGTCCCCAGGGGCCCCCGGGCCGGCGACGTAGACTCACTCGCGGCCCGAATGCCGGGCGGGATGACGACGGAAGGGATGCCGTGGAGCGACCGACACTGCCGCCCCGCCGTCCCGCGGCATCCGAGGCTCCGACGTCGCGCCCCAAGGCGGCGAGGAGCTCGGCGAAGGCGCCCGCGCGTCCCGTGCGACAGCCCGTGCGCCCCTCGGCCGAGGAACGCCGCGTCGACGTGCGCGAGTGGCTCGGGCGGGTGCGCATCTCGGGCTTCGTCGTGATCATGCTGGGCCTGGTCGTGCTCGGGACCTTCGTGCTCGTCCCGACGGTAGGGACGTACATGGACCAGCGTCAGCAGATCCAGGCGTTGCGGAGCGCTGTGCAGCTGAGCCAGTCCGAGGTCGCCGACCTGCAGACCCAGCGCGATCGATGGTCGGACCCCGCGTACATCCGGACACAGGCGCGCGAGCGGCTCGGGTACACCTTCCCCGGCGAGGTCGTGTACCTCATCGACAACGACCTCCCCGCTTCGGCGACACCGCAGGAGCAGGACGACGTCAGCGGAGACGTGGGGCAGACCCGTACCGACTGGATGGCGCAGCTCGTCCGCTCGGTCACCTCGTCGGGCGCCGCGCAGGTCGCCGTCCCCGACATCACAATCGGCGTCCCGGACCCGACTCCCGCGCCCGACGCCCCGGCCGGCTGAGCGGCCCCGACGGAGTGTCGGAGACCCCGGGTACCCTGGAGTCGATGACTACCGCAACGCTTCCCCCCGCCTCCGACGCCGACCTGGCCGTCCTGCAGTCGCAGCTCGGCCGTGTACCGCGCGGCGTCGTGGGGATCGCCGCGCGCTGCGTGTGCGGCAATCCGACCGTGGTGGCGACCTCGCCGCGTCTCGACGACGGCAGCCCGTTCCCCACGTTCTACTACCTCACCCACCCCGCCGCGACGGCGGCGATGTCGGTGCTCGAGGCGGGGCACGTCATGAAGGAGTTCTCCGACGAGCTCGCCGAAGACGAAGAGCTGCAACAGCAGTACCGCGCGGCCCACGAGGCTTACCTCCGCGACCGCGCAGCGTACGGCGAGCCCGAAGAGATCGCCGGCATCTCGGCCGGGGGCATGCCCACGCGCGTGAAGTGCTTGCACGCCCTGGCGGGGCACGCGCTCGCGGCCGGCCCCGGCGTCAATCCGATCGGCGACCGCGCCCTCGCGCGCGGCACCTGGTCGCCCGAGCGGTGCCAGTGCGAAAGCCCCGGGACCGGCGGATGAAGCGCGTCGTCGCCGTCGTGGCATCCGTCCTTCTCGTGACGGTGCTGAGTGGCGCGACGACCATGCCCGCGGCGGCCGTGTCGGTCCCGGCGTCGGTCAGTCCGCAGGCGCCCGCCAATCCTGTGCCTGAGGATCCGACGGACTCGGTCCGGGCGGGCGAGTACTGGCTCGACCAGTACGGCGTCCGAGAGGCCTGGAAGACGACGCGCGGCGCGGGGCAGAAGATCGCCGTCATCGACACCGGGATCGGGCGCGGTCCCGCCGAGTTCAACGGAGCCGTCGCGGGTGGCACCGACGTCTCGGGCGTGGGGGCCGCCGACGGACGCACCCCTGTCGGTGCCGTCGACGCGAACCACGGCAGCTGGGTGGCCTCTCTCGCCGCGGCGCGCGGCACCGGCAACGGTCGCGGCATGATCGGCGTGGCGCCCGAAGCCGAGCTGCTGTCCATCTCGGTCGGCTTCGGTGCTGCGAGCACCAAGCCCTTCACCGACCAGATCGCGGACGCCATCCGCTGGGCGGTCGACAACGGTGCGACTGTCATCAATATGTCCTTGACGACCAACACCCTCGACTGGGACACCAGCTGGGATACCGCTTTCGAGTACGCCTTCGACCACGACGTCGTGATCGTGGTGGCCGCGGGCAACCGGGGGAGCGGCACCGACCGCGTCGGCGCCCCGGCCACCATTCCGGGGGTGCTCGCCGTGGGAGGCGTCGACCCGACCGGCGCGGCGAGCAACGACGCGTCGACGCAGGGCATCACCATCGGGCTCTCCGCCCCGAGCGAGCGGCTCATCGGCGTCTCGGCCGACGGCACCCTGGTGCAGTGGAACGGAACGAGTGGCGCCGCCCCGATCGTCGCCGGCATCGCCGCTCTCGTCCGCGCCGCGCATCCGGGAATGGATGCCGACAACGTCCTCAACCGCCTGATCCAGACAGCGAAGCCGGCCGCGGGCGCCTCCGCGCGGCCCGACAAGCTCTACGGATACGGTCTGGTGGATGCCGCGGCCGCCGTGTCGGCGCGGGTCGAGACCGTGTCGGAGAACCCGCTGGGTAGCCTCGAGGAATGGATCCGGCTGTACCGCCGGGCGGACGCGCAGCCGTCGCCCGAGCCGAGCTCGACCCCGGTCGTCATCCCCCCGCTGCCGCCGATCGAAGCCGCGCCGGCGGCGGGCTCGCCCCTGCTACCGTCTCGCGATAGCGTTCTGTACGGATCGCTGCCGCTCGGTGCCGCCACACTGGCCGCTATAATGATTGCGCTCGGTGTCACTGCTGCTGCCCGGCGAATCCGACAGGCGCGCGTCTCCCGCGAGCCGAGCCGCACCACAAACGAGGAGTCCCTCACATCGTGACCACTACCGTGCCCAGAATCCTCATCGTCGGTGGGGGCTATGCAGGTTTCTACACCGCCTGGAAGCTCGAGAAGCTCCTCGGCCGTAACGAAGCCGACGTCACGCTCGTCGACCCGCTGCCGTACATGACGTATCAGCCCTTCCTCCCCGAGGTCGCTGCGGGCGAGATCGAGCCGCGCCACGTCGTGGTGGGCCTTCGCCGCCACCTCAAGCGCACGACGGTCATCGCGGGCAAGATCACGGGCATCTCGCACGCGACCAAGACCGCGACGATCACGCCGATCGCCGGTGACGAGACCTTCGAGCAGAGCTACGACCACATCGTCGTGACCGCCGGTGCCGTCTCGCGCACCTTCCCGATCCCCGGCATCGCCGACAACGCGATCGGACTCAAGACGATCGAAGAGGCCGTCGCCATCCGCGACCGCCTCACGTCGAACTTCGACAAGGCGTCGGTGCTGCCGGCCGGCCCCGAGCGCGACCGTCTGCTGACCGTCGTGGTCGTCGGCGGCGGATTCGCCGGTATCGAGGTCTTCGCCGAGCTCCGTGCCTACGCGTCGTCGCTGCTGAAGCAGTACCCGACCCTGTCGTTCGACGACACGCACTTCCACCTCATCGAGGCCATGGGGCGCATCATGCCCGAGGTCTCGCAGAAGACGAGCGAGTGGGTTCTCGCCGACCTCGCGAAGAAGGGTGCCTTCGTGCACCTCGACACGCAGGTCAAGGGTGCCGTCGACGGCATCGTCGAGCTCTCCACCGGTGAGAACCTCCCGACCGACCTGATCATCTGGACGGCCGGAGTCATGGCCAACCCCACGGTCGTCCGTGGCAGCGACCTCCCCGTCGAAGAGCGCGGTCGTATCCGCACCCGCCCCGACCTGCGCGTCGGAACCGACGACGAAATCGTCGAGGGTGCCTGGGCCGCCGGCGACGTTTCAGCGGTTCCCGACCTCTCGGGTGGCGGTGTCGGCGGTTTCTGCGTCCCCAACGCGCAGCACGCGGTGCGCCAGGGCAAGCTCATGGCCAAGAACCTCGTGGCCGTCCTTCGCGGCGAAGAGCCCAAGGAGTACAACCACAAGAACCTCGGCGCCGTCGCCGGCCTGGGCCTGTACAACGGTGCGTTCCAGTCGGGCAACATCGCTCTGACCGGTCTCATCGCGTGGTTCGCCCACCGTGGGTACCACGGCCTGGCCATGCCCACGTGGGAGCGCAAGTTCCGCGTGGTCGGCGACTGGATGCAGAACTTCTTCCACGGTCGCGAGGTCGTCAACCTCGAGGCCGTTCAGAAGCCGCGCGCCGCGTTCGAGGAGTTCGCCGCGCGTCCGCGTCCGGCTGCTCCCGCCGCCGAGGCCCCCGCGGCTCCGGCCGAGAAGAAGGCCGAGCCCGTCGTAGCCAAGTAAGCCCTCGTTCGAGACCCCCGCGCCCTGGGTGCGGGGGTCTCGTCGTTTCCGGATGCCGCGGGGCGACGTGCCCGCGCCGTCGTGCGCTTCGCCGGTCGAGGCGCCGGGTTGCGGGGTCCGCGCGTCGGGGTGGCTGTGCCGGGCGTGCGTGGTCGGGGCGGTGCGGCGTCTCGTCGTGGCCCCGGGGCCACCTACGACGCCCCGGGGCCACTTTCGCCGCCCCATAACGGGTGAGGAACCTCGCGCGCCGGGCGCACGGCCGCCCCGCGATACGGTGGAGGCTCGGGCCCCCGTAGCCCAATGGCAGAGGCAGGCGACTTAAAATCGCTTCAGTGTGGGTTCGAGTCCCACCGGGGGTACCAGTGCTCCGTCTCGTGGACATCGCCTGGGAGTCCCGGCCACTGCCCGTAACGCGGTGCGGCCCGCGGTTACACTGAAGGGCAACCTCTCGAACGGAGTGTGGGGACTTATGTGGGAGTGGCTCGTACCGGTCATCGTGATCGTCGGCATCCTGATCATCGCCGGCATCTACCTGTGGGCCACCTACAACGCCCTCGTCGCGCTGAACGTGCGCGTCGACGAGGCGTGGAGTGACATCACGGTCCAGCTCAAGCGACGCGCCGACCTGCTGCCCAACCTCATCGAGACGGTGAAGGGGTACGCGGCTCACGAGAAGGCCGTGTTCGAGAACGTCACGCGCGCCCGCGCCGAGACGCTCTCGGCGCAGAGCCCTGCCGAGGCCGGTGTCGCCGAGGGCCACATGCAGCAGGCGCTGAAGTCGCTGTTCGCGGTCGCCGAGGCGTACCCGCAGCTCCAGGCCAGCCAGAACTTCCTGCAGCTCCAGCACTCGATCGTCGACACCGAGGACAAGATCCAGGCGTCGCGCCGGTTCTACAACGGCGGAGTGCGCGAGCTGAACACCAAGATCAAGGTGTTCCCCAACAACCTCTTCGCCCGTCAGCTCGGCTTCCACGAGCGGGAGTTCTTCGAGGTCATCGACGGCGCCGCGATCGCCGAACCGCCCCGCGTGCAGTTCTGACGAATCGCGCCCTTTCCGCTTCGGCAGAGGCGGCGCGTTTCAGTTCGTACGGCCATCGGGGTGGTCGTGCCGCTCTGCCCGGAGAGCCCCGGCGAGTTCTTCGGCGGCATCGCCCCACCGCGACACGGTGACGCGGTCCAGACCCTGCCAGCGCGCTGCCGCGAGCAGTTCGGCGGCGACGCGCTCGGCGGCATCCCGGGGAGCATCCTGCTCCCACCACGCGGACTGCACGCGCAGGGCGCTCGACGCGCGATCGGCCTTGAGGTCCACCCGGCCGACCACGTCGTCTCCGACGAGGACGGGCAGCGAGTAGTACCCGAACCGGCGTTGTGGGGCCGGTGTGTAGATCTCGATGCGGTAGTCGAAGTCGAACAGACGCTCGGCGCGGTTGCGGAACCACACCACCGGGTCGAACGGGGTGAGGATCGCCGTGGCATCCACTCTGCGGGGGCGCGCGGCGTCGCGGTGCAGCCACGCCTTGGCGGGGCGAGCGGCGATCGCCCAGCCGTCGACCTCGACGGGGATCAGCTCTCCGTCGTCGACGAGATCGCGGATCGCGGCCATCACCGCCGGACGATCGCGGATGCGCCAGTAATCGGCCAGGTCGGCGGCCGTCGCGACGCCGTAGGCCACAGCGGCGCGGCGCACCAGCTCGGCGATCGCCTGGGCACGGGGGACGGCGGTCTGTAGGGCCTCGGAGGGCAGGACGTCGGATGCCAGGGCGTAGCGGCGCTCGAAACCGCGCCGCCCCGCGATGGCCACCTCTCCGAACAGCCACAGGCGTTCCAGGCCGTTCTTGACGTCGTCCCAGCCCCACCACGACCCACGCGACCCGCTGCGCGCGTCGTGATCGATCTCTGCCGGGCGCAGCGGGCCGCGGTCGGCGAGCTCGCCGCGGAGCCACTGCAGAAGGGGCTGATTGGCCTCGGCCCAGGCATCGTGCCCGTACTTCGCCCGCAGATCGTCGCGGCGGAACTGCAGCAGCGGCCAGTCGTCGACCGACACCAGCGAGGCGACGTGCGCCCACGACTCCACCCACGACGGACGCCGGGCGAAGGCCAGCTTGTCGAGCAGGGCCGTGTCGTAGGCGCCGAGGCGCGCGAATAGCGGCATGTAGTGCGAGCGCGAGAAGACGTTGACGGAGTCGATCTGAAGGATGCGCATGCGGTGCAGAGCGCTGGTGATCTGCCGGGTGCCGACGGTGCCGGGCCGGGGGCGGGCGAAGCCCTGGGCGGCCAAGGCGATGCGGCGGGCGTCGGCGCGACGGAGCGTCGTGGTCATGTCTGTCACCGTATCGGCCACCTCCGACATGCTCGGCGGTGCATGTCGGAGGGCGGCGGTAGGCTGACGGGATGAGCGACACTGATCCCGAACCTCGCGGATCGTTCCTCGACGCCCTCAAGCGGCGCACGCTTTCAAGCGACCTGCAACCGCCGGTGCCTCCGGCGCTGCGGCAGGCCACGGCCTATGCCTGGCGCCTGCTCGTGATCGCGGCCGCCCTGGCCGTCGTGGTGTTCGTGGTCATCCAGCTGAAGCTGCTGGTCGTGCCGCTGCTCATCGCGATCCTCGTCACCGCGCTGGTGTGGCCGGCCTTCTCGTTCCTGCAGCGCCACCGGTGGCCGAAGTGGCTGGCCATCGTCGTTACGGTCCTCGGTACCATCGCCGTCATCTCGGGGTTGGTCTGGCTGGCCGTCTGGCAGATCACGCGAGAGTTCGGTTCGGTGCGTCAGCGCACCGTCGAAGCCATCTCGCAGTTCCGCCAGTACCTCATCGACGGTCCGCTCCACCTGAGCGCCCAGCAGATCGATGACGGGCTCCGACAGGCGGGCACCTTCCTGCAGCAGCAGGCGGAGGTGCTCTGGACCGGCGCTCTGGCGATCGGCACCACGATCGGTCACGTCGGAACCGGCGTGCTCCTGACGCTGTTCATCCTCCTCTGCCTGCTCGCCGACGGCGCCGGCATCTGGCGCTGGACGACCCGGTTGTTCCCGCGCGTCGCGCGTCCCGCCGTCGACGGAGCCGGTCGCGCGGGGTGGCGCACCGTGAAGAGCTACGCGCGCACGCAGCTGCTCGTCGCCACGATCGACGCGATCGGTATCGGCCTGGGTGCCTTCCTGCTGGGTGTGCCGCTGTCGATCCCCATCGCCGTCCTTGTGTTCCTCGGCGCGTTCATCCCCTTCGTCGGCGCCGTCGCCACGGGAGCCCTCGCCGTCTTCATCGCGCTGGTCTACAACGGTCCGCTCATCGCCCTGTTCATGCTCATCGTCGTGTTGGCCGTGCAGCAGATCGAGAGCCACATCCTGCAGCCGATCCTCATGGGCTCCGCAGTGAAGGTGCACCCCCTCGCGGTCGTGCTCGTGGTGGCGGGCGGCGCGATGGTCGGCGGCATCGCCGGAGCGCTCTTCGCGGTGCCGCTCGCCGCATTCGTGAACGTCGTCGCCGTCTATCTGAGCACCAAGGCGTGGAAGCGCGACGGTGAGGTTTTGGCATCCCCGGATCTGATCTGGCGGACCGTCCCGCGCGAGCGCGGAAGGAGATCATGAACGACACTCCCACCCTGGCCGAGTTCGAAGATGCCGCGCAGAACCTGCGCGGCATCATCACGCGAACCCCGCTCGATGAGTCGCTGCACCTGACCGAGCTCCTCGGCGTGCCGGTGAGCCTCAAGCTCGAGAACCTCCAGCGCACCGGTTCGTTCAAGATCCGCGGCGCGACCTACCGCCTCTCGCGTCTCACGGCCGAGGAGCGCGCGCGCGGCGTCGTCGCGGCATCCGCGGGCAATCACGCTCAGGGCGTGGCCCTGGCCGCGCAGCAGCTCGGCATCGCGGCGACGATCTTCATGCCGTTGGGCGTGCCCGTGCCCAAGCTCCTTGCCACGCGAGGGTATGGCGCCGAGGTGATCCTCGAGGGCGCGACCGTCGAGACGCCGCTCCGCCTTGCCGCTGAGTTCGCCGAGCGCACGGGAGCCGTGCTGATCCACCCCTTCGACCACCGCGACATCGTCGTGGGTCAAGGGACGCTGGGCCTCGAGCTGGTCGAGGACATGCCCGACCTCGAGACGGTCATCGTCGGGATCGGCGGGGGAGGGCTCGCCGCGGGCGTCGCCGCCGCGGTGAAGGCCCGGGCGGCCGCCGAGGGGCGCGAGGTCCGCATCATCGGCGTGCAGGCGCACAACTCCGCCGCCTACCCCTCGTCGCTCGCCGCGGGATACCCCATGCAGGTCGAGACGACGCCGACGATCGCCGACGGCATCGCCGTCGCCCGCCCCGGTGACCTGCCCTTCGAACTGATCCGCCAGTACGTCGACGAGGTCGTCACCGTGACCGAGGACGACATCGCGCGAGCGCTCCTCGTCCTCCTCGAGCGCGCCAAGCAGGTCGTCGAACCGGCGGGGGCCGTGGGTGTCGCCGCGATCCTGGCGGGCAAGGTGAAAGCGACCGGCCCGACCGTCACGATCCTCTCGGGGGGCAACATCGACCCCCTCCTGCTGCAACGGGTCGTGGCGCATGGGCTCTCGGCATCCGGTCGCTACATGTCCCTGCGCATTCCGCTGCCCGACCGCCCGGGCCAGCTCGCTCGGGTGTCCGAGCTGCTCGCCGGCGTGGGCGCCAACGTGATCGAGGTGCTGCATACGCGCCACGGTCAGGGACTGCAGATCAGCGAGGTGATCCTGCAGCTGAGCGTCGAGACGCGCGGTGAGGAACACCGCGCTCTGGTCATCCAGACGCTCGAGGACGCCGGGTTCGTCGCGACCGTCGTCCCGAACTGACGCCGCCTGGTCGTACCGGGGCGCACCGCGTGCACCGGGCTGGTCGGCGTGCCCCCCCCCCCCCCCCCCCGTGCGCGGCGGGCGCCCCGTGCACGGCGGGCGTCCCGTTCCCAGCCGACCCGTCCCTGGGTGCGTCCCTCCGCGCAGGCACGCACCGGGGCGTCCCGCGTGCACCGGGGCGGTCGGCGTGCGCCCCCGTGCACCGAGGGCGCCCCGATACGCGGGGGAACGGGCCGCGCGGGCACTGCGACACGGTCAGCGCGTGACGCGGCGCGATCCCTGGGTCGTACCGCTGAGAAACGCCGCGAGCCGCCCACCCGATGACGGGGGAGCGGCTCGCGGGCGACAGGCGGGTTACTGGCCCGAGTACGTCTCGACCTTGACGACCTCGACCGAGATCTCTTTGCCGTTGGGCGCGGTGTACGAGCCCTTGTCGCCCTCTTTGAGGCCCATGATGGCCGCGCCGAGGGGCGAGGCCTCGCTGTAGACGTCGAGCTCGGAGTTGGCCGCGATCTCGCGGTTGCCGAGGAGGAACTTCTCCTCGCCGCCCGCGACGATCGCGGTCACGACGGTGCCCGACTCGACGACGCCGTGGCTCTCGGGCGCTTCGCCGACCTTGGCGTCCTTGAGCAGCTGCTGCAGGGTACGGATGCGGGCCTCCTGCTTGCCCTGCTCGTCCTTGGCTGCGTGGTAGCCGCCGTTCTCTTTGAGGTCTCCCTCTTCGCGGGCGGCCTCGATGCGCTTGGCGATCTCTTCCCGGCCCGTCGTCGAGAGGTGCTCGAGTTCGTTGTGAAGGCGGTCGTAGGCGTCTTGCGTGAGGAACGTCACCTGAGCGTCGTTGGACACGGGTACTCCTTCGTCGAGGCGCTGACGGCACGCGTGCGGCCGCCGGCGGGGGATATGTCGAACGCCCCGGCATCGAGCCGGGGCGCGTCGTGATTCCGCGAGTTTACGGCACCCAGCAGGCGTTGACAAAACCCGTGGTCGCCAGCGAGAGCGTCGGAATCGTCTCGGAGAAGGCGCGGGATGCGTCGTCGGATGCCGGGTACTGCACGACCCTCCAGCCCACGGTGCCGTGGTCTTCGTCGCGTGCCTCGAGGGCGCAGGCGACCGGCTTGCCGACGGGGGCGGTGATCTGGAAACTCGCCGTGACGGACTTGTCGTCGGTGACGGTGAAGCCGGTGTCGGTGGCCGTGACCGAGGCGGCACTGCTGGCGAACGTCGTGTAGCCGAGATACCCGATGGCTCCGAGCGCGAGCACCGCGACGATCGACCAGCCGACGATGCGCCGTCGGGGCGACCGCGTGCGCCCGTAACGGTCGTCGAGCAGGGCTTGCGTCGTCATGGTCTCCCCGGGCTTTAGGCTGGAGTACCAGGCTACGCGCTTCCGCCCGGACCGAAGGACTCCATGCACTCCGTGATCGTCGCTCTCGCGACCACACCCTCCCCGGTCGTCACCCCCGACGAGTCGATCGTGACGCCCGGGCCGCTCGGCTTCGCCGCGATCGCCTTCATCGGCGTCGCGGTCTTCCTGCTCGTGTGGGACATGCTGCGTCGCATCCGCCGTGGTCGGTACCGCGAAGAAGTGAATGCGGAGCTGGATGCCGAGGAGCAGGCGCGCGCCGCCCAGGCCGCGAGCGAGACCGACGACGAAGACATCGACCCGGCGGCTCCCCGCCGCTGAGCGGACGCCGGAGACCTCGGCGCCGCTTGCGTCGTGTGAGTCGCCAATTTTTGTCGCCTTAGACCCTACGGAAGCGACAGATCGTGGCGACTCACGCGAGAGCTTCGGCGGGATCAGCCGCCGTGATACGCGGGGGCGAGCGAGATCAGCAGGCACGCCGTCCAGTGGCAGAGGAACGCCAGGACGGTGCACACGTGGAAGATCTCGTGGAACCCGAAGTGCCCCGGCCACGGGTTGGGCTTCTTGAGCGCGTAGACGATCGCGCCGGCCGTGTAGAGCAGTCCGCCGACGACGACCAGCACCATCATCGCGACGTTCGCCGCGAGCAGGTCGCCCAGGTACATCACGGCGGCCCAGCCGAGCGCGAGGTACAGCGCGACGTAGAGCCAGCGCGGAGCGTTGATCCAGAAGACCCGGAACAGGATGCCGAGGATCGCCCCACCCCACACGATCGACAGCAGCAGCGTGGTCTTGGGGGTCGGCAGGGCCAGGACGGCCAGGGGCGTGTACGTGCCGGCGATCAGCAGGAAGATGTTGGCGTGGTCGATGCGCTTGAGCACGGCCAGCGTCTTCGGCTTCCAGCGGAAGCGGTGGTAGAGCGCGGAGTTGCCGAACAGCAGCATCGACGTCGCCATGAACACCGCCGCCGCCCACTTGGCGGGCGTGCCCTGGGCGAGGGCGATCAGGACGATGCCGGCGACGATCGCGACGGGGAACGTGCCCGCGTGGATCCAGCCGCGCCAGGTGGGCTTGAGATCGGCCTGCGCGCCCAGAGCGCCCGCCTCCAAGAGGGGGAGCTGGGGCATGTCGGGGCCGTCTGCGGGGGTTGAGCTCGTCACGCTTCGACCCTACGTCGGCACCCATGCTCCGGGTGGTACATGGGCGATCCGCTCACCGTTCCCCCAGGAAGCCTCACCCGTTTCAGACCCGTGACGCCGCCCGTGACGCGGTAGCGTAGGCGGGTGGCGCGTATGCGGAAGAACGAGGGGCGGGGCCCCCTCTACCGTCTCTACATCTCGCGCCTTCGCCGTCGCATGCCGGCCACCGTGCCGCACCACGTCGCGATGATGATCGACGGCAACCGTCGGTGGGCGCGGCAGCTCGGCTACGACAGCGCCGCGCACGGTCACCGCGCGGGGGCGGCCAAGATGCACGAGTTCCTCCGCTGGTGCGACGACCTCGGCATCGAGGTGGTGTCGCTGTACCTGCTCTCGAACGACAACCTCGTCAAGCGCGACAGCCAGGAGCTGCAGGACCTGCTCGAGATCATCGCCGAGCTGGCCGCGGAGCTCTCGCACGAGCCGAACTGGCGGGTCAAGCACGTGGGCCGCGCCGAGGGCCTGCCGACGGAGCTCGCCGAGGTGCTGCACGAGGTCACCGAGCGCACGCGGGGGCACAAGGGTCTGCACGTCAATCTCGCCGTCGGGTACGGCGGGCGGAGCGAGATCGTGGATGCCGTGCGCTCGATCATCGCCAAGCACGATCAGTCGGGTGGGTCCCTCGAAGAGCTCGCCGCGAGTCTCACCCCGGAGCAGATCGGCGAGCACCTGTACACGGGCGGCCAGGCCGATCCCGACCTCGTCATCCGCACCTCGGGCGAGCAGCGGCTCAGCGACTTCCTGCTCTGGCAGTCCGCGCACTCGGAGTTCTACTTCGTCGAGGCCCTCGGTCCCGACCTGCGCGAGGTGGACTTCCTCCGCGCGATCCGCGACTTCGCGGCGCGCGACCGACGCTTCGGGCAGTAGCACCCGCCCCGCGCGGCGGCGCCGGCGCACGGCATCCGGTGAACTACTTCGCGGTCGCGAGCCGCGCGAACGCGGTGTTCACGAACTCGTCATATTCGCAGCGTGTTAACGACCCACGAGGGTGTCGCCAAGTCGTACGGTGATCACATCGGACACGGAGTCCGGTCGAGTCGACCTTCGGATCGCGACTCGTGACCCACAGGTCGACTCGTGACAACCGGGTGATTCACCCGGGTCGGGAGTGGGTTGTGACTGCACGAGCACCGTACGACCAGCGTCACGTCGTCGAGAGCACCGAGTCCGAAGCGGGAGTCGACCAGGCTCTTCGCACGTACGTCCTGGACACCTCCGTCCTGCTGAGTGATCCGCGAGCGTTCTTCCGCTTCGCCGAGAACTCCGTCGTGATCCCCGTCGTGGTGATCACCGAGCTGGAAGGGAAGCGTCACGACCCCGAGATCGGGTACTTCGCCCGCCAGGCCCTGCGTCACCTCGACGAGCTCCGCATCGAGCACGGCCGCCTGGACTTCCCCGTCCCGGTCGGGACCGACGGCACGCTCCGCGTCGAGCTGAACAACACCGACCAGCAGGTGCTGCCCTCGGGGATGCGCACCGGCGGCAACGACAGCCGCATCCTGGCCGTCGCGATGAACCTCGCGCAGGACGGCGCCGAGGTCACCGTGGTGTCGAAGGACCTCCCGATGCGCGTGAAGGCGGCATCCCTCGGTCTGAGCACCGAGGAGTACCTCGCCGAGCAGGCGATGGACTCCGGGTGGACCGGGATCGCCTCGATCGACCTCTCGGGCGATGAGATCTCCGACCTCTACGAGACCGAAGTGGGCGTCAGCGAAACGGTGAAGGGGCTGCCGATCAACACCGGCCTCGTCATCCACTCCGAGCGCGGATCGGCGCTCGGCCGGGTGACCGGCAAGGGGGAGTATCGCCTGGTGCGCGGTGACCGCGACGCGTTCGGCCTCCACGGGCGCTCGGCCGAGCAGCGCATCGCGCTCGACCTGCTCCTCGACCCCGAGGTGGGGATCGTCTCGCTCGGCGGCAGGGCCGGCACCGGGAAGTCGGCGCTCGCGTTGTGCGCGGCGCTGGAGGCCGTGCTCGAACGTCAGCAGCAGAAGAAGATCATCGTCTTCCGCCCCCTCTTCGCCGTCGGCGGTCAGGAGCTGGGCTACCTCCCCGGCGACCAGGCCGAGAAGATGGGCCCCTGGGGGCAGGCGGTCTTCGACACGCTGGGTTCGGTCGTCTCGGGCAACGTGCTCGAAGAGGTGCTCGCTCGGGGTCTGCTCGAGGTGCTCCCGCTCACGCACATCCGCGGCCGGTCACTGCACGACGCGTTCGTGATCGTCGACGAGGCGCAGTCGCTCGAGCGCAACGTGCTGCTCACCGTGCTGAGCCGCATCGGCCAGAATTCCCGCGTGGTGCTGACGCACGACGTGGGCCAGCGCGACAACCTGCGCGTCGGTCGGCACGACGGCGTCGCCTCGGTGATCGAGACGCTCAAGGGCCACGGTCTGTTCGGTCACGTCACCCTCACGCGGTCCGAGCGTTCGGCCATCGCCGCGCTCGTGACGGAGCTGCTGGAGGCCGGCGAGCTCTCGTAACGGTGAGAAGAGAGGGGCCGAGATGCCGTGGCATCCCGGCCCCTCTCTGTCTGTACCGGAGTGGCTGAGGCGTACCTCGACCGGGCTGGACCGCGCGGGGCGAGGCCGCGACGGAAGATGAGAGGGTTCTCATTCGGGGCTCGCCGGGTTCTCACAATGGCCCGTCAGAGTAGAGCCATCGACGAGGGAGACCTCGTCACCCGCCTCGGCGGTTCCCCCAGGAAAAACACGAGAACGTCACGTGCAGGTCACCGCTCTTCGGGTGAGTCGGAAGACCACCGTGGGCGTCTCCCCAAACCCCCGGTTCCCCCGCCGGGGGTTTTCGGGTTTTCTACGTCATTCCCAGCGATAGCCCGCGCCGCGCACGGTGACGATATGGGATTGGCCGATCTTGGCCCGCAGATATCGCACGTAGACATCGACCACGTTGGACGACGGGTCGAAGTCCATCCCCCAGACGCGGCTGAGCAGCTGCTCGCGGCTGAGGACCTGACCCGCGTGGCGGATGAACTCCTCGGCCAGCGAGAACTCGCGCGCGCTCAGGTCGATCTCGCGACTGCCGACCGTCGCCCGCCGCGCGAGGACATCGAGCGAGACGTCTCCGTGCGCGACCGTCATCGGTCCCACGGTCATCGGTTCGCGCATGCGCGACCGTACGCGGGCGAGGAGCTCGTCGAACTTGAAGGGTTTGGCGACGTAGTCGTTGGCCCCGGCGTCGAGCCCGTCGACGGTGTCCCTCGTGCTCGTGCGGGCGGTGAGCATGATGACCGGGATCTGCGACCCCTGGCCGCGAATGCTCCGCAGCACCTCGAAGCCGTCGAGCGTGGGCAGCCCGACGTCGAGGAGGACGAGGTCGACGTCGCCCGACAGTGCGGTGTCGAGGGCCTCCGCCCCGTCGGCGACGATGAGGGTCTGATAGCCCGCGGACTCCAGTCCCTTCGCGACGAACGCCGAGATGCGTTCCTCGTCTTCCGCGATAAGGATGCGAGTCATCCGGTGGCCTCTCTCTGCATGACGACGTCACCGGCGCGCACGGGCGTTGGGAGCTCCGCGGGGGACTGGGCCCCGGTCACGGGGATGTGCAGGGCCACGGTCGCGCCACCGCCGGGAGTGTCGCCGACGGTGCAGTGTCCGTCGTGCGCCTTGGCGATGGCATCCACGATCGACAGCCCCAGCCCCGATCCGTCCACTCCGCGCCCGGTCGAGAGCCGGTCGAAGCGGCGGAAGACGCGATGACGTGCGGCGGGCGGGATGCCGGGGCCGTGGTCGCGCACCCAGAGGTGCGCCGTCGTGTCGTCGGCCGTGCTGCCGATCTCGATCGAGGTGCCCTCGGGGGTGTATTTCGCGGCGTTGTCGGCCAGCTGCAGCCATGCCTGGACGAGGCGGTCCGCGTCGCCGTGGATGCGGACGCGAGCCCGCTGGTCGATCGTCCACGTGTGGCCGGGGATGGCGCCGGCGAGTTCGGCGACGCGGTCGGTGAGCGCCCCGACGTCGATGACCGCGGCCTCGAGCGCACCGCTCTCGACGTCGGCCAGGGTGTCGATGTCGTCGACCAGTCGCGAGAGCCGGTCGAGTTCGGCGATGCCGAGCTCACGCGTCTCGGTGACGTCGTGGGGGTCGGCGGGATTCATCATCTCGAGGTGGCCGCGGACGATCGTGATGGGGGTCTTCAGCTCGTGCCGGACGTCGTCGAGCAACTGCCGCTGCGCGTCGACCGACATCGCCAGGCGATCGAGCATCGAGTTCACCGAGGTGGTGAGGTCGGAGATCTCGTCGTTCCCGTGCGCGCGCAGGCGCGTGCCCAGGTCGTCGATCGTGATGGCGTCGGTGGTGTCGCGCAGACGCCGGAGCGGCGAGAACAGGCGTCCCGTCACGAACCAGCCGGCGACCCCGACGAGCAGCAGCACCACGAGCGCCGAGATCCCATAGGTGACGGTCGAGAGCGTGACGAGCTCCATGCGCTGATCGATCGAGATGACCTGCACGACGACTCCGCCTCGCGTCTCGACGGCCGCGTACAGGACGGGGCCGTGATCGCTGTCGAGGCGGCCCCGGTCGTTGCCGAGGCTGATCTGATCGGCGAGGGATGCCACGAGCCCCGCGTCGTCGCCGACGGAAAAACCCGGCGGGGCCGGCGTCGTCGCGAGCACGCGGGTGCCGTCGAGCGCCACCGTGCCATCGGTGCGGCCGGGGATGGTCGCGGCGACGAGGGCGGCGGCATCCTGGCTGCTCGTCGACAGCGTCGAGACGAAACCGTCGAGCTGGCGCTCGGCATTGGCCACGACACGCTCGCTCTGCACGAGGAACGTGACGCCGCCCGCGATGATCATGCCGAGCAGCACGACGCCGAGGATCGCGCCGAGGAAACGCACGCGCGTCGAGACGGGTCTCGGCGTGCGGCTCATCCTCTGATTATGGCGCGCCTCGGCGTCGTGGATGTACGGGTGCGGTCGATCAGCCCGGGTGGGTCATCGACAGCAGGTCGAGCTTGGCGTCGAGCACCTCTTCGGTGATCTCTCCGCGCTCGACGTAGCCGAGGTCGATGACCGCCTCGCGCACCGTGATGCCCTTGGCGACGGAGTGCTTCGCGATCTTGGCCGCGGCCTCGTAACCGATGACCTTGTTGAGCGGCGTGACGATCGAGGGCGACATGCCGGCGAACGCCTCGGCGCGCGCGACGTTGGCCTCGAGGCCGTCGATGGTCTTGTCGGCCAGCACGCGCATCGCGTTGGAGAGCAGGCGGATCGACTCCAGCAGAGCGGTGCCCATCACGGGGATCGCGACGTTGAGCTCGAACGAGCCCGAGGCGCCCGCCCAGGCGACGGTGGCGTCGTTGCCGATCACGCGGGCGCACACCATGAGCGTGGCCTCGGGGACGACCGGGTTGACCTTGCCGGGCATGATCGAGGAGCCGGGCTGCAGGTCGGGGATGTGCAGCTCGCCGAGGCCGGTGTTGGGGCCCGATCCCATCCAGCGGATGTCGTTGTTGATCTTGGTGAGCGAGACCGCGATGGTGCGGAGGGCTCCGGATGCCTCGACGAGGCCGTCGCGGTTGGCCTGCGCCTCGAAGTGGTCCTTCGCCTCGGTGATGGGCAGCTGGGTCTCGGCCGCGAGCAGCTCGATGACCTTCTGCGGGAAGCCGAGGGGGGTGTTGATGCCGGTGCCGACGGCCGTGCCGCCGAGGGGCACCTCGCCGACGCGGGGGAGGACGGCCTCGACGCGCTCGATGCCGAGGCGCATCTGGCGCGCGTAGCCGCCGAATTCCTGACCGAGGGTGACGGGCGTGGCGTCCATGAGGTGGGTGCGGCCCGACTTCACGATGCCCTTCCAGGCGTCGGCCTTGGTCTCGAGCGCCGTCGCGAGGTGCTGGAGCGCCGGGATGAGGTCGGTGATGAGGGCCTGGGTGACCGCGATGTGCACCGAGGTGGGGAAGACGTCGTTCGAGGACTGCGAGGCGTTGACGTGGTCGTTGGGGTGAACCGTGTCGCCGAGGATGCGGGTCGCGAGTGTCGCGAGCACCTCGTTCATGTTCATGTTCGAGGAGGTGCCGCTGCCGGTCTGGTAGGTGTCGACCGGGAAGTGCGCATCGTGCGCGCCCGTGACGACCTCGTCGGCGGCCTGGGCGATGGCATCCGCGATGCCCCCGTCGAGGGTGCCGAGCTCTTTGTTGGCGAGGGCGGCGGCCTTCTTGATGCGCGCGAGCGCCGCGATCTGCGACGACTCGAGGCCCGAGCCCGAGATGGGGAAGTTCTCGACGGCGCGCTGCGTCTGCGCGGCGTAGAGGGCGTCCTTGGGGACCCGCACCTCACCCATGGTGTCGTGTTCGATGCGGTACTCGATGTCGGTCACGTCGTCGTTCCTCCAGGTCGTTCGTTCGGTTGTCAGATGCGGGCGTCTTCGACGCGGGGGTCGTCGACGCGCGGGTCGTCGACATCGCCCACGATGACGACGGGGAAGGCCTCGCCCTCGTCGAGGCGGTAGTTCGCGCCGACCACGGCGACGCGGCCCTCGGCCACGGCCTCGCTGATCAGCTCGGAGGCGCGCAGCAGTTCGCCCACGGTGTGGCGGAGGTGTTCGCGGCCCACGAGCTCGGGGTCGACGACGTCGGGCAGGTGGCCGTCCACGGCCGAGGCGCGCTGAACGCGGCGGACGGCGGGCACGATCGGGGCGATTTGGCGCCAGATGTACGCGGGGAGGGTCGGGGCGTCGACGCCCGTGCTCTCGATCGCGGCGCCGACCGCCCCGCAGGCGTCGTGCGCGAGCACCACGATGAGGGGGACCTCCAGCACGCCCACGGCGTACTCGAGGCTGCCGATGACCGAGTCCGAGATGACCTGGCCGGCGTTGCGGACGACGAACAGATCGCCGAGGCCCTCGTCGAAGATGATCTCGGCGGCGAGGCGCGAGTCGGAGCATCCGAAGAGCGCCGCCGTCGGGTGCTGCGAGCTCGCGAGCTCGGTGCGACGCTCCACGTCTTGACGCGGGTGCGCGGGTGCGCCGGAGACGAAACGCTCGTTGCCCTCCACCATCTGCTGCCAGACCTGACGGGGGCTCATGCGCTCGCTCACGGGACCTCTCTCAACTGCTCGATCTGCGATGTGACGGAGGCGGCCGCGAGGGCCGCGGTTTCGGGGGCGGCATCGCCGTAGACGAGCACGTAGTCGGGCCCGGCCGGGGTGGCGAGGGCGTAGTCGACATTGCCCGTACCCGAGGGGTTCGAGGGGCGGTAGACGTTCCACGTGATGCCGTCGATCTCGGTCGTCTCGGTACTGCGCGTGCCGTCGAGGACCTGACCGACCCAGGCCTCGTCGGCGTCGAGACCCTGAGCGACGCGGAGGAACCCGCTTTCGCCCGATCGCACGTAGACCATGGTCCACGCCTCGGTGCCGCCGACGCCCTCGGTGGTGGCCTGGTTGACGCGCCATCCCTCGCCGAGAGACGGCGAGAGCACCGGTCGACCGAGATCGCGCTGCATGTCGGCCGCGAGCGCGGGCACGTCGAGCTCGGGGCGGGGCGCGGGCTCGCCGCGGGGGACGGCCGCCACGACGACCAGGACGACCGCGACCGTCACGAGCAGGGCCGCGATGAGGTTGCGGAACGTCTTGCTCGAGCGGTACCGACGCGAGGACTCGGCCTTGCGGTCGGCGGTTTCTTGCGGGGTCTCGGGTCGGCCGAGATGCGCGACGACGCGAGCCATCAGTCGTCTCCCTCGCCGCGGGCGGCGTCGAGGCGGCGCTTGGCCCCGAGCAGCCACTCCTCGCAGCGGGCGTAGAGCTTCTCGCCGCGCTCCCAGAGCGCGAGGGATTCTTCGAGGGTCGGGGCGCCCTGCTCGAGTTCGGCGACCACGCGCACGAGTTCGTCGCGGGCCTGTTCGAACGACAGGGTGGCGACGTCGACGGCGGGGCCGGGGGTCGTCGCGGTCATGGCATCCATTCTAGGCGCGCCCCACCGACACCCCGTCGCCGGGTGCCTCGTCGTCGAGCGGACGATCGACGGATGCCGCGGAGCCGGCCAGGTCGGCCGAGGAAGCGCCGTGTGCGACGGCATCGGGCACGGCGCCGTCCGAACGGGCGGCCACGGTTCCCTGCTCGACCGTGAGCCGCAGGGCGGTTCCGGCCGGCGCGTGGGCGGCGTCGCGCAGCACCGAGCCGTCGGGGAGCTGGGCGATGGCGTACCCGCGGGCGAGAGTGGCGAGCGGCGAGAGGGCGCGGAGCCCCGCCCCGAGCTCGCTGGTGCGCCGACGCTCTCCTTCTATGCGGCGATCGACGATGTCGCGCCCCCGGTTCGAGAGCATCCACAGCTCCTGCGCGCGGGAGGTGAGCAGGGAGTGCGGGTTCCGCAGAGCGGGACGCGAGCGGATCTGTTCGAGCTGCGCGATGTCGTGGAGGACGCGCTGGGTGAGACGTCCGGTCAGCCGGGCGCGCAACTGCGAGACGAGGGCCCGCTGCTCACTGACGTCGGGGACCACGCGCTTGGCGGCGTCGGTGGGCGTCGAAGCGCGCACGTCGGCGACCTCGTCCAGGAGCGGCCGGTCGTTCTCGTGCCCGATCGCGCTGACGATCGGAGTGGACGCCGCGGCCACCGCACGCAGCAGGCGCTCGTCGCTGAAGCCGAGGAGCGTCTGCGGATCCCCGCCGCCGCGTGCGATCACGATCACGTCGACCTCGGGGTCGGCGTCGAGGATCCTCAGGGCCGCGAGCGTTTCGGGAACGCACCGGTCGCCCTGCACGGCGGCGTGCTGCGTACGGAAACGGACGCGGGGCCAGCGCAGTTCGGCGTTGCGGTGCACGTCCTTCTCGGCATCCGAGTTCTCGCCCGTGATGAGACCGATGCAGTGGGGGAGGAAGGGCAGCTTCTTCTTGCGGACGGGGTCGAACAACCCCTCCGAACGCAGCTGCACGCGCAGGCGCTCGAGGCGCTCGAGCTGTTCGCCCAAGCCCACGTGTCGCATCAACGAGATCGCGAACGAGAAGTCTCCGGTGCGCGGGAAGTAGTCGGCCTTCACGCACGCGACGACGTGGTCGCCGACCTTGAGGTCTTTGGGCAACCGGTTGAGCGTGCTCGACCAGATGCGGAAGGCCACCGTCGACTCGGTGCCGAGGTCCTTCAGCCGCCCGAAGACGTTGCCGCCGCGGCGGTTGAACGAGGTGATCTCACCCTCGACCCAGACCGACCCCCAGCGCTCGATGAAACCCCGGATCGTGTCGTTCAGTCGTGACACCGAGGTGGGGGCATCGGTGGAGGAGTCGCGGGGGTGCACGCTGTCGGCGGGCGGGGCGTGACCTGCGACGGTCTCGGGCTGGAAAGAGGTCATGTCACTCGCTGGGATGCACGCCGTCGGCGGGGGCCGCGAGAGCCGGACGTCTCTCGGGAGGAAAGGTCCCATGTTATCCGGCCGGGTCGCGCCGGGGAGGTTCGGCCGTCGTCCAGGGGCGCCCCCGTAGAATCGAGGGGTGAGCTCACCTGCCGTGCACCTGCCCGTTCCCCGCATCCCGGGTCGACGCGGGCGGCTTCAGGACGTCCCCGTCCAGGGCAAGAAGAAGGTGCTGCTCGCCGCACCCCGCGGCTACTGCGCCGGTGTCGACCGAGCGGTGATCGCCGTCGAGAAGGCCCTGGAGCGCTACGGCGCCCCCGTGTACGTGCGCAAGCAGATCGTGCACAACATCCACGTCGTGACCGAGCTCGAGAAGAAGGGCGCGATCTTCGTCGAAGAGGTCGACGAGGTCCCCGCCGGCTCCCACGTCGTCTTCAGCGCGCACGGTGTCTCGCCAGCCGTCGTGTCCGCGGCATCCGATCGGGGTCTGCAGGCCATCGACGCCACGTGCCCCCTCGTGACGAAGGTGCACCGCGAGGCCGTGCGCTTCGCCCGCGACGACTTCGAGATCCTGCTGATCGGCCACGAAGGCCACGAAGAGGTCGAGGGCACCGCCGGAGAGGCCCCCGAGCACGTCACCGTCGTGAACTCTCCTGACCACGCCGACACCATCGAGGTGCGCGACCCGTCGAAGGTCGTGTGGCTGTCGCAGACCACGCTGTCGGTCGACGAGACGATGGAGACCGTGCGGCGCCTGCGCGAGCGCTTCCCCGAGCTGCAGGATCCGCCCTCCGACGACATCTGCTATGCCACCCAGAATCGCCAGGTCGCGATCAAGAAGGTCGCCGTCGGCGCCGACCTCGTGATCGTCGTGGGTTCGGCGAACAGCTCCAACAGCGTGCGTCTGGTCGAGGTCGCCCTCGAGCACGGCGCGAAGGCCGCGTATCGCGTCGACTACGTCGACGAGGTGAAGCAGGAATGGCTCGAGGGCGTCGAGACCGTCGGCGTCACCAGCGGCGCCTCGGTGCCCGAGGTGCTCGTGACCGAGGTCCTCGAAGAGCTCGCCGGGGCCGGCTACCGCGACGTCGAAGAGGTGCGCACCGCCGAAGAGGACCTGATCTTCTCGCTCCCCAAGGAGCTGCGACAGGATGCCAGCGGCAAGCGCGACGAGCGCGCACTGGGCGGCCGGGGCCGCGCGTGAGCGACGTCGACCCGCGCACCCCGTCCGCGGCGGACGAGGCTCGTCCCCGCCCGCAGTACGGCGAGTACGCCACCCCCGAGGAGCAGCGGGCGCGCATCCGCCGTCCGGAGGTGACCGAGGCCCTCGAGGCGGGCGTGGCCCCGCAGCCGGAGCATGCCCCCGAACCCCGCTCCGCGGCGAAGCCCGGGCCCATGCCCGCCCCCACCACCCGCGGCGGCCAGGTCGACCGGATCGTGACGTTCGGTCTGTTGATCTACGGGCTGTTCTCCGTCGTCACCACGATCATCCAGCTGCTCAATTTCCCCGAGTACGCGAACAACTTCGCGCGCGTGTTCCAGGTCGACGCGACGTTCACCAACCTGACCGCCGGGTACCTCTGGGGTGCGGCGGCCGCGGCCGTCACCGGCATCGGGTGGCTTCTGACCGCCATGTTCACCTGGCGGTCCATGAAGCGCGGGCGTATCTCGTTCTGGATCCCGATCGTCGGCGCGCTGGTCTCGACCGTCATCGCGGCCGTCCTGTCGCTCATCGGCATGGCGAGTGACCCGCAGTTCCTGACGGCCGTCATGGGCACGGTCTCGAACTGAACCGAACCCCACGGCATCCCGTGTTCCTAGAAGGAGAGGGAGAGGGGATGCCGCTGTGCGAGACGACCACGCGCAACTGACCGCGCTGTACGACGCGCACGCGACCCCCGTCTGGCGTTACGTCGTGAGCCTCACCGGCGATCACGCGGGCGCCGACGACGTCGTGCAGGAGACGCTGCTGCGCGCGTGGCGTACGCCACGCGTCATGAGCGACGACCCGGCCTCCCTGCGCTCGTGGATGTACACCGTGGCCCGCAACATCGTCATCGACGAGGCGCGGAGCGCGCGGCGCCGGCACGAGCAGCCCGTCGACGAGCTCCCCGAGACCGTCCGCGACGACGACACCGACGCGATGTTCGACGCGCTTCTGGTCGAGGAGGCGCTCGCTACCCTCACACCCGATCACCGCGCCGTCATCGTCAGCGCCTACTACGGCGGACGCAGCGTCGCACAGACCGCGGACGAGCTCGGCATCCCGACGGGCACCGTCAAATCGCGACTGCATTACGCGGTGCGGGCGTTGCGGCTCGCGCTGCAGGAAAGGGGGGTGACCCGATGAACGACGATCACGAACGTCTGTCGATGTCGGACGGCGCCTACGTGCTCGGAGCGCTGTGCGCCTCCGACCGCGCCGAATTCGAAGCGCACCTGGCGGTGTGCGCCATCTGTCGCGCCTCCGTCGCAGAATTGGCTCCGACCGCGGGACTCCTCTCGCGACTGTCGCCCGAACGCGCCCGAGCGCTCAGCGCGACGACCGGCCCCATCCCGCTGGCCTCGCCCGATCCGTCTCTGCGCGGACGCGTGGTCGAGGTCGCGCGGCGTCGCCGGAAGCGGCGCATCACCGCGTGGACGCTCGCGGCATCCATCGCCCTGGTGACGGTCGCGGTGCCGAGCGTGTTCGCCGTGAACAGTGCGATGCAGCAGTCGGCGGGGACCGTCTACGCCCTCGACGATGTCGCCGGTGCACCCCTCGAGGCCTCGGTGAAGCTCACCTCCGCGCCGTGGGGGACCCGCATCGACCTCGTGTGCCAGTACACCGGTCAGGTGCTCGACGCCCCGCCCGGGGGCTGGCCCTACGCTCTCGCCATCACCGACGACTCGGGAACGACGAGCGTGCTCTCGACCTGGCGCGCCGACCCGGGCTCGACCACCGAACTGAGCGCGGGGACCGACCTCTCGGCCTCGAACATCGGCGCGGTCGAGATCCGCTCCCTCGACGGCGACACGGTCGTGATGCGGCGCGAGTTCGACTGACGGTCGCGTCCGCGCTCCGTCGCCGCACGCTCTAGCATCGACGCATGCCTCGACTCGTCGCCGTCTGCGTCGTCCACAGCCTGCGCCCGGATTCCGGGTCGATCGGGGTGACGGCGATCGACAAGCGTCCGCTCGAGGGAAAGGTCCGCGTCGGCAAGCTCGGCGTCCGCTCCGACGTGCAGGCGAGCCGCAAACACCACGGCGGGCCGGAAAAGGCCGTCTACGCCTACGCCCAGGACGACGCCGACTTCTGGGAGGGCGAGCTCGGTCGGGAGCTGCACCCGGGATGGTTCGGCGAGAACCTCCGCGTCGAGGGGCTCGACGTCAACGGGGCGCGGATCGGCGAGGTCTGGCGCATCGGCGACACCGTCGAGCTCGAGGTTACGATGCCCCGAACGCCCTGCGCGACGTTCGCCCGGTGGGTCGGTGGGTCGGCAGCGCGTGGCTGGGTCAAGCGCTTCTCGGACGAGGGGCGCCTCGGCGCCTACCTGCGTGTCCGTCGCGCCGGAGAGATCCGAGCGGGGGATGCCATCGAGGTGCTCTCGTCGCCCGACGGGGCGCCCACGGTGCTCGAGGTGTACCGCGGCTGAGGCGCGTCCGGCCCCGGTCGGCGCACCCCCGCGCGGCTGTGCGATCGCGCGGGGCGTCCTGCCGCGCCGGTGGCGCGAGACGGCAATTCGCTGACTCGTCCGTTGCAGGCTGACACCCGGTTGTCAGCGAGATGCCGTCTCGGCGTGCAGGAGGGGCGCGTGCGGGGGATTCCGGCACAGCTGCGGGGGCCGGAGGCACGGCATCCCGAAACGACGAACGCCCCGGCGTGAGAGCCGGGGCGTTCGCGGGATGACGAGGTGTCAGCTCTTCGAGTGGCCGAACGAGCCGAGCTGCTTGGTGGCCTCGACCACGCGGACGGCCATCGCCGACTCGGCGACCTTGCCCCAGGCGCGGGGGTCGTACTGCTTCTTGTTGCCGACCTCGCCGTCGAGCTTGAGCACGCCCTCGTAGTTCGAGAACATGTAGCCCGCGATCGAGCGCGTGAAGGCGTACTGGGTGTCGGTGTCGATGTTCATCTTCACGACGCCGTTGGCGACCGCGAGGGCGATCTCTTCGTCGGTCGAGCCGCTGCCGCCGTGGAAGACGAGGTCGAGGGGCTTGGGGCCGGTGCCGAAGGCGGCGGCGATGCCCTCCTGGATCTCACCGAGCAGCTCGGGGCGGAGCTTGACGCCACCGGGCTTGTACACGCCGTGCACGTTGCCGAAGGTGAGGGCCGAGATGTAGCGGCCGTTCTCGCCGAGGCCGAGGCGCTCGACGGCCTTGGTCACGTCGGCGACCGTCGTGTACAGGGCCTCGTTCGAGCCCTCGTGCTGCACGCCGTCCTCTTCGCCGCCGACGACGCCGACCTCGATCTCGAGGATGGCGTTGATGTTCTTCATGCGGGGGAGGAGCTCCGCCGCGATGTCGATGTTCTCGTCGAGGGGAACGGCCGAGCCGTCCCACATGTGCGACTGGAAGATCGGGTTGCGACCGGCCTTTACCTCTTCTTCGGAGGCCTCGAGCAGCGGAAGGACGAAGCCGGGCAGCGCGTCCTTGGGGCAGTGGTCGGTGTGCAGGGCGACCGTGATGGGGTAGTTCTTCGCGACCTCGGTCACGTACTTGGCGAAGGCGAGGGCGCCGGTGGCGCGGGCCTTGACCGTGTGACCGGCGAAGTAGTCGGCACCACCGGTGGTGACCTGGAGGATGCCGTCGGAGCCGGCCTCGGTCAGGCCCTGGAGCACCGAGTTGATGGTCTGCGAGCTCGAAACGTTGATCGCGGGATACGCGAAGCCGCCGGCCTTCGCGCGGTCCAGCATGTCGGCGTACTGCTCAGGGGAAGCGACGGGCATGGAGGTGCTCCTTGGTGTTGTCGGGACACCGTCACTCTAGCGAAGCCGCCGGATCGTGACGGTGCGGGCGCGGCAGGAACCGGGCGGTTCTGCTGAACCGTTAAGAACGGCGATTCCTTCGTTGCACGTCCGGTCAAATCCCGCGATTGTCACCGGATCGCTGGATACAGTGGCCCCATGGTGAGCCTGACTGCCGACATGAGCCCTTTGCACCCCGACCGGAACCTGGCGCTCGAGCTGGTGAGGGCGACCGAAGCGGCATCCATCCGCGCCGTCCCCTTCATCGGCCGCGGCGACAAGGAAGCCGCCGACGGCGCAGCCGTCGACGCGATGCGTGCGTTCTTCAGCACCGTCAACTTCGACGGCACGATCGTCATCGGCGAGGGCGAGAAGGACAACGCCCCCATGCTTTACAACGGAGAGCGTGTCGGAAGCGGCCGCGGGCCCCAGTGCGACGTCGCGGTCGACCCGATCGACGGCACCTCGCTCACGGCCGCGGGCCGCCAGAACGCCCTGTCGGTCATCGCCGTGTCGGACCAGGGCACGATGCTCGACGCGTCCAGCGTCTTCTACATGGACAAGCTCGTCACCGGGCCCGCCGGTGTCGGTGTCGTCGACATCCGCCTCCCCATCGCCGAGAACATCCGTCTGCTGGCAAAGGCTCTCGGCAAGCCCGTCGACGAGATCGTCGTCTCGGTGCTGAATCGTCCGCGTCACGAGAAGCTCATCGCCGAGATCCGCGAGGCGGGGGCGGGCACGCGCCTCATGAGCGACGGCGATGTCGCCGGTGGCATCAACGCCGCCCGCCACAACGCCCGTACCGACATGTGCGTCGGTATCGGCGGCAGCCCCGAGGGCATCGTCACCGCGTGCGCGATCAAGGCGCTGGGTGGTCACATCCAGGGCGTGCTCGCCCCGCGGACCGACGACGAGAAGGAGAAGGGTCGGGATGCCGGCCTCGACGTCGACGGCCAGGTCTACGAAGCCGATGGTCTGGTGAAGGGCAAGAACACGATCTTCGTCGCCACGGGCGTGACCGACGGCCAGCTCGTGCAGGGAGTCCGCCGCGATGGCGACTTCATCTACACCGAGAGCGTCGTGCTGCGCGGCGCCTCGGGAACGCTCCGCCGCATTTCTTCCGAGCACCTGACGTCGAAGTGGCTGTGACGCCGCGGCGCTGAATTCGTCGTTTCCCGAGACAGCATCTCGCGGATGGAGCGGTCGCCCGGGGCAGTCGTGACATCAGCGGGGTGCTGTTTCGGCGTTCGGCGAGAGGCGCGCGGCCGTCGCCTCGACGTGCAGATACAGCCGGGCGTGTCGTGACGCAAGCGTGACCGGTGTCAGAGGGGCCGTCTGGCAGAATCTCTAGGAGTGTCAACGGCGACGCTGTGTTCTTCCGAGACCCGAAGGGGGATCGTCCATGGCAACAGCTCCGACGAATCAGACCGCACCTCAGACAGGTGCACAGGCGGTCATCGCCAGCGCGGTCGACCCTGCGCGCCGCCCCGACGTGCTGTTGCGCGTCCGGCGCGACGAGGGTCACGAGGTCAGCGCGTGGTGGATGGTCGGCGCGTTCGTCGCCGTCTCTGCGGCCGTGGTGAGCCTGTTGAGCTGGGTTCCCGGCGGGGCCTGAACCTTCTCGTCTTTCGGAAGCTGGCCTCCCGGACGGCGGCTCGCGCATTCTCGGCCCTCGCGTCCGGCTCGATGCCGGTACGGATTCGTGCATCGCGAGGGATGATCTTTGCGCTCACGATTCCGTGTCGGCGAGCCCCGCTCGCTGGCGGATGACACCCAGGTCGGCCCTCGCGGTCGCCTCGGCCGTCTCGACCGGTGACGGGGTGGCTTGGCCGGCGCCATCGAGGTTCTCGATCATCTCCGGCGCGGTCCATCGGCGGGGAGTCGCCTCGATCGCGACGGGAGCGGCGACCGCATCGAGCTTGGTCTCGTCGATGCCGGGGAACTTCCGCGCCGTGACGAGCACACGTGTCTCGAGCGATCCGGCGAACCGGTTGTAACTGTCGACCGTCTTCTCGATCGCGCGGCGCAGATCGTTCGCGTGCTCGGCGAGTTTGCCGACGCGCTCGTAGAGTTCTGTGCCCAGGGCGAAGAGCGTGCGCGCCTCGTCGGAGACGTCTTGCTGGGTCCACGTGAACGCGACGGTCTTGAGCACCGCCCAGAGGTTGACGGGCGAGGCGAGGGCGACGCGGCGCGTGAACGCGTAGTCGAGCAGCGTCGGGTCTTCGTCAAGGGCCGAGGCCAGCAGCGACTCGCTCGGCAGGAAGCACACGACGAACTCGGGGCTCGTGGTGAGCCCCGCCCAGTACGCCTTCTTCGCGAGGGCGTCGACGTGGGCGCGCACCGCGCGGGCGTGCTTGGTCAGGAATGCGGCGCGGCGGGCTCCGTCGTCGCCGTGCGCCGTGACGGGGATCGCGCTGGCCTGTAGATATGCGTCGAGGGGGACCTTGGCATCCACCGCCAAAGACTTGCCGCCGGGAAGGCGCACCACCATGTCGGGGCGGCCGGCTCCGGCGTCGCTCGAGATCGCCGTCTGCAGGTCGAAGTCGACGTAGCGCGTGAGGCCCGCGGCTTCGACGACGCGGCGGAGTTGCGTCTCGCCCCAGACGCCGCGCGTGGTTCCGGAGCGCATCGCGGAGGCGAGCGACTCGGTCGTCACTCGGAGTGCCTCGTCGGCCTCCCGGGACAGGCGCAGCTGCTCGCCGAGCGCGGTGTACTGCTCGACCCGGTCGCGCTCGAGGCCGTCGACCTTGCGCTGCATTGCGTCGAGCGTCTCGCGCACCGGGTCGAGGGCGCGAAGGACCGTCTGCTCGCGGCGCTCGCGTTCTTCGCGGGCTGCCTGATCCGCGCGCGACTGCCCCACGAGCTCGCGGTACAGGGCGACCTGGTGGTCGAGCTGCGCCTGCACGCCCGTCCGCGCGGTCTCGGCGGCGGCGACGCGGGCGCCGAGCGATCGCTGCTCTTCGGCGGCGCGGGCCGCGGTTCGGGAAGAACCCACGACCCACCCGCCGACGACGCCCACGACGAGAGCAAGGATCACGAAGACGAGAGCGATGGCATCCATGGGGTCAGCTTGCACCAGACCTCCGACATCGTCGGAAAGACGGGCCGAGAGGCGTCAGGCGACGGCGCGCTCGACCGGCTCCGCCGCGATCTGCGACACACGGACGCCCAGGTGCGCGGCGAGGGCGTGCACGTCGTCGACGCCGGCGCGGCGGGCGCAGTCGATCGTGATCTCGGCGCAGGCGACGGCGTCGGCCAGGGCATCGTGGTGGGCGAACGGGGAGCAGCCGGCTTCCTCGGCGACGAGCGGAAGCCGGTAGGAGTCGAGCGTGTAGGTCTTGCGAGACATCTGCACGCTGCACATGTAGCGGTAGGGCGGGCACTCGTCGCCGGTCGCCGCGCACGCCCGGCGCAGCACCGACATGTCGAAACCGGCGTTGTGCGCGACCAGGACGTCGGCTCCCGCGAATGCGGTGAGGCGCGCGAGTTGCGTCGTCCAATCGGGCGCGTTCACGACATCGGAGGGGTGGATGCCGTGGATCCCGACGTTGATCGGGGCGAAGTGGTCGTGACCCGGCGGTGGCTTGATGAGCCAGGCCGCCGTGGCGACCACGCGGCCGTTGCGGACGCGGGCCAGACCCACCGCGCACGCGGACGCACCGCTGGAGTTCGCCGTTTCGAAGTCGATCGCGGTGAAGTCCAGAGCCACGTCTCCACCCTCACCCGCGCTCCCGCGGGGACGAAGAGGCGCGCCGGGGTCGGCGGCATCCGGTCCGCCAATTGGCTCCGGCGGCGGTCACTCGAACACTGCGCAGGAGATAACTGCCGGCGAGGACCGGGAGGCGTGTGCGGTTACCCGACGCCGGCCGATAGTCCTGCGTCGTGACCGCGGGGCTGGGGGAGGGCCTGCGGCGGATGCGATGTCGGAGGGGCGGCGTAGGGTCGGGGCATGACCGATCGCGAGAAGTCGACCTCGTTCGGGCAGGCGGCCTCCGCCTACGAATCCGGGCGGCCCGGGTATCCCGCCGAGGCGGTGGCATGGCTGCTCGAACCCGTGCGCGAGGCCGGTCGCGCGCTGCGCGTCGCCGATGTCGGGGCGGGGACGGGCAAGCTCACCCGCGCGGTCGTCGAGCTCGGCGCCGACGTGGTGGCGGTGGATCCGGATGCCGACATGCTCGCGACCCTGCGCGAGAACGCGCGGGGCGTGCCCACGTTCGTCGGCACGGCCGAGCATCTGCCCCTGCCCGATTCCGGTCTGGACGCCGTCGTCATGGGCCAGGCCTGGCACTGGGTCGACGTCGAGCCGGCGTCGCTCGAGACCGCTCGCGTGCTGCGCAGCGGGGGAGTGCTCGGGCTCATCTGGAACATCCGCGACGACCGCGTCGACTGGGTGCGGCGGCTCACCGCGGCCATGGGCGGCTCGAACGCCGAGGTCCTCCTCGCCACGACCGGTCCGCGCGTCGCCGAGCCCTACGGCGAGCTCGAGCATCGTGAATGGTCGTGGGAGAGGCGCATCACCCTGCCGCAGCTGCGCGACCTCGTCGTCTCGCGCAGCGACATCATCACGGCCAGTCCCGAGAAACGCGCGGGCATCGAGGCCGCGGTCGACGGGGTCGTGGCATCCGTCCCCGAACTCGCCGACGGAGGCTCCGTCGCCCTGCCGTACGTCACCCACGCCTTCCGCGCACGGCGACCGTGACGCGGTGACCGGGCTCCGAGCCGGGTAACCTGGACTCCCGTGGCTCTTACCATCGGAATCGTCGGCCTTCCCAACGTCGGAAAGTCGACCCTCTTCAACGCTCTGACCAAGAACTCGGTGCTCGCGGCGAACTACCCGTTCGCGACCATCGAGCCCAACGTCGGGGTCGTGAACCTTCCCGATGTGCGCCTGCAGAAGCTCGCCGACGTCTTCGGCAGCGAGCGGCTCGTGCCCGCTGTGGTGTCGTTCGTCGACATCGCCGGAATCGTCCGCGGCGCGAGCGAGGGCGAGGGCCTCGGCAACCAGTTCCTCGCGAACATCCGTGAAGCGGATGCCATCGCGCAGGTCGTGCGCGGATTCGCCGATGACGACGTGGTCCACGTCGACGGTTCGGTCAACCCGGCGAACGACATGGAGACCATCAACGCCGAGCTGCAGCTCGCCGACCTTCAGACGCTCGAGAAGGCGATCACCCGGTACGAAAAGGAGGTCAAGGGCAAGAAGCTCGACCCCTCGGTGCTCGAGGCCGCCAAGGCCGCGCAGGACGCCCTCCAGCGTGGCGTGCTGCTGTCGGCATCCGGAATCGACCTCTTGCCGATCCGTGAGCTCGGACTGCTCACCGCCAAGCCGTTCATCTTCGTCTTCAACGTCGACGAGGCCGTGCTCACCGACCAGTCGCGCAAGGACGAGTTGGCGGCGCTGGTCGCTCCCGCGAAGGCCGTGTTCCTCGACGCCAAGATCGAGTCGGAGCTCATCGACCTCGACCCCGAGGACGCCGCCGAACTGCTCGCGTCGACCGGCCAGGACGAGTCGGGTCTCGATCAGCTCGCCCGCATCGGGTTCGACACGCTGGGCCTGCAGACCTACCTCACCGCCGGCCCCAAGGAAGCGCGCGCCTGGACGATCCCGCAGGGCGCGAAGGCGCCGCAGGCGGCCGGTGTCATCCATACCGACTTCGAGAAGGGCTTCATTAAGGCCGAGGTCATCTCGTTCGACGACCTCGTCGAGCTCGGCTCGGTCGCCGAGGCCCGCTCGAAGGGCAAGGCCCGCCTCGAGGGCAAGGACTACGTCATGCAGGACGGCGACGTCGTGGAGTTCCGCTTCAACAACTGAGCGAGCGCCGCGCGGCCCCGGCCGCGCGGTGGAGGCGTGAGCGTCTCCCTAACTGGCGGTGACTCCGTATACCGTGGGGCTCGCTTCGGGGGGAGATGTTCGATGACCGTTCAGGTCGAGGAATTCGTGTCGCGAGAGCGTGGCGATCTGTCTGCGCAGTCCGCTGGGACGGACGATGACGCGTACCCCTCTCGGAGGGACGCGCAATGAGTTCCGACACGTCTGTCGTCGCGCGCTTCGACGAGGAAAAGCGTGCGGCGGTCGAACGGACTCTGCGAAAGGCCGTGCGCGCACAGGGCATCGCGGCGATCGCGCTGGCGGTGGTGTGGGGATTCGTCACGCTCCTGCCGATCGCGGTCGTGTCCGCGGACGGACAGGTGACCGCGGCCCTCGTGCTCGCGGTGACGCTCGTGGTCCCTCTGGCAATCGGCGCGTTGGGCGTGCGCCAGCTCAGGCGGCGGCCGCGTATGCCCGAGATCGCGGTCGCGATCACCCCGACGAGCGTGCAGTTTCCCGCCCTCGAACGACCGTCTGCTTTTGCTCCCCGGGTGCGCGCTGAGCAGTGGGTCCGCGAAGGCACGACCGCCGAGATCCGCCCGGCATCCGGTCTGTTCCAGACGCCCCTCGTCGTCTTCACTCGGCAGGACGGCGGCAGGCTCCGGCGCCGCACGGTCTCCGCCGAGAACCTGGATATCGATCCGCGGATCCTCGTCGATGCGCTCGGCGGGACGGCTTCCGCGTAGCGGGTGTTTCGCGGGGCTGCCGAGAGGGTGTGCGAAATAGCGGCGGCCACTGCGGCGAGTTATGGCAGGTGCTGCGAGCGGCGTGCGCTGCTTGTCAGAACGGCTCATATTCCCGCCGAACGGGACCCTGCACGCAGCGACTGGGCGCCGGTAGAACGCTCGGTCTGGCGCAGCACTAGCCTTGCGCACATGATCAGGCACAACCGTGCGTCGCTGTGCGTGTACAGCGACAGGTACAGCGTGGCGCAAATCACCGAGATGCTCGGAGTGGAGCCGGAACGCTCGGGAGACATCGGCGACCCGACGCCGTCCGGGCGCGCCGGTCGGAACCTCGCGCCGCCTTACGCGAGGTATCAGCGCACGTTCTGGTGCCTGCACGAAGACGCGGACGACACGGGCGCCGAGGATCAGACCGGCTTCTCCGCTGTGCGGAAAGTGGTCGATCGGGTGCTTCCCGTCGCCCACAAGCTCGCCGACCTTCGAAACGACGGAGAGACGATCATCTGGTGGTCGGGCGACTCCGACAGCACGCAGGGAGGCTTCGTCCTAGAAGCGGACCTTCTCGCGAAGATCAGTGTCCTCGGATGCCATCTCTACGGCACCGCGTTCCTCGGCGAGGAAGGGTCGGCCCCGTGACCACCCCCGAGCACACGCGTATCGACGACCTCGCCGCCTTCGCCGCGGCCAACGGCTGGACGTACCAGCCGACCGCCGAGCCTCCCGCGCTTTCGGGTGACATGTGGGAGTACGCCACGGCGGGCAACGTCCAGGACCGCATCGCCGGACCGGGCTGGGAGGTCGGCCGGATCGTCGGCGGGGCGAGGAAGGCCGAAAACGTTCGCCAGAACGGCATCGTCACCATTCGGACGAGCGTGTCGGTAAACGTGCCGGTGAAGAGCATCAACCTCGGCTACCTGGCGATCCGGTTGCCCCGGCACCTGCCGCACTTCGTGCTCGATGCGCGGAGCAACGACGGCATCCTGTCATCGCTCCAGCACCGACCGCAGCGGAGGCAGCGACTCTCTCTCGAAGGTGACTTCGACACGCACTTCCACCTCTTCGCGCCGAAAGGCTACGAGCGCGATGCGCTGTACGTCTTCACGCCCGACCTCATGGCGCTGCTGATCGACGAGACGGGCGACCTCGACGTCGAGGTGCGCGACGACATGCTGATCGTCTACCGGCCGGGCGGCTTCGACCTGCATGACCCCGCGGTCTGGGAACGATTCGCTCGCATCCGGGCCACGGTGGGCGCGAAGGCGTGGACCCAGACCGACGGGTACAGTGACGATCGCGCGGTGCCGGGGCTGTCGGCATCCGTCGGTCCGGAGGGGCGCCGGCTGAAGCGCAGTCTGCCGCGATGGGTGGGGATCGGGATCGGAATCGCCGCGGCTGCCCTGCTCGTTCCGGTGGGGGTGCTGATCACGGTGTTCAGCGTGGCGAACTCGCTCTGACGCGGCGTCAGGCCCCCACGGCTGCTCGCGCGCGGCGCGCGAGCTCGGTGCCGTCGATACCCGGCCAGCCGTGCAGGCCCTCGGCGTGCGAGGCGGGAAGCGCGTCGGCGCCCCACACCGCGCCCGCGAGCGAGCCGGCGATGGCCGCGACCGTGTCGGTGTCGTTCCCGCCGCGCACGGCGCGCTCGATCGCGTCGAGCGGCGTCGCCGCGCCTGAGACGGCGGCGAGGGCGCCCTGGAAGGCCCGGACGATCCACCCGTTCGCCTGTTCGAAGTCCCGCGGATGCCGGCCCTCGGTCGCGTCGATGAGATGGGCCCACCGACCGCGGCGCTCGGCGGGCACGAGGTCGAGCTGCGCACGCATGTCGAGTTCCCCGGTCAGGATGCCGTGGCGGATCGCCCCGCACCACAGAGCGCACGCGTCGAGATTGTCGTCCTCCCAGTGGGTGAGGCGAGCGACGGCGCCTGCGGCCGCGGCGAGTTCCTCGCGCGGGCGATCGAGGTAGCCGAGGGCGACGGGACCCGTGCGCATGAGCGAGCCGTTGCCTCCGCTGCGACCCGATGCGTCGTGCACGGCACGGGATGCCGCGGTGATGGCATCCATTCCTCCGCCGACGGGGATGCGGGACAGGACCTGGCGCGTCTGGGCTCCGACGTCGAGGGCGTCGCGCGCCCACTCCTTCCAGCGGTGCACGATCGTCTCGAGCGACGAGGGGTCTTCGAGGCGGTGCCCGGCGGCGAGTTCGTCGAGGATCGGAACGGCCATGCTCGTGTCATCGGTCCACTCGCGCTCGCCGTGGCCGAAGTGCCCCCGTCCGAAGGCGGGGACGACCTCGTCGGCGAGGGCAGGGCCGAACTCGTAGGCGGAGCCGAGGGCGTCGCCCGCGGCCGAGACGAGGACGGCGCCGACAGCGCGATCGACCTGGGCGGGGGAGGGGGCGCTCATGACCTCAGCCTAGGAGCGACGTCTCTTCTCAGACGCGTGCAGCGCTGAGGGCGCTTGGTGAAAGCTCGACGAGACCTTCCCCTGGCGTCCACCGCCACCTCGTGCCGAGGCCATCGGCGTACTCCAACCGGGTGATGGAGCGATCGCCGGCGACGGTGAAGGGGTCGAGAACGTCAGCCTCGCGGACCGGTCGGGGAATACCGTCCCAGGAGGATTGCAGGGCGAGCCCCCGGTTCTGGACGAAGAACTGTCCGGGCGGCAGCACCTTCATGCGGATGATGTGGGTGTTCTCGCCCGGGCCCGCCACGTGAACTTCGACGTCGTAGAACACGGCCGAGGTCGGGCTCTGGTTCGAGACGACGACCCCGTATCGGCGACCGCTTTCATCTCGGTCGGCCGCCCACCACGAGGCGACACTGCCCGCCAACTGGCGACGGTCGCGCGCACGGTCGACCTCGTCTCGTTGGGCTTCGCGCGTGGCCGAGTCGCGCGCGGAGGCGACGGCCTCTTGACGCGTCTCGTCAGCGGTCCTGTTGGCTGCGAGCGCGACGCGGAGCGCGAAGATACTCAAGATGCACCCCAGGACGGCGGCGAGCGCCGCGACCCAATCGGCGAGGGTTCCGGGTTCGAGAGGGAGTGGCGACATGCCCCTCACGTTAGGGCGAGGCACCGGTCGGGGGCGAGGAGATGCACTGTTTTTCACCCGCACGATCCGCGCTCTCACCCGCGAACGGGCGTCAGATGTCGCTGTAGTCGTTCGCCGGCAGGATGAGTTGCGTCACCGAGTCGCCCTCGAGGACGAGCATCACGTACTGGCGCCCCACCTCGCCCGGGCGTTGCAGGGACTGCGTCCCCGGTGCGTCGCGCGTGTCCAGGCGCAGCTCGGTGGCGTCGAAGCCCTCCGTGGCGCCCGCCGCGACCGCCTCGGCGCGGGTCGAGCCGACACCGATGCCGCCCGTGGTGACGACCGGGTGGTCGGAAACGGTGGGCGTGGTCACGCGAACGGTGGCGCCGCGGGTGGATCCGTCGTTGGGCACGGTCAGGGTGAATCCCGGCCAGGTGAGTTCGGTGAGCTCGAGGGTGCCGCCGTAGGGGCCCTCGACCGCCGACTGCGTGGGCGCCGTGCCGAGCGCTGCCGTCCACGCGTCGACGGCGTTCAGCGAGTACTCGAGGGTCGACCCCGCGGCGATGGAGGCGCTGTCGAGAGCGACGATCAGGACGGCATCGCTCGCCGGGGCTGCCGCGTCGGCCGTGGGTGAGACCGTCGGAGTGGGCTTCTCCGACGGGGTGAAGGCGGGCGTCGGCGAAGCCGATTCCGTCGGCTCGGGCGAGGGCTGCGGGACGCACGCGCTCAGGCCGAGGGCCAGAACGGCCGTGAATGTCAGAAGGGGGACTGTTCGCCTCATAGACGAACGCTATCGGCCCCGCGGTCGGTCATCAACGAGCCCCGGACGCGCCGCGGTCGACGACACCGCGAGGGTTCGGCATCCGGTCGACCCGTTCCCGGGAAAGCGGGCGTCGTCGGTGCTCAGCCCAGCTCGCTCGGGTGCGTCAGCCGCCACCAGAGGGACGGCTCCTCGATGGCTCCCTTGATCTTCACCTCGGCCGACGTCGTCTGCGGCCCCGCGGTCCACGTGACCGAGCCGACGACCTCGCCGTCGGCGTAGTTCTGCGGGGTCGTGGTGTCGAGGGTGACCGATACGGGTGTGTCCGACCACGTATGCAGTGTGGTCGTCTTGGCCAGCACGAGCGACGCGCTCGAGCCCCACGGGGTCGAGATGGTGCCGAGGTCGTCGCCGACCGTTCCGAGCGGGATGTCGTGGAAGCCGTCGCTGATGCTCTGGAGGAGGTTTCGGACGTCCGCGTCGGTGCTGTCGTGGGTCTCGCCACCCAGCCGCACGCCCGTGATCTGCAGGGGAGAACCGATTCCCACGTCGAGCGAGGAGGTGAACAGCAGGTTGAAGGTGCCGTCGCCGAGGTTGCCGGTCTTCAGACCCGTGACGCCGAGGGTCCCCAGCAGGTCGTTCGTGTTGGTGACGGTGCCCGCGCCGGTGATCTGCGCCGATCGGGTACCGGCGATATGGGCGATGACCGGGCTCGCCTCGGCCAGTTTTGCGAGCGCCAGCAGATCGGTCGGGGTGCTGGCATTGCGGGAGTCGAGGCCCGTGGCATCCACGATCCGGGTGTCGTTCAGACCGTTCTTGCTCAGCCACGATCGAGCCGCCGACACGTAGGCCCCCTCGGAACCGAACCCCCATCGGGCGATGGCGACGGCGTAGTTGGCGGCCGAGGGCAGCAGCATGGTCGTGAGCGAGTCGCGCAGCGACAGCTTGAGCCCGTCGGGCATCGGCGCGATGACCGCGCCCTGCACGTAGAACTGGTCGTACAGATCGGTGTCGGCCTCGGTGTACGAGATGGTCGGGCCGGGGTCGGTCGGTCCACTCAGTGGGTGGGCGTCGAGGACGACCAGGGCGGTGACGAGTTTCGAGATGCTCGCGAGGGGGCGCGAGTCGTTCCCTCCCGACGCGGCGAAGGACTGGGCCGCGTCAGGACCGAGGTAGTCGGCGCCCCCGTCGACGCGCAGCAGAGTCTCGCCTCCGGCGGGGAGGGCGAGGGATGCCGCCGCCCCGGCGTTCGCGGCGGGAGCCTGCGAAGTGACGGTCGGGGCAGGTAGAGCGGCGGACGAGGCCCACCACACGTAGCCACCGCCCCCGCCGAGGATGAGGAGGGTGACGACGAGGAAGACGATGAGGACGACGCGCCCGGCACGACCGCTCGGCTGCGGCTCTCGCGGTGCCTCCTCGAGGAGGTCGCCGAAATCGGCGAGCGTGCTCACGAGATATCTCCAGGGGTCCCCACGTCTCGAACCTATTGGTTTCTCTTCCCCACCACGACCTGAAATTCAAGCCCCCCTTTTCTCCGGAGGTCGGCGGCTTACCGTGTACGCACATCGGGAGATACCCGAAGACCACACGGGAGGAGCCGACTATGGGACTCGACGACAAGATCAAGAACGCTGCGGAGAACATCGCTGGCAAGGCGAAGGAAGCCACGGGCAAGGCGACGAACAACGAGCGCCTCGAGGCCGAAGGTCAGGCTGACCAGACCAAGGCCCACGCCAAGCAGGCCGGCGAGAACGTCAAGGACGCCTTCAAGTAAGTCGCCCTCCCCGAAATGCCCCGATCCGTGCGGATCGGGGCATTTCGTCTGTTCGGATGAAATCCGGCGGAGGGGATGCCGGGGTGCCGGGGCCGCGGCCGGGATAATGGCGACATGACCGCTGCCGTTCCCACCGAGACCCCCACCGTGGTCTCGGGCACCCCCGTCGTCCTCCGCGCACACGGCTACGAAGCCGCGATCGCGAGCGTCGGCGCCTCCCTCCGCTCCCTGACGTACGAGGGCCGCGACCTCGTCGTTCCCTTCGATGCCGACGAGCTTCGTCCCGGCTACCGGGGGACGACGCTCGCCCCCTGGCCGAATCGCGTGGTCGACGGCATCCACCACTTCGACGGCGTCGAGCACCAGCTGCCGCTGACCGAGCCGAACCGCGGGCACGCGCTGCACGGGCTGCTGTCATGGGTCGACTGGAACATCCTCGAGGCGTCCGATGACGCCGTCACCCTGACCGCGACCGTCACCGCCCAGGCCGGGTACCCTTGGTGGCTCGTCGTTTCGACCACCTACCGCCTCGCGGCGAACGGCCTCACGCAGACCGTCCGTGCCACGAACCTGTCGGACACACCGGCGCCCTGGGGCACGGGACCCCACCCGTACCTCGTCGCGGGCCCCGCGACCCTTGACGAGTGGACGCTCGGCCTGCCCGCCGACACCGTTCTCGAAGTCACCCCCGATCGGCTCGCGCCGGTGGCACTGGCATCCGTCACCTCCGACGCCGAGCGCTTCGACTTCCGCGACGAGCGGGTGCTGGGTGCCGTCGAGATCGACCACGCCTACACGGGGCTGACCCGGGATGCCGACGGCCGCGCGACCGTCACGCTCACCGATCCCTCGGGCACCGGCGTCGAGATGAGCTGGGCGGCGGAGTGCGCGTGGGTGCAGATCCACACCGCCGATCTGCCGGACGGTCCCGGCACACCCGGTCATCGCGCCGGCCTCGCCGTCGAACCGATGACCTGCGCACCCGACGCGTTCAACGACGACGCCTACGACTTCGACACGGGCGTCGTCTCGCTCGACCCCGGAGCCTCGCACGACGCCGAGTGGATCATCGCGGCGCGCTGAGACCCTGTCAACGACAGAACCGCCCCGGAGTGATCCGGGGCGGTTCTGTTCAAGTGGGTGGTCCGTCGGTCAGAGGACCTGGGCCCCGCACATCCCGCAGTCGCCACCCGCGGAGACCTCGACGAAGCAGTCGGGGCACATCGCGCGCGTGGGGCGGTCCGTGATCGGGGTGGGCTTGAGGCTCGGCGCGCGACGCTCCTTGGGAGCGGACGCGGCACGGGCACGGCGGGCCTCGATGGTCGGGGCGGGCGGCGGTGGTGGGGCGGCCGGCTTGTGCGCCTCGCAGTAGAACCGCACGAACCCGCCATGGTGCTTGGGGTGTCGGTGCTTCACGGCCCACAGCTCGGTGCGCTCATACAGCGGACCGTCGGTGCCGCAGGCGACGCAGCGGGTGGCTTCGCCCGGGACGACCTCGGAGACGAGCACGGGAGCATCGAAGCGGATGGCATCTCGCCAGTCCTGCGACGAAACGATCTTCATGGGGGACCCTTCTCGGGCGGTTCGGGCCGCCCACCCTCAACGGTACGCTCCTCCCCACCCCGGCGGGGACCGGAATCGTGCGCAGAAGGGGTGGACACTGCCCGCGGGCCCCCGGATAGGTTGGAGGGAATTCCCCCGTACCGCGGTTCGCGGTACCCGTCGAAGGAGAAGTATGGAACTCGCCGCCCTCGGAGCCATCGGCGTCATCGCCGCCATCGTCGTGGTGGTCGCGATCGTCGTGATGATCGTGCTCAGCCTGGTGATCCGCGGCTGGTATCGCGTCGCGAAGGCCGACGAAGCGCTGGTCATCGTCGGAAAGCGGCAGAAGAGCGCCGACGGCGAGTCCTCGCGCATCACCGTGATCACGGGCGGCGGCGCGATCGTCAACCCGCTGACGCAGCGCGGCGAGATGATCTCGTTGCGCGCGCGTCAGATCAAGATGGAGCCGACCGCGCAGTCGTCCAACGGCGTCACCGTCAACGTCAGCGGCGTGGCCCTGGTCAAGATCGGATCCGACCCGGAGTCGGTGCGCCGCGCGGCCGAGCGTTTCGCCTCGCAGGACAAGGCGATCGAGCAGTTCACGACCGAGCAGCTCGAGGGTGCGCTGCGTGGTGTCGTCGCGACGCTGACCGTCGAAGAGCTGATGCGCGACCGCCAGCGTCTCTCGGACCAGATCGCCGAGGGGATCAAGGCCGACCTCTCGTCGCAGGGCCTGATCCTCGACTCGTTCCAGATCCAGGGCGTCACCGACACCAACGGGTACATCTCCGCCCTCGGTGCGACCGAGGTCGAGCGCGTCAAGCGCGAGGCGGAGGTCGCCCGCATCAACGCGGTCCGCGAGATTCGCGCGCGCCAGATCGCCACGGACGAGGCCAACCTCATCGAGCAGACCAAGCTCGACAAGAACAGCGCCGCGGCCAAGGCCGAGGTCGGTCGCGCCAACGCCGAGGCCGAGCAGGCCGAGGCACTGACCCGCGCCGAGCGCCGCCAGGCCGTCCTGCAGCAGGAGGCCCAGAACACGCAGGCCCGCCTGGAATCCGAGGTCTCCCGCGTCGCCGACGCCGACCTCTATCAGCGCCAGAAGGATGCCGACGCCGAGGCCTACGCGCAGATCAAGGCCGCCCAGGCCCGCGCCGAGATCGCCGAGCAAGAAGCCGCCGCCGTGCGCGTGCGCGCCGAGGCCGACGCCCAGGCCGTCCGCCTGGCCGGTGAAGCTCGCGCCGAGGCGATCCGCGCCGAGGCCGAGGCGCTGTCGCACAACCAGGAGGCCCTGCTCGCGCAGCGCGCCCTCGAGGCCCTGGTGCCGATGATGGCGGAGTTCGCCAAGGGCTACGACCGCGTCGGCAACATCACCGTCCTCGGCGGCGAGGGCGCCAGCGGTCACCTCGCGACGGAATCGGCGACGGGCCTGCGCTCGTCGTTCGAAGCGGTCAAGGCGGCGACGGGCATCGACCTGACGCAGATCATCCAGGGTCGGGTCGTTGCCGACGCGTTCACGAACCCTCAGCACGCCGGCGAACCCGCCCAGACGCGCTCGTACCCGGCCCCGACCACGCCCCCGGCGTCGTCGGAGTCGTGATCGGATCGACCGGTGCCTGAGGCACCCGAGGTCGAGGCGCTCGCGCTCTTCCTGCGCGAGCGCCTGACCGGTCGCGCTGTGACCGGTGTCGAGCTCGTCGAGGGGAGGGCGCTGAAGAGCCGAGCGCGGCCGCTCGACGAGATCGTCGGTCGTACCGTGACCGCGGTGACCCGCCACGGCAAGCACATCGACCTCGATCTCGACGGTGTGCACCTGGGTCTGGGCTTCGGGCGGGCCGGGTGGGCGACCTGGAGTGACGGGCCCGCGGACGACGACGCCCCCGCGGGAGCGGCTGTCATCGCGCGTATCGTGTTCGACCACGGCATCCTGGGCATCACCGATGCCGGGGAGTGGCTGTCGGTGCAGCTCCACGTCGTCGATGCGGCCGACGAGGTGCCCTCGGTCGCGAAACTCGGACCGGATGCCGCGGACCCCGGCTATTCGCGAGACAAGCTCGCCGAAGCCCTCGGGCGTCGGCGCAAGCAGCTCAAGGCGCTGTTGCAGGAGCAGGAGACGCTCGCGGGCATCGGCAATGCCTACTCGGACGAAATCCTCTTCGCCGCGCGACTGTCGCCCACCGCTCACGCCGCAGCCCTCAGCGATGATGACATCACCCGGTTGCACCACGCGCTGCACGACACCCTGACCGCTGCCGTCATCGCACGTCGAGGAGTCCCGATCGCCGAGCAGAAGGCCGCGAAGGTCGCGTCGATGCGCGTGCACGGGCGTACGGGACAGCCCTGCCCCGATTGCGGCGGGGTGATCGAGGACATCCCCGGCACGAAGGGCGGCGGGCAGTGGTGCCCGTCCTGCCAGACGCTGCCCGCGGACGCCTGAGCGGCGCGCCCCGGCGCGCACCCCGTCTGAGAGGTCGATACGAGTCGCCCCGCGCGTCGCTCGGCGACACGTTCTGACCCCTCGCGCGGCGGGGACGACGAAGGGGCCCCGCGCCGAAGTGCGGGGCCCCTTCGTCACGGAACGCTCAGGCGGTCTGGCCGGAGTGCTTTCCTTCGGCGACCTCTTCGACGAGCTTCGCGTTGAACGCGGGCAGGTCATCGGGGTTGCGGCTCGAGACCAAGCCCTGGTCGACGTGCACCTCTTCGTCGACCCAGGTGGCACCGGCGTTGCGCAGGTCGGTCTGCAGCGTGGGGTAGCTCGTGAGCGTGCGGCCCTTGAGCACGTCGGCCTCGGTGAGGATCCATCCGCCGTGGCAGATGACGGCGACCGGCTTGTGCTGGTCGAAGAAGCCACGGGTGAACGACACGGCGTCCTTCACGATGCGGATGTCGTCGGCGTTCTGCACGCCGCCGGGGAGCACGAGGGCGTCGAAGTCGCCCGCCGAGGCGCCGGAGACGGAGAGGTCGACCTTCTGCTCGTGGCCCTTCTCGCCGCTGATGCTGTCGTCGTTCGGCGAGACGAGGACCGCCTCGGCTCCGGCGGAGGTCACGGCCTCCCACGGGCTGGTCAGCTCGCTGTCTTCGAATCCGTCGGTGGCGAGGAACGCGATGCGCTTTCCGGTGAGGTCGGTCATGGGAAGCCCTTCTTTCTCGATCGGGGGTGCTTCCACGCTAAGAACCGGGCGAGACGGAGAGACGGGGGTTGCGGATGCCGGACCCCGGCGTTAGCGGAATCGCGCGGCCCCCGCGCTCGCGCGCAGGCGTAGCATGGAGCGCATGTCCGCTGACACCACCTCTGACACCACCGCCGCGTCGAAGCCGCTGATCGCGCTGCTCAACGCTCCCGGTGTCGAGACCGACACCACAGAGAAGCCTTCCGCGTCGCAGTGCTGCGGCGGCGGTTCCTGCTCGCTCTGATTCAGTCCTGGTGCGTGTCGCGCTCGCCGCAGTGCGCGCTCTGACGCTGTGCCGGCGCTTGTCGTAATGATTTCGCGCCGTGGCTTATCGCTCTGACTTCAGCCAGCGCTTGTCACGCTGACCGCACGCTTCGCGTATCGCATCGACGCCGCGCCGGCGCGTGCCTCAGTGCGGGGCCGCCTAGGACGAAGACGTATCCGGGCGGCTGCAGACCCTCCGCCCGTCCCGGTTCGGGGAGCTCTGCCGTGTCTCGCAAGACCGGGCGGGCGCGGGCGCGCCCACCCGGTGCGGAAGTCAGTGTGCGGCGACGGGCGCGTCGGCGTCTTCGGCCTCCGCCGGCTTGCGGACGAAGCACGCGAGGACGACCGCTGCGGTGGCGATGACCGCGCCGACGATGAACGAGGCGTGGACGCCCGACGCGACGGCTCCGGCCTGATCGACACCACCGGCGAGAGCGGCGCTGGAGAACACGGTCATGATCGCCACGAAACCGGCCGTACCCGCCGCGCCGGCCACCTGCTGCGCGGTGCCCACCACGGCACTGCCGTGCGAGTACAACCGGCGGGGGAGCGAGCCGAGCGCGGAGGTCATCAGCGGCGTGAAGACGAGGCCCAGCCCGAGGTTGAGGGCGAGGTACACCGTCACGATCCACCAGATGGGCGTGTCTTGACCGAAAGTGAGCGCCATCGTCCACAGCACCGCGGCCGCGATCAGCATGCCGGGGATGACGAGCGGGGTCGGCCCGAAGCGGTCGAAGAGGCGGCCGACGATCGGGGCCATCACGCCCATGAGCACGCCACCCGGAAGCAGCATGAGACCCACCGTGAGGCTGCTGAGGCCGAGCGCCTGCTGCAGGAAGATCGGCAGCAGGATGAGCGAGCCGAAGAGCGCGGCCATCACGATCGCGACCAGGGGCACCGCGAGACGGAACGACGAGCTCTGGAAGACGCGCAAATCGAGAAGAGCGGAGTCGGAGCGCTGCAGGCGGAGCTGACGGATCACGAAGACGGTGACGAAGACCGCGCCGACGGCGAGGGGGATCCACACGGGAACGGACGAGTGTCCGGACGCCGATTCGCCGATGGCACTGAGGCCGTAGACGAGACCGCCGAAGCCGATCGCCGACAGGACCACGGAGAGCACGTCGAATCGCGCGTCGGGACGGGTCTGGGTGACGTTGCGGACCCAGCGCGCGCCGAGCGCGATGGCCACGAGGGCGATCGGGAGGATGAGCCAGAAGATCGCGTGCCAGGTGAGAGCCGACATGATGAGGCCGGACACGGTCGGGCCGACCGCGGGAGCGACGGCGATGACGATCGTGACGACGCCCATGACCCGACCGCGCTTGTTCGCGGGGACCAGGTTCAGGACGGTGGTGAACAGCAACGGCATCATGACGCCCGTGCCCATCGCCTGGACGATGCGGCCCGCGAGCAGGACGCCGAAGGCCGGAGCGAGTGCGGCGACGAGGGTACCGAGAGCGAAGACGCCCATTGCGCTGAAGAAGACGAAGCGGATGGGGAAGCGCTCGAGGAGGAAGCCGGTCAGGGGGATGACGACGGCCATCGTCAACAGGAACGCCGAAGTGAGCCACTGTCCGGTGGCGGCGCTCACGCCGAAGTCGGCCATGATCGCGGGCAGAGCGACGGACATCGTGGTCTCGTTGAGGATGACGACGAACGCGGCGACGACGAGCAGAGCGATGACGGGGCCCGGGCGGGGCGCGGGCGCCGCGGGTGCGGCGGCGTGGGGTCGGGAGACGGGAACGGTGCCGGTGGCGGCCATGACGAGGTCCTTTACGTGCGGGGGGCTTCGTGGCGTCACGGAGGGCGACTGCGAGGGTGACAACGGAGGTGCGGCCCGGGTTATTCCGACGGCGGGTCCACGGATCGGAGGAGACCCGCTCGCGACCCTATCGGGTGCCCCCGACATCGCCGGAGCCGGAGCCGGTGTCGGTGGTCGGACGTAGGCTGACGATCATGAGCATGGGGATGGGCGGGAGTATGTTCCGCGGCGTGGATGCCAAGGTGCAGCGCCGTCGCAACGCGCAGGCCCCGCGCGTGGCCCACCTCGGTCGCCGCGTCGTCGACCTGTTCCGGCCCTACCGCGGTCGCATCGTCTTCACCGCGCTCCTCGTCGTGGTGGGCGCGGCCGTCGCCGTCGTCCCGCCGCTGCTGGTGCAGCGGATCTTCGACGACGCGTTGTTCCCCGTCGACGGGTCGAGCCCCGACCTCTCACTGCTCGCCTTCCTGGTCAGCATCATGATCGGACTCTTCCTGGTCTCGGCAGCCCTCAACGTGGGCCAGACCTGGCTCACCGCCACGGTCGGCAACCGGGTCACCGGAGATCTGCGCACGCGCCTGTTCGATCACCTCCAAGACATGGAGCTCGGCTTCTTCACCCGCACCAAGACGGGCGTCATCCAGTCTCGTCTGCAGAACGACGTCGGCGGTGTCTCGGGCGTGCTGACGAACACGGTCACGAGCATCCTCGGAAACGCCGTGACGGTCATCGCGTCGCTGGTGGCGATGATCCTCATCGACTGGCGACTGACCCTGATCGCGGTCGCGCTCATGCCCTTCCTCCTCTTCGTGCAACGCCGCGTGGGCCAGGTGCGCGCGCGCATCGCGGGCGAGACGCAGGAGTCGCTGTCGGAGCTGTCGGCGATCACGCAAGAGACCCTGAGCGTCTCCGGCATCCTGCTGTCGAAGTCGTTCAACCGCCAACGCACGGAATCCGCCCGCTTCGACGCCGAGAACGACAATCAGGTCCGTCTGCAGGTGCGCCGGGCCATGAGCGGCCAGGGCTTCTTCGCCGTGGTTCAAGTGATCATGTCGAGTGTTCCCGCGGTCATCTACCTCGTCGCGGGGTACCTCATCGGAGGCGGCGCGGGAGCGATCACGGCCGGAACAATCGTGGCGTTCACCACCGTGCAGGCTCGGTTGCTCATGCCGTTGATGGGGCTCATGCGCGTCGCGCTCGACGTGCAGACCTCGTCGGCGTTGTTCGCCCGCATCTTCGAGTACCTCGACCTGCGTCCCGCGATCGTCGACGAGCCCGACGCGCGGCCCGTCTCGGCCGCTCCGGGACCGGTGGGGCGCATCGAGTTCCGTGACGTCGAGTTTCGCTACCCCGACGCCCCCGCGCAGGCGCGGCCCACCCTCGACGGTGTCTCGTTTACGGTGGAGCCCGGCCAGCACGTCGCGTTCGTCGGCCCGTCGGGCGCGGGCAAGACGACGATCCTCTACCTGACCCCGCGCATGTACGAGGCGACCGGGGGAGCGGTGATGTTCTCGGGCGCCGACGTGCGCACCCTCGACCGGGCCTCGATCATCGACGAGATCGGCATCGTCTCGCAAGAGACCTACCTGTTCCACGCGACCGTGCGCGAGAACCTGCGCTACGCCCGCCCCGACGCCACCGACGCCGAGATCGAGGCCGCGTGCCGCGCGGCGAACATCCACCACGTCATCGCCTCGTTCGAGGCGGGCTACGACACCATCGTGGGCGAGCGCGGTTACCGCCTGTCGGGCGGAGAGAAGCAACGCATCGCGATCGCGCGCGTGCTGCTGAAGGACCCGCCGGTCCTCCTGCTCGACGAGGCCACGAGCGCTCTCGACACGGTGTCGGAGCGCATCGTGCAAGAGGCCCTCGAGACGGCCTCGCACGGACGCACGACCCTGTCGATCGCGCACCGCCTGTCGACGGTCATCGGCGCCGACCGGATCCACGTGGTGGATGCCGGCCGCATCGTCGAATCGGGAACGCACAGCGAGCTGCTGGCCCAGGGCGGCCTGTACGCGAGCCTCGCGGCCGAACAGCTCGCGGCGTCGTTCGTCCTCGCCGAGGAGCAGCTCGACGAAGCGGGCCTCGCCCGTGCCGCCCTTCCCGCGCGACGCGCCGACGAGGCACCCGCCTGAGGCGCCCGCCATCAGGCCGGGCTGTCGCGGGTCCGCCGCGTGCACAACAGCGGAGCTTTCGGACGGCGCGCCGGGTAACGGCATCCGCCATCGGCGTGTCGGGCGGGGGCTCCGCGGTTGGGCCGGGGCGGGCGTCAGCCGGGCAGGGTCTCGACGAACGCCTCGAGCGCGACGCGGTACGCGGGGTCGGGGTGCGACTGGGCGATGCGTTCGAGCGGCGGCACGTCCAGGGTGCGGATCAGCGCCCCGCGTTCCCGCACGGCCGCGTCGGCTCCGGCGGCCCGCAGGACGGCGATGCCCTCACCGAGCGCGTCGAGGTAATCGCGCAGGATGTCGAGTTCGCTGAGTCGCTGGGTGATCGACCCGCCCTCGCGGCGCTGGCGCCAGTCGACCACGACGTCGGGGATGACGTCGAAGGCCCTCGCCAGCGTGTACATGCGCTGCGTGAGCACCTGGTCCTCGTAGTAACGCCCCTCGGGGAACCGCAGGTCGTGCTCGCGCCAGAAGGCGGTGCGGCTCATCTTCGACCACGCCACGATGTTGCCCGAGGCGGCGGGGTGCTCCGCGAGCGTCGTGCGCTCACGGGCGGGATCGGTGGATGCCGACACCCAGGGCTGCACCTCTCCGGCGATGTAGGCGGGGGTGTCGGCATCCGGTCGCAGACGTACGTAGGCGCCCACCGCGAAGTCACTGCCGGTGCGGTCGAGCGTGTCGGCCAGGCGCGAGAGGGCGTGGGGGCGCATCACGTCGTCGGCGTCGAGGAACGCGGTGTACGGGGTGTCGACCCGTGCGAGGCCGGTGTTACGGGCGGCTCCGAGCCCCCGCTGTGAGGTGTGCCGCTCGAGGCGGAACCGGGGGTCGGCGGAGGCGGCGTCGGCGAAGATGCGCGCCGTGTCATCGTTAGAGGCGTCGTCGACGAGGATCGCGCTCCAGTGCGGGTGCGTCTGCGCCCGCAGGGAGTCGAGGGCTTCCTCGGCGAAGGCGGCGACGTCGAACCCGGGGACGATGACGGTGACGGGGGTGGAACTCACCCGCGCGATCCTACGGCGGTGACGGCGGCGGCGACGGCATCTGCCACGTCGTCGAGAGATGCGATGAGACCGTGCGGGAGCGTGAACCGCACGGCGGTGCGGGCGTCGTCGTGCGCGACGCCGATCGCGAGCAGCACGTGCGACGCTTCGTCGCTGCCGGCCGCGCACGCGGATCCGCTGGAGGACACGATGCCGCGCCGCTCCAGCTCGAGCAGCACGGTCTCGCCGTTGGTGCCGGGGAAGACGAAGCTCGCCGTCCCGGGGAGGCGATGCGTCGGGTGACCGGTCAGACGCGCGCCGGGAACGAGGTCGAGCACGCGGGCGATGAACGCGTCGCGCAGGGCGCCGACCCGGTCGACCTCGTCGGCCCTCTCGGTCTCGGCGAGGGTGAGGGCGGTGGCGATCCCCACGGCTCCGGCGACGTCGGGAGTGCCCGAGCGACGGCCGCGTTCCTGCCCGCCGCCGTGCAGCAGCGGCTCGAACGGCAGGCGTCCGCGCACGGCCAGGATTCCCGTGCCCTTGGGGGCGCCGAGCTTGTGTCCGGCGATGGTGACGGCATCCGCCCCCGTCCCCGACAGCGGCAGCCACCCCGCGGCCTGCACGGCGTCGAGGTGCAGGGGCACCCCGCGGGCGTGCGCGACGGCGGCGAGCGCGGTGACGTCTTGCACCGTGCCGATCTCGTTGTTGGCGTAGCCCACCGACACGAGGGCCGTGCCGTCGCGCAGCTCCGCGGCGAGCGCCTCGGGGGTCAGGGTTCCGGTGTCGTCGACGGGGGCGTGGGTGACCTCGACACCATGCAGCCGCTGCAGGTAGTCGGCCGAGGCGAGCACCGACTCGTGCTCGATGGCGGTGGTGACGAGGTGCCGCCGCTGCGACCCCAGGACGATCCCCTTGATCGCGGCGTTGTTCGATTCGGTGCCGCCCGAGGTGAACAGCACGTCTCCGGGGCGCATGCCCAGCACGGCGGCGACGCGACGGCGGGCGTCGTCGAGGGCGGATGCCGCGGCCTCACCCACCTCGTGATGGCTCGACGGGTTGCCGAAGTAGCGGGTGAGGTACGGGGTCATGGCCTCGAGCACCTCGGGGCGCACGGGAGCGGTGGCGGCGTTGTCGAGGTAGAGGCTCACGCCGTCTCGATGCGGATGTCGAGCCCGAGGTCGAGGGCGGATGCCGAGTGGGTGAGGGCTCCGACCGAGATGACGTCGACGCCGGTCTCGGCGATCGCGCGGACGGTCTCGAGCGTCACGCCTCCGGACGCCTCGACCTGTGCGGCTCCGGCGATGCGGGCGACGCCGGTGCGCAGGTCGTCGAGTGAGAAGTTGTCGAGCATGATCGTGCCGACCCCGGCCGCGAGCACCGCGTCGATCTGGTCGAGTCGGTCGACCTCGACTTCGACGTGCGTGGTGTGGGGGAGACGCGCGATCGCACTCTCGAGTGCCTGGGTCACCGACAGACCCTGAGCGGTCAGCACAGCGAGGTGGTTGTCTTTGGCCATCACGGCATCCGAGAGCGAGAACCGGTGGTTGTGTCCGCCGCCGTCGCGCACGGCCTGCCGCTCGATCGCGCGAAGCCCGGGCGTGGTCTTGCGTGTGTCGACGATGCGCGCGCCGGTGTGGGCGACCTCGGCGACATAGCGGGCGGTGAGGGTGGCGATGCCCGACATGCGCTGCACGAAGTTGAGCCCGATGCGCTCGGCGGTCAGCACCGCGCGCGCAGGGCCCGTGACCACGGCGAGCGTGTCACCGGGGGAGAAGCGCCCGGCGTCGGCGACGAGCTGCTCGACGGAGGTCGAGGGGTCGGTGAGGGTGAAGGCGGCGGCGAACACCGCGGCCCCGCTGAAGACTCCTTCGACCCGAGCGACGAGTTCCGCGCGGGCGACGGCGTTCTCGGGGATGAGGGTCTCGCTCGTGAGGTCGCCCCACGGGGCGTCTTCTTCGAGGGCGGCGGTGACGACGCGGTCGATGGCGGAACGGGTCAGCATGCGAGCACCTTCGAGGGGGAGGAGGGGGCGGATGCCGCGGCGGCGGGCACGCGGGCGGGTGAGGCGTCGCGCGGGTCGGCGTCGGTCGCGGGGGCAGCGACCGCAACGACGGCGGCGGGGACGTCAGTGTCGGCGCCGGCCGCCGCGGCAGCGACCGAACCGATCTCGGCGTCGGAGCGGAAGTGCGCGCCGACGGATGCCGTGCGCCGCAGCGCCGCGTCGACCACGTGCGATGCGACGAGCAGCAGGTTCGCGTCTTCGACACCGAGAGCTGCGCCGGCTGTGCGCCACGCGGCGAGGATCCCGGCGGCCCGGGTGAGACCCGCGGCGTCGCGCATGAGCCCCGCGTCGGTCCACATCAGCTGCTGGAGCGCTGCACGTGTGAAGGGCGGGGCAGCGGCATCCGGGACTTCCCGAAGGGGGACGGGCGCGACGGCGGCGACGGGCCAGACCGTGTCGCGGCCCACGGCCTCTCCTGCGCGTGCGCCGAACACCGCGCCCTCGAGCAGGGAGTTCGAGGCCAGGCGGTTGGCGCCGTGCACGCCCGTGCGGGCGGTCTCGCCGACCGCGTAGAGCCCGGGAACCGTCGTGCGTCCGTCGAGGTCGGTCACGACCCCGCCCATCAGGTAGTGCGCCGCGGGGGTCACCGGGATCGGCTCGCGACCCCAGTCGAGACCGCGCTCGCGCACGGCGGCGTCGATCGTGGGGAAGCGCTGCGCAAGGTGCTCGTCGCCGATGGCAGTGGCATTGAGCCGCACCGGGCGATCGCCCTGCGCCGCCATCGCGCGCGCGTTGGCGCGGGCCACGACGTCGCGCGGGGCGAGCTCGCCATCGGGGTGGGCGTCGAACGCGAAGCGGCGGCCGGTGTCGTCGACGAGGGTCGCGCCCTCTCCGCGCACGGCTTCCGACACGAGGAACGGTGCGCCCACGGCGAGCGCGGTCGGGTGGAACTGCACGAACTCGAGGTCGGCCACGGCGGCGCCGGCGCGGATCGCCGCGGCGATGCCGTCGCCCGTCGCCCCGAGCGGGTTGGTGGTGTGGGCGTAGAGCTGCCCGGCGCCGCCGGTGGCGAGGATCACCGCGTCGGCGGTGAGGCGCTCGCCGCCGTCGAGCTCGATGCCGACGACGCGTCCGTTCGCGATCAGCAGGTCGCGCAGCAGCGCGTGCTCGCGCAGCTCGATGCCCGCGGCCCGGACGGCGTCGCCGAGAGCGGCCTGGATCGCCGCTCCCGTCGCGTCTCCGCCGGCGTGGAGCACGCGCGCGACGGCGTGGGCTGCCTCCAGCCCACGCGAGAAGTCGCCGTCGGCGGCGCGATCGAAGTCCACGCCCCGCGCGACGAGCTCGGCGATGCGGGTCGGGCCCTCGCCGACGAGGACGTCCACGGCATCCGGATCGTTCAGACCCGCGCCGGCCGTGAGCGTGTCGGCGGCGTGCGAGGCCACGGTGTCGGCGGGGGAGGTGACCGCCGCGATCCCGCCCTGCGCCCACCGCGTGTTGGTGTCGGGCAGGGCGCCCTTCGTCACGACCGTGACACGGCATCCGGACTCGGCTGCGTGCAGCGCCGCCGTGAGACCGGCGATGCCGCTGCCCACCACGACGACGGTGGTCACTTCACCGCGCCGTTCGGCTTGGCGGCGAGCATGCGCTCGAGCGCGACGGTCGCGGGCTCGGCGACGTCGGCCGGGACCGTGATGCGGTTGACGACCTCGCCCGCGACGAGCGACTCGAGCACCCAGGCGAGGTAGCCGGGGTGGATCCGGTACATCGTCGAGCAGGGGCAGACCACGGGGTCGAGGCAGAAGATCTCGTGTTGCGGGTACTGGGCGGCCAGGCGCTGCACGAGGTTGATCTCGGTGCCGATCGCGAAGGTCGTGGGCGCGGTCGCGGCGGCGATGGCCTTGCGGATGATGTCGGTCGAGCCCGCTTCGTCGGCGGCGTCGACCACGTCCATCGGACACTCGGGGTGCACGATCACGCGCACGCCCGGGTGTTCGGCGCGGGCCTTGTCGATCTGGTCGACGGTGAAGCGGCGGTGCACCGAGCAGAAGCCGTGCCAGAGGATGACGCGGCTGTCTTCGATCACCTCGGCCGTCGAGCCGCCGAGAGGCTTGCGCGGGTTCCACATCGGCATCTGCTCGAGGGGTACACCCATGGCCTTGGCAGTGTTGCGGCCCAGGTGCTGGTCGGGGAAGAACAGCACGCGTCGGCCGCGCGCGAACGCCCACTCGAGCACGGTGCGCGCGTTCGACGAGGTGCAGACGATTCCGCCGTGACGCCCGACGAAGCCCTTGATGGCGGCGGAGGAGTTCATGTACGTCACCGGGATCACGGGGACCAGGCCCTCGGCATCCGGGGTCTCGAGGTCTCCGAGCACGTCTTCGAGCTGCTCCCAGCACTCCTCGACCTGGTCGATGTCGGCCATGTCGGCCATCGAGCAGCCCGCGGCGAGGTTCGGCAGGATCACGGCCTGGTCGGGGCGCGACAGCAGGTCGGCGGTCTCGGCCATAAAGTGCACGCCGCAGAACACGATCGCCTCGGCCTCGGGGCGCTCCTTGGCAGCGTTCGCGAGCTGGAACGAATCGCCCACGTAGTCGGCGTGACGCACGACCTCTTCGCGCTGGTAGAAGTGCCCGAGCACCACGACCCGGTCGCCGAGCGTCGCCTTCGCCGCGCGGACGCGGGCGTCGAGCTCGTCGGCGGAGGCATCGCGGTACTTCTGCGGCAGCTCGCCCTGGCGCGGCGCCCCCGTGGGGATGACGTCGCCCATCGACGAGCCGGGGCCGTAGCCGGGGCGCGTGTCGAAGTCCCAGGGACCGACGGCGAGGTCGGTCGTGCAGGTCGCATCGGTCGAGGCGCCCGAGACGATCGCCTGGATCGCGTGGTCGACGCTGGGGTCGATCGCGGGGCGGGGCTGCAGGGTGAGAGGCGTGGCGGACATGGGCGTTTCCGATCAGTGACGGGACGGGAGCGGGCCGCGGTCGGCGAGCTCCACGTCGCGGTTGTAGCGGTAGAGGCGGGCGGGTCGGTGGCTTCCGGTGCGGAAGCGCTCGGTCGGGATGAGGGTGTCGGACGTGTCGACCTGACGCCGGAAGTTCGCCGGGTCGAGGCGCTTGCCAAGGATCGACTCGGTCACTTCGCGGAGGTCCGCCAGCGTGAACTCGTCGGGCAGCAGGCCGTGGGCGATGCGGCTGTAGCCGACCTTGTTGCGCAGGCGCCACAGCGTGTACTCGACGATGTCGTTGTGGTCGAAGGCGAGGGCCGGGAGGTCGGTCGCGTCGAACCACTCGACGTTCTCGGGGGCATCGCCCTCGCGGGCGTGCGCGGCCACCTGGGCGTCGACCTCGTCGGAGCGCAGCAGCGCCCAGTACACGATCGAGACCACCCGGGTGGGGGAGCGGTCGACCGCCCCGAACGCGTACAACTGCTCGAGGTAGCTGGGGGTGAGGCCGGTGGTTTCGGCGAGGGTTCGGGATGCCGCGGCGTCGAGCCCCTCGCTCGCGTCGAGCCAGCCGCCGGGCAGCGCCCACCGCCCGTCGAAGGGGTCGCGCGTGCGGCGCACCAGGGGGAGCGAGAGGACGGGGTCGTCGTCGGCGCCGCGGCGCACGCTGAAGATCACGGTCGACACCGCGACGCGCACATCGGCGTCGCGGGACTCGGACTGAGGGGTTCGTGTCATGGTGACCATATCTCCGGGATCGATCTTAGTGTCAACTCGACTCGAAGAGCGACCCGTCGGGTCCAGCCAGTGGGTTCGGGGCGCATTCCGTCGGTTGGGGCGGAGTTTTCACGCCCCGAGCGACGGGATCCGCCCCGAACCACGGGGGCGGGATGTTCTGCGGGTTGCGCCGCCGACCGCGCCGCGGATCCGCCGCGCCGCCGACCCGCCGCGCGTCGAAAGGGTTCTCCCAGACGGGCGTTCTAGCCTCGAAGCGAACACAGGAGGTCGGATGCCGGTCGTCGACATCGCCCTGATCGCCCTTCTGGCGGTCGCACTCGCCGTGGGGCTCTCCCGGGGCTTCCTCGCCACCATCGGCTTCTTCGCGGGCCTCGCGCTCGGGGCGGTCGCCGCCTACTGGGTGCTTCCGTTCGTGGGGCAGTGGGTCACCGACCTCGCGTGGCGAGGACCCGCCATGATCGGCGCGGGCATCGCCCTGCTCGTCATCGGCTCGGGTCTCGGCAGCGCCGTCGGCAACGTCTTCCGGCGCGGCGCCGACCGGATCAAGCTGCGCGTGCCCGAGCGCCTCCTCGGCGGGGTGGTGAACGTGGCCGCCGCCGCCCTCACGATCTCGTTCGTCGCCGGCTCCCTGACCCCGGTCGGGGTGCCCGTCGTCTCCGCCGCGCTCGGCTCCTCGACCGTGGTGCGCACGATCGACGACCTCACCCCAGCACCCGTGCGCGGAGCGCTCGCCGACCTGCGCGGAACGATCTTCGCCGACGGCATCCCGCGCCTGGGCGAGCTCATCCAGATCGGCCCGGTCCCCACGACCCCGAGCATCGCCCTCGACGACCCCGCACTGACTCAGGCGGCACAGTCGGTGGCGCGGATCTCGGGCACCGCCTACGCCTGCGGCATCACCTCGAGCGGGTCGGGCTTCGTCGTCGCGGACGGCCGCGTCGTCACCAACGCCCACGTCGTCGCGGGCGTGGACACCCCGCTCGTCGAGCTGCCGGGCCGTCCGGCGCGCGAGGGACGCGTGGTGTACTTCGACCCGGTCGACGACATCGCGGTGATCTCCGTGGATCAGTTGGATGCCGCCGCCCTGCCGATCGCGCAGACGCTGGCCGTCGGTTCCCCCGCCGTCGTGCAGGGGTACCCGGGTGGCGGCCCCTTCACCTCGGGGAGCGCGCAGATCCTGTCGGAGGGCACGGTTCCGGTGCCCGACATCTACGACGATTCCTCCGCCCCGCGTGACATCTACGCCCTGGCCGGGATCGTCCGGCCGGGCAACTCGGGCGGCCCGCTGCTGACGACGTCCGGTCAGGTGGCGGGGATCGTGTTCGCCCGATCCGACACCGACGACAACGTCGGCTACGCCATGACCCCCGCCGAACTCGAGCCCGTGATGGCCCAGATGGGGTCGTTGTCGGCACCCGTGGCATCCGGGAGCTGCACGCGGGGCTGACGGAGCCCGCCCGTCGGCGGCCGCGTCACGCGTCGAGGGCCGTCACCCGTGCGCGACGAGAGGTCACGCGGTCGCTGCGGCGGTGACGACCTCGCGGAGTTCATCCCGCCCGCTCACGCCGAGCTTGCGATAGACGGCGGCGAGATGGTTCTCGACCGTGCGGTGCGACAGGCCCAGGCTCTCCGCGATCTCGCGGTTGCGTGCGCGTGTGGCGGCGGCGCTGGCGACGGCCCACTCGCGCGCCGTGAGCAGGTCGGCGATGCCGGACCGCGCCGTCGGCGAGGGCGACAGGAGCGCACCGACGCGGGTGACGATGACGCGGGCGCGGCGGGCGGCGGTCGCCGCGTCGGGGTGGGCTCCGAGCGCCAGAGTCTGGCGGGCCGCGTCGTAAGCGGCGGCGAGGTATCCGGCAGTCTCGAGCCCCTGGGCTGCGGCGACGAGCGCGGTGGGATCACCCTGTTCGAGGGCCGCTCCGTACGCGACGAACAGGCGCACCGAGGCGCCGGCGTGGGCGGCCGGAAGCCGTCGCAGCACCGCAAGGACCGCGGACGGCTGCCCCATGCGGATGGCACTCAGGGCGGCGAGAGCGAGCCACCAGTCGTGGTGGCGTCCCTCGGCTGCTTCCACGGCGCGTTCGACCGGGGCGGCCGGTGACGGCGCACCCGCGCGGAAGGCGAGCCACGATTCGGCTTGCGCCGCCTCGAGGTCGGTGATGACCAGAGCCCGCATGCCCGGGGTGAGCCGGTCCAGGCATTCCTGCGCCTCCGCGGGACGCCCGAGCCACGCGGCGACCGTCGCGCGCGTGCTGACGGCCAGCCCCTCGAAGGCGAGGAGGTCTCTCCACGCCAGCTGGTGCGTCGCCTCGCGGGCGTGGAGGAGGGCGCTGTCGGCATCCCCCTGCATGAACGCACTCCACGAGGCGCCGAGCGTCCAGATGCCCACGGCCTCGCTCAAGCGGTGCGTCACGTGCTCGCGGAAGGCGTCGCGCGCGGCGGAGAGGTTGCCGTCCGCGCAATCGGCGATCGCCTCGGCGTAGTCGAACAGCTCTGCCGCGTGCCGGATGACGGCGAGGGCCGCCTGCGCGTGCGGGCGCCCGGCGGTGATTCCCGCGCGGGCGGCGCCCGTGTCGCCCGACAGACAGGCCGCCAGGACGGTCGACAGCATGGGGTCGAGAGACGCGACCGCCACCCCGGCGCCGTCGGTGCCCAGGCGGCCGCCGGTCGGGGCCTCACGGGGCAGGTCGCCGAGCATGATCTGCCACTTGGTCATGCTCGTGCGCAGGAACGCGGCGGCCTGGGGGTCGGTGATTCGATCGAGGGCGTCGCCCGTCACGCGGTAGGCCCGCGCGGGATCCTCCCGCCGAAGCGACCAGTACGAACCGGCGCGCGAGGCGGCCAGCGCCAGGGTGGAGTCATCGGGTGCGACGCGGACGGCGAGGTCCATCGCCCGGTCGGCTTCGTCGTGGCGTCCGAGCAGCCAGAGCGATTCTCCCCGCAGCACGACCGCGTCGGGCGGGACCGGTTCTCGCCGCTGCTTCGCGAGGGCGAGGGCGCGAGAGCTCAGGTCGACGGCGAGCGCGTGGGAGCCGAGGGCCGTGCAGGTCCGCGCGGCGGCAGCGAGCTCCTCCGTCGCGGGCGGGGTGTCGCCGGCGCTGGCGAGGGTGATGCGGGTGAGTCGACTGCGGGGATCGTCGTACCCGGTGAGTCGGGCGGACGCGTGCGCAGCGGTCTCGCGGCGGTGGGCGGGTGGCATCCCGTCCGAGATCACCTCGCCCACGAGCGGCGAGACGATGCGCACGCGATCGGGGGTGCCGACGGCGAGCCCTGCCTCGACCAGGGCGGCGACATCGGCTTCGGCGAGGACATCCCGGGGAAGCGACGTCGACACCGCCAGCAGTCCGAGCGCCTCCGCTCGAGCGCTTCCAGCGAGCTCGACCCACTCGGCGACGAGCTCGCGCAGACGGCTCGGAGGTGACGGCCGCCCCAGGTCCAGCCCGAGCGGGGTCTGCCGGGCGAGTCCCGAGCGCAGGGACTGCGCGACGAGGAGGCTGAGAAACAGCGGATGCGCGCCCACGCGGTCCAGGAACGCGACCAGGCTCGGCGGGGAGACCCGGCCTCCCGAGGCGAGGTCGATCACCGCGACGGCCTCGTCGTCGCTGAGCGGGGGCACCGCGATGCGCTCGAGAAGCCCCTCATCACCGAGGCGGCGGAGGGGCGCGGGGAGCGTCTGCCCGACGCGCGCCGTCAACACGACCCGAACCCCGTACGACCGGACGAGTTGATGCACCGCGGCCGCGGACACGTCGTCGAGCCACGCGGCGGCATCGATCATCAGAACCGTCGTCTTCGCCGTGCCCGCCAGTCGCGCCGTCACGCGCTGCAGGCGGCGAGAGGGATCGTCGTCGACTTCTCGAGTCGGGTCAAGCCGCAGCAGCGGAAGAAGAGTAGCGAGAGGGATGCCACGGAGTTCGGGCAGCGCGAAGGTGCGCACGACGTCGAACCCGCGCTCGCCGAGGCGATCGGCGAGGTGCTCGGAGAGATGGGTGGCGCCCGCGCCGGGCACGCCCTCGATGAGCCACGCGCGGCCCCGCCCGGCCTCGATGCGGTCGGCGAGGGCGGCGACCCGGTCGCCGTCGGGGGCACCCGGGCTCTTCACGTCGATCAGTATGCCGTGCGCGTGAGGCCCCTCGGCGCAGTCCTGTCCGATTCGCGTCGCCGGAGCCGTGCCCAGGTGGTGTCAGCATGAGTAGGTGGGTTCCACCTAGGGGTTGACAGTCCGCCGTCAGCGAACATGAGCACATGCTCTTGGGTGCCCTGCGTGATTCCGGTCGAGCCATCGCGTCGTCGTGGTGGAGGCTACTGGTGGTTCAGGCGATCTTCGCCGTCGCTTTGACCGTGGTCTTCTTCGCCCTCGGGGTTGCGCTCGCGGCCCAGGGCACCGCTCTGTACGACTGGGTGTCCGAGGCGCCGGCTACGGTCGAGCCTCGCATCGCCGCGGTCGGAGTGCTCGCTTCGGCGATCGTCGCCCTGGCGGGTTCCCCGCTCGTCCTCGTCACGATCGCAGCGCTCGCGCGCCTGGTCGACGCCTCGCTGGCGGGCCAGCGCCCGCGGATGTGGCGCTCGCTGCTGGCCGGGGTGCGGCTTGTCCCGCGTCTTCTCCTCGCCGCGGGGATCTCCGTCCTCGCCGTCGCCCTCGCTTTCATCTGCGCCCCCTTCGTGAGCGCGCTGGGCGTTCTCGCGCTCGCAGTCCTCGGCATCCGCTCCCTCATCCGCCGCCGAAGCGGACGACCGAATGTCACCCGCTGGCGCCTGTGGCTGGTGCTCGCTGTGCCCTTCGGGGTGCTGGGGCGCGTGCTCCCCACGGCGGTGCTGCTCGTGCCGGCCGCCGTGCTCGAACCGGCGTGGCCGCGCGCGGCCGTGATCGCCGCAGAGAAGGCAGCAGCCGGTCGTCGCCGGCAGGTTCTCGGGGCGTGGCTGCTCAGCGTGCTCGTCGCTCTCGCCGTCGTGACCGGGGCCGGTCTGCTCGGGCAGACGCTCGATGCCACTTCCGGCGCTCTGCTGTCGGGGATCGTGCCGCTACTGCTCGCTCCGCTGCCGCTGGTGGTGGCCGTCGCGCTCTACCGTCGTGCTGCGGGCCCGTCGGGGCGTGTCCTCCCCGTGGCATCGCCCGTAGTGCCCTCGACGACGCCGGTGCCCTCTCCGGTGATGGCGCGCGTGGCGACGGCCGTGGTGATGGCGCTGGTCCTGCCCCTGGGGACGGCGACCACGGGCTCCGCGGCGATCGCTCAGGATGCCGTCACCCCGGTCACCTCGTTCACGGTCACCTCGGCGGCGGACACGACGGATGCCACGGCCCTCGCGTCTCAGAAGGCCTCGTGTCTCGCGGGCAGCGGGGACTGCACCTTGCGCGCCGCGCTCGCCGCTGCGGCGGACGTCGCCGCGTCGGGGGCGCCGCGAGCGACCATCACGATCTCGGGTGCCCCGGTCATCACGCTGGCGGCTCCTCTGCGCTTCGAGCCCGACACGGTGACCACCGGCGGTGGATCCGGCGGCACCGGGGGAGAGGAACAGCCCGGAACGGGGGAGGACCACCCCACCCCGACGCCGGCCCCGTCCGAGACGACTCCTTCGGAGACCCCCGCTCCGGTGCAGACGGAGAGTCCGTCGGAGGGCGGTGACCCGTCGCCGGCGTCTTCGGAGACTCCTGCGCCCTCGCCCACGCCCGAGCCCTCGGCATCCGTTGCTCCCTCCGCGTCGTCCGCGGGCGAGCTCGGCGGTGCCGTGATGAAGCTCGCGTCGAACGTCGTCTCCTCGGCGCAGACCACCACCGAGGCGTCGTCCGGGGAGACCGGCTCGGAGACGGGCGGCGGGTCGAGCGGAGGAACTCCCTCGGCAATCACCAGCGGCACGCTCGAGATCATCGGCAACGGCGCCGTGATCGACGGTGGCGGAACGATGCGTCTGCTGTGGGCCGCGAGCGATCACTGGGCGCTCTCGATCAGCGACCTCACCCTGCGGGGCGGCTTCGACACGTACACCGGCGGAGCGCTCATCGCCGCGATGACGTCAACGACCCTCACGCGGACGGTCTTCCGCGGCAACCAGGGCGGCTTCAGCGCCGGTGCCGTCTTCGCGCGCGATTTGACCGTCGACTCGAGCAGCTTCCTCGACAACACCCTCTCGCTGGGTTCCGAGGGCTCGCGCGGCGCGGCGATCTACACCACGGGTGCGACGACCATCGTCAACTCCACGTTCGGCCGCAACAAGATCACCGACCAGTGGGACAAGACGCGCAACCAAGGCGCGGACGTGTGGGCCGACGCCGGCATGACGGTCGTCAACTCGACCTTCGTCGACTTCGACGGCGGATCGCTGGGCAGCCCGTCGACCAGCACCGACGGGGGCGCCGTTCCGACCTCGACGGTGCGCAACTCCCTGTTCAGCACGAACGCGATCGATACCCCGGCCCTCGCCTGCTCCGGTCGACTGTCGGGCGACCACAACGCGCACGCGCAGGGCGACGGCAGCTGCCCCGGCTCGCCGACCGTGAACCGCGGCCAGTCCTACTTCGGGGCCCTCGATGAGACCGGCGCCGTCCCCGTCTACCCCCTCGGCGGGGCACAGCTGAACGTGGTGGCCGGCACGGGAACCGACTGCCCGAGCCTCGACGCGCGCGGCGGCCACCGTCCGGCCCAGGGCTGCGACCTCGGAGCCGTGCAGTTCGACGGCTCCACTTCCCTGGCGGCCAGCGCGAGTACCGACACCGATGTGCGCGGCAGCGCGACCTTCCGGGCGACGGTCCGGGCGACCACCCCCGGAGCGGCGCAGGGCACTGTCACCTTCACCGTCGACGGCAAAACCTACGGCCCTGTTCGCCTCACCGAGGCCTCGATTCCGAACGGGATCATGGACACGGCCGTCGTGCAGGTGCCGGGGTTGCGCGGCGGCGCCTCGTACGATTACGCGGCGGTATTCACCGGCACAGCGCCTTACACCGACAGTGCGTCGATCACGCAGACCCTCACGATCGCGGGCGACGTCGTCGCCGTCTCTCTCGACTGTGCGGCGGAGACGCCCCGCGGGGTGTGTTCGGGAGCGGATTGGACGCTGGAGGATGCCGCTGCTCTCTCCGCCGTCGTGACCGTCGCCGACGATCAGCCGGGCACGGTGGTGCTGTCCTCAGACGCCACCGGCAAGACCGTGGTCGCCGGACCGGTGGCCGTGACCGACGGCACGGCATCATTCTCTTTGTCCGGCGCAACCCTCGGTGCCGGTCGGCACGTCCTCTGGGCGGTGTACACCCGCGACGATTCGTCCGGCGGCGGAGTCACGGCACGCTCGCAGACGCTCTTGATCCGTTCATCGGCCACCGTGACGCTGTCCTTCCCGGGCACGACAGCGCTGTACGGCGACCCCGTGCGCTCCGCGGCGACGGTGACGGTCACTGGATCGGGCCCCGTGCCGACGGGAACGGTCTTCGTGGGCGGTCAGTCCGCCACGCTCGACGCGCAGGGGCGGGCCGTCGTGAACGGCGCGAACATCCCGTGGGGCGTCGACTCCTTCACCGCTACCTACCTCGGCGACGAGGTCTACGGACGAGCCGCGTCCGAGGCGGTCCCGCTCCGGGTGACCGAGGCAGCGACGACCACCGCGTTCGATTCCGCGACTCCGTCGTCGGTGACGGCCGGTCTGCCGGTGACAGCGACCGTCTTCGTCGATGCCGTCGCTCCCAGCGCCGTCATCCCCCGGGGTGCTCTCACGCTTCTGTCCGACGGCGTCCCGGTGACCGGTGCGCGAATCGGCATCGACTCCGCCAACGGAACTCGAACGAGCTTCACCGTTGTCGTCCCCGGCGACGCGCTCGCCGCCGGGGACCACGTCCTGACCGCCGCCTTCGCGAGCGACAGCGGATTCTCGGCCTCCACCAGTGCCGCGCAGCCGGTCCGGGTCGTCGCGACCGCCACAGTCACGTCGCTGCAGGCCTCGGCGACCGCGGTGCGCTGGAACGATGCCGTGACCTTCACCGCGACGGTCACGGCCGCCGGTGACTCCCGAACCCCCTCGGGTTCGGTGCAGTTCGTGCGCGGGACGACGGTGCTCGCCTCCGTGGCTCTCGCCGCGTGTGCGAGCGGCCCGGGCTGCGCCACCTCGACCTTCGCCGCCCCGGCGGGATCGCTGGGCGTCGGCGGCGGGCCGGTCGTCGCGAGGTACGTCGGCTCGCCCGTCTTCGCGGCATCCACGTCCGACGAGGTCGCCCTCACGGTCGCTCGCGCCATTCCCACCCTGACCCTCGACGCCCCCGGGGCGATCGCCTACTCGGCGGATGCGACCGTCGACGTGAAGGTCGCTGCGGACGGCCTGCACCCCGAGGACGGCGTCGTGACCCTCCGCGCGGTCGCGGCCGACGGGACCTCGATTCCGCTCGGCACGCCGTCTCTCTCGAACGGTGCGGTCCGCCTGCAGGCCGGGACCACCCTGGTCCCCGGCACCTACACCGTGACTGCCGACTTCGCGGGGGACGAGCGCTTCGAACCCGCTTCGGCGACGCGCACGCTCGTCGTCAACGCCGCGTCGACGAGCACCTCCCTCGATAGCGACTCCCCGAGGACGGTGTCGTGGAACAGCGACCTCGGCGTCGGGGTCAGCGTGATGAACCGCTCCGGCGAGGCGCGGCCCGAGGGGCTCGTCATCGTCACCCTCTCGGGCATCGAGGTCGGCCGCACGACGGTGTCCGCGGCGGACGATACCGGCGTCGCGGGGGAGCGACACGTCGTCGTCCCCGCCCACTTCGGCGAGCAGATCCAGAGTCTGCGCTCCTCCGGCGCCCTCACCGCGCGTTTCGAGGCCACCGGTGCCTTCGCATCGTCGACGGCGACCGACGTCTGGAACGCCCCCGCGTCGCAGACGATCACCCTGACCGCGCTCGAGACGCGAGCCAGCGTGAAGACGACCGCAGAGCTCGGCGGTTTCGTCGAGGCTGTGGCATCCATCTCTGTACCGGGCGCCCCGGCGGGATTCGTGGCTCAGGGGGGCGTGCGCTTCACCCTTCGAGGACCCGACGGGCGCGACATCGGCAATGACAGCGCCAGTCTCGTCGGAGGTGTCGCCAAGCTGTCGTCGACGTGGCTCGGCAAGGTTCGCGCCACCAGTCGAGGGTCGTACACTGTGTCGGTCTCGTACCTCGGGCAGAACGGCGACGACCGGTACGTCGCGCCGCAGGGAGGGAACTACGCCTTCGACACCGTGCAGCTCTTCCCGGGCGCGGTCGCGTTCGGTCTGACGCCCCCGTCCTCCGTCTCAGTGGGATCGACGCTGTCGATCCCGGTGACGGTGACCGGCGTCGTTCAGCCGACGGGAACGGTCCGCATTCGCAGCGCCGACCATTTCGTCGATGACCTCGGATCGGACGCCACCCTCGTCAACGGCTCCGCGACGGCGACCTTCCCGCTGCCGCAGACGCTACTGCGCATGGATACCGACTACCGCTTCGTGGTCGATTACTCGGGCGACGCGGCCAACACGGAGGGCACCAGCCAGGAATTCACCGTCCGCGTCACCCGTATCCCCACGCGGGTGCTGCTGGCTCCCGGTGATCAGCGCCCCGGCGCGGACGCCGTGTTCGCCGACACGGTCACCTCGTACCAGGTGTCGGTAGACGCCGCCGGTGCGCAGCCGACCGGTCTCGTGCGGCTCTCGCGCAACGGCAAGCCTTTTGCGACCGGTGTCGTCGGTCCGACGGGCTCGGTGCGAGTGACCGCTCGAACATCCGGCATCCAGACCGGCACGGTCGAGGCGCAGTTCCTCCCCGGTGACGATCGCTTCGCGCCCAGCTCCGCGCAGATCGCGCAGGACTGGATCGCGGCTCCGGTCGTCGTGACGGTCGACCCCGGTCAGCCGCAGGCGGGTCGTCTGAACCCGGTGAAGGTCGCGGTTCGATACGCCCACGAGGCGAACCCCCTCCTCCTCGGCAGCGCCCTTCCCGCGCGCGCGCCTCAGGGTGCCGTCGTCATCGGCGACGGCCAGGGCGCGACCTGTACCGCGTACGTCGGTCCCACCGACGGCGACGCCGATCGTGCGGCATCCGGCTCATGCGACCTTCTCTTCGATGGCGGCGGCTATCGCATCGTGACCGCAACGTACGCGGGGGCTGACAACTACGCCGCGGGCACCGGCTCGGCTTTCGTCGAGTTCGGCCTGTCGGAGCCGACGGTCAGCCTGACCGTGGGGCAGAACGAGCGCTGGGGCGGCCTGACCACCGTTCCCGTGTCGTGGTCGGTGGCGGGCCCGCGTGCCGGGAGCGATCTCGGCACGGTCGAGATCCGCCGCGGTGACACCGTGGTGTGCACGGCGGCCGTCCTCAGCGGCACCTGTCAGGTCACCCTGCCGGCGTATCAGCGCACGAACGGCGACGCTCTCTTCACCCTCGACTACAGCGGGACGAAGGCCTGGAAGGCGACCACTGTCACCCGCCAGGGGCAGATCGTCGCGTGCGTCCCGTTTACGGCACCCACCGCCTCGCCCGCCGGTTCCGCGAGCGTCGAGCTCGTCACGGCCCCGGACTGCGGCGGCGGGACCGGGTACTTCGAGTCGACCCCGGTATTCGTCCGAGTCGCAGCGGGCGAGAAGTACGACGTCGACGATGTCACCGTCAACGGCGTCTCGATCGGTGCGACCGTCGGGCAGTTCGTGAACCCGCCCGTGTCGATCGCCGGACCGGATTCGCTCCGCCCCATGACGGTCACCGCGACAGCGAGCGCACGCTGCATTCCGGTCGTGCTGTCCGTCCAGAACTACGACGGGGCAGTCCTTCCCAGCGACGCGTTGCGGTACGACGTTCGCGGCAAGTGCGGCTACGACGTCAAGAGGACCGGCGATCGCATCGAGACGATGGCCGCGTGGGATTTCGATTTCACCGTCACCCTCGACCGCTCGAAGGTGCGCTCACGCGAGCAGTTCGTGGGATGGGGAGACGGCGCACAGCTCATCAGCGGCGGCGGCGTCCGCGCCGACTCGATCACGGTCAAGGTGACGCCTGACACGGCCTTCGTATCGGCTGCGGTGGAGCCGAAATGCTACGCGCTTCCCGAGATCGCCCAGCCGATCGGCGGCACCATCACCGTCGACACCCCGACGAACTGCTATGACCGGGTGACCGGTACGTCGGCGTACCGCTACGGGACGACCGTCGCGGGAACGCTGAAGGATACGGGGGCCGGCGCCAAGACCTACTTCGCCGCCTGGGCCGGCAGCACGGATCGATACTCGCCGATCTCGGAGAGCACCGCGCCTCTGGGGAGCCGCCGGTTCTCGTTCTCGATCGGCGACCGTCCCTTCACCATCGGTGCCACGTACGGCACCTGTGTGTCGCTCTCGACATCGATGGTGGGTGATCTGTACGACGACGGAAAGGTCGACATCCAAACGCCCGGTAACTGTCCCGCGGTGGGCGGCACCGCGTCCTCGCCCTGGTACATCTCCGGCACCGCGGTGACGATGGAGGCGACGGGCGGCTCCAGCGGACTGTCATTCCTCGGGTGGGCTGGTCTGCCCGTGAAGGGTTCGGCCAACGCGGTAGCGAAGGTGACCGCTGTTCTGACCCAGGACACCTCCGCCGTCGCGGCATACGGCAAGTGGCAGAACTGCAAGCGCATCGACCTGTCGTCGCAGCCGGCCGGTGCTCTCGACGTCAGCCTCGACTTCGGTCCGCAGGGCAACCCGTGCGACGTTGCCTACAAGGGGGTGAACGCTCGCTTCTACGATCAGGGCACCGAGGGCGGTCAGGAACTCACGTTCAACGCGACCCCGATCAGCGAGGCCGCAAAGGGCGCCACGATCGTCTGGGCGTCGAAGTCCAACACCTTCGCGGACGTGGGGAACGGGCCCGCGGCGAAGGAGGACCGCCCCGCGGTCAACCTGTGGCAGGAGGGTTCGTATCTCTCGCAGAAGTTCCATGGAGACTCGGCCGTCGTGGCGCGAGCGTGCGAGTTCGCCTCGATCTCGGCGCGGATTCTCTCGCCCTCGGGAGCGGTACTGCCCGACCTCTACGCGACCAACCAGGTCAAGGGCAGCCCGATCGAGGACTACATCTCTACCGCTCCGGCGGACTGCGGGGTCGGGGCGAACCCGAAGTACACCCGGGGTGGCTACGCCTGGCTCGCGGGGACCGACCTGCAGCTGCGGGCGGCCGTCGACCCTGAGGCGTTCAGCGTCGTCTCCTGGGAGGGGGATGCCGCGGGCACCGGCACCAGCCCCGACGCCCCCGTGGTGCTCTCCGGCGCCGGGCGAACGGCGGACGGTGACTACCTGCACAAGCGCGTGACCGCGACGTTCCAGGCCAAGTGCTACACGCTGTCGCTGCCGCACGACACGCAGCAGCTCACGGTCATGACACCGCCGAACTGTCCCGGCGAGGAGCAGACGCTGCCCTGGTTGGACGATTCGATGGGCCCTCTGGGGTTCACGGTCCCGCACCCCACGACGTATCGCTACCTCGGCGGCACGGACGTCGTGGTGAGCGCCAGCACGGGAGGCAACCCGCGATTCCGACACTGGAGTTCCGGCGCGGATTCCACGAGCAGCGAAGACGGGGAGTACGCCGGCGTCCACATGTCGAGCGACAAGACCCTCGTCGCCTACTACTCGTCGACGTCGACCTCCGAGAAGTTCAAGGATTTCGGCGACGGCTTCGTCATGACGATGTCGACGACAGCGAAGGTCATGACCGGCTTCGCCACCGCTGCGGCGGGCGCGTATGTTCGCTCCCTGACCAGCGTGGTGGGGATTGCGGGCGTCGCCTTGTCCGCCACCGCCGATGTGCTGACGGTGTTGAACGTGAGCGGAAAGGCCGTCGACGGAATCCGAGCCGCGGGACAGACCATCAACTCCGTGGTGGACATGTTGGCGGCTCCGTTCGATTGCCTGACCGCCTACTCCGCCGGGGGCGACGACACGATGTTGTTCGCCATGCAGAACTTCGTCGGCGGTGGCATCGCTCTCGGAGCCACGTACGGAACGCAGACGACGACGGCCTTCGCGAAGTCGACCAGCTTCACGAAGATGGTCAACTCGGTGGAGAGGGCTCTGATCGCGGCTGAACCCGCGATGACCGGCGCGTCGGCCACCGGATTGGCCATCAAGGCAACGGTCGCCGCCACGAACGCGAAGGCGAGAGCGGCCAAGGGCGGGCAGACGGCAGCTGGCGTGTGGACGGACAAGGCGGGTACCAACGCTTTCGCCGCGTGCATGCAGAAGAAGATGGCCGCGGGCCTCGACACCCTCGCCTACGCGGTCACCTTCGGCGACGACACCCCCTCGAGCGACGCGTCATGGCTGAAGGGCCTCGCCCCCACGGGGTGACACGCGGCGCGAGGCGATCCACCGGGCGAAGTCCTCCACAGGGGCTCTTCGCCCGGTGCCTTCCGCCAGCAGGACAACGCCTGAACATCTCACGGCGCTCGCCGAAGCTCCGCTAGGCTGACCCCACAAGTCCACACCGGCCCCATGATCGATGCGGGAGAGCTCCGGCGAACGCAGCCGGGCACCGAAGGAGCAAGCCTCCCCGCCAATCTCTCAGGTACGCGTACCGCGTCGATCGGGCCACTCTGGAAAGAGGTTCGGGATGCCACGTCCCCGAGCCCGCCGACGGTGAAAGCCGCGCGATCCGCGCGGTGAAACTCTCAGGCCCATGACAGAGGGGGAGTTCTTCAGGCGCCGTCCGGCGTCTGTCCGTCATCGCGAACGGCAGAACTCATGACCGAAACCCCCGCTCCACCGCGCACCTCCCCGCTGAACGATCGGCACGAGGCCCTCGGCGCCTCGTTCACCGACTTCGGCGGCTGGAACATGCCCGTGCGCTACACCTCCGACCTCGCCGAGCACCGCGCCGTGCGCGAGGCCGCGGGCCTGTTCGACATCTCGCACATGGCCGAGTTCCGCGTCGAGGGAGAGAAAGCGGCCGCGTTCCTCGACTACGTGCTCGCCGGCCGCCTGTCGACCATGAAGATCGGCAAGGCCAAGTACTCGCTCGTGCTCGCCGAGAGCGGCGGCATCGTCGACGATGTCATCGTCTACCGCCTGGGGGAGCAGAGCTTCCTCGTCATCTCGAATGCCGGCAATCGGGATGCCGTGGCCTCGGCGTTCGACCTGGCTCAGCGCACGTGGGTCCCCGCGCCAGCGACCGAGGTCCCGGAGCCTGTCGAAGGGACCGGAACCCTCGCGGTGGCCGACGTCACCGACGACTACGCCCTCATCGCCCTGCAGGGCCCCGAGGCCCGCGGCATCCTGAACTCCACCCCGGGAGTCGAGATCACCGGCACCGCCCTCGACGAGCTGGGCTATTACGCCTGGACCGAGGGCACCTTCGACGGGGCGCCACTGTTCGTCGCCCGCACCGGGTACACCGGCGAAGACGGCTACGAGCTCATGATCCCCACCGCGCAGGCCGCCGCCCTGTGGGATGCCGCTCTCACCGCGGGCACCGACCGGGGCCTCGTGCCGTGCGGTCTCGCCGCGCGCGACACCCTGCGCCTCGAGGCCGGCATGCCGCTGTACGGCCACGAGCTCTCGCGCGACATCGTCCCCGCACAGGCGGGTCTCGGCCGCGTCGTCGCCGTCGACAAAGAAGCGTTCGTCGGCAAGGACGGCCTGTCGTCCGGCCCCGCCGACGCCCCCGTGCTCGTCGGCCTCGTCTCGGAGGGACGTCGCGCCGGTCGCGCGGGCTACGCCGTCCTGCACGGCGACGACACCGTCGGCGAGATCACCAGCGGCGCCCTCAGCCCCACCCTCGGCCACCCCGTGGCCATGGCGTTCGTCGCACCCGCGGCATCCGCCATCGGAACCGAACTGTCCATCGACGTGCGCGGAACCCGTATCCCCGCGACCGTCACCGCCCTTCCCTTCTATCGGAGAAACGCATGACCGACCTCACCGCCCTCAGCTACACCTCCGAGCACGAGTGGATCGCCCTCGAGGGTGACATCGCCACCGTCGGCATCACCGACTTCGCCGCCGACAAGCTCGGTGACGTCGTCTTCGTCGAGCTGCCCGGCGCCGACTCGGCCGTCTCGGCCGGCGACGTCTGCGGCGAGATCGAGTCGACCAAGTCTGTCGGCGAGCTCTACGCGCCCCTGAACGGCACGGTGGTCGAGGTCAATGACGCCGTGGTCGACGACCCTTCGTTGGTGAACGCCGAGCCCTTCGCCGGCGGGTGGCTCATCAAGATTCGCGTCGAGGGCGATCTTCCCTCCGACCTGCTCGACCGCGCCGCTTACGAGGACCTCACCGCATGACCTCCGTCCTCCCTCCCCGCACGGATGCCGGGACCCCGGCCGCCTTCACCGACCGCCACATCGGCATCGGTGCCGGCGCTCAGGCGCACATGCTCGAGGTGGTCGGCTACGACAGCGTCGAGGCGCTCGTCGAGACCGCCGTCCCGGCCTCGATCCACGTGCAGGCCCGCGCCACGAGCGCGATTCCGACCGCGGCCACCGAGGCCGAGGCCCTGGCGGAACTGCGGGAGCTGGCATCCGCCAACCGCTCCGCCCGCCCCATGATCGGTCTCGGCTACTACGACACCTTCACGCCGTCGGTGATCGCGCGGAATGTCCTCGAGAACCCGTCGTGGTACACCGCCTACACGCCGTATCAGCCCGAGATCTCGCAGGGCCGGCTCGAGGCGCTCATCAATTTCCAGACGATGGTGACCGACCTCACCGGGCTCGCGACGGCGAACGCATCGATGCTCGATGAGTCCACCGCGGTCGTCGAGGGCATGCTCGTCGCCCGCCGCGCGTCGAAGGCGAAGACCGACCTCTTCCTGGTCGACGTCGACGCCCTGCCCCAGACCAAGGCGCTGCTGCACCACCGCGCCGCGGCCGTCGGCATCCGCGTCGTCGAGACCTCGTACGAGGGGGATCTGCCCGAGGCGTTCGGCGCCTTCGTGCAGTACCCCGGTGCGACCGGTCGTATCTGGGACTTCTCGACCGTGGCCGAGACGGTGCACGCCGCGGGCGGCCTCGTCGTGGCCGCCGCCGACCTGCTCGCCCTGACCCTGCTGCGCTCGCCCGGCTCGCTCGGCGCCGACGTCGCGGTGGGCACGACCCAGCGTTTCGGCGTGCCGCTCGGCTTCGGCGGACCCCACGCGGGCTACATGGCCGTGCGCGCGGGCCTCGAGCGTCAGCTGCCCGGCCGCCTGGTCGGCGTGTCGCAGGATGCCGTGGGCGCCCCCGCCTACCGCCTGTCACTGCAGACTCGGGAGCAGCACATCCGCCGCGAGAAGGCGACCTCGAACATCTGCACCGCGCAGGTGCTGCTGGCCGTGATGGCGGCGATGTACGCGGTGTACCACGGTCCCGACGGACTCCGCGCGATCGCGATGCAGGTCGCGCGCAAGGCCGACGCCCTGGCATCCGCTCTGCGCTCCTCCGACCTGACTCTCACGAGCGACGCCTTCTTCGACACGGTGCGCGTGCACGTGCCGGGGCGCGCGCAGGACGTGATCGACCGCGCCCGCGAGCGCGGATATCAGCTGCTCTGGGTCGACGACGCGACGGTCGGCGTCTCGGTCGATGAGACGACGACGGATGCCGATGTCTCGGTCATCCTCGACGCCTTCGGCCTCGCCACGGAATTGCTGCCCGAGGGCGAGGCGCTGCGCGGGATCGATGCGGCCCTGCACCGTGACGACGCCTTCCTCACGCACCCCGTCTTCCACGCGCACCGCAGCGAGACGGCGATGATGCGGTACCTGAAGACCCTCGCCGACCGCGACTACGCGCTCGATCGCGGCATGATCCCGCTGGGCTCGTGCACGATGAAGCTGAACGCGGCCACCGAGATGGCGGCGGTGTCGTGGCCGGAGTTCTCGCGGGTGCACCCCTTCGCCCCCGAGGCCGACGTCCACGGCTACCTCGAGATGATCGAGCAGCTCGAGCGCTGGCTCGCCGAGGTGACCGGCTACGACGCGGTCTCTCTGCAGCCGAACGCCGGGTCGCAGGGCGAGCTCGCAGGCCTCCTCGCGATCCGCGGTTACCACCTCGCGAACGGGGACACCGAGCGCACGGTGTGCCTCATCCCGTCGTCGGCGCACGGCACGAACGCCGCCTCGGCGATCCTCGCGGGCATGAAGGTCGTCGTCGTCGCGTGCGACGAGGCTGGCAACGTCGACCTCGGCGACCTGCGCGCGAAGATCGCGCAGCACGCCGCGGAGCTTTCGGCGCTCATGATCACGTACCCCTCGACCCACGGGGTGTACGAGCACGACGTGCTCGAGATCACGCAGGCCGTGCACGACGCCGGCGGACAGGTCTACGTCGACGGCGCCAACCTCAACGCGCTGCTGGGCTTCGCCCGCTTCGGCGACCTCGGCGGCGACGTGTCGCACCTCAACCTGCACAAGACGTTCGCCATCCCGCACGGTGGCGGTGGACCCGGCGTGGGCCCGGTCGCGGCGAAGGCGCACCTCGCGCCGTACCTGCCGTCGCACCCGTTCTCGCAGCGGGCTGATCACGCCGGCGGCGTGTTCGACGGTGGCCCCGTGTCGGCAGCTCCCCACGGCTCTGCCGGCATCCTGCCCATCTCCTGGGCGTACGTGCGCATGATGGGCGCCGAGGGGCTGCGTCAGGCGACGGCCGCCGCCGTGCTCTCGGCGAACTACATCGCCACGCGCCTGCGCGAGCACTACCCGGTGCTGTACGCCGGTGAGGGCGGACTCGTCGCGCACGAGTGCATCCTCGACCTGCGTCCCCTCAAGGAGCAGACCGGCGTCACCGTCGACGACGTGGCCAAGCGCCTCATCGACTACGGCTTCCACGCCCCGACGATGTCGTTCCCGGTCGCCGGCACCCTGATGGTCGAGCCGACCGAGAGCGAAGACCTCGCCGAGCTTGATCGTTTCGTCGATGCCATGATCGCGATCAAGCAGGAGGCCCTGGCGGTCGCCGCGGGGGAGTGGCCCGCCGACGACAACCCGCTGGTCAACGCCCCGCACACCGCCGAGACGGTCGTGGTGGGCGAGTGGGAGCACCCGTACTCGCGCGAGACCGCGGTGTACCCGACCCGCTCGCTGATCCGCGGCAAGTACTGGCCCCCGGTGCGCCGCATCGACCAGGCGTACGGCGACCGCAACCTGGTCTGCTCGTGCCCGCCTCCGGAGGCGTTCGCGTAGGTCGCACGCCAACGCTCCCAGTTCGCGATAAACGCCCCGCCGAGCGAGACACGCCGCGCCACCGCGTGTTTCACTCGCGAGGGCGTTTATCGCGGGCACAGCGGTGGGTCTCGGCGTCCGGGGTCGGCGCCGCGCGTGTCCGGTCGCACCCGGCGGACCGGGAGATCCTCAGGGGGCGTTTAGTAAAGTGCCCCTGTGCACCACGGGCTGAACGACGTTCCTCGACCGCTTCGACGCCGTGGCGGCCCGGGACGGGTGATCGCCCTTCTCGTCGCCGCCGGTCTCGCGTTGGCCGGTTGTTCGGCGACCGACCCCGCGCCGGTCCCCGCGAAAGAGCAGCGCACGAGCCTGACGGTCGGTGTGGTCGGCTCGCTCACGAGCTTCAACGCCGCCAGCGCGACCGGGGACACCGCGGCGAACCGCGCGGTGTCGGCCCTCCTCGACGAAAAGCTCGGCTCCCTCGATGGGAACCTCCAGGTCGTGCCCAACAACGGTCTCGGGCGCATCACGCGGGTCGAGGGCGACCCGCTGACCGTCAGCTACGAACTCTTCGCCGACCGCGTCTGGTCCGACGGCACTCCGGTGACCCTCGACGACCTGCTGTTCGGGTGGGCTGTCACCTCCCACTTCTTCGACGACGCCACCTACGACGCCAACGGCCAGGTCGTCTCGGGCACGCGGTACTTCGACACCGCGCTCCCCGCCGACCCCAACGCCCGCACGACGCGTCCGCGCCTCGACCGGGCGAATGACACCCTCATGCTCACCTACGACCAGCCCTTCGCCGACTGGAACCGGCAGTGGCTGCTCGACCGCCCGGTCCACGTCGTCGCGCAGCGGGCGGGCGTGAGCGTCAAGGATCTGCTCACCGCGATCCTCACGGCGCCGGAGGGCGACCCTCAGGCTCCGGCGGCTCCGAATCCGGTGCTGGCTGCGGCAGCGCAGGCGTGGAACACTGGATTCGACGTCGCTCCGGGAACGACGCCCGACCCGGCCGGTGTCGTGTCGTCGGGCCCGTGGACGGTCTCGGAGATCACGGCCGACACGATCCAATTGGCCCGTCGGGACAGCTACCAAGGGGCGCACTTCCCGGGTCTCGAGGGGCTGACGGTCCGGTTCTTCCCCGATCGCGCGGCGCAGCTGTCGGCGATCGAAGCGGGAACGGTCGACGTGGCCAACGTCGGCGATCTCGATGTCGCGGAGCGCAAGACCCTGACCGATGCCGGGTTCAACGTCCAGGTCGGGCCCACCTCCGAGACGCTTCAACTCCGGTTCGCCACGACGGCGGCATCCGATCTCCGTCAGGCGACGACGCTGTCGCTCGATCGGGCCTCGCTCGTCCAGGACGTGCTGGGTGCCGTGCGTCCGGACGCCCAGCCCCTCCAGTCGTTCCTGTCGTCTCCGGCGACCGGGCAGCTGTACAACGACCTGGTCTCGGGGAACGGCGCTCCCGGCATGGGGGCCGACGTGAACGGCGCGCGCTCCGCGCTGAACGACCGGGCGGCCGTGCTCCGCGTCGCCTACGACACGACCGATCCGACGGCGTCGCTGGTGTTCCCGCGCCTCGTTTCGATGGCCGCCAAGGCCGGGATCGCGGTCCGCGCCGCCACCGCGACGGAGATTCCGGATGCCACCCTCTCGTGGGTCGGCGAGGATGAGAGCCTCTACCGGTCGGCGCGTGACCGCATTGCGGAGGGAATCGACGGCGGCGACACCGAAGAGCTTTTCGACGACCTCACCACGCACACCGACCCCGTCGACGTGCTATCGGAGGCGAAGCTCATCGACCGATCGCTGTTCGCCGCGTACGCGGGTGTGCCTCTGCTCGAGCGCACGGGCGCCGTGGTCAGCGCCGCGGGCGTCGGGGGAGTGACGTACACCTCCGAGCCCAACGGGCTGCCCCCGGCGTTCTGGACCTGGTCGCCGCCCCAGTCCTGACAGTCAGGGCGTCGGCGACGGCGCGGGGGTCGGGGCGAAGATCCCCGGCCACCAGGCCGCGGCGAGCGGGTACCCCACGAAAGCGACGATGTCGATGACCGTGTGTGCGATCACCAGGGGCATCACCCGCCCCCATCGCTTGTAGCACCAGCCGAAGACGAGCCCCATGACGACGTTCCCCAGCGCCGAGGGCCACCCCTGATAGAGGTGGTAGCTGCCGCGCAGCAGGGCGGTCGACACGATGATCCACGTCCACGACCAGCCGAGCCGGCGGAGACGGTCGAAGAGGAATCCGAGGAAGATCACCTCTTCGGTGAGGCCGGCGCGCAGTGCCGCGAGGACCAGCAGCGCGATCACCCACCACGACGAGTCCAGGGGAGCGGGGATCACCGCGATGCTCTGCCCGAGAGCGCGGCCGATCGCGTAGACACCGATACCGGGCGCGCCGATGAGGACGACGAGCAGGAGACCCCGCGCGGAGTCACCTCCGAAGCGGCGGAAGTCCAGCCCGATGCGGCGGAGCGCGTTGTTCGTCGGCTCCCATAGGAGGTAGACCGCCAGGGCCACGAGCGCCAGGGAGAAGAAGATGTCGAGGAACTGGTAGATCGCGTCCCACACCGGCTCGGCGCTGCGCGATGGATTCAGCTGCGTCTGCTGCTGCGAGATGGGTGCGCGGGTGGCGGCGCGGATGAACGAGACCACCGAGTAGATCGCCGACTGGCCGACGCTGACGAGCAGCACGATCCCGATCTCCCAGCCGAGACGGCGGCGGAGGTAGGTGTCCGAGCGCTTCAGCGTCGGAGGATACGTCCAGTCCGCTGGGACCTGCAGCCGGGTGCGCTTGTCAGATTGCTCCATCGAGAGCCTCTCGAGTAAATGCTGTGTAACGTTTTTCAGAGGAGTTTGGGGCACCTGGGTAAACGTGCCTAGTGTGTTCTCATCCTGCCCGACGGATCTTTGACGCGCCTTGTGCTGCGTGGAAGCCCTGCGCGGGCGATGATCATCCCTTCCCTGGAGGAACTGTGAAGCGCAACAAGATTGCCCTCTCCGGTCTCGCCCTGCTGGGAGCTGTCGGGCTCATGCTCGCCGGCTGCTCGGGCGGCGGAGACAATGGCGGCTCGTCATCAGGCGGCGACGCCTCGGCGATCATTCGGACGAACGGCTCCGAGCCGCAGAACCCGCTGATCCCGACCAACACCAACGAGGTCGGTGGAGGAAAGATCCTCGACTCGATCTTCGCGGGTCTGGTCTACTACGACGGAACCGGCGCCCCGGTCAACGACATGGCGGAGTCCATCGTCACCAACGACCCCCAGAACCTCACGGTGACCCTGAAGAAGGGTCAGAAGTTCACGGACGGCACCGAGGTCAAGGCCGACAACTTCATCAAGGCGTGGAACTACGGCGCCCAGCTGTCGAACAACCAGGTGAGCAGCTCGTTCTTCGAGGACATCGTCGGATTCAGCTACGACGCTGACTCCGAGCTGACCGGTCTGAAGAAGGTCGACGATTACACCTTCACCATCGCCCTCTCCAAGCCCGCCGCCGACTTCGCGCTGCGCCTGGGCTACTCGGCGTTCTTCCCGCTGCCCGACGTCGCGTTCACCGACATGGCTGCGTTCGGCGAGAACCCGATCGGCAACGGCCCCTACAAGCTCAAGGGCGACGGCGCCTGGCAGCACAACGTGCAGATCGACCTCGTCAAGAACGACGACTACCAGGGCGGTCGCACGGTCAAGAACGGCGGTCTCTCGATCGTCTTCTACGCCACCCAGGATGCCGCGTACGCCGACCTCCTCGGCGGCAACGTCGACGTGATCGACGGTGTCCCCTCGTCGTCGCTGGCCACCTTCACCTCCGACCTGGGCGACCGTGCGGTCAACCAGCCGGCCGCGATCTTCCAGTCGTTCACGATCCCCGAGCGTCTCGCGCACTTCAGCGGCGACGAGGGCAAGCTCCGTCGTCAGGCCATCTCGATGGCCATCAACCGCGACGAGATCACCAAGACGATCTTCCAGGGCTCGCGCACCCCGGCCAGCGACTTCACCTCGCCGGTCATCGCCGGATGGTCCGACTCCCTCACGGGCGCCGACGTCCTGAAGTACAACGCGGACAAGGCGAAGCAGCTGTGGGCCCAGGCCGACGCCATCTCGCCGTGGAGCGGCTCGCTGCAGATCGCGTACAACGCCGACGGTGGACACCAGTCCTGGGTCGACGCTGTGACGAACTCGCTCAAGAACACCCTGGGCATCGACTCCTCGGGTGCTCCGTACCCGACGTTCAAGGAACTGCGCTCGGCGGTCACCAACCGCAGCATCGAGACCACGTTCCGTTCGGGCTGGCAGGCCGACTACCCCGGTGCGTACAACTTCCTCGCGCCGCTGTACGCGACGGGCGCCTCGTCGAACGACGGTGACTACTCGAACCCCCAGTTCGACGCGCAGATCACGGCCGGCATCGCCGAGACCGATCTGGGCACGCAGAACGCCGACTTCGCCAAGGCTCAGGAGATCCTGCTGAAGGACCTCCCGGCCATCCCGCTCTGGTACTCGAACGTCACCGGCGGCTTCGCCGACGGCGTGAACAACGTCCAGTTCGGCTGGAACTCGGTTCCGCTGTACTACGAGATCACGAAGTAACCCTTCCGATCTCACCCGCGAGGCGGTGACGGATTCGTCACCGCCTCGCGGTCTGCCCGCCAGGCCTCATCACGACGTGTGATAGAACGGCACGGGTCCTTTTCGGCCCGTGCCCCCCCACAAAACGTCTGATGAGGCGTTTCCCACGTTCGAAAAGAGAGCGGATGCTCGGCTACATCCTCAGACGTCTGCTGCAGGTGCTCCCCGTATTCTTCGGGGCCACGCTGCTGATCTACTTCATGGTCTTCGCCATGCCGGGGGACCCGATCCTCGGCCTCTTCGGCGACAAGACCCCCGCGCCCCAGGTCGTCGAAGCCCTGCGGGCCCAGTACCACCTCGACCAGCCCTTCATCGTCCAGTACTTCCTGTACCTGGGCGGGATCTTCCAGGGGGACCTGGGAACGACCTTCTCGGGTCAGTCCGTCAACGAGGTGCTCGCCCGCACGCTCCCCGTGACGGCGCGCCTGGCCGTCATGGCTCTGCTCATCGAGTTCGTGCTCGCCGTCGTCGTCGGCACCATCTCGGCGATCCGCAAGGGCAAGCTGTTCGACAACGTCGCGCTCATCATCGCCCTGCTGTTCGTCGCGCTGCCGATCTTCGTGGCGTGCTTCCTCGCGCAGTACTTCCTCGCCATCCAGCTGGGATGGTTCCGTCCCACGGTGGGCGCCCAGAACAACTGGGGTGATCTGCTGCTGCCGGCCATCGTGCTCGGTTTCAGCCTGTTCGCGACGAGCATGCGCCTCATGCGCGGGTCGGTCATCGACACGCTCAACCAGGACTGGGTGCGCACCGCGTACTCGAAGGGCCTCTCGCGTCGCCGCGTGATCCCCGTGCACGTGCTGCGCAACTCGCTCATCCCCGTCATCACGAACTCCGCGACGAACTTCGGTGTGCTCCTCGTCGGCGCCACCGTGACCGAGGGCATCTTCAACATCCCCGGTGTCGGTAACACGCTCTACCAGGCCACCATCCGCGGTGAGGGCCCCACGGTGGTGTCGTTCGTGACCGTCTTCGTCATCATCTACGTGCTGGTCAACCTCGTCGTCGACCTCCTGTACGGCCTTCTCGACCCGAGGATCCGCTATGTCAAGTAGTCAGTTCCCGGCGCCCCACTACGTCGCGCCGATCAAGACCGAGACCATCTCGGTCGACGCCGTCCGCGTCGCCGCCCGCAAGAGCAACCTGTGGCTCGACGCGTGGCGCGACCTCCGTCGTCGCCCCACCTTCTGGATCGCCCTGGTCGTCATGGCCATCGTGATCCTGATGGCCGCGTTCCCGACCCTGTTCACGCAGGTGCCGCCCGACAACGACTGCCAGCTGTCCAACAGCAACGGCGGTCCCACGGCGGGACACATCCTGGGCTTCACGTTCCAGGGGTGCGACACGTTCTCGCGCATCGTGTGGGGTGCCCGCACCTCGCTGTCGGTGGGCCTGCTGGCCACCGCGATCGGCACGATCATCGGCCTGATCATGGGCGCCCTGTCGGGGTTCTACGGCGGATGGCTCGACGCGGTCATCTCGCGCGTCGGCGACATCTTCTTCTCGATCCCCTACATCCTCGCGGCCATTGTCGTGATGAGCGTGTTCTCGCAGTACCGCAACGTCCTCACCCTGGCGTTCGCGATCGGCGGGTTCGCGTGGGCATCGACGGCCCGTGTCGTGCGCGCCGAGGTTCTGCGCGTGCGCCAGGCCGATTACGTGGCAGCCTCGCAGGCGCTCGGACAGACGCGTTTCCGCACGCTGCTGACCCACGTCATCCCGAACGCCATCGCCCCGCTCCTCGTGGTCACCACGATCAGCCTCGCCGCGGCGATCGTCGCGGAGGCGACCCTGTCGTTCCTCGGCGTCGGCCTCGGCGGCAGCACCATGTCGTGGGGGAACGACATCAGCCAGGCGCAGCAGTCGCTGCGCATCGCGCCCATGGCGCTGATCTGGCCGTCGATCGCCCTGACCGTCACGGTTCTGGCCTTCATCCTGCTGGGCGAGCTCATCCGAGACGCCATCGACCCGAGAGCGAGGGCCCGCCGATGAGCGACGCCACCCAGACGCCGCTGCTGTCCGTCCGCGACCTCAAGGTCGCGTTCGAGGGAGAAGGCGGAACGCGCGAGGTCCTCCACGGAGTCAGCCTCGACGTCTTCCCCGGTCAGACGGTCGCCATCGTGGGCGAGTCGGGTTCGGGCAAGTCGACGACCGCCTCCGCGGTCATCGGTCTGCTCCCGGGCACCGGGCACGTCACCGGCGGCAGCATCACGCTCGACGGGCGCGAGCTGACCGACCTCACCTCGCGACAGTTCGAGTCGGTCCGAGGCAAGGACATCGGCTACGTCCCCCAGGACCCGATGTCGAACCTCAACCCGGTGTGGAGCATCGGCTTCCAGGTCAAGGAGGCGATCCGCGCGAATGGCATCGCCACCGGTCGCAAAGAGGTCGAGAAGCGCGCGATCGAGGTGCTGAAGCAGGCTGGTCTCGCCGACGCGGAGCGTCGACTGCACCAGTACCCGCACCAGTTCTCGGGCGGTATGCGCCAGCGCGCGCTGATCGGTATCGGCCTCGCCGCCGACCCGAAGCTGCTGATCGCCGACGAGCCGACCTCGGCCCTCGACGTGACCGTGCAGCGCGTGATCCTCGATCACATGGCATCCCTCACGCGTGAGCGGGGGACCTCGGTGCTGCTCATCACGCACGACCTGGGTCTGGCCGCCGAGCGCGCCGACACCATCGTCGTGATGAACCAGGGCGAGATCGTCGAGTCGGGTCCCAGCCGCGAGATCCTCGAGAACCCGCGGCACCCGTACACCCAGCGCCTCGTCGCCGCCGCGCCCAGCATCGCGTCGCAGCGCATCCAGGCGAAGGTCGAAGACCGCGGCATCCTGCGCGAGTCCGACATCGACGCTCCCGCGACGGTCAAGGTCACCGACCTCGTCAAGGAGTACAAGATCCGCCAGGGCGGGTTCCGCAGCGAGCAGTTCCGCGCCGTCGACGGGGTCTCGTTCGAGATTCCGCGCGGCAAGACGTTGGCGCTGGTGGGGGAGTCGGGCTCGGGCAAGTCGACGATCGCGAAGATGGTCCTCAAGCTCGAGGACCCGACCTCGGGCTCGATCGAGGTCGACGGGGTCAACACCGGCAAGCTGAGCGCGAAGGACACCTTCAACCTGCGCCGCCGGATGCAGCCGGTCTTCCAGGACCCGTACGGGTCGCTCGATCCGCTGCGCAGTATCGGCAACCTCATCGCCGAGCCGCTCAACATCCACAAGGTGGGCGACAACGCGTCGCGTCGAGCCCGTGTGGAGGAGTTGCTCGAGCAGGTCGCGCTTCCGCAGGAGCTGGCATCCCGCTATCCGAACGAGCTGTCCGGCGGACAGCGCCAGCGTGTCGCCATCGCGCGCGCGCTCGCGCTCAAGCCCGACATCCTCGTGCTCGACGAGGCCGTGTCGGCCCTCGACGTGCTGGTGCAGGCGCAGATCCTCCAGCTGCTGGCGGAGCTGCAGTCCGAGCTCGGTCTGACCTACTTGTTCATCACGCACGACCTCGCCGTCGTCCGTGTCGCCGCCGACCTGGTGTGCGTCATGGAGCGCGGCAAGCTCGTGGAGCAGGGAACGGTCGACGAGATCTTCGCGCAGCCCTCGCAGGAGTACACGCAGCGCCTGCTCGACGCCATTCCCGGCGCCTCCCTCTCGCTGGGCGGCGCGTGACGCGCGACGAGCGCTTCCGGGGCACGGGACACCCGCGGGTGTTCCGTGCCCCGTCGTCGATCTTCGGCCTGATCCTGGGCGTGGTGCTCGCGCTCGTTCTCTTGGGGGATGCCGCGCTGCGCGCCGGGGTGGGCGAGATGCTCCTGTTGGCGCCCTGGGTGCTGTTGGCGCTGTGGGCGGTCTACGCCCTGCTGTTCGCCCCGCATGTGCGCATCGACGCCGAGGGCATCCGCATCCACAATCCTCTGCGCATCGCGGACATCGCGTGGGCGCGCGTCGCCGATATCGACATGCGCTGGCAGCTCGAGGTCCGCACCGACGAACCCCGCGTCGTGAAGGCCTTCGGCGGCCCCGTGGCGGGTCGTCCGGGTCGTCCCTCGATCCGTCGTGACGATGAGCGAGGACGGCGCGAGCCTCCCGCGATCCGCGACCTGCAGCTCATCCAGGAAGCATGGGAGACGGCGCGCCCGACCGCGTCGAAGACCGGCGTCGTCCGCCGGTCGTGGGACATTCCCTCGGTCATTTCCCTGCTGGTTCTGATCTGCTGGGTTATTATCGCTTTGTTCATCTGAGGCGGTCTCGGCTGAGCGCGATGCTGCGCTCGACGGATACCGCGGTGGCAAAGCGCCATGTAAGAGCTTTGTTACGGTCGTGAAAAGTGTGTTCCCCCGGCGCACGTTTCATGGGAAGCCGACGTAGGGTCGCTGAAGATCCTTAGCCAGGCAAACGAATAGGCGGGGATCTCGAAGGCGAGAGGACCACCATGACGCACACCCCCGACGTGTTCCGGACGGGCCCGCGCACCTCATGACGCTGTACGTTCTGCGACGGTTCCTGAACTACGCCGTCCTGAGCCTGTTGGCGACGTGCCTCGCGTACGTCCTCGGCAGCGCGCTGTTGCGACCCCAGGACCGCTTCTACGGCATGAACCCCCGGCCGCCCCAGGAGTCGATCATCGCGAGCCTCGACGCCCTCGGTGCCAACCCCGACGTGCCGATCCTCGTCCGCCTGTGGAACTGGCTGGTCAACCTGTTCACGAAGTTCTCTCTCGGCACCACCATCGGCGGCCAGGACGTGATGACCGAGATCGCGACGCGCGCCGGCACGAGCCTGCGCCTGCTGCTGATCGGCTCGCTCATCGGCGCGATCGTCGGCGTGCTCATCGGCGTGTGGGGTGCGGTGCGCCAGTACCGGGCCCCCGACCAGGTGACCACGTACGCCTCGTACCTCGTCTTCGCGACCCCCACCTTCGTCATCGGCGTGCTGCTGATGATCGGCGCGACCAACCTCAACAACGCCGCCGGAACGCAGCTCATCCGCTTCACCGGCGAGTACACCGCCGGTGTCGAGGGGTTCTGGCCGATGATCGCCGATCGGGCGGTCCACCTGCTGCTGCCGACGCTGGCGCTCGTGCTCATCAGCGCCGCGTCGTACTCGCGCTACCAGCGGAGCATGATGCTCGACGTGCTCGGTGCGGACTACATCCGCACCGCCCGCGCGAAGGGCCTGCCTCGCACGCAGGCGCTCTTCCGCCACGGCGTGCGCATCGCCCTGATCCCGATGTCGACGTTCTTCGCGTACAGCTTCGGCACGCTCATCGCCGGTTCCACCATGCTCGAGATCGTCTTCTCGTGGCGGGGCATGGGGCAGTTCCAGCTGAACGCCGTGACCCAGCAGGACATCAACGCCGTCGCCGGATCGACGCTCTTCGTCGCCGTGCTGGTGCTGTTGTCATCGACCCTGTCCGAGGTGCTCTACGCCGCACTCGACCCGAGAGTGAGGAGCTGACATGACCATGCAGGAAGAAGCCCTCGACGGAACGCTCGTCGCCACGAGCCCTGTCACCCGCGACCGCAAACCGCTGTCGCGCGGAGCGCTGGTGCGCTCGCGACTTCGCAAGATGCCCCGCTTCTGGGTGGGCGCGAGCATCCTCGTCTTCATCGTGCTGTGGGCCTTCATCGGCCCGCTGCTCTACCCCTACGACTCGACCCAGCGCGACTTCCTGAACGTGGGCCTCGGGCCGACCCAGTTGCACTGGTTCGGGACGAACGGCATCGGGCAGGACATCTACGCGCAGACGCTTGTGGGTCTGCAGAAGTCGCTCATAATCGGCGCTCTGGCGGGCATCGGCGCCACGCTCATCGCGGCGGCCGTCGGATCCCTCGCAGGCTACCTGGGCGGCAAGATCGACGCGGTCATCGGGTGGCTCATCCACCTTCTGCTCGTCATCCCGTCGTTCTTCATTCTGGTGCTGCTGAGTCCGCTGACCCGCGGACTGTCGTGGCTCGCCCTCACGTTCTTCCTCGCGGTGTTCAGCTGGATGATCCTCGCTCAGGTCGTCCGCAACCAGACCCGGTCCCTGCGCAACCGCGACTTCGTGCGCGCGGCGCGGTACATGGGCATGCCGACCCGGCAGATCCTCGGCCGCCACATCATCCCCAACATCGCGTCGCTGCTCATCATCGACGCGACCCTCGGCATCGTCGCGGCCATCATGGCCGAGACCTCGCTCAGCTACTTCGGTTTCGGCGTCCAGGCGCCCGACGTCTCGCTCGGCACGCTGCTCGCGTCGGGGACGTCGGCCGCGGTGACCCGCCCGTGGCTGTTCGTGTACCCCGCCGGCGTGCTGATCGTGCTGCTCCTGGCCATCAGCCTCATCGGCGACGCCCTGCGCGACGCCATCGACCCCACCTCGGGAGCGAACCGTGACTGACACTCGATCCGCCACCCTGCTGTCCTCGACCGGCCGCTCGCCGCTGCTGTCGGTCCGCGACCTCAGCGTCACCTTTCCGCAGCGCGACGGTTCTCCCGTCCGCGCCGTCCGCGGCATCTCGTACGACGTGCACGAGGGGGAGTTCCTCGGCATCGTGGGCGAGTCCGGCTCCGGCAAGAGCGTGTCGTCGCTCGCCGTGATGGGGCTGCTGCCCTCGAACGCGCAGGTCGAGGGCGACATCTTCTACGACGGTCGTTCGCTGCTCGGCATGAACGACGGGCAACTGTCGAAGATCCGCGGCGCCGAGCTCGCGATGGTCTTCCAGGACCCCCTGTCGGCTCTGACCCCGGTCTACACCGTCGGCGACCAGATCTCCGAGGGACTGCGTCTGCACGACCGCGCCCTGAGCGCACAGGCTGCGCACGCCCGCAGCGTCGAGCTGCTCAAGCTCGTCGGCATCCCGGATGCCGAGCGTCGGGCGCGCGCGTACCCTCACGAGTTCTCGGGCGGTATGCGACAGCGCGCGATGATCGCCATGGCGATCGCCAACGACCCGCGCGTGATCATCGCCGACGAGCCGACGACCGCCCTCGACGTCACCATCCAGGCGCAGATCCTCGAGGTGCTGCAGAAGGCCCGCGAGGTGACGGGCGCCGCCGTCGTGCTCATCACGCACGACCTCGGCGTCGTCGCCGGCCACGCCGACCGCGTCGCGGTCATGTACGCGGGCAAGCTCGTCGAGCGGGGCACGGTCGACGAGATCTTCCACGACCCGCACATGCCGTACACCGTGGGGCTGCTGCGCTCGGTGCCGAACATGCAGACCGCGGGCTCGCACCGACTGGTCCCGCTCGAGGGGCGCCCGCCGTCCCTCGCCTCGCTGCCCAAGGGATGCCCCTTCGCCGCGCGCTGCCCGATCGCGATCGACGCGTGTCACGACATCGAGCCCGTGCTTGAGGTGCACGGAGCGGTGCCCGACCACGTCGCGGCGTGCATCCGCTCGGGCGAGATCGCCTCCGGCGCCCTCGCGCGGCCCGATATCTTCCCGCGGCCCGAGGCTCTCGGCGAGATCCCGCCGCTCCGCCCCGACGCGACCCCCGCGGTCGAGGTCACCGATCTCGTGAAGCACTTCCCGCTGATGAAGGGCGCGGTCTTCCCGCGCCGCGTCGGCACGGTGCGCGCGGTCGACGGGATCTCGTTCTCGATCCAGCCCGGTCGCACGATGGGACTGGTGGGGGAGTCCGGCTGCGGCAAGACCACGACGATCCTCGAGATCATGGAGATGGTCGCCCCGCAGAGCGGCAGCATCCGCATCAACGGCACCGACGTGGCCACGGTGAGCCGCAAGGACAAGGCCGTGCTGCGCAAGGGCATCCAGATCGTGTTCCAGGACCCGATGGGCGCGATCGACCCGCGCCTGCCGGTGGGCGAGGTGATCACCGAGCCCCTGCTGGTCCAGGGCGTGCCGCGTGCGGAGCGCGACCGCAAGATGCGCGAGCTGCTCGATCTCGTCGGGCTGGACCCGAACATGTCGGACCGGTACCCGCACGAGTTCTCGGGCGGTCAGCGTCAGCGCATCGGCATCGCCCGCGCCCTGGCGACCGACCCCGCCGTCGTCGTCCTCGACGAGCCGGTGTCGGCCCTCGACGTGTCGATCCAGGCCGGAGTCATCAACCTGCTCGAAGACCTCAAGGAACGACTCGGCCTGTCGTTCCTCTTCGTGGCGCACGACCTCGCCGTGGTCCGCCAGATCGCCGACGACGTGTCGGTCATGTACCTCGGCCGCATCGTCGAGCAGGGTCCCGTCGACGAGGTGTTCGACGACCCGCGGCATCCCTACACGAAGGCCCTCATCTCGGCCGCGCCCATTCCCGACCCGCGCATCGAGCGGGCACGAACGCGCATCCTTCTCGACGGCGACCTCCCGAGCCCGACGCAGGAGATCTCGGGATGCCGTTTCCGCACGCGGTGCCCGCTCTACCGCCTGCTGCCCGACGCCGACCGGCGCCGGTGCGACAACGACGACCCGGGCTTGCGCTCTCAGGCGCACTCCCAGGTGGCGTGCCACTACGCCGAACGGTCCGACCTCGTCCTCGAGACGGTGTCGGCCGGCTCCCCCCGAACGTCCCCGACCGACGGCACCATGTCGCCGGGGGCCCTCCCCGATCACCAACGAGAGGATTGATCACATGAGAATGCGTAAAGCGAAGGCCCTCAGCGCTCTCGCGCTGCTGAGCGCCGCCGCCCTGGCGATCGCCGGGTGCGCGCCGGGCAACACCGCCGCTCCGTCGGCGAACCCCGAGGATCAGAACTCGCTGCCGTCGACCGCGTGGGTGCGCGCCGATGCCGCAGACGTCAAGGACGGCGGCACGCTGACTCTCGCGGTCGACTCCATGCCCGTGAACTGGAACAACTTCCAGATCGATGGCAACGAGGCCAACACGAACAACATCGTCGCCGCGATGCAGGGTGGGCCCATCCGCATCGGCGAGGACGGCAAGCCGATCGTCGATCAGAACTACGCCTCCTCCGTCGAGCTGACCAGTTCGGACCCCCAGAAGGTCGAGATCAAGCTCAACCCGGATGCCAAGTGGGAAGACGGCACGCCCATCACGGTGGCCGACTACCAGGCGACCTGGAAGGCCAACAACGGCAGCAACCCCGCGTACGTGGTCATCTCGACCACCGGGTGGGACCAGATCTCGTCCGTCGAGCAGGGCACCGACCAGTTCGACGTCGTCATCACCTTCTCGTCGGTCTTCGCCGACTGGCAGAGCCTCTTCGGCCAGGTCCTGCCCGCGAGTGTCGCCAACGACCCGAACACCTTCAACACCGGCTACCTCACGAAGGCGCTTCCGTCATCGGGTCCCTTCAAGCTCGCGAGCTTCGACTCGACGGCCGGTGTGGCGACGCTCGAGCGGAACCCCAACTGGTGGGGCGCCAAGCCCAAGCTCGACTCGGTCGTCTTCCGCGCCGTGAGCCAGGCCCAGCAGGGCACCTCGTTCAGCAACGGTGAGATCGACGCGCTGAACATCAGCTCCAACGCCGATCTCTACCAGACGGCCCAGAACGTCCCGGGTGCCGAGATCCAGGCGTCGAACGGTCTGACCTGGACGCACATCACGATGCGCGCCTCGAGCGGACCCCTCGCCGACGTCAACGTCCGCAAGGCGATCGCATCCATCGTCAACCGCAGTCAGATCGCCACCAACGCGAACTCGCCGGTCGGCGTCCCCGCCATCACGCAGGGCAGCTACATCTTCATGCCCGGCCAGGACGGCTACACCGACGACTCGCTTCCGTACGACGTCGACGCGGGCACCAAGTACCTCGAGGCCGCCGGCTACACCAAGAACGGCGACTCGTGGACGAAGGACGGCACCGCGCTGTCGTTCAAGGTGACGGTCCCGGCCGACACGACGACGAACATCCAGCGCGCCGAGCAGATCCAGGCGGACCTCGCCGAGGTCGGCATCCCGGTCGAGCTCGTCTCGGTTCCCGTCGGCAGCTACTTCTCGGACTACATCATCAAGGGTGACTTCGAGATGGTGACGTTCTCGTGGCAGGGCACCGCGTACCCGATCTCGTCGAGCCGTTCACTGTTCACGCCGGTCGACTCGGCGCAGAACTACACCGGCGTCGCCGACCCGCGCCTGGACGCCCTGTGGGAGAAGGCCAACTCCGAGCTCGACCCCGCTGCGCGTCAGCAGACCGCGCAGGAGATCAACAAGGTGCTCTGGGAGTCCGTGCCGATCATCCCGATCGCGCCGCTGCCGAACGTCTACGCCGTCAAGCAGGGCCTCGTGAACTGGGGAGCCACCCAGTTCGAGACCATCGACTGGACGATCGTGGGCTTCGCGAACTCCTGATCCGCTGACGGAAAGGGGCGGGATCCTGCGGGATTCCGCCCCTTTTCCGTGCGTTCCCGTTACCTGTGCGTCTCCTGCCCGGGAGTGTCGTAGGCGCCCGGTAGACTAAGGACGCCCGATTCCGGGCATCACCCCGAATTTTCCTGGAGACCCTCCATGGCGCACGCCCTTCGTCCTGACCTCCGTAACGTCGCGATCGTCGCGCACGTCGACCACGGCAAGACGACCCTCGTCGACGCCATGCTCCGCCAGACCGGCTCGTTCGGCGACCACGCGCACGTCGAAGAGCGCGCTATGGACTCGAACGACCTCGAGCGCGAAAAGGGCATCACGATCCTCGCCAAGAACACGGCGATCACCTACAACGGCGTGCACAGCGACGTTCCGGTGACGATCAACGTGATCGACACCCCCGGCCACGCCGACTTCGGTGGCGAGGTCGAGCGCGGCCTGTCGATGGTCGACGGCGTGGTGCTGCTCGTCGACGCGTCCGAGGGCCCGCTGCCCCAGACCCGCTTCGTGCTGCGCAAGGCCCTCGAGGCCAAGCTTCCCGTCATCCTGCTGGTCAACAAGACCGACCGCCCCGACGCGCGCATCGCCGAGGTCGAAGAAGAGGCGCACGACCTGCTGCTGGGCCTCGCGTCCGACCTGGTCGACGATGTGCCCGACCTCGACGTCGACGCCCTGCTCGACGTTCCCGTCGTCTACGCCTCGGGCCGCGCGGGTGCCGCGTCGCTCAACCGCCCCGACAACGGCTCGCTGCCCGACAACGAAGACCTCGAGCCGCTCTTCGGCGCGATCCTCGAGCACGTTCCGGCTCCCGCCTACGACGACGAGGCGCCCCTGCAGGCCTGGGTCACCAACCTCGACTCCTCGCCGTTCCTCGGTCGCCTCGCTCTGCTGCGCGTGTTCAACGGCACGCTCAAGAAGGGCCAGACCGTGGCCTGGGTGCGTGCCGACGGCACCACCAGCAACGCCCGCGTCACCGAGCTGCTGAAGACCCGCGCCCTCGAGCGCTACCCGGCCGAAGACGCCGGCCCCGGTGATATCGTCGCCATCGCCGGTTTCCCCGACATCACCATCGGCGAGACCATCGCCGACCCCGAGGACGTGCGCCCGCTGAAGGCGATCACCGTCGACGACCCGGCCATCTCGATGACCATCGGCACCAACACCTCGCCCCTCATGGGCAAGGTCAAGGGCCACAAGCTCACCGCCCGCATGGTCAAGGACCGCCTCGACCGCGAGCTGATCGGTAACGTCTCGCTCAAGGTCGTCGACATCGGACGCCCCGACGCGTGGGAGGTCCAGGGTCGAGGCGAGCTCGCCCTGGCGATCCTCGTCGAGAACATGCGTCGCGAGGGCTTCGAGCTCACCGTCGGCAAGCCCCAGGTGGTCACCAAGCGCGGTGAAGACGGCAAGCTCAAGGAGCCCTTCGAGCACCTGACCATCGACGCTCCCGAAGAGCACCTCGGTGCGATCACGCAGCTCATGGCCGCCCGAAAGGGTCGCATGGACAACATGACGAACCACGGCACCGGCTGGGTGCGCATGGAGTTCGTCGTGCCCTCGCGCGGCCTGATCGGCTTCCGCAGCGAGTTCCTCACGATCACCCGCGGCACCGGTATCGCCAATGCGATCTCGCACGGCTACGACGACTGGGCGGGTTCGATCACGACCCGTCAGAACGGCTCGATCGTCGCCGACCGCATGGGTGTCGTCACCCCGTTCGCCATGATCGCCCTGCAGGAGCGCATGAGCTTCTTCGTGCAGCCCACCGAAGAGGTCTACGAGGGCATGGTCATCGGCGAGAACTCGCGCGCCGACGACATGGACGTCAACATCACCAAGGAGAAGAAGCTCACGAACATGCGTTCGTCGACCTCCGACTCCTTCGAGTCGATGACGCCCCCGCGCATCCTCACGCTCGAGGAGTCGCTGGAGTTCGCCCGCGACGACGAATGCGTCGAGGTCACGCCCGAGAAGGTGCGCATCCGCAAGGTCGAGCTCGACGCGACCGCGCGCGGTCGCTCCGCCTCGCGCCTGAAGCGTCAGGACGCCAACGCGTAAGCGTTCCCGTCTCGAACGGCCCCGCCCAGCCTCGTGCTCGGCGGGGCCGTTCGCTTTGCGGAGTCTGCGGGTGGGTGGCATCCGGATGCCATGGCGTGCCTGACGGCTGGGTCGTGGGTGGCGCGGCGGGGTAGGCGGCGCGTCGGGGATTCGTCCGCGGTCGGGCGCGGACCGGCGGGTGTTCAGCTGTCTCCGGACGCTCCCGCGCGCATCACCTTCGCGAGCGCTTTGCCTTTCGCCAGTTCGTCGACGACCTTGTCGAGCAGTCGGATGCGGTACATCAGCGGGTCGTCGATCTGCTCGACCCGCACTCCGCAGACCACTCCGGTGATCTCGGCGGCCTGCGGGGTGAGCCGCGCCTCGTCGAAGAGCTCGCGGAACGTGGTCGACCCCTGCGCGTGGCGGGCGAGGTCTGCGTCGTCAAAGCCGGTCAGCCAGCGGATCACCGTGTCGAGCTCGTCGGTGGTGCGCCCTTTGCGTTGGACCTTCGCGACGTACAGCGGATACACCGACGAGAAGGTCATGTCGAAGACGCGGGACATGCCAGCACGATATCCCCGCGTCCAGCCCCTGTCGACGCGGTCGTCGGGTCAGCGGGACTCGACGACGCAGACGGCGCTCATACCCGCCGTGAGCGCTTCGAAGACGTGGGGCGCGTCACCGGCGTACGAGAGGTAGTCGCCGGGTGCGAGCTCGAACGGGGCATCGGCCGGGCCGGCGAGTCCTCGACCCGAGACCATCACGAGGTGCTCGATCGTCCCCCGGGGATGCGGGTCGGATCGGCGGGGGGCTCCCGGTTCGGCCGAGAGCAGGTAGATGTCGCGGCGAGCGTGCGGGGGGCTCGCCGAGAGCAGGACGGCGATGTAGTCGGATGCCGATGAGGCCACGGCCGTACCGGCTTCGCCGGCCCGGATGAGGGTGGGGGAGTGCGCTCCCTCGTCGACGAAGTCGGCGAACGTGATCTCGAGCGCCGAGGCCAGCGCCCACAGGGTCTCCACGCTGGGGTTGCCGCCCCCGTTCTCGAGCTGCGAGACGGTGGCCTTGGCGACTCCCGCCCGCCGGGCGAGTTCCGAGACGCTGAGGTCGCGTCTCTCTCGCTCGCGGCGCAGGCTCACGGCGATGCGGTCGCTGAGGTCGCTCATGTGTTCATTATGGCAACCGGACGTTCGACTTGACGAACGCGCGTCCGATCGTTCACGATGATGTCCATGCGTTCGCTTCACCGAACACCCGAGGGCGTTGCCGCTCGGCAGGGCCTTGCCGTCGCCCTCGCCACGAGCGCGTACGGCATCTCGTTCGGCGCCCTGTCCGTGGCATCCGGTCTCGACATCTGGCAGACCTGCGTGCTGAGCCTGCTGATGTTCACCGGCGGGTCGCAGTTCGCTTTCGTCGGCGTGATCGCGGCCGGGGGAGTTGCCGCAGCCCCCGCGGCGATCGCGTCGTCGGTGCTGCTCGGGGTGCGAAACGCCGCCTACGCCATGCGCATGGCTCCGGTCGTCGCGGGGGGATTCTGGCGGAAGGCCTCGGCGACGCACTTCACGATCGACGAATCCGTCGCGGTGGGCCTCGCGCAGGACGAACCCCGAGCCCGACAGGCGGGCTTCTGGGTCACCGGCATCGCGATCTGGGTCGGCTGGAACCTCTCGACCCTCGTGGGCGCGCTCCTCGGCGACGTGCTCGGCGACCCCCGTGCCTACGGTCTCGATGCGGCAGCGGCCGCCGCGTTTCTCGCTCTGCTGTGGCCGCGTCTTCGCGGACGTCAGCCCCTGGCGGTGGCCGCGGGAGCGGCGATCGTCGCCGCGCTGCTCACCCCGTGGCTCATGCCGGGGATTCCGGTGATCGCGGCGGCGGGAGTCGCGGTCGCGGTGGGGCTGTTCGACGCCCGGCCCGCCACGCCGCCGGCGACAGGGGAGCGGATGCCATGACCCTGTGGACCGCGGTGCTCACGGCATCCATCATCTGCGTCGCCCTCAAGGCGACGGGCTATCTGCTTCCCGCTCACTGGCTCGACAAGCCGCGCCCCGCGCGGATCGCTGATCTCCTCACTGTCGCCCTGCTCTCCGCCCTCGTGATGGTGCAGACGCTCGGCGCGGGGTCGGCGGTGGTCGTGGACGCGCGACTTCCAGCGGTCGGTGTCGCGGCTCTGCTGCTCCGGGCGCGTGCTCCGTTTCTCGTCGTGGTCGCCGCGGCTGCCCTCACGGCGGCGCTGCTGCGGCTCTGGGGGTGGGCGGCGTGACGCACCCCGGCCGACCCATAGCCGTCCCGCCTAGACTCGGGCGGTGACTTCCACGATTCTTCGCGTCGTCGGCTGGGTGGTGGCTCTTCTCGTCGGAGCCTTCTACGGAGCCGCGGGCACCGTCGGCCAGGCTTTCCTCGTCGGTCCCGTGCCGATCGGCCTGATCCTCGCGACGATCGGCAGTGCGGCCCTGCTCATCGCGCTGCGCACCCTCACGGGCGACCGTGTCAACGCCCTCGCCGGGGGACTGGGGATCACCGCCGCCACCTACCTGTTCTCGCAGGTGGGGCCGGGTGGTTCCGCGATCGTCGCTGCGCCCACCGCGGGGACCGAGTGGATCCCGCTCGTGTGGACGGTCGTCGGACCCGCGCTCATGGTGCTGGTCGCGCTGTGGCCCGACTTCAGCAGGATGCAGGCGCCGGCGCGCCCGGCCGAATCCTAAGCCCGCGGGCTCGGCGGCGGAGTGGGTCGCCCCCGCACGATTAGACTGGGCGGGTGACTTACGTGATCGCCCTCCCGTGCGTCGATGTGAAAGACCGCGCCTGCATCGATGAGTGCCCTGTCGACTGCATCTACGAGGGTGAACGATCGCTCTACATCCACCCCGACGAGTGCGTCGACTGCGGTGCGTGCGAGCCGGTCTGCCCCGTCGAGGCCATCTACTACGAGGACGACCTCCCCGAGGAGTGGTCCGACTACTACAAGGCCAACGTCGAGTTCTTCGACGACATCGGCTCGCCCGGTGGTGCGGCCAAGGTCGGCGTGATAGCCAAGGACCACCCCGTCATCACCGCACTGCCCCCGCAGGCGCACTGACCCGTGGGCGTCGCCGACCTCGCCGACTACCCGTGGGACGCGGTCGCCCCGTACGCGGAACGCGCCCGACGCCACCCCGACGGCATCGTCGACCTGTCGATCGGCTCGCCCGTCGACCCGACTCCCGCCGTTGTCGCCGCGGCTCTGGCTGACGCGACAGACGCGCACGCCTACCCGCAGACCGCGGGCACCCCGGCCCTGCGCGAGGCCATCGCCGAGTGGTACCACCGCCGGCGCGGCGTCCCCGGCCTCTCGGCCGAGAACGTCCTGCCCACGGTCGGCTCGAAAGAGCTCGTGGCCCTGCTGCCCCTGCTCCTCGGTCTCGGCCCGGGCGACGCCGTCGTCCACCCGCGCGCCGCTTACCCCACCTACGAGGTCGGAGCGCGTCTCGTGGGTGCCGAGGCCGTGGCATCCGACGATCCCTCCTCGTGGCCCGCGAACGCGCGCCTGATCTGGATCAACTCACCCGGCAACCCCGACGGGCGCGTCCTCTCGACGGACGAGCTTCGGGATGCCGTGACCCGAGCGCGCGAGATCGGAGCCGTCCTGGCCTCCGACGAGTGCTACGCCGAGTTGGGCTGGGACGCCCCGTGGGATGCGCAGCCCGTCCCGAGCGTCCTCGACCCGGCTGTCGTCGACGGCGACCTCACCGACGTGCTCTCGGTCTATTCGCTGAGCAAGCAGTCGAACCTCGCGGGATATCGCGCGGCGTTCCTCGCCGGCGACCCCGCGCTCGTCTCGCGTCTGCTGACCGGGCGCAAGCATCTCGGACTCATGCCTCCCGCGCCCGTGCAGCGCGCGATGACCGTCGCCCTCGGCGACGACGAGCACGTCGCCGCGCAGCGCGAGCGCTACGCCCGCCGTCGCGCGGTCCTCAAGCCCGCCGTCGAGGCCGCCGGCTTCACGATCGACCGCAGCGAGGGCGGCCTGTACCTCTGGGCGACCGAGGGGCGCGACGCGTGGGAGAGCGTCGACCGGCTCGCCGATCTCGGCATCCTGGTGGGACCGGGGCACTTCTACGGCACCCACTTCCCGAACCACGTGCGCTTCTCGCTCACCGCGACCGACGAGCGCATCGCCGCCGCCGCGGAGCGTCTGCGCGCCTGACCAGGAGGTTCCCTCCATTCGATGGGGGCAACCTTTAGCGGTGTCATCTGTACGCCGGAGTGCCTACTAGGCTGTAAAGGCAGGTCGTCCGGGGTCATCCTCCGTGCGCCCCGCCGACCCGGATGCCATTCCCGTGGCATTCAGCGGGCGAGAAGATCGCGGGGTGCCGCAAGCCCCGCGGTCGACCACACGGGCGACCAGAAATCGCAAGGAGGCGCGGTGAGCGACGCGGGCACGCAGCAGGACAAGGCCACTCTCACGGTAGGGGGCACCACCGCCGAATTCCCGGTCCTGCGAGGCACCGACGGCGTTCCGAGCATCGACATCGCGTCGCTGACGAAGCAGACCGGTCACACCACGCTCGACTACGGCTTCGTCAACACGGCCTCGACGAAGTCCGACATCACCTACATCGACGGCGACCAGGGCATCCTCCGCTATCGCGGGTACCCCATCGAGCAGCTGGCGAAGAACAGCACCTACCTCGAGGTCGCCTGGCTGCTCATCTACGGCGAGCTGCCCTCGGCATCCGAGCTCGCGTCGTTCGACGAGCGGATCCGCCGTCACACGCTGCTGCACGAAGACCTCAAGAGCCTCTTCTCGGCGCTGCCGCCCACCGCGCACCCCATGTCGGTGCTCTCGGCGGCGACCGCGGCCCTCTCGACCTACTACGAGGCCGAGTCCGACCCGCACAACCCCGAGCACGTCGAGCTCAACACGGTCCGCATGCTCGCGAAGCTCCCCGTGATCGCGGCCTACGCGCACAAGAAGAGCATCGGACAGGCGTTCCTGTACCCCGACAACTCCCTGGGCTTCGTCGACAACTTCCTCAAGCTCAACTTCGGTGTGCACAGCGAGCCCTTCGAGGCCAACCCGGTCATGACGAAGGCCCTCGACCTGCTGCTGATGCTGCACGAGGACCACGAGCAGAACGCCTCGACCTCGACCGTGCGCCTGGTCGGTTCGACCGGAGCGAACCAGTTCGCGTCAATCTCCGCCGGCATCCAGGCGCTGTCCGGCCCCCTGCACGGTGGCGCGAACGAAGCCGTCCTGCAGATGCTCGCGCGCATCCGCGACTCGGGCGAGAGCGTCGAGCGCTTCGTCGAGCGGGTGAAGAACAAGGAGCAGGGCGTCAAGCTCATGGGCTTCGGTCACCGCGTCTACAAGAACTACGACCCGCGCGCGAAGCTCGTCAAAGAGTCGGCCGACGAGGTGCTCACCGCACTCGGCGTCAGCGACCCGCTGCTCGACCTCGCCAAGGAGCTCGAGCAGATCGCCCTCGAGGATGACTACTTCAAGGAGCGTCGCCTTTACCCGAACGTCGACTTCTACACCGGCGTGATCTACAAGGCGATGGGCTTCCCCACGCGCATGTTCACGGTGCTGTTCGCGATCGGCCGTCTGCCCGGCTGGCTCGCCCAGTGGCGCGAGGCGATCAGCGACCCCCAGACGAAGATCGGCCGCCCGCAGCAGCTGTACACGGGTGCCGCCGAGCGCAACTACCCCGGCGTCTGACCGCCACGCGGAACGCCCCGTCCCTCTCGCGAGGGGCGGGGCGTTCCGCTTTACGCCGTGATGTGCGGCGAACGATGCACGCGGCGGTGGACGGACCCCGCGATAAACGCCGTCCGTGTCGAGACACGTGGTGTCGCGGCGTGTATCGGCAGGAACGGCGTTTATCGGGCCGGAGAGGGATGCCGCGACTCTCGGCCGCGGTCTCGACGCACAGGAGCGGGGCGGACGTCGGCGCGGCTCAGCCCGTGGTGAGACCGCCCACGACCCGGGCGATGCGGGAACGTCGCTCGGCGCGTGCGCCAAGGGCGGTGTCCATGTCGATCGGAACGAACCGGGTGCGCGTGCCGGGAGCGGCGCGAGCGACAAGGTCCATGTCGGCGCTAATGACAGTGGCGACCATCGCGTAGCCGCCGCCCGACACTGCGTCGCGGTGCAGCACGATCGGCTGCGTACCGCCCGGGATCTGGATCGAGCCGACCGCGTACCCGGCGTCGACGATGTTCGAGGGGTCCTGACCCGCCCCGAAGGGCTGTTCGCGTTCCCTCCACTCGACGCCGGGACCCGAGTAGCGCAGTCCCATGCGGTCGGCGGTCGGGGTGAGCGTCCAGTCCTCCTCGACGAGGCGACGGCGCCCCTCGCTCGAGAGCAGGTGGTCGTAGAGGCCGAACATGATGCGCACCTCCTGCTCGCGAGAGAAGACGGGCCTGTCGGACTCGGCGATGGTGTCGCCGGCGGGTAGCGGGTGGGTGGGCTCGAGGGTCTCCACGACGTCTCCGGCACGCAGCGCGCGGCCCTCGATTCCGCCGATCCCGCCGATCGCGTAGGTCGAGCGACTCCCCAGGGCGAGAGGAACATCGATCCCGCCGCGCAGGGCGATGAAGAATCGCGTGCCGCCCTGGATGACGCCGAACGACAGTTCGTCGCCCGCCTCGAGCTGCAGACGCGTCCAGGCGGGGCGCGGCGCACCGTTCACGTGGACCTCGATGGGCGCGCCCGTGACGGCGATCTCGATCGGAGCGGTCGCGGCGATGACCGGGCCCATGTACGCGCACTCGAGCACGGCCGCCTCGGGACCATTGCCGACGAGCGCGTTCGCGAGGCGCGCTGACTCCTGGTCCATCGCCCCGCCCTGCGGGAACCCCAGCGCGTAATGCCCGATGCGACCGAGGTCTTGAACGGTGGTGGCCAGCCCGGGCTGGCGGATTTCACATGCCATCGAGAACCTCGATCATCGTGCGGTTGGCGGCGAGCGGGTCGGCGAGCGTGGCGCCGAGCGAGAAGGTGACGGGAGCCTGACGGTAGCGGTAGGTGCCAGCCTCGACGTCATCCTGGATGCGGGTGTACTCCGCCTCGTCCACGGGGTGGAAGCGCACGATGTCTCCGGCGCGGAAGAGCACGGACGACTCGGCGAAGTCGGGCAGCGTCTGCTCGGGCTGATAGATGGGTGGGGCGACGATGCCGAACATCTGGTAGCCGCCCGCCCCGCGGACCGAGTAGATCGCCCCGAAGCACCCGCCGTGACCGAGAGTCAGCCGGGGCGTGTCGGTGCGCGGGCTGAGGTACTTCGGCACCTCCAGCTGCTGCTCGCGATCGACGAGTTGGTACAGGAACGGAAGCCCCGCCACGAAGCCGACCATCGACACCAGCCACGGTTGGGAGTGATGGCGTCGGATGAACTCCGCCTTGTCGCTGAGCCCGTTCACCCGTGCCGCGTAGTCGAGGTCGCCCGACGACGGGTCCTGGTGGTACCCCTCGCGGAAGCGCTGCGCGGTCTCGGCGGTGAAGGGATCGTCGTACCAGACGGGCACCTCGATGATCCGCGTGCGCAGAACGTCGTCGGCATCCGTCACGCCGGCCTCGATCTCTCGGACGACCCTCTCGAGCGTCCCCGCCGAGAGCACATCGGGATCGAAGCGGATGAGCAACGACGCGTTCGCGGGGCAGATGTCGATCACCCCCGGCAGGGCGCGGTCGGCGACCCCGCGCGCGATGGTCATCGCGCGGAAGTTGGCGGCGAGACCCATCGCCTCGTCGATCTCGGCGAAGAGGAACTCATCCCCTCCCCAGGTCAGACGGGCGGGGGCGATCGAGACATCGGTCATGAGCGGTTCCACGCTTCCGGTTCGGCTTCGATGAACGTCGTGTAGTGCGCCACGTCCCGGAACGCGGGGGCGTCCACGAGAGCGCGATGGAGGGGGAGGGTCGTCTGGATGCCGTCGATCACGGTGTCCGCGAGAGCGCTCGACATGGCGCGGATCGCCGTGTCGCGATCGTCGGCGTGCACGATGAGCTTCGCCACGAGCGAGTCGTAGAACGGTGTCACCACCGAGCCCGTGCGGAAGCCGGCATCCATCCGCACCCCCTCGGGCCACGAGAAGCGCTCGATCGTGCCGGGGCTCGGGAAGAACCCGCGCGCGGGGTCCTCGGCGTTGATGCGGCATTCGATCGCGTGGCCGTTCAGTTCGACCAGGTCCTGCGTCAGCGAGAGCGGCTCGCCATCGGCGATGCGCAGCTGCTCTGCCACCAGATCGAGCCCGGTCAGCGTCTCGGTGACGGGATGCTCCACCTGGAGACGCGTGTTCATCTCGATGAAGAACGCGTCTCCGGATGCCGGATCGTAGAGGAACTCGACGGTTCCGGCCCCGGAGTATCCGCACGCGCGGGCCAGGTCGACCGACGATCGGCGGATGCGTTCGCGCGTGGCGTCGGGGAGTCCCGGCGCCGGTGCCTCCTCGAGGACCTTCTGCGATCGACGCTGCATCGAGCAGTCGCGGTCGCCGAGGTGGATGGCATCCCGACCGTCTCCGAGGATCTGCACCTCGACGTGCCGGGCGTGATTCACGAAGCGCTCGAGGTACACCGCGTCGTCGCCGAACGAGGCGCGGGCTTCGCTGCGGGCGATGGAGAGCGCCTCGTCGAACTCGTCGGGGGAGCGGACGAGACGGATGCCGCGGCCCCCGCCGCCCGCGCGCGCCTTGATCAGGAGGGGGAAGCCCACGGCGGCGGCCGCAGCCGGCGCGTCGTCGTCGTCGCCCAGGGCTCCGTCGCTGCCTGGGAGGGTGGGGACGGCGGCCGCTCGTGCGGCGACGATCGCGCGGGCCTTGTCGCCCATCAGCTCGATGGTCGTGGGATCGGGACCCACCCACACCAGTCCGGCGTCGATCACCCGGCGGGCGAAGCCAGCGTTCTCGCTGAGAAAGCCGTAGCCGGGGTGGATCGCGTCCGCGCCGTGGGTGCGGGCCGCGGCGAGGATGGCGTCTTGCGAGAGGTAGGACTGTGCGGCGGGGGCCGGGCCGATCACGGCGACCGCGTCCACGACCTCGGTGATGAGGGCCTCGCGGTCCGCCTCCGACACCACGGCGACGGTCTCGATGCCGAGGGTGCGCGCGGTGCGGGCGATGCGCACGGCGATCTCCCCTCGGTTGGCGATGAGCAGACGCTTCATGTTCACGTCTCGGAGATGGTGACGATCACGTCGCCCGGGTTGACCGCGCCGTTGTCGGCGACGAGGAACTCGCCCACGACCCCGGCAACGGGCGCGGGGATCTCGGAGAACTGCTTCATGATCTCGATGACGCCGATCGTCTGGCCGGCCTCGACGGTGTCGCCCGTCTCGATGTAGGGGTCCTTGCCCGGACCCGGACGGCGATAGAACACACCGGGAAGCGGCGAGATGATGTCGGTCATGCGTTGTCTCCTTCAGGGGACGTGGTGGAGCGGTCGTGATCGTCGAGGACCTCGCGAACGGCGCGGGCCACGACGACGGCGGAGGGTGCGTCGGAGTGGACGCACACGGTCTGGAAGCTCAGGGTCAACGGGGTGCCGTCGGCGGCGGCGACGGTCTCGCCTCGAGTGGCGCGAGAGACGCGCTCGGCGGCCGCGGCCGGATCGGTCTCGTGCGCGGACCGCGTGAGGATGAGTCGAGCGCGGGCGTCGTAGTCCATGTCGACGTACATCTCGGCGACGAAGTCCACGCCCTCTTCGCGGCACACGCTTTCGTGGGCGGTGCCCGCCAATCCGAGGAACGGAACCTCGAAAGCCTTAGTGGCACGAGCGGCGGCACGCATGAGCTCGGGATCGTCGGCGAGCATTCCCCACAGGGCGCCGTGGGGCTTGATGTGCGACAGCGGCTGCCCGGCGCGCTCGAGGAAGCCGCAGAGGGCTCCCACCTGGTAGGTGAAGAGGTCGTCGACCTCGTCGGGGGTCAGCGCCATGCGTCGCCGCCCGAAGCCGACGAGGTCGGGAAGGCCGGGGTGCGCGCCGACGCGTACCCCGTGCTCCGCGGCGAGTGAGACCGTCGTCCGCATGACCTGGGGGTCGCCGGCGTGGAATCCGCACGCGACGTTGATGAGGTCGACGAGAGGCATGAGGTCCGCGTCGTACCCGAAGCGGTGCAGACCGATGCCCTCGCCCATATCGGCGTTGATCGTGAAGTGCTGGGACATTCCCACAGAGTACGTTTACGGGATGCCGGGTCCTCTCGGCCGTATGCTCAACATCGACTGTTCGATTGTTCAAGGTGCACAACGTGTTCCGGTCGACGGCGGGGGAGGACGGCGCGAATGCGACTCGCGGACCTCATCGGCGACGAGATTCTCGGACTCCGTCTTGTCGGCGACCCGCCGTCGGATCGTCTCGAGCGCAACGTCACGGGCTGCTCGCAGTCCGAGCTGATGGACCCCTCGCCGTACCTGGCCCGGGGTGAGCTCGTTCTCACTCTCGGAATGGGGATGAACGTCCGTGACGTGCGCACCTGGGACGCGTACGTCGAGCGGATCGTGAGCGCGGGAGCGACCGCCCTGGGGTTCGGACTCGGCCCGGTGCACGCCTCGATCCCGGAGGGACTCGCCCTCGCGTGTTCGCACTACAACCTGCCCCTGATCGAGCTCGCCCCCGACTTTCCGCTGATCAAGCTGTCTCGCCACGTCTGGCAGGAGCTCGCCGCCGAGCGCTACGAGATCGCCCGCCGTGGGTGGGAGCTCGCCGACGACTGCATCCACGAGGCGACCGAAGGGGCGCCCCTCAATCAACTCCTGCGCCGGCTCAGCGACACGGTCGGCGGACGCGTTCAGCTGCTCGATCCCGCGGGGTTCGAGATCGGTGCCGCGGGCGAGTCGCGAAACGAGCCCGGCCGCACCACGCGGGCGAGACTCCGCCTGCCCGGCGGTGAGCACCAGCATTTCCAGCTGGCTGTCGAAGCGCGCGACGAGACGATGCTGCTCCAGCCGCTTCTGGGACCGGCGCTCGCCGTCGTGGCGATGCAGTTGTCGAACACCCTGACGGCCCGCTCACCGATGCACTCGCAGTCGGCCGGGGTGTTCTTCCAGACGTTGCTCGACGCGCGCACCGACCTCGAGCATCAGCGCGCGGCGGCCGTCTCCGCCGGGTTCGTCCCCGAGGCGCCGTGGGACGCGGTGACGGTGCGGCGGCCCGAGGAGGTCTCGCTGGCGACGCTGCGCCTGCTGACCTGGAGGCTGCGGGTGCTCCTGGAGCGGGAGTACGCCCGCGTCCGGTTCTACGACGAAGCCGATCGGGCGACGCTGCTCGCGCAGGGTGCGCGCAACGACCGCCCTCTCGGGGACGTCCTCGCCGAGGTCTCCGACGTCGAGACGGGGCTCGACGTGCGTTTCAACCGGGACCTCGCATTCGATGAGATCGCGATCGCCCTGCAGGTCTCGCGGCGCGCACCGATGCAGTCGGGAGTCGCGCCGGCACCGGTCGCCGATCTGCTCTCGTTGGTCGAGGGCTTGCCGCGAACGGGCGTGGCGACACTGGCGCGTCGCGCCCTCGAACCCCTCGCCGACGCCGAGCCGGTGCTGCTCGAGACGCTCGAGGTGTATCTCGAGACGAGCGGCTCGACGAGGGCGGTATGCGAGCGGTTGTTCATTCACCGGAACACCCTGGCGTACCGCATGCGGCGCATCGAGACGCTGCTGGGCGTAGACCTCGAAGACGGGCAGGCTCGCGCCGTCCTCCTCCTGGCGTTCCGGCTGCGCCACGCGGGGTGACGACGATCCGGTGCGGGCGGCGTTGAGCGTTCTGCACAAGACGAGGCGAGAACTGTGGCGAATAGCCCATGCGGCCGCCGCGACCCGCGTCCATAGACTCCTCCACAACTCGCCAGCGCCCCTCGGTCGTCCTCCGCTGTACGACCGGCCTCGCTGACCTTCCGAGCGAGCTCACCCGACCCTCTCCCTTGGAGGTCTCTTTGTCGTATTCGTCCTACCTCGTCCGCGACACCGATCGTGTCCCGCGGTGGTCGCTCACCATGGCCTGGTGGGCCCTGTTCTCGGCCATGTTCTGGATCTACGTCGCCGTCGCCTCCGCCGGCGCGGTGGGCCTCGGCAACACGCTCATCGGCATGGCGCTGACGGTGGCGACCTACGGAGTGGTCAACCTCGTGCTGTCGCGGTACGCCGCTCGGACGGGTCTCACCGTCGAGCTGTTCTCCCGCAGCCTGTTCGGCATCCTCGGTTCGGCCCTGGCCACCCTGATCTTCGCGGCGACGGCGATCTACTACGCCGTCTTCGAGGGCTCGATCATCGCCGTCGCCCTGCAGAAGTCTTTCGGCGGACAGATCAATCTCTGGTATCTCCTGGTCGTCGTGTACGCGATCCCGCTCGCGGTGGGCCCGGTGCAACGGTGGCTGGACCGGCTCAACGGCATCCTGCTCCCCATCTACGTCGTGGGCCTCGTCGCCGTCGTCGTCGCGGCGACCGTGCAGCACGGCGCCCCGACGGCGATCTTCGACGTCGCCGCGGCAGGGCCGCTGCCCGGCTGGCTCACCTCGTACCTCATCTACATGGGCGTCTGGATCATGATGATGTACACCTTCGATTACGCCCGTCTCGGTCGCCCGGCCGACCGGAAGTTCCACGGCACGATCACCTTCGGGTGGGTGTTCTACCTCTTCACGTTCGCGGTCAACGGACTGATCGGGATCTACGTGATCGCGGCCACGGGGCACGAGGGGAGCGAGACCGGAGTCGTCGACGCCTTCCTCGGCACGCTCGGCTTCTTCGGCCTGCTCGTGATCTTCGTGTCGCAGACGCGCATCAACACGGCCAACTACTACCTGGCCTCGACCAACCTCGATGCCTTCGCGACGCGCGTGTTCCGCCTGGCATTGCCGCGCTGGGTCTGGGTGATCGTCAGCGGCGGCATCGCGTACCTGCTCATGCTCACCAACGTCGTCACGTGGCTGTTGAAAGCGCTCGCCTGGCAGGGAGTGTTCGTCACCGCGTGGGTGACCATCGCGCTCGTCGCCATCGCGCTGACCCGCGCTTCGGGGGCGCTCCCCGAGGTGAGGCGCGATCGCCTCTCGGCCATCACCCCGGGCGCGATCGTCTGGATCGTCGCCGCGGCGGTGGGGATCGTGCTCACCGAGGTGAACGCGGGAGTCCTCACCTCGCTGGCTCCGCTCGTTACGGTGGCGATCGCCGGGGTGGGTGCCGTGCTCGTATTCCGCGCCTGGCCGCCGCGCGTCATCGACGAGGGCGGGGCGGATGCCGCCGAGTCGCTCGAGCTCGACGAGCTGCACCTGCGCTGACACAGGATTGCCGCCCCGTCTCTCTCGCGAGGGGCGGGGCGGCTCACTGTCCGCCCTTCGTCTGTCGTGGCGGGAGGGCGGATACCGCTGCTCGAGGGGGCTGTTGTCGCACGAAGCGGAACATGCCCCGCGCGAAGGGGGACGTGGGGTGGCGGGGCGGGGGAGTGGATGCCGCACCTCCCGCGCGGGGGTCGACGAGGCCACCCAGTAGGGTCGGGTCATGCCGCGTCTGATCGTCCGCCGCCCCTCCCCGTCGCTCGCCGAAGGGGAGCTGACGCACCTCGACCGCGTGCCGGTCGACGCCTCTCTCGCCCTGCAGCAGTGGCAGGGGTACGTCGATGCCTTCCGCACCCGTGGGTGGGAGATCGTCGAGATCGACCCGGCCGATGACCAGCCCGACGGGGTGTTCGTCGAGGATGCGGTCGTCGTCTTCGGCGACCTCGCCGTGCTCTGCCGGGCCGGCGCCGTCTCGCGCCGCGGTGAGGCGGAGAGCGTGCGCGCGGGGGTCACGGCATCCGGAATCGATCTTGCCGAGATCGTGGAACCCGGAACCCTCGACGGGGGCGACGTGCTCAAGGTCGGACGGACCGTCTACGTGGGCGCGTCGTCGCGGACGAACGCCGAGGGCATCGCCCAGCTGTGGGCTCTGCTCGAGCCGCATGGGTGGGAGGTGCGCGAGATCCCGGTCACGAAGGTGCTGCACCTGAAATCGGGGGTGACCGCTCTTCCCGACGGAACGGTGGTGGGGTTCGAGCCGCTGGTCGACGATTCGTCGCTGTTCCCCGTGTTCGCGGGCGTGCCCGAGGAGCACGGCACGGCCGTGGTCGTGCTCGACGACGACACGGTGCTGATGTCGGCGGACGCCCCGGCGACGGCGGAGGAGCACCGGTTCCGCGGCCTCGAGGTCGTGACCGTCGACGTGAGCGAGTTCGAGAAGCTCGAGGGCTGCGTGACCTGCCTGTCGGTGCGGGTGCGCGACTGACGCGACCGGCGCGGAGGCGGATACGCGAGCGTTTATCGGGAAAAAGGGCACAGGCGCCTGCCGTTCAGGCGTGCAGTGCCTCGTTCAGCGTGACGCCGACGCCGGCGCGGGCCGAGGCCTCGACGGCGCCGGTGAGGGAGTTGCGGCGGAACAGGATGCCGTCGCGACCCGACAGCTCGCCCGCCTTGACCGTCTCGTCGCCGACGCGCACTTTCGTGCCGGCGGTCACGTAGAGACCGGCCTCGACGACGCAGTCGTCTCCGAGCGAAATGCCGATGCCGGCGTTCGCGCCGAGCAGGGTGCGTGCTCCGATCGAGACGCGGTGCGTCCCGCCGCCCGAGAGCGTGCCCATGATCGAGGCGCCGCCGCCGATGTCGGTGCCGTCGCCGATGACGACGCCCTGAGAGACGCGGCCCTCGATCATCGAGGAGCCGAGCGTGCCGGCGTTGAAGTTGACGAAGCCCTCGTGCATGACGGTCGTGCCGGGGGAGAGGTGCGCGCCCAGGCGCACGCGCGAGGCGTCGGCGATGCGCACGCCCGCGGGCAGGACGTAGTCGGTCAGGCGCGGGAACTTGTCGAGACCCTGGAGCTGGATGCCGTGACGCTTCAACTGCGGCAGCAGGCGCTCCGCGTCGTCGGGGTGCACGGGACCCGCGTTCGTCCACGCGACGTTGGGGAGGTGACCGAAGATGCCGTCGAGGTTGATCTCGTTGGGCCGGACGAGCAGGTGCGACAGCGCGTGCAGGCGCAGGTAGGCGTCGACGGTCGAGGCGGGAGCCGCGTCGGCGTCGATCGTGAGCGACACCGTCTCGACGACGACACCACGTCGCTCGTCGGGGCCGGCGGCGGATTCGAGCGCCGCCTGCTCGGCATCCAGGTCGCCGGGGGCACCGAGGACCGGCTTCGGGAACCAGGCGTCGAGCACCGTCCCCCCGGTGGTTCGCGTCGAGAGGCCGGCAGCGCTGATGCGTCGTTCGTTGCTCACCGTCCCAGGGTAGTGGGGCACCGGCTGTGGGAAGATCGGGGCATGCCCGCGCTCGACCTCACCCAGTCCTCGGCCGCCCTGACGCGAGCCGTCTGCGACATCGACAGCGTCTCGGGAGACGAGACCCCTCTCGCGGATGCCATCGAGGCTGCCGTCTCCGCGTACCCTCACCTCGAGGTCATCCGCGATGGCGACACCATCGTCGCCCGTACCGCCCTGGGGCGCGACCGCCGGGTCGTCATCGCCGGGCACATCGACACCGTGCCGATCAACCGCAACCTCCCCGTCGAGGACCGCACGGTCGACGGCGAGGACGTCATCTGGGGCCGCGGGACGGTCGACATGAAGGCGGGCGTCGCGGTGCAGCTCAAGCTCGCCGCTGAGCTCACCGCGCCCCCGGTCGACATCACCTGGATGTGGTACGACCACGAAGAGGTCGATTCGGCGCTGAACGGCCTCGGTCGGCTCTCGCGCAACCGCCCCGACTTGTTCGAGGGCGACTTCGCGATCCTCGGCGAGCCGAGCAACGGCGAGGTCGAGGGCGGCTGCAACGGCACGCTCCGCGCCATCGTGCGCACCGAGGGAGTCCGTGCGCACAGCGCGCGATCGTGGATCGGCGAGAACGCGATCCATAAGGCGGCGCCGATCCTCGCGCGCCTGGCCGAGTACCGCGCCCGCGAGATCGAGGTCGAGGGCCTCGTCTACCGCGAGGGCTTGAACGCGGTCAGCATCTCGGGCGGGGTCGCGGGCAACGTCATCCCCGACGCGTGCGCGGTCGAGGTCAACTACCGCTTCGCGCCGAGTCGTGACGCCGCCGCCGCCACCCGCGTCGTCACCGACGTGTTCACGGGCTTCGACGTCGAGATCGTCGACGTGGCCGAGGGGGCTCGTCCCGGCCTCGACGCGGCCCTGGCGAAGGACTTCGTGGATGCCGTGGGTGCCACCCCCAAACCGAAGTACGGATGGACGGACGTGGCGCGGTTCTCGGCGCTCGGCATTCCCGCCGTCAACTACGGTCCCGGTGACCCGCACCTCGCTCATCACGACGAGGAGCGGGTTCCGATCGCGCAGATCGACGCCGTCGAGCGCGGCCTTCGTGCCTGGTTGAGCGGGTCGTGACCGCCGCGGCCACGACGCGCACGCGGGTCGGGTGGTGGGAGCGCCTGCCCGTGCCGGCGCGCATCGCCATCGTCTACGGTGCGGCGCGCGTGGTCACGACGGGCTTCTTCCTGCTGGCCTCCGCGCTGTCGGGGCCCGGGTCGCGTTACGGTGTGGCCCCCTCGCTCGAGAAGCTCGCGCTCGGGTGGGATGCGCAGTGGTACTGGCTCGCCGCGGTGTCGGGATACCCCGTCGATCTGCCCCTGGCCGCGGGCGGTCACGTCGCCGAGAACGCGTGGGCGTTCATGCCGCTGTATTCGTACCTCTCGGCCGGACTCGGATTCCTGCTCGGCTCGTGGGGCGCCGGGGCCGTCACCATCTCGTTGGCCGCGGGGTTGGGGGCGTGCCTCGTGCTGCATTCGATGCTGCGGGATCGGATCGGCGACTCCGCCGCGATGTGGGCCGTGGTCTTCTTCGCGTGCGGTCCGCTCGCCGCCCTGTTCCAGGTGGGCTACGCCGAGGCGCTGTTCCTGTTCTTCCTCTTCCTCGCCCTCCGGTGCGTGCAGCGACGTCGATGGGGCTGGCTCTATCTGCTGGTCCCGGCGATGGGGTTCACGCGCCCCGGGATCCTCGCCTTCGCCCTGTTCCTCGGGCTCTACGGGGTGTACCGCTTCGTGCGCCGACGGAAGGATCCGCTTCCGACGCGCGACATCGCGCATCTCGTGGCCCTCGGCGGACTTTCGGTCGTGGTGGGCTTCGCGTGGCAGGTGATCGCCGGGATCGTCACGGGCGACCCGGGCGCGTACCTGGCGACCGAGTTGGCGTGGCGGCGCAACTGGCTCGGGGACTCGGGGCGGGGCTTCGTCCCCTTCGACGGGTTCGTCGAGGCCGCGGGGTTCTGGTTCACCCGGTGGGGGCTCGGCGCCGTCACGGGCTACGTGTTCCTCGCGCTGATGGTGGCGGCCATCGGCGCGCTGCTGCTGTTCTCGCCGCAGGTGAAGCGACTGGGCATCGAGGTGCGGCTGTGGTCGGCGAGCTACCTCGTCTACCTGCTGCTGGTGTTCTTCCCGCAGTCCAGCATCTTCCGCCTTCTGGTGCCGATCTCGCCGCTATGGGGCGCCCTCGCGGTGCCGAGATCACGCGCGTGGCGGTTCGGCGTGCTCGCTCTCGCGCTGCTCGGACAGTGGTGGTGGATTTACAACATGTACGCCCTCGCGAACACGTATTGGCAGATTCCTTGACCCATATCCGCCCCCGCCGACCCGCCTGTACGACCCGCCACGCGGGATACCGGTAAACTTCTCAGGCAGACCAACGACGAAAAGGGGGCCGCGATGGCAGCCATGAAGCCGCGTACCGGCGACGGACCGATGGAGGCCGTGAAGGAGGGCCGGTTGATCATCGTGCGCGTGCCGCTCGAGGGTGGCGGGCGACTCGTCGTCTCGGTGAACGACGCCGAGGCGAAGGAACTCTACGACGTGCTCGGTGGTGTCGTCACCGCCTGACGACCACCGACGCAGAGAAGGCCGGCTCCCGCGGGGGTCGGCCTTCTTCGTTTACGCGGGGTTCGCGGGGAGAGGCTCAGGCCTCGGGCGGACGGGTCGTGAGCTGCAGCAGGCCCTCGCCCGTAGTCGACAGCGCGCCGATGACGGCGGGGGAGGACTGCACCTCCTGAATCAGCGAGCGGTAGGCCGTGGTCACCGCGTCGCGACGCACCGGGTCGGCGACCGCGCCGTGCGCGAGGACGCGGGGGATGAGGACGGTCCCCCCGGCGCGCACCAGACGCAGGCCGTGCTCGACGTACTCGATGACGCCCTCGGGGTCGGCGTCGATGAAGACGATGTCGTACGACGCCTCGTTCATGCGCGGGAGAACATCGGATGCCCGCCCGGTGATGAATCGCGCACGCGCGGCGGGGACGCGGGCGTCCGAGAAGGCGGAGCGCGCGGCCCCGAGGTGCTCGGGTTCGCTGTCGATCGTGGTGATCGTCGCGCGGGGCGAACCGTGCAGCAGCCAGAGGCCCGACACGCCGCCGCCGGTGCCCACCTCGACGATGTTCAGAGCACGGGATGCCGCCGAGATCACCGCGGCCTGGGCCCCGACCGCGGGGCTGATGGGCGCCGCGCCGAGCTCGAGCGCGTGCGCCCGGGCGCGAGCGATGTGCTCGGGCTCGACCGTCGACTCCTGCACGAACCGTTCGTTCGCCTCATGACCGCTCACGTGGACCTCCTCAGATCAGGCTAGACGGCGGATGGTCGCTGGACCCCCAGGCGAGGCCGGTAATCTGGAGGCATGTTCTTCGGCCTCACGATCGAGAAGCTGATGCTGATCGGTGTGATCGCAGCGGTCCTCGTCGGCCCCGAGCGTCTGCCGCGCTACGCGGAGGCGTTGGCCAAGTTCACCAAGCGCGCGAAAGAGACGCTGCAGGGTGCCCGTTCGCGCATGCGCGACGAGATGGGGCCCGAGTTCGACGACGTCGACTGGAAGAAGCTCGACCCGCGCCAGTACGACCCGCGGCGCATCATCCGCGAGGCGCTCCTCGACGACACCCCGACGGCGACGATGCGGGCCGCGGGCGCCGCAGCTCTCGCGGCGCGCGAGAAGCCGGCATCCACCCCCTTCGTGGCGGGCGAGCTGCCGCCGTTCGACGACGAGGCGACCTGACGGCTCGCCGCTCGTGCTGAGCCGCGGGGCGTCCCGCTCTGCGTCAGACGTTCAGGCGCAGGGGCTTGCCGGACAGTCCGCGCGGGCGCACCGCCAGGGCAGAGGCCGCCGCGTCGATCGCGATCGCAGCCGGGTCGTCGGGCTGCGACAGCACGACGGGGCGCCCGTCGTCGCCCCCGGTGCGGAGGGCGGGGCTGAGAGGAACGGATGCCAGCAGCGGCACGTCCACGCCGTCGCTCGAGAGGGCGCGGGCCACCTCTTCTCCGCCGCCCGAGCCGAAGAGGTCGAGGACGGTCCCGTCGGCCAGGGTCATCGCGGCCATGTTCTCGATCACGCCGATGGGGCGTTGGCCGGTCTGGCGCGCGACGAGGCCGGAGCGCACGGCGACCTCGGCGGCCGCCGCTTGCGGAGTCGTGACGACCAGGACGTCGGCGTGGGGGAGCAGCTGCCCGACCGAGATGGCGACGTCGCCGGTACCGGGCGGCATGTCGAGCAGCAGCACGTCGAGATCACCGAAGAACACGTCGGTGAGGAACTGCTGCACGGTGCGATGCAGCATCGGTCCACGCCAGGCGACAGCGCCGGCGGCATCCTCTCCGGGCCGTCGGAGGAACATGCCGATCGAGATGACCTTCACCCCGTAGGCGACGGGCGGCAGGATGAGGTCGTCGAGCTTGGTCGGCGCGGGAGGCAGACCATCGGCGTCGACGAGCCCGAGCAGCCCCGGGATCGAGAAACCGTGGACGTCGGCGTCGATCAGACCGACGCGCAGCCCCTTCGCCGCCAGCGCCACCGCGAGGTTCGCGGTCACGGTCGACTTGCCCACGCCGCCCTTGCCGCTGGTCACCGCGATGACGCGGGTCAGCGAGTCGGGGCCGAAGGGCATCTCGCGTCTCGCGCGGCCGCCGCGGAGCTTGTCGGTCAACGCCTTCCGCTCGTCGGGCGACATCACCCCGACCCGCACGTCGACCGCGTCGATCCCGGCGACCGAGGCCGCGGCATCCCGGACCTCCCGCTCGATGCGGTCGGCGGCGGGGCAGCCCACGATGGTGAGGGCGATGGCCACCTGGGCCGTGGTGCCCGCGACCGAGATCTCTCGCAGCATGTCGAGCTCGCCGAGGGGACGACGAAGCTCGGGATCGGTGACCGCGGCGACGGCCGAACGAACCCTCTCGGTGAGGTCGACGCTCACGAGCCGGGCCGCACGGGCTCGGAGTGCGTGCCGCGGCGCAGGTCTCCGCGAGGGGCATCCGCGCGTCCGGACTCCGTCCGCGGGGCGTCGTCGTCGGCGTCGAGACGCTCCAGCGCCGCCCGGAGTTCGGCGCGCAGCGTGTCCTTCGTGATGACCTCGTCGGTCAGGTCGCGCACGGCCATGCGCAGCGCCACGATCTCGCGGGCGAGGTACTCGGTGTCGGCCAGGTTGCGCTCGGCGCGCTGGCGATCCTGCTCGATCTGCACGCGGTCGCGGTCATCTTGCCGGTTCTGGGCCAACAGGATGAGGGGCGCGGCGTAGGACGCCTGCAGAGAGAGCACGAGGGTCAGCGCGGTGAAGCCGATCGCGGCGGAGTCGAAGCGCAGTTCGTCGGGGGCGATCGAGTTCCAGCCCATCCACACCACGCAGAACAGCGTCAGGGACAGCAGGAACGTCGGGGTCCCCATCGCGCGCGCGACCCACTCGGTGAACCGACCGAAGCGGTCGCGCGAGGGCTGCGGGGCGCGAGGGGCGAGGACGCCGGTGCGGCCGCGCGGGGCGTCGAGAGCCGGCTTGCGGTTGTTGCGTGCCATCAGCGCCTCCTCGGGGTCTGGGGGATCTGGGTCGGGATGCTCGACGTATGCGTGGGTCTGATCGTGGCCCTGGGTCTCGGATCATCGCTGTCGTGCGTGCGCCAGTCATCGGGCAGCAGGTAGTCGAGCACGTCGTCGACGCTCACGCAGCCCACGAGTCGGTGCGCCTGGTCGACCACGGGGAGCGAGACGAGGTTGTAGCTCGCGAGCAGGCGCGCGACCTCGGCGGCGGTGGCGTCGGCGGTGACCGGCTCGAGGGTGTCGTCGATGATCGCGCCGAGGCGCTCGTGCGGCGGGTAGCGCAGCATGCGCTGGAAGTGCACGGTGCCGAGCAGGCGCCCGGTGGGTGTCTCGTACGGCGGAAGGGTGATGAAGACGGATGCCGCGAGGGCGGGGTGCAGCTCGTGCCGGCGGATGAGGGCCAAGGCCTCGGCCACCGTCGCATCGGCCGACAGCACGATCGGCTCGGGCGTCATCAGACCGCCCGCGGTGTCGGGGCCGTACTGCAGGAGGGCGCGGACGTCGTCGGCCTCCTCCGGCTCCATCAGGTCGAGCAGCTGCTCGGAGCGCGACTCGGGGAGCTGACCGAGGAGGTCGGCCGCGTCGTCGGGCTCCATGGCATCCAGGATGTCGGCGGCGCGCTCGTCGCCGAGCTGCTCGAGGATGTGGACCTGCTCGTCCTCGGGCATCTCTTCGAGGGCGTCGGCCAGGCGGTCGTCGCTGAGCTCTTCGGCCACCTCGATGAGGCGCTCCTCGGGCAGGTCGAGGAGGGTGTTGGCGAGGTCGGCGGGCTTGAGCTCGGAGTAGGTCGCGACCAGCTGCTCAGCGGACTGCGCCTCGCCGGGAGTCTGGTTCTCGCGCACCTCGCCCCACGCGGCGAACGTCGTCGCGCCCTTGGCGAAGGGCGAGGCGCTCGTGCGCGGGCGGCGCAGGAACAGCTGCCCCACGTCCCATTCGCCGAGGCGATTGCGCTCGATCGCGACGTCTTCGATGACCGCGGTGCCCGAGCCGTCGACGAGGCTCACGCGGCGTCCGAGCATCTCGGCCATGACGCGCACTTCGCCGCCGCGCTGCTGGAAACGGCGCACGTTGATGAGACCGGTCGTGATGACCTGACCGGCCTGTATGGAGGTGACGCGCCCGATGGACACGAACACATGTCGTCGTCCGGGAATCTCGACGACGAGCCCCACGACGCGCGGCGCCGCAGACGCGCGGTATATCACCACGACGTCGCGCACCTTACCCAGACGGTCTCCCGCCGGGTCGAACACCGTGCAGCCCGCCAAGCGGGCGACGAAAACCCTTTGCGTGCTCACCGGTACAGCGTAGTCCGCGCCTCCTCTGCAACACCTCGGGAACGGTCAGGCGCGCGTGACAGGATGGTGAAATGAGTATGTTCGCGCAGCGTCCGGGTGCCGGTCGCGACGAGGTCGGCGAGAAGATCGCCTCGTTCCCGACGTATGAGCAGGCGCAGAAGGCCGTCTCGTCCCTCATCGCCGGCGAGGTGCCCGCGCGCGACATCGCGATCGTGGGTTCGGGTCTGCGCTCGATCGAGCGCATCACCGGCAAGCTCGGTTACGCGACGGCGGCCCGCTCGGGTGCGCTGAACGGCCTCATGCTCGGCCTGCTCTTCGCGTTCATCTTCGTGCTCGGGATGCCGACCGTGCAGATCTCCGCCTTCATCGGCGTCCTGCTGGTCGGAATGGCGCTCGGCATGATCTTGAGCATCGGGACGTACTCGATCGTGCGCCGCCGCCGCGATTTCGCGTCGGTGATGCAGGTCGCCGCCGACCACTATGACGTCTGCGTCGCGGCGCCCAGCGTGCACAAGGCCCGCGGGATCGTGGGCCCGGCCGTCTCCGCTGCCGCTCCCACCGTCGTGTCGCGTCCGGCGCCCTCGGACTCCGCGCCGCCGCAGTACGGCGAACGGGTCGCCCCGGGCTCCGCTGCTCCCATCGCCCCGCCCCGCCCCCCGGCACCGACCCCGAACTCGGCCCCGCGCGACGACGAGCCCCCGCGGTACGGGGAGCGCATCGCCCCGCCGTCGGCGCCCGTGCCCGAGGCGACGGAGAACGACGACCGTACCGCCGAGACTCCGCGCCCCGACGAGCGCGCCACCCCGACCGAGCGGTGAGCACCGAGCCCGTCCGCATCGCCGTCGCGCTGCCGGCGGGTGACACCGAGGTGTCGGGCCTGTGGTCCGCGGTACCGGCCGCTGCCACGACCGTCGCTCTCGCGCACGGTGCGGGCGCAGCGATGGAGCACCCGTTCCTCTCCGGGCTCTCCGACGCCCTCGTGGCCTCAGGGGTGTCGGTGCTGCGCTTCGTCTTCCCCTACGTCGAGGCGGGACGCCGCATGCCCGGACCCGCGCCCCACGCGGTGGCCACCTGGACAGGCGTCGAGGCCTGGCTCGCCTCGGCCGCCCCCGGCCCGTACGCGGCGGTGGGGAAGTCGTACGGCGGGCGCATGGCATCCATGGCCTCCGCCCAGGGGGTGATCGCCCCGGCCGGTCTCGTGTACCTCGGGTATCCGCTTCACCCGCCGGGGCGTCCCGACAAGCCGCGCCGCGAGCACCTGCCCGCGATCAGCGTTCCGCAGTTGTTCGTCGAGGGCGAGAACGACCCCTTCATCGCCCCGCGCGCCCAGTTCGACGAAGTCGTCGCCTCGTGCAAGGACGCGCGGGTGCACTGGATCGCCGGCGGCAACCACTCGTTCGAGGTGAAGGGCGCTCGGCGCCCGGCCGACGAGATCGGTGCGGCTCTGGCTCCGGTGGTCGCGGAGTTCGTGCGCTCGCTCTGACGACCTGGGCGGCGGGTCGCGCTCCGATGACTGTCAGCGCCCTCCCGGGAAGCTCTGGGCTCCGCGCGGTTTCGCGCGGTGAACGCAACGCAGGAGTTTCGGCGGCGGGGCGGTGCACAACTCCTGCAGTTCCGCGCCGGGGGAGGCGTGGATGCCGTGGGTGCGTCGAAATATCCGGAGTTGTGTCCGGGTGGTGCTGCCGCGCGACGCGGTGGCGTGCCGGGTTGCGGCTGCCCGCGTCGGGGCCTGGCCGCGGGCCCCGGGCTTCGCGGGGTTTGCCGCGGCGAACGCAACGCAGGAGTTTCGGCGGCGGGGGCGGTGCACAACTCCTGCAGTTCCGCGCCGGGGAGGCGTGGGTGCGTCGACATTTCCTGAGTTGTGTCGGGGTAGTGCTGCCCCGCCGCGCGGTGGCGCGTCGGTCGCGGCTGCCCGCGTCGGCGCCCCGCCGCGTGACCCCTCGCGTTTGCGCCCCCGCGCAGCCCGGCGCCCCGCCGCATGTAGCCCGGCGCGTCGACGCCCCGACGCGCGGACCCGAGCGTCAGCGCCCCGCGGCGTAGCCCTGGGCTCCGCGGGGGTTCGCCGCGGCCCACAGCATGCCGTCGGCTCCGCGCCCGACGGCGGTGACGCGGCCGAGGGCCCAGTCGCCCGCGCGGCGCACGCGATGCCCGCGTTGCTCGAGCGCGGCGATGACGTCGTCGCCGATGCGGTCTTCGACGGCGACGCCCGCGGGCACCCACGTGCGTGGCCAGAACGAATCGATGAGCGCGGTGATGTTGAGGTTCGGCGCGTCGATCGCCTGCTGGGCGCTGTAGCCGCCGACGAGCATGCGCAGCAGCACGGTCAGCTGCCACTGGTCCTGCTGGTCGCCCCCGGGGGAGCCGATCGCGATGACCTCGTCGCCACGCGATACCAGAGTCGGGGTCAGGGTCGTCCGCGGTCGCCGGCCCGGGGTGAGCGACGCCGGGTGCCCCGGCACGAGCCACGTCGCCTGCAGGCGCGTGCCCAGGCAGAACCCCAGCGACGGCACGGTCGGGGACGACTGCAGCCAGCCGCCCGACGGGGTCGCCGAGACGACGTTGCCCCAGCGGTCGATCACGTCGAGGTGGCACGTGTCGCCGCGGGTCTGCCCCGAGCGGTCGACCGTCGGTTCGCCGGTCGAGCCGTCGGTGCTCGCGTGGTCGGTGCGCAACGGTGGCAGCACCGGGTCGCGGCCCTCGGGTGATCCCGGATGCCACTGACTCGAGGCCTCGGGCCCGACCAGCGCCCGCCGGGAGGCGACGTAGTCGTCGGCGAGCAGGGCGTCGAGGTCGACGGCCCCGCCGGCGTCGCCGAACCACCCGTCGCGATCGGCGTACGAGAGCTTCTGCGCCTCGAGGAGCAGGTGCGCTCCCTCGACCGACGACGGGTCGAGGTCGTCGAAGTCCTCGATCAGCCGCAGCGTGTGCAGCAGAGCGGGTCCCTGGGTCCACGTGCCGGCCTTGAACACGTCCCACCCGCGGAAGCTCGTCGACACGGCCGGCTCGAACGAGGCGCGCCAGTCCGCCAGGTCTCGAGCATCCAGGATGCCGGGGTGATCGGCACCGTCCGCGTGCCGGTGCGGCTGCGCGATGAAGGCGGCGGCCTCGGGCAGCACCGTGGTCATCCAGTGCTCGCGGGCGGCGTCGATGCGTGCGGCGCGGTCGTCGCGCGGCGCGCGGTCGCGAGACGCGTGGCCCGCTTGCGTGTCGTCGCGTTGCGCGTGGTCCGCCTGCGCCTGGCGGCGCTGCACGTCGTCCGCCCGCGCGTGAGCACCCTGCCCGGGGCCGACCCCCGCTCCCGCCGCCACGAGTCCGTCGAGCACGTCGGCATACGCCGGGTTGCTCACGAGCGTGTCGACGGCGGGTGGCGTGCCCTCCGGCATCCATCGTTCTGCCGAAGTCGGCCAGTGGTCGCGGAACAGGTCGGCGACCCGGGCGATGGTCGCGGCCGCCCCCGCCACGAGCGGGTGCCCGTCGCGGGCGTAACCGATCGCGTAGGCGAGCACGTCGCCGAGCTCCCACGTGCCGTGATCGCGCAGCAGCAGCAGCCAGGCGTCGACGGCGCCCGGCACGGCGGCGGCGAGGCCTCCCGCCCCGGGCACGAGGTCGAGCCCGCGGCCGCGGAAGTGCTCGATCGTCGCGCGCGCGGGCGCCGGGCCCTGGCCCATGAGGACGACGGGCTCCGCCCGCCCCGCGGGTCGGACGAGGGCGACGAGGTCGCCCCCGGGGCCGTTCAAGTGCGGCTCGACGACGTGCAACACGAACGCCGCCGCCACCGCCGCGTCGAACGCGTTGCCGCCGCGCTCGAGCACGGACTGCGCGGTGGCGGTCGCTGTCCAGTGCGTCGAGGCCGACATCCCGAACGTACCCCGCAGGGTCGGCCGGGTGGTGAAGGATGCCGCCGGCGTGAACGTCATCGCGACAGCCGGGCGATCCACTCCTCGACCTCGTCCGCCGTGCGGGGGATACTTGCCGACAGATTGACCGGGCCGTCGGCCGTCATGACGATGTCGTCCTCGATACGCGCGCCGATGCCGCGGTACTCCTCGGGGACGGTCAGATCGTCGATCTGGAAGTACAGGCCGGGCTCGATCGTGAAGGCCATGCCGGGCTCGAGCAGACCGTCGTAGTACATGTCGCGACGCGCCTGCGCGCAGTCGTGCACGTCGATGCCGAGGTGGTGGCTCGTGCCGTGCACCATGTAGCGGCGGTGCTGACCCCCGTTGTCGGCGTGGAGCGCCTCTTCGGCGGTCACCGGGAGCAGGCCCCACTCGGCGACGCGCGCGGCGATGACCTCCATCGCAGCCTCGTGCAGACGGCGGAACGGAACGCCGACCTTCGCGGCGGCGAACGAGGCGTCGGCGGCCTCGCGGACCGTTTCGTAGATGCGGCGCTGGATGTCGGTGAACGTGCCCGACACCGGCAGCGTGCGCGTGATGTCGGCCGTGTAGAGGCTGTCGACCTCGACGCCGGCGTCGACGAGGATGAGGTCGCCCGGCTTCACGGCACCGTCGTTGCGGGTCCAGTGCAGGTAGCACGCGTGGGGGCCCGAGGCGGCGATGGTGTCGTAGCCGACGCTGTTGCCGTCGGAGCGGGCGCGCTGGTGGAAGACGCCCTCCACGACCCGCTCGCCCCGGGGGTGCTCGATGATGCGGGGCAGCTCGGCGACGATGTCGTCGAAGCCGCGGCCCGTGACCTCCACGGCGAGGGCCAGTTCGGCGAGCTCGTACTCGTCTTTGACCAGGCGCAGCTCCGAGACGAAACGCGTGACCTCGTCGTCCTCGCCCACGGTGCGATCGTCGTCGCCGGCCTGGAAGTCCGCGAGGTGGGCCGTGGCCAGGGCCAGGTCGGCGGCCACTCCGTCGAGGGCGGGGCGGGGGCCGATCCAGAATTCGCCGACGGTGGCATCCGAGTAGAACTCCGCCGTCGTGCGGTCGGCCCGTTCGCGGAAGTACAGCACGGCTTCGTGACCCTGGTCGCGCGGCTCGAAGACGAGGACGGCGTCGGGCTCGGCGTCGCTGCCCCATCCGGTGAGGTGGGCGAAGGCGGAGTGCGCGCGGAACGGGTAGTCGGTGTCGTTGCTGCGCTGCTTCAGCCCGCCGGCGGGGACCACGACGCGCTGCCCGGGGAAGGCCTCCGAGACGCGGGCGCGGCGACGCGCGGCCCAGGCGGCCTGCTCACGCGGCTCGGGGAGGGCTGCGGGGTGCTCGGCCCAGCCGGTCGAGATCGTGTCGAGGAAGCCGCGCGGGAACGGGGCCTTCCTGTTGCTGGGGGCGTCGAGTTCGGTCGTCTCGGCCTGGGGCTCGGCGGTCGTCGCGGTCGTGTCGCTGGTGGAGGGGGCGTCCATCGTTCCAGTCTCGCACCGTCGGGCGTCGCGCGCACGACGACGTGCACGGCGGTGCGTCGGGCATCGAGGGGGCGCGGGGGAACGGCATCTCGCGCCTCTCCTCCCCGCGCGGGAGGGGGAGCGTCAGCCGCCGGTGCGCTCGAGCTGCACGACGATGGGGCGGTGGTCGCTTCCCGAGCCGTCCAGCGATCGCATGACGACGGACGCCGAGACCGTCCAGTCGGGGGTGGCCATGACGTGGTCGATCGGCGCGCCCAGCAGGGCCGGGGCATCGGTCGGCCACGTGCCGACGCCACCGTTGCCGCTCTCGGACGCCGCATCGTGGCACCGGCCGAGGGTGCCGCCCTCGACTCCCATACCGGTCATGTGGTCGAGGGTCGCGTTGAAGTCACCCGCGAGGATGACGTTGTCGGTCGCGCACTGATCGGCCAGCCACTGCAGGTCGCTTCGCCACTGCGTCATGTACTCCTCGCGCGGGGCGACGGCGTGCGCGGCGACGATGATCGGGCCGTCGCCGGAGACGGGCATCGCGACGGCGCTCGGCACGGTCGAGGTGTTGCTCGATCCGTCGAGTGACGATTGGATGACGGAGTACTCGCCCAGCTCGGGCTTGATGAGCACGGTCGTGGAGGTGGCATCCCATCCGGTGATGCCGTACTCGCCGTACTCGGCGTGGTGCGCCCACATCGGCTGGCCCATGTCGCGCATGAGCTCGGCGACCTGCGCCCCCGTCTCGATCGTGGTCTCGGGGAGGGTCACGACGTCGGCCTGCATGCCCACGGCGAACTGCGCGATCGATTCGGCCGAGGTGGCCGAGCCCGCGGTGTTCCACGTCATGATGCGCAGGCTCGACGCGGTCTTGGCCGGCATGTCTTCGGAGCCGAGTCCGCGCTGCGCGAGCATCGAGACGTTGACGCCGCCCGCGAGGGCGAACACGAACGCCAGGACGAGGGCCAGTGCGCGGACGGGACGGATCAGAGCGAACAGCAGCATGAGCAGTGTCGCGCCGACGAAGGCGGCCGCAAGGGGAGCCCGGAACGAGATGACCTGCGCCAGGGGGAAGGTTCGCTCGACCCCGAACGCCGAGGGCCACGTCAGTACTGCGGCGCCCGCCGCGAAGGCGAGCGCGACCAGAAGACCGACCAGACGACGCACGCACCCGACCCTAGGGGAGCCGTCTGGGAGATCCACGGATGCCGGGTGGGCGCTGCCCCTGTGAAGCGGCGCGCTACGCTCGACGGGTGCAGCGTGAACGTCGATTCGAGGGTCCGAGCGACCTTCACCTGCACTCGTCGCACTCCGACGGCACCGAGCCTCCCGCTCAGGTGATGGCCGCCGCCCACCGCCACGGTCTGCACACCGCCGCCCTCACCGACCACGACACCACGTCGGGCTGGGCCGAGGCCGCCGAGGCGGCGACCTCGCTGGGGATGACGTTCGTGCCCGGCATGGAACTGTCGGCGCGGCACCGGTGGCGCAGCGTCCACCTGTTGGCGTACCTCGTTGATCCCGACGATGCGGCGCTGCGGGCGATGACCGACCGGATCCGGTCGTCGCGACTGGATCGCGCGCAGATCATGGCCGAACGCATCTCGCACGATTACGACATCGCCTGGGACGACATCGTCGCCCAGACCACCGACGGCGCCACCGTGGGCCGCCCGCACATCGCCGATGCGCTCGTGGCGCGCGGCATCGTGGCGGATCGCACCGAGGCGTTCGCCGGCATCCTGCACCCCTCCGGCGACTATTACGTGGCGCTGTACGCCCCCGATCCGGTCACGGCCGTCGAGCTCGTCGTGGGTGCGGGCGGCGTGCCGATCATCGCCCACCCCGCGGGGCGATCGCTCTTGCCGGACGGGGTGCTGCAGGCCATGCTCGAGGCGGGCCTGGCGGGCTTCGAGCTCGCTCACCGCGAGAACCTCCCCGAACCCACGGCCCTCCTCGCCGACCTCGCCGCCGAGCGCGACCTGATCGTCACCGGTTCGAGCGATTACCACGGTCTCGGCAAGCCCAACCTGCCGGGCGAGAACACCACGGCCGATGACATGGTTGCGCGGATCTTCGCCCGGGGCCGGGGGACGGCGCCGGTCTTCCCGTAGGACGCTGCGCGGCCGCGGGGCGGGCTGTGACGCTGCGCGGTCGCCGGGCGGGCTGTGACGCTGCGCGGTCGCCGGGCGGGCTGTGACGCTGCGCGGTCGCCGGGCGGGCTGTGACGCTCGCGCGAGGGCCGGTGAGGGCGCGATGAACGCTCGGTGTGGCGAGAAACGCTGTGCGACCGCGTTTCTGGGTGCGGGGAGCGTTTATCGCGCGGGGGTGCGCGGGGCGCCCACGGGGCGGGCGGGGGATTCCGGATGCCGGCACCCCGGCGCCATGCGAAACGGCGCCGACCCCCGCGGAGGGGATCGGCGCCGTTGTCGGCGTTCGCGTGTCAGGCCACGGGAGCCGACGGGGTTCCCGAGCTGCCGCCGCTGCGGCGACGACGGCGACGGCGCGGGGCCGCGTTGCCGTCGTGGTGCTCCTTGCCGGCGCCGTCGTGCGTGCCGGCGCCGCCCTCTTCGCGGGGAGCGGCGTCACCGGCGGGGGCGGTGCCCTCGGCCGACGACGATCCACCGCGACGGCGACGACGCGGGCCGCGGGTGCCCTCGGCATCCTGGCCCTCGTTCTTCTTCTCGACCTGCTTCGGCGCGACGGCCTTCGGAGCCGTCACGAGACGACCCTTGGTGCCCTCGGGGATGTCGAGGTCGGTGTAGAGGTGGGGGCTCGACGAGTAGGTCTCGGTGGGCTCGGGCTGGCCGAACTCGAGGGCGCGGTTGATGAGCGCCCACTTGTGCAGGTCGTCCCAGTCGACGAACGTGACCGCGATGCCGGTCTTGCCGGCGCGGCCGGTGCGTCCTGCCCGGTGCAGGTAGGTCTTCTCGTCGTCGGGGATCGTGTGGTTGATGACGTGGGTGACGTCGTTGACGTCGATGCCGCGGGCGGCGACGTCGGTGGCGATCAGGACGTCCTTCTTGCCGGCCTTGAACGCGGCCATCGAGCGCTCGCGCGCCTCCTGGCTCATGTCGCCGTGGACGGCGGCGGCGTTGAAGCCGCGGTCGCCGAGCTCGTCGACGAGCTTCTGGGCGGCGCGCTTGGTGCGGGTGAAGATGACGGCCTTCTCGCGACCTTCGGCCTGGAGGATGCGGGCGATGACCTCGTCCTTGTCCAGTGAGTGCGCGCGGTAGACGAGGTGCTTGATGTTCGCCTGCGTGAGGCCCTCGTCGGGATCGTTGGCGCGCATGTGGATGGGGTTCGACATGAAGCGACGTGCGAGCGCGACGATGGGACCGGGCATGGTCGCCGAGAACAGCTGCGTGTGCCGCACGGGCGGGACCTTCGAGAAGATCTTCTCGATGTCGGCGAGGAAGCCGAGGTCGAGCATCTTGTCGGCCTCGTCGAGCACGACCTCGGTCGCGTGCGACAGGTCGAGCAGGCGCTGGTTCGCGAGGTCGATCAGGCGGCCGGGCGTGCCGACCACGATCTGCGCGCCGGCCTTGAGCTGGTCGATCTGGCCCTCGTACGCCTTGCCGCCGTAGATGGCGACGACGCTGGTGGGGCGGTTCGAGGTCAGCATGTCCATGTCTTCGTAGACCTGCACCGCGAGCTCGCGCGTGGGAACGACGATGAGCGCCTTGACGCCCGGCTCGGGGTTCAGGCCGAGACGCTGGACGACGGGGATGCCGAAGCCGAAGGTCTTTCCGGTACCCGTCTTGGCCTGGCCGATGATGTCCTGGCCGGGAAGGCCCAGGGGGATCGTCTGCTCCTGGATGGGGAAGGCATCGACGATGCCCTTCGATGCGAGGGCATCGACGATGTCCTGATCGATGCCGAGCTCGGCGAATGTCGTCATGAGCGTGCCTGTTCCGGCGGCGAGAGACCGCCTGGGGGAGTCGTATCCACGCCTCACTCATCCACAGGCGCGGGGCCCCGATCCGACGCCGGGGCTGTTCCACTCTACCCGGCGTGTCTCGCGGGCCCCCGACGCCTAGGCTGTGGTCTGTGTTCGAGTGGTTCCGTCGTCGTCAGCGCCCGGTGGGCCGCACGCTGCAGTTGCGTTCGCGCGGAGACCTCGGCGAGGCCATGCGGGTCGACTTCGCGGAGCTCGCTCCCGAGGTCGAGACGTTCCTGGGTCAGGCCGCCTATCTGCAGCTCGGTTTCTTCGAGACGCTGAGCGAGCTCATCGCCCTGACTCCCGAGCTGGCCGAGAAGGAGTCGCTGTCTCGCGCAGCGGGCGCGGCCCTCATCAAGCACCAGGAGCTCGTCGCCCTGATCCGCGAACGCGGGGCCGATCCGACGCAGCTCATGCTGCCGTTCCGTGAGTCGCTCGATGCCTTCCGCCGCAACACGCACGGCGTCCGCCCGCAAGAGACGATGCTCACGGTCCACATCACCGCCGGTCTTCTCGACGATTTCTACCTGGCCCTGTCGTCGAGTTACGGCGACACCGGCCGCCGGGTCGCGCACATCCTGCAGGCCGACGACGACCGTCAGGCGATCGTCGACATCCTGGGCGCGACGATCGAGAGCGACGAGGAGTGGCGCTGGCTGCTCGCGCTGTGGGGCCGCCGACTGGTCGGTGACACGCTGCTGGTCGCGCGCGCCGCGCTCCGCCACGGTCACCTCGATCGCGACGAAGAGGCCAAGGTCGAGCCCGTGTTCAGCGAACTGATGGGTGCGCACGCACGCCGAATGGATGCCATGGGGCTCGCCGCCTAACGACGGTCATCGCCGGGGGCGTGCACCTCGTCGCGCGGATGCCGCGGGCTTCGCCGGGCGCCGGGGAGCCGGCATCCGGTGCTGTCGTCAGACGCCCATGCGCGCGCGATCCGCTTCGTCGCGGGCGACGCGTGACCGCGTGAGCAGCGACACGAGCGCGAACGTCGTGACGGCCGGGGCCAGGACGGCGACGATCCAGAGGATCGGCGAGTCGACGCCGAGGCCCATCCACGTCAGCGCCGTCCACACGATCGCCGCCGCGGCGGCCCCCGCCAGAGGGGCGAGGACGACGCCGCGGAGGTGACGGTGCGGAAGCGCGAAGTGCACGGCGAGGCCGATGACCGCGCCGATGATCAGTCCGAGCAGGATCTGCACGGCTCGAGTGTCAGGCGACGAAGCCGACGCGACGCGACTCTTCGGTGCCCAGTTCGACGAACGCGAGGTTGGCGGTCGGAACGAGGTAGGAGTTGCCCTTCACGTCGGTGAAGGTGACGTGGCTGGCGGAGTTGTCGAGGGCGGCGGCGACGGCCGACTTGACGGCATCCGAACTCTCGTTCGTCTCGAAGTTCAGCTCGCGGCCGGTGTTGGTGATTCCGATGCGGATCTCCACGATGCGTCCTTTCCCCGCGGGCCGCGGTCGGCCCGGCGCGTGATTCGACTCTAGGGCAGGCTCCCGACACCGCAGCCCGCGGGAGGGGCCGCTTCGCGGACGGCGAACGCGCGCGCCTGCGCTGGGCGATCGTGCCGGGTCGAGGCGTGGACCGGGGGTGGGGCGGGGCGCCGGCCCGGGGGTGTCGGCGGGGCGCGAACCGGTGCGGCCGCGGCGTCGCACACGACGATGTCGGAGGTCGCGATTAGCGTGGAGACATGCAGATCCCGGATGCCGTCGCCCTTGACGCATCTCCCGCCCGGGGAGGTGCTCTCGACACCGAGCAGCGCGTCGTCGTCGACTGGCCCGCTGCCGCGAGCGGCGTCGTCGTGGGGGCCCCGGGCTCGGGCAAGACGACCACCCTTCTGGCGCGCGTGCGCGAGCTCGTGGCATCCGGGGTTCATCCCGACGAGGTCCTCGTGCTCACGCCGACGCGGCCCGCGGCGACCGCGCTGCGCGACCCCCTCGCCCTCGCGGTGGGGCGAGCCACGTCCGGCGCTCTGGCGCGGTCGGTGGCGTCGTTCGCCTTCCAACTCGTGCGGGCGGCCGAAGTGCGTCGTGGCCTCGAACCGCCGCAGCTGCTCACCGGCGGCGACGAAGACCAGATCATCCGCGATCTGCTCGAGGGCGACGCGCTCGACGAGCTCGAGGGGCCGTCGCGGTGGCCCGCGTGGCTCGGGCCGGCGATTCGCGCCACGCGCGGTTTCCGCGGCGATCTCCGCGCGTTCCTCGCGGAATGCACCGACCTGGGCGTCGTCTCAGACGATCTCGTCCGTCTCGCCGAGCGGTTCGACCTGCCGGTGTGGGCCTCGCTGGCGTCGTTCGCCGACGAGTACCGGGCGGTGCGCTCCGAGATGCGCGGCGCGCACCGCGACGCGGCCGATCTCGCGCGCGAGGCCGTCGCCGTCCTCGACGAGGCGCGCATCGAGCGCGGTCTGCTCGGACGCTTCTCCGCGTTGCGCTGCATCCTCGTCGACGATGCGCAAGAGCTGACAGCTGGCGGCATCGATCTGCTGCGCGCGTGCCGCGGCCTGGGGATCGGCGTGGTCGCGTTCGGCGACCCCGACGTCGGGTCGGGAGCGTTCCGCGGCGCGACTCCCGAGAACTTCGCGCGTCTCACTCGCGAACTCGGCACGACCGCTGCGCTCGGCGAGCCGCATCGGGGAACGCCCGAACAGATCGACCTCGTCCGTCGCGTCGTGACGCGAATCGGTGCGGCCGGGGTCGTCGCTCACCGACGCGCACCCTCGGGCGCGGCGCCGCAGGGGTCCGTGCGCACGTACCTCCTCCGGTCCCCGGCCGAAGAGGCCGATGCCATCGCCCGTCTGCTGCGGGAACGGCACGTCCTCGACGGTGTGCCCTGGGGCTCGTGCGCCGTGATCGCGCACGACTCGCGGCAGGTCGCGACCCTCGAGGCCGAGTTGGCCGCGCGAGAGGTGCCCGCCCGGGCGAGCGGGCCCGGACTCGCCCTCGGTGTCCAGCGACCGGTCCGCGACCTCGTGGGTCTCGTCGAGCTCGGCATGAAAGACCCCGACGACTGGGCTCCCGACGAGGTGGTCGACGCTCTGCTCGGGACGTTCGGGGGTCTCGACCCCATCGAGCTCCGTCGGCTGCGCACGGCACTCCGGCACGACGAGCTCGGCGCCGGGGGAGCACGCACGGCGACCGAGCTGCTCGTCTCCGGCGTGCGCTTCCCTCTCGAACTCGAGACCGTCGACACGCGCGAGGCGCGTCGTGCCGCGCGGCTGGGTGAGACCCTGGCCGCCCTTCGGGCGCAGGCCCTCTCGCGCGCGACACCCCACGAACTGCTGTGGACCGCGTGGGAGCGCAGCGGACTCTCCCGTTCGTGGCGCGAGGCCGTCCGCGGGCACGGGCCGATCGCCGAACAGGCCGACCGCGACCTCGACGCCGTCGTCGCGCTCTTCCAGGCGGCGAAGCGCTACACCGAACGCGAACCCGACGGCGAGGCGTCGGTCTTCCTGCGGGCCGTCCTCGACAGTGACGTCGCCGAAGACCGCATCGAGCAGCCCGCCGTCGTCGACACGGTCCGCGTGCTCACCCCCGCGGCTGCGGCCGGCACCGCGTTCGACACGGTCATCATCGCGGGGGTGCAAGACGGGGTGTGGCCCAACACCCGCCTGCGCGGCGGCCTGCTCGAGACCTGGCGTCTGGCCGACGCGGTGCAGAACCCCGACCTCCCCGCCGCGGGCATGCTCGACCGCCGTCGCGCGGCCATGCACGACGAGCTCAGGTTGTTCGTCCGCGCCCTGAGCCGGGCCGGTTCGCTTCTCGTCGTCACCGCCGTCGACGACGACGACACCGGGCCCAGCGTGCTGTTCGAGATGCTCCCGGCGCCCGAGCCGGCGGCATCCATTCCCGAACATCCGCTGTCGTTGCGGGGTCTCGTCGCTCGGCACCGGCGTTCGCTGACCGCGCCGCGGGTTCCCGCGACCGAACGTGCCCACGCGGCGGGCCAGCTCGCGCTGCTCGCAACAGCCGGGGTCGCCGGTGCGGCGCCTGAGCAGTGGTACGGCGTGGCCGCACCCACCTCGTCGGCACCCCTGCGCGACCTGACGCGCGAAGACGTCCGCGTCTCGCCGTCGCGCCTGCACGCTCTCGAAGAATGCGAGCTCGACTGGGTCATCGCCGACCTCGGCGGTGACCGGGGCGGGACGACGGCCGGCATCGGCACGATCATCCACGCGGCGCTCGAGACGGCGGCGTCGTCGTCCGAAGACGACCTCTGGGCCGTGGTCGACGAGCGCTGGGGCGAGCTGGCCTTCGACGCCGTGTGGCGCGAGCGGGCCGAACGCACCCGTGCGCGCGAACTGATTCGTCGTCTGGCCGCGTACCTGCGTCGGTTCGATGACGCGGGCGGGCGCTTGATCGGCGCCGAGCGGCACTTCGAGGTGCCGATCCCCATCGCGGATGCCGGCGAGCACGGCGCCGTGCTGAGCGGCGACATCGATCGGGTCGAGGTGACACCCGCGGGAGAGGTCGTGATCGTCGACCTCAAGACCGGCAAGAGCGAGCCCCAGACCGACGCCAAGGTCGCCGACAACCCCCAGCTCGCGGCGTACCAGCTGGCGTTCTCGTCGGGCGCGATCGAGCAGGTCGCGGGGCTGCCCTCGGGTGGGGCGAAGCTGCTCGTACTGCGTCCGACCGCGGCCAAGAAGGACTACGCCGAACCGACGCAGAAGCCGTTCGACGACGCGCAGCGCGCGCAGTTCGTCGAGCGGGTGCAGCGCGCGGTCGAGGTGATGCGCGGCACGAGCTTCGCCGCCCCGTACGAAGTCCACTGCCGAGACGAATTCTCGTACGGCCTGTGCCGCATTCACACGGTCTCGGCGGTGAGTGCGTCATGACCGCTGTTCTCCCAGCTCTCAGGGGCGCCCGCCGACGCTCGAGGAGGACGTTGTGAGCGCTGTGCTCTCTGCCGCGACGATCGCCGCGGCCCTCGGGCAGTTCCCGCCGACCGTCGAGCAGACCGCCGTCATCGAAGCCCCCCTCGCCCCCGCCCTCGTCGTCGCGGGCGCCGGCAGCGGCAAGACCGAGACCATGGCCGGGCGCGTCGTCTGGCTCGTGGCGAACGGACTGGTCCGGCGCGACGAGGTGCTCGGGCTGACGTTCACGCGAAAGGCGGCCGGAGAGCTGGCCGAGCGCATCCAGCGCCGTCTGCAGCGTCTGTCGGAGTTCGAGACACGGGGGCTGCTGCCCGCGCTGCCCGCTCTTCACGAGGCCGGCCGGCTGTCGGTGTTCGCCGACGTCGCTCGACTCGAGGGGGCGAAAGCCGACGCGGCTCGGCGGGACGTCCTCGATGCTCTCGCCGCCGAGGTCGGGGCGGCCGACGCCGGTCTCGACGAGGGCGACCAACTCCTGCACCGGCCCACCGTGTCGACCTACAACAGCTTCGCCGACTCGATCGTGCGCGAGCACGGGCTGCGCATCGGTCGTGATTCCGAGGCGGCCGTGATGTCGGAATCGGCGGCATGGTTGCTCATGCGAAGGGTCGTCTTCGCCTCCGACGACCCCCGCCTCGAGGAGCGCCAAGAATCCCCGCGCACGCTGATCGACGCGGCACTGCGGATCGCCCGCGACGGCGTCGACAACCTCGTCGACCTCGAGAAGCTCGCCGCCTTCCCGGACGAGTTCGGTCGCATCGTCGAGCGCCCGTCGACCTCGGCCCGCGTCGGCGTCTACAAAGACGTGGCCGACGCCGCGACCCGGGTGTCGGCGTTGTCGCTGCTCGCGCGGCTCGCGGCCGATTACGACCGCGAGAAAGCGCGGCTGGGTGTCATGGACTTCGCCGATCAGGTGGCCGGCGCGCTGCGCATCGCCCAGGAGCATCCCGCGGTCGTCGAAGAACTGCGCGCGCGCTATCGCGTCGTGCTACTCGACGAGTACCAGGACACCTCGGTCGTTCAGACCGACCTGCTGGCGACCCTGTTCGGCGGGACCGGCGTCATGGCCGTCGGCGACCCGCACCAGGCCATCTACGCCTGGCGCGGCGCCAGTGCCGGAAACCTCGGCGGCTTCCCCGACGCCTTCGCCTCGACGGGCGGATGTCAGCGATTCGCCCTCTTGACGAGCTGGCGCAACAGCGCGCGCGTGCTCGACGCCGCCAACGCCGTGCTGGCGCCCCTCGCCTCGCGGGCGGCCGTCGCGGTCGAAGAGCTCCGCTCGCGGCCGGGGGCTCCCGACGGGGTGGTCGAGATCGCGTTCGAGAACGACCTCGACGCAGAGGCCGACCGTGTCGCGTCGTGGTTCGTCGGCGTCCGCGCGGCTCGTGCCGCAGAGGGACGCGGCACCACGGGAGCGGTGCTGTTCCGCAGCAAGAAGCACATGGTGCGCTTCGGCGATGCGCTCGGGCGGCGCGGCATCCCTCATCGCATCCTCGGGCTGGGCGGCCTGCTGACCACTCCCGAGGTCGTCGATGTCGTGTCGGTCCTGCGGGTCATCAGCGACCCCGAGGCGGGGTCCGCCCTGATCCGCCTGCTGTCCGGCCCCCGCTGGGCCGTCGGTCTCGCGGATCTCCGCGCTCTCGCGCAGCTCGCCCGCCGCCTGGCCACCCACGACGTCGCCCTGCAGCCGCTCGCGCCCGAGACCGTGGACCGTCTGCGCTCGACCCCCGGAGCCGATCGGGCATCGCTCGTCGACGCCCTCGACTTCGTCACGCGCCAGACCGACGGTCACGGCTGGCTCACCGACATCACCCCAGAGGGACGCGCGCGCCTCCGCGAGGCGGGAGCGGTGTTCGCCGCGCTGAGGCGCAGCGTCGGTGCTCCCATCCCCGAACTCATCCGGCTGATCGAGGCCGAGCTCCGTCTCGACATCGAGCTCGCGGCCAACGAAGCCCGCGGCCCGGCGCGCATCGCCTCGGCGCAGCTGCGCGCTTTCGTCGACGAGATTCGCGGGTTCCTCGCCGCGGACGAGTCCGGATCGGTGCCGAGCCTGCTCGCCTGGCTCGACCACGCCGAACAGGCAGACGAATTCGCGCCCCGCACCGAGCCGCCCGAAGACGACGTGGTGCAGCTCCTTACGATCCACGGCTCGAAGGGCCTCGAATGGGACGCCGTGGCAGTCGTGCGTCTCGTGACCGACGAGCTGCCCTCGCTGCCCCGTGACACGAAGGGGTGGCTGGGATTCGGCATCCTGCCGTCGGAGTTCCGGGGCGACTCCGCGTGGCTCCCGGTGTTCGGGTGGCGCGGGGCCGAGACGCAGCAGGACCTCAAAGCGGCGATCGACGCGTTCGTCGCCGACAACCGGGCGCGTCAGCTCGATGAGGACCGGCGTCTCGCCTACGTGGCATTCACACGCGCCAGGGATCATCTCATGCTGTCGGGATCGAGCTGGTCGGGCACGAAGCGCCCGCGGAGACCCAGCATCTTCCTCGACGAGGCGGCCGAGGCGCTCGGCGTTGAGCTGACCGTCGACGAGGCGGGGGAGGACCCCTACGACGGCGAGAGGCGCCTGCTGCAGTGGCCGCTCGACCCGCTCGGCGCGCGGCGCACAGCGATCTCGGGCGCGGTGAGCGCCGTCACCGCGGCGCGCGCGGCGCCTCCGGCCGACCCCGACGACGACCTCGAACTGCTTCTCGCCGAACGCGCCGACCGCCTCCGACCCGTGCACACGCCGGCTCCGACGCGTATCCCGGCGTCGCGGTTCATGGATTTCGTCGCCGACTACGGTCGGGCGGTCGAAGAGCTGCGCCGCCCCATGCCGGAACGCCCGTACCGGCAGACGCGTCTGGGTACCCTTTTCCACGCCTGGGTCGAGCAGCGCTCCGGGCTGGTCGGTGCGGGGATCGGGCTCGACGACGACGGCCTGTGGGACGACGACGAGCACGGAGCGTCTGCGGCGGATGCGGCGGAACTCGAGCGACTGCGCGCCTGCTTCGAGCGCTCGGAATGGGCGGGGTTGCGGCCCCTCGAGGTCGAAACCGAGATCGACTTCGTCACGACCCGCCTCGACGGTCGCGAGCACGTCGTCATCTGCAAGCTGGATGCCGTGTACCGCCGCGGCGACAGGTACGAGATCGTCGACTGGAAGACGGGTCGCCCGCCCACCAGCGAGCCCGAGCGTCGCTCGCGCATGCTGCAGCTCGAGCTCTATCGCGAGGCGTACCACGCGAAACACGGCATCGACCTCGACCTGATCGATGTGGCCCTGTTCTACGTCGGCGACGAACTGGTGCTGCGGGGCTGACGCCACGGCTTGAGCTGGGAGGGGCCGTCCGCTCGCGGCCGTGACCCGGGCGCCGAGAGGTGGTTTGGGGCGCTTCAGGTGCATTGGGGTGGTCAGCGTCCGCCCCGGTGCACGGAGGGCGCCCCAATGCGACGGTTTGTTCCCCGGTCAGGGTGCTGAAGCTGTCGCGGCGGGGTTTGGGGCGCGTTTTGTCGTTTGGGGCGCGAGAAAACCGCCCCAAACGACAGAACCCGCCCCAAACCGCGGGGAGGGCCCCGTCAGGCCCCGTCGCCGGAGACGCCCCAGCGGCGCAGTGCGGCGCGGCTCGCGCGAGCGGCGTCTTCTTCGTCGTCGATGTGCGCGGCGTCACCCTCGGCGGGATGCTGATCCTCGGATGCGTCGCCGCCGAACGTGTTCTCGTCGCGGACGGCGGGCCCGGCCGGGTCGGCGGACACCGCGGCGCGCGACCAGAGCGAGGTCGCGTCGGTGTCTCCGCTGAGTGCGGGCCCCTGAGTGCGGTCGTCCTTCGGTTCCCGGGCGTCGCCCTCCGCCCACCCGTCGAGGTCGAGCGGTTCGGTCGCGCCGGGCTCGACGCTGTCGGGGACGGGCAGCCGGTCGACGTGGAGCGCTCCGCTGTCGGCGTCCGATTCCTTCGCGTTCGCGAGGGCTTCGGCGAGGGCCTCGGCAGCCGTGGCGCGGTCGCGCTCAGCGGACAGATACAGCGAGAGGGCTTCGGGGTCGTAGGCGTCGGTCTGCATCGAGGTGTCGACCGCGGCCGGGGCGGAGACCGGGGGGACGCTCTCGACGAGGGCCATCGCGTCGTCGATGTCGCTGCGCGAGTCGGGCACGATGTGGTCGCCGCGCACGCCGTCGGCCAGGGCGTCGAGCAGGGCGACGGCGTCGGCGACGACGTCGGTCTCGCCGGCGTCGTGGCCGTGCACGAGCCACCGGGCGAACTCGAGCTCGGCGTACAGCCGGGCGCGCTCGCGCAGCAGGGGATCGGGGGAGCGGTCGCCCGCGGCGGCGTATCCGGCGTGCACGTCGTCGGCGGCCAGGGGAGCGGATGCCAACCAGCGCAGGTCCACGGCCGGGTCGCCGACACTGAGCCCGGCCCAGTCGAGGATGCCGACCACGTGGGGGATCTCGTCCTCGTCGTCGGCGAGGAGGATGGAGGAGCTGGTCGCTCCGCCCAGGACGACCGCCGATTCGAAGCGCCACAGGTTGTCGACGTCGAGCGCGCGGCGCCAGCGCAGCATGAGGTCGTCGCTGACGCGTCCGGTCGCATCGGCGCGGTCGAGGAGTCGCTTGACGTCGTCGCGCACCTGCTCGGGGGAGCGCACGGGGAGTCCGTCGGTGCGGACGATCGACACGGGGAGTGCGTGCACGGCGGCTAGGGCTCCGCCGATGGCGGGTGCGTAGCCGGGGCCCTTGGGCAGGTGCGCGGGGTCGATGCGGTAGCCGTCGATGCGGTCGACGATGAGCACGCGCTGCGTTCCGGAGCCGCTTTCTCCGATCACCTCGGGCACGGCGAAGGGGAGGAGGGCGCGGACGCCCGCCGTGAGCGCGTGCAGGGCGCGCGATTCGGCGGCGAGGTCGGGGGCCGCCTCTTCGCCGGCCGGCATGCGGATGACGACCTCGCGCCCGTCGGCGGTGCGCGCGAGAGCGGCATCGAAGCGACCTGCGGCGTTCTCGGTCAGGGTGCTGACGTTCGAGAAGGCTGCACCGGGCAGGGCCGTTGTCGCCGACGCGGCTAAAATGAGGGGCGAGCGTGCCATGCCCCCAGGGTAGGTCGGGCCTTCCTTCACCGGCCCGCGCCACGCCCTTGACCGAGGAGGTCGGTCGTCCGACCGCCGCTTGCCGCCCGCCGTCAGAGAGGTGTTCGATGCCGCGTCCCGCGTCTTCGTCGTCCGAGGTCCGTCCCCCGTTGACCGTGGATCGCGCGGGTGGTGAGCGTGACGACGAAACCTTGCTGGGCCGCCTCCGCGCGGAGCCGGGCACGCGTGTGCTCGCGATCCGTCGAGACGCCGCGCCCCTCCGCGACGGCCGCCTCGCACTCGTGTCGACCACGGAGGTGGACGACGACGTCGTGACCGAGTGGGCATTCCTCGGACACACTCCCGACCGCACCGCGGTCGTTCTGGCGGCGTTGAGCGATGGCGCGCCCGACGAGATCGTTCCGGATGCCGAGTGGTCCCCGCTCCGCGCCGCCGGTGGCGACCTGCCCGCCGGCGAAGCCGAACTGCTGACCACCGCCGTCGCTCTGGCGGGGTGGCTGCGCGATGCCGCTTTCTGCCCGGCGTGCGGCTCGGCGACCGAACTGCGCCACGCCGGCTGGTCGCGCCACTGTCCCGTGTGCGGGCGCGAGCATTTTCCGCGCACCGACCCCGCAGTCATCGTGCTCGTGACCTCCGCCACCAGTGACGACCGCATCCTGCTCGGTGCCAATTCCGCCTGGGGCGGGGACCGGTATTCGTGTTTCGCCGGCTTCGCCGAGGCGGGGGAATCGCTCGAAGACGCCGTGTCCCGCGAGGTGGGCGAGGAGGCCGGGGTGCGCTTGCGCGACATCGCATACCGCGGTTCGCAGGCGTGGCCGTATCCGCGGTCGCTGATGCTCGGCTTCCGCGCGGTGGTCGTGGACGACGCCGAGGCACAGGCCGACGGCGACGAGATCGTCGAGGTGCGCTGGTTCGACCGTGACGAGATCGGGGCGGCGCTGCGGGGCGAGGGCTCGGCGACGCTTCCGGGGCCGGCGTCCATCGCCCGGCGGCTCATCGACGACTGGTATCGAGGCGTCGCGTGACCTCGCCGCTCGAGGGGCTCGACGAGTACCAGCTCGAGGCCGCCCGCGCGCTGCGCGGTCCGGTGTGCGTGCTCGCGGGGGCGGGTACCGGTAAGACGCGCGTGATCACGCGTCGCATCGCCCACGGCGTCGACACCGGCGCGTACTCGCCGCAGCGCGTGATGGCGGTGACCTTCACGGCCAAGGCCGCGGGAGAGATGCGCGGGCGTCTGCGCGCTCTCGGCGTCTCGGGGGTGTCGGCCCGCACGTTCCACGCGGCGGCCCTGGCGCAGGTCAACTTCTTCTGGCCGACGCTCGCCGGCGACCAGGCTCCGTCGATCATCGACAACAAGGTCCGCATGCTCGCGCACGCGGCCGACGGTGTGGGACTCGCTCCCGACACGGCGACCCTTCGCGATGTGGCCTCGGCGATCGAGTGGCGCAAGGTGACCCTGCGGTCGATCGAGCAGTACGCGGCAGACCGCCCCGACGGCGTCGGCCGCCTCGGTGTGGATCAGGTCGTCGCGCTGCAGCGGGCGTACGAGAAGCTCAAGGACGAGCGTCGTCAGATGGACTTCGAGGACGTCCTGCTGACGTGCGCCGGCATGATCGAGGCCGAACCGCGCGTCGCCGCGGCGGTGCGCGAGCAGTACCGGCACTTCACGGTGGATGAGTACCAGGACGTCTCCCCGCTGCAGAACCGACTGCTCGAGCTGTGGCTCGGGGATCGTCGCGACCTGTGCGTGGTGGGCGACGCGAGTCAGACGGTCTACTCCTTCACCGGCGCCGATGCGCGGTACCTGCTCGATTTCGGGCGCACCTACGACGACGCGCGCGTCGTGCGTCTCGAGCGCAACTACCGCTCCACCGCTCCCGTGCTCGCCGTCGCGAACGACCTCATGCGGGGCCGGGCCGGCGCCCTCGAGCTGAAGGCCGCGAGCGACGACGAGACGCCTACCCCGACGGTCCGCGCCTTCGACGACGACGAAGACGAGGCCGCCGCCGTGGCCCGCTCGATCCGCGACTCGCTCTCGCGCGGCGTCGATCCGCACGACATCGCCGTGCTGTACCGCTCGCACGCCCAGTCGGCGGCGCTGCTCTCTGCTCTGGCGAAGGTGGGCGTGGCGGCGTCGGTGCTGGGCGGGCGCAAGTTCTTCGACCTGCCCGAGGTGCGTCAGGCGCTCATGGCTCTGCGGGCGGCGTCCGTGGCGCCGCTCGAGACGGGCTTCCTTCCGACGGTGCGCGATGTGCTGCGCAGCGTCGGGCTCACCGACGACCCACCCGAGGCGGGCGGTGCCCTGCGCGAGGCGTGGGAGGCGCGGGCGGCTCTGCTGCGGCTGGCCGAGGAGGCCCCCGCGGGTACGGATCTGCGCGCTTTCACCGACGACCTGCAGGCGCGCGCCCGCGATCAGCACGAGCCGACCACTCGCACGGTGACGCTGGCGACGCTGCACGCGGCGAAGGGTCTGGAGTGGGATCATGTGTACCTCGTGGGAGTCAGCGAAGGGCTCCTGCCGATCTCGTACGCGAAGACGTTCGAGGCGGTCGACGAGGAGCGACGCCTCGCGTACGTGGGCGTCACGCGGGCCGCGCGGACGTTGTCGGTGAGCTGGGCGCGGGGCCGAGGTCGGGGTGAGCGGTCTCCGTCGCGATTCCTTCGGGAGATCGGCAGTGGCAGTCTGCGCTCGGCTGATGCAGCGTCCAGGCCCGCCGGAACGAGTCGCCGCGCAGGTGCAACGACCTCGTCGTCCGCCCGATCGGAGCGGTGAGCAAGAACCGCGCCGCCCGACCGGCCTCGGCGGCGAGGGCCACGTCGACGTCGGGTCGGGGTCTGCCGATCAGTTGGGCGGCCACCGTGGCCCAGCCCGGGTCGTGGCGGCGCTGATCGGCGTCGAGGCAGGCCAGGCACGCGGTCCGTCCCGGCGCCACGACGGGGCCGATGCGGGCGCCTGACCCGTCGAGGACGAGGGGCACATGGGTCACGTCGTCGCGGACGAGCGGCCCCGCCCGTCGCGGGTCGACCCGGTGAGCGGCCAGCAGAACGACCCGCGTTCCGGGGGCGACGTCTTCGGTCGCCGGTCCTGCCCAGGGAACGACCCGCGTGCGGGCGGGCAATGCCGCCAGCACGGCGTGAGTCGCCCGCGCCGGCAGGTCGTCGTCGACGTGAAGGGCAAGGGGTGGATGCCGCGTCCTCCGCGCCAACGCCGGCGCGACCGCCGCGAGGAAGGCGTCGGCCTCGCCGTCCCCGGCCCCGTGCACGCGGGCGAGCCCCCGCACAGCGGCCGGGCTCGTCCCTTCGGCCAGGGCCGCGACGACGACGTCGACCCACGAGCCGGTGAACGGCGAGACGGCCACCGCGGGGGCGCCGAACTGGATGCTCCCGTCGGCGCGCCAGAGCGGGGGAGCGGCGGAATCGAGTCTGATCATCGCCCGATCATCGCGTCGCTCGAGATCCCGCATGCCGTTGTCCCCAGGGCGAAAACGGCGAAACGCCCGTGGGGAGGAACGTCGTCCTCCCCACGGGCGTCAGCTCGAAGCCGGCTCGGCGCTCACAACAGCGCCCGGGTCCGCGTCACAACGGGTCCGCCGCGCACAACGGCCATCGGCGCCCCGGGCCCGCGTCACACCGGGCGCTGGTCTCCCGGAGCCGCTCCATCGTCATCGCCGCCGTCGCGTCCGGCGTCACCCGCCGCGTCGCCCGCGCTCCCGGCGTCCGGTCTCCCGGCATCCGGGGCTGCAACGCCGGGCGTCCCGGCATCCGGGCTCTTGCTCCCGGCGTCGCGTCGACCGCCGTCGGCTTCCTCGGCGAGCAGCTGCGCCAATGCGTCGTCCATCGCGTCGGAGGGGGCCGCTTCGCCGCGTGAGGCGGCCGTCAGGCGCGCGATGAGCGCCGCGGGGTCGTCGATGTCCTCCGACGACGGCATGAGGTCGGGGTAGTCCCATAGCCCGTCGCGACCCTCGACGCCGACCGCGTCGGTGACGGCGCGCCACATGGCCGCGGCCTCGCGCATGCGGCGCGGGCGCAGTTCGAGGCCGACGAGGGCGCCGAGCGCCTGCTCGGCGGGACCGCCCACCGCGCGGCGGCGGCGCACGGCCTCGGCGATGCGCCCGGCCGAGGGCAGCCGCGAGGTGGCGTCCTCGGTGACGACGTCGACCCAGCCCTCGATCGTGGCGAGCAGGTTCTCGAGGCGCGTGAGGGCCGCGGTCTGCTCTTCGGAGCGCTCGGGCAGCAGGGCACCGCTCTCGAGGGCGCCGCGCAGTTCTTCGGGCTGCGTCGGGTCGAAGCGCGAGGCGAGGTCTTCGAGGGCGGCGGTGTCGACGTGGATGCCGCGGGCGAAGTCGCGCACCTGCGAGATGACGTGCAGGCGCAGCCACCGGGCGTGACGGAACAGGCGCGCGTGAGCGAGTTCGCGGGTCGCGAGGTAGAGGGCCAACTGATCCTCGGGGATCTCGAGGTCGCGACCGAAGTCGGCGAAGTTCTGCGGCAGTATCGCGGCCTCGCCGTCGGGCATGACGGGGATGCCGACGTCTCCGCCGCCGACGACCTCGGTCGACAGGCGACCGACGACTTGACCGAGCTGGGTGGCGAAGAGCGACCCGCCGACGGTGCGCATGAGGCGACCGGCTCCGGCGATCATGTCCTGCATGTCGTCGGGGGCCTGCTGTCCGAGGGCTGCGGTGAGGGCGTCGGCGATGCTGGTCGCGACGGGCTCGGCGAGCTCCTGCCAGACGGGCAGGGTCGCGCTCACCCAGGCGCCGCGAGTGACGGCGCGCGGGGGACGGGGGAGGTCGCTGATCGAGGTGGCCTCGCCCAGCCACAGTGCCGCGAGGGTGAACGCCTGGTCGATGTCGGTGCGCTGACCGCTGGTCACGCCCAGGCCGTCCTGGTTGGCGATGTGCAGGGCCTGGCGCTCGGCCAGGCTCCAGTCGACGCCCTCGTTGGTGCCGGCGAAGGCGCCCTGCAACTGCGCCATGACCGCCTGCAGCATCGCGGGATCGATCTGCATGCCCGACAGCCGCGAGAGCTGTTCGGGGTCGATTCCGCTGACATCGCCTGACATGAGACGGCGCATGAGTTCTTGGAACTCGTCCTCGGGGCTCCGGTCGCCGCCGGGGTTGTCGTCTGCCACTTCAGCCGCCTTTCAGCCAGGTCTGGGGGAACGAGTCCTACGCTAGTCGCACGCTTCCCCGCATCTGTCGGCCCGGCCTCTCGCCGCTTACGCCGCGCGCGAACGACCCGGCAAAGGATTGAGACCGTGACCCTGTTCGATGAGAACGTCTCCGTCGTGCCCGCCCCTCGACAGCGGTGGAGGCGCGGCACCGTCGTCGGCGTCTGGTCGCTCACGATCGCCGTGATCGTGCTGTTCGTGATGACGTTCCTACCCTCGGCGTACGTCATCCAGCAGCCCGGCCCCGTCTACAACACGCTCGGGACCACCGCGTCGGCCGACGGCCAGCAGGTGCCCCTGATCACTGTGCCCGACGAGAAGGACTCCACGAGTACCGGTCAGCTCGACCTGCTGACCGTCCAGGTGAGCGGCAACCGCGAGCACACTCCGTCGTGGATCGAGTTGGCCTCGGCCTGGTTCGACAGCTCGCGCGCCGTCGTCCCGATCGACCGCATCTTCCCCGCGGGGCAGAGCACCGAGCAGCGCAACACCGAGAACGCCGCCCTCATGACCGACTCGCAGCTCGAGGCGAGCGCCGCGGCCCTCCGGCAGCTCGGGTACGACGTCCCGCAGCAGATCGCGGTCGGCGCGATCGACGACTCCGGGGCCGCGAAGGGCCTGCTGCAGCAGGATGACGTCATCACCTCCGTCGACGGGGCGGCGGTTTCGAACATCGACGACGTTCGCGCCGCCGTGCAGAAGGCCGCCGGAGCCCCGGTCACCGTCGGGTACGAGCGCGATGGCACGGCATCCACCGTCCAGGTCACGCCCCGGCAGACCGATGTGAACGGTCAGACGCAGTACCTGTTGGGCGTCGGGCTGATGATGACGTTCGACCTCCCCGTCGACGTGAAGATCCAGCTGAACGACGTGGGCGGCCCGAGCGCCGGCATGATGTTCGCCCTCGGCATCATCGACAAGATGTCGCCCGGCGACCTGACCGGTGGCCAGCACATCGCCGGCACCGGCACGATCGACGCCGACGGCAATGTGGGCCCGATCGGCGGCATCCGTCAGAAGCTCTACGGAGCTCGGGATGCCGGGGCCACCTGGTTCCTCGCCCCTGAGGCGAACTGCAACGAGGTCGTGGGGCACGTGCCCGACGGCATCCGGGTGTTCTCGACGTCGACGCTGAAGCAGTCGCTCACCGTGCTCGAGACCATCCGCGACGGGGGCGATCTCGACGCCCTGCCGACGTGTACTTCGTGATCGTCCTTTCACGGCGAACCCCAGGCGGGGCGCGCCTAGGATGGACGGGTGACCACGACCTCGGCGCCGAATCAGGCCACGCCTCCTAACCGCTCTCGACGGATCATCTCGATCACTCTGGCGGTGATCGCAGCGCTCGTCGTGGCGTTCTTCGTCTTCGCGAACCTGTACTCCGACTGGCTGTGGTTCTCGCAGCTGGGCTTCACCACCGTGCTGACCACCCAGTGGATCGGCCGCAGCGTGATGTTCCTCGTCGGTTTCGTCGCGATGGCGCTGCCCGTGTGGGGCGTCATCCAGCTCGCCTACCGGCTGCGGCCGGTGTACGCGCGTCTGAGCTCGCAGCTCGACCGCTACCAGGAGGTCGTCGAGCCGCTCCGTCGCCTGGCGATGTGGGGCATCCCGATCTTCTTCGGCTTCTTCGCGGGCTTCGCCGCTTCCGCCCAGTGGGAGACCACGTGGCTGTGGTTCAACGGCGTCTCCACCTCCACCACCGACCCCCAGTTCGGTCTCGACACCGGTTTCTACCTGTTCGGGATGCCGTTCTACGCCGCCGCCCTCGGCTTTGCGTCCGCGGTGGTGCTGGTGTGCCTCCTGCTCACGGGCGTGGTCTCGTACCTGTACGGCTCGGTGCGCGTCGGCCAGCGCGAGCTGCGCATCTCGAAGGCCGCGCGCATTCAGCTCGCGATCCTCGCCGGCCTCTACCTGCTGCTGCAGGGTGCGAGCCTTTGGCTCGACCGTTTCCGCACGCTCGTCGAGCCGTCGGAGCGCATCACCGGCCCCGGCTACGTCGGCACGAACGCCGTCATCCCCGGACAGACGATCCTCGCGATCGCGGCCGTCATCGTGGCCCTCGCGTTCTTCGTCACGGCGTTCCTCGGTCGCTGGCGCTACCCGCTGATCGGTACCGCGCTGCTGGTCGTCTCGGCGATCGTCGTCGGCGCCGCCATCCCGTGGGCGGTGACCACGTTCCAGGTGCGTCCGAACGAGCTCGCTCTCGAGAGCCAGTACTACCAGCGCAACCTCGACGGGACGAAGGCCGCGTACGGCCTCGACAACATCGAGAAAGAGAACTTCCAGGCCACCACGACGGCCCAGGCGGGTCAGCTGCGCAACGACGCCGAGTCCACCGCGCAGCTGCGCATCATGGACCCCGCGATCATCGGCCCGACCGTCCGTCAGCTCGAGCAGTACCGCGCGTACTACCAGTTCAACACCCCGCTCGACGTCGACCGCTACACGATCAACGGCCAGACGCAGGACACCGTGGTGTCGCTGCGCGAGCTGAACATCGGTCAGCTCGGCGACGCGGCCTCGTGGCAGAACACGACCCTCGTCTACACGCACGGCTACGGCATGGTCGCGGCCGCCGGTAACGAGCGCACCGCCGACGGCGACCCGGTCTTCCTCGAGCAGGCCATCCCCGGCACCGGCTTCCTGACCGACCTCAACTACGAGCCGCGGGTCTACTTCGGCGAGCAGTCGCCCCCGTACTCGATCGTCGGCGGACCCGAGGGCGGCGAGAACATCGAGCTCGACTACCCGCTCGGCGCCGACGGCGGCAACGAGACGCGCACGACCTTCGCGGGTAACGGCGGCCCCAGCGTCGGCAACGTTTTCAACCGCCTCATCTACGCGCTGAAGTTCCAGTCGGAGCAGATCCTCTTCTCGGACTACGTCAACTCCGACTCGCAGATCCTCTACGACCGCAACCCCAAGCAGCGCGTGCAGAAGCTCGCGCCGTACCTGACGCTCGACAGCGATCCTTACCCCACGGTCGTCGACGGACGCATCAAGTGGGTCATCGACGGCTACACCACGAGCGCGAACTACCCGTACTCGTCGGGCGTGTCGCTCTCGCGGGCGATCGCCGACTCGAACAACCCGGCCCCGACCTACGCGCTGGATGACATCAACTACATCCGCAACTCAGTCAAGGCCACGGTCGACGCCTACGACGGCTCGGTGAGCCTGTACGCGTGGGACGACCAGGACCCGCTGCTCAAGGCGTGGCAGAACATCTACCCCGCGACCATCAAGCCGTGGACCGACATGTCCTCCGACCTCATGAGCCACGTGCGCTACCCGACCGACCTGATGAAGGTGCAGCGCTCGATGCTCGGCGTCTACCACGTCGACGACGCGCGTTCGTTCTTCCAGCAGGACAACCGCTGGACGACCCCGAACGACCCGCAGGACCCGGCGACCTTCCAGCCGCCGTACTACCTGACGATGAAGATGCCGAACCAGGACGACCCGTCGTACTCGATGTTCACGAGCTTCATCCCGGCGTCTCAGGGCGGGCAGGCGAGAAACGTGCTCACGGGCTATCTCGCCGTCGACTCCAACGCGGGTAATCAGCAGGGGACGAAACGCGACGACTACGGCAAGCTCCGAATGCTCGTGATCGATTCGTCGACCACGGTGCCCGGACCCGGCCAGGTGCAGAACACGTTCGACTCCGATACGAACGTCTCGTCGCAGATCAACATTCTGAAACAGGGGCAGTCGCAGGTGCTCAACGGCAACCTGCTGACCCTCCCTGTCGGTGGCGGTCTGTTGTATGTGCAGCCGGTGTTCGTGCAGTCGTCGGGTGATACGAAGCTCCCGCAGCTGAGACGCGTGCTGGTCGCCTTCGGCAACAAGATCGCGTTCGAGAACACGCTCAGCGAGGCGCTCGATACGTTGTTCGGCGGTGATTCCGGCGCGAATACGGGCGACGAGACCGTCACCCCGACCGACCAGAACAGCGGTTCGGGCGGATCGTCGGGCACCCCGGCTCCGACGGGCGACTACGCGGCCGCCCTGCAAGAGGCGCGCGACGCGCTCACGGCACGTCAGGCGGCGCTCACGAGCGGCGACCTCGCGGGCTTCGCGACGCAGGATGCCCGCCTCACCGCGGCCGTCCAGCGCCTGCTCGACCTCGAGTCGCAGGGCCAGGGCGGCACGGCCAGCACCACGCCGACCCCGGCTCCCTCGGCCACGCCCGCGGGCTGATCGATCCCTCGACGCCGGCGTTCCGCTTCCCGCGGGGCGCCGGCGTCGTCGTTCCCGCCGCCCCACCGCCGTCCACGACGCGCTCACGCCCCGCGTCCACCGCGCGCTCGCGCACCCCTCAGACGCGCGAGACTGCATCTCGCTGACAAACCTGCGTCAGGCTGACGCCCTCTCGTCAGCGAGTTGCAGTCTCGCCGGCCCGGGCGCCCCCGCGCTCACGCGCCACAGCGCCCCACACCGCAACGCCCGCCCCACACCGCAGCGCCCGCCCCGCGCCGCACGCGCTCACGCGCTGAGGAACCACCACCAGATCAGCAACATCGTGGTGCCGAAGCCGGCGATCTGGTTCAGCCACAAGAAGCGGTTCCAGCCCGCGGTGGCGCGGTCGCTCTCGGCATCGGTGACGTTCCGGTACGGCCAGCACACGACGAGGTACGGCACCACGAGCACGGCGGCCAGGGGTCCGGGCCAGGCGGTGAACAGCATGGCCACCCCCGCGAGGGCGTAGGCGACGAGGGCGAAGCGCACGGTCCATCGGGCTCCGCGGGCGGTGGCGATCGACGAGATGTCGGCGGCGCGGTCGGCTTCGACGTCCTGCACGGCACCGAAGGCGTGCGAGGCGATGCCCCAGAGCGCGAACGCGATCAGCACGAACACGAGTTGCGGCGTCCACACGGCGCCCGCGAGCACGAGCCCGTACACGGCGGGCGAGAAGAAGTGGATGCTGCTCGTCATCGAGTCGGCGAACGGCCGCTCCTTGAGCCGCAGCGGCGGCGCGGAGTAGAACACGACGAAGAACAGGCTGAGCGCGAGCACGAGCCACGACAGCGGCGACCCGATGATCACGAGGTACACGACGAACGGCAGGCACGACAGCGCCGAGGCCCACAGAGTGATGGGGTGCATGCGCTTTGCGAGCACGGCGCCGTGCGTGCCGCCCTTGCGGGGGTTGCGCAGGTCGGACTCGTAGTCGAACACGTCGTTCACGCCGTACATCGCGAGGTTGTAGGGAACGAGGAAGAACAGGATGCCGATGATCAGCGGCACATCGATCGTCCGCGTGGTCAGCAGGTAGGCGGCAGCGAAGGGGAAGGCGGTGTTGATCCAACTGACCGGTCGCGACGACACGAAGAGCTCCCGCAGCACGCGGCCGGGGGTGAGGGCGGCGGGGGCGGTCATGCGGTGTCCTTCGAGGGCAGGGGAGCGAAGAGGGTGAACAGCGCCGGCACGAGGAACGCCGCGCACAGGGGGTAGGCGAAGTCTTCGATGGGGGCGAGCCCGAGTTTCAGGCCGCTGAGGTGCTCTTGAGGATACGAGAACAGGTCGACGGCGATCATGAGGTTGTCGAACACGAGCGTCAGGCCGACCAACACGAGTGCGGTGAGAGCAGAGGATGCCATCCGCTGACGGAACCGCGGCCTCCGGAGCGTCGCGAGGGTGACGAGGAGGGTGACGACGACGAACGGCAGCACGATGAGCGGGTAGGTCACGCGGACCGCCTCTCGACCGCCGGGGCGTCGGTGCGGCGAGCCCGGGCGGCGGCGCGCCGCTCGAACACGGCGAACATCACGACGGCGAGGTAGCTCAGGAACAGCAGGAAGAAGAGCTCTTCGAGCGGCAGGTGCGGGGCGAGCATCACGCCCACGAACAGCGGGCTCTCGCCCTTCACGAACACGCCCGTGGCGATACCGACGAGGTCCCACGCGAGGAAGAACACCGTCCCGCCCAGAACCGCCATCGTGGTGCGGAGAGGAGCGACCCGCAGCGCGAGCGAGTACTTCCCGTCGATCAGCATCATGCCGATCAGCGAGAAGAGGATCGCGCCCAGGTAGATCCCCGGCACCTCAGACCGCCGCGCGCGCGGGTTCCGCCAGGGGCCCGGCGGTGGTGTCGCCCGTCAGGCGCTTGACCACGAGCTCGGCCGAGATGAGGCACATGGGCAGGCCGATACCCGGCAGCACCGAGGTGCCGGCGTAGTAGAGGTTGTCGACCTTGCGCGAGCGGTTCTTGGGGCGGAAGATCGCGCTCTGATTGAGCGTGTGCGCAAGTCCCAGTGAGTTGCCGTGCCAGGCGTGCAGGTCTTCTTTGAAGTCCTCGGGCGCGATGGTCTTGCGCACGACGATCCGCTCGGCCAGATCCGGGATGCCGGTCCACTCGCCGATCTGCGCGATGACGCGATCCGCGGCCTTCTCGATCCGCTCGTCGCCGGCGCCCGAGACGCCTCCGCGGCCGCTGTCGGGGTCGGCGGGCACGGGGACGAGGACGAACAGGTTCTCGTGTCCCTCGGGCGCGACGGAGTCGTCTGAGGCGCTGGGGCGGCAGATGTAGATCGACGCGGGGTCGGGGATCTTCTTGTTCTCGCCGAAGATCGCGTCGAAGTTGGTGTGCCAGTCGTCGGTGAACAGCAGCGTGTGGTGGGTGAGCTGCGGCAGCTCGCCCTTCACACCGAGCAGAAGCAGCAGGGCACCGGGGCTGGGCACCTTGTCCTTCCACCACTTCTCGGGGTACTGGCGATCCTTCTCTTCGAGCAGCTCGTTCTCGGTGTGGTGCAGGTCGGCGCCCGAGACCACGGCATCCGCTGCGAAGATTCGGCCGTCGGCGAGTCGCACGCCGCGCGCGGTGCCCGACTCGGTGATGATCGCCTCGACGGGTGCCGAGGTCTCGATCGTGACGCCGCGCTCGCGCGCGAGCTTCTCGATCGCGGTGATGATCTCGGTCATTCCGCCCTTGGGGTAGAGCACGCCGTCGCCCAGGTCGAGGTGGCTCATCAGGTGGTACAGGCTGGGCACCTCGAAAGGCGATCCGCCGAGGAACACCGCGGGGTAGGCGAGGATCTGCTGCAGGCGGGTGTTTTTGAAGTCGGTGGTGACGCGCTTCCACAGCGTGCGGGTGAGCAGGGGGATGAGCGTGGGCAGGCGCTTCACGAGCGCGGGGTCGCGCAGGCCCTTGGTCGACGAGTACGGGTCGTAGAGGAACTTCGACGTCGACAGCTCGTAGGCGTCTTTCGCGGAGTCGAGGTAGGCGTCGATGTTGTCGCCCGAGCCGGGCTCGTGCTTCTCGAACAGCGCGCGAACGGCCTCGCGACCCGACACGATGTCGATCGGCTCGCCCTTTCCGGGAGGGCCGTAGACGCGGTACGCGGGGTCGAGACGCACGAGGTCGAGCTGTTCGGCGGCGCTCGTGCCGAGCAGGCGGAAGAAGTGATCGAACACCTCGGGCATGAGGTACCAGCTGGGGCCGGTGTCGAAGCGGAAGCCGTCTTTCTCCCACGATCCCGCGCGCCCACCGAGGGCGTCACGCGCTTCGAAGAGGTGGACGTCGTGTCCGCGGTCGGCCAGCAGGGCTGCGGTACCAAGGCCGGCGATCCCGCCTCCGACGACGACGATGCGCTGGGCGCTCATGAGCGTGAACCTTTCGGGGGGCGGCCCAGAAGGGCGCGGGCGGCGAGGGTGGCTTTGACACCGTCGGGAACGCGGACGCGCGGGGCGCCGGCGGGGGAGGAGCGGAGGCGGCGAGAGAGTTCCGCGAACAGGTCGTGCGCCGTGGTGACGGCGGCGCGGCAGTCGGGCGGCAGGTGGGGGATGACGGATGCCGCGGCGGCGAGGTCGGCGTCGATGCGGTCGAGAACGGCCACTCGGCGTTCGTCGTCGGCCGCGCCGTCGAGGTAGTCGCGGCCGAGGCGGTCGGCGTCGTCGGCGAGGTCGCGCAGGAAGTTCACGTCTTGGAACGCCGCGCCCAGGCGCCGTGCGCCGTCGACGAGGTCGGCGGCGGGTCGGGCGGGCGCCGACATCCCGGCGTTGAGGAACACCTGCAGGCACATGAGCCCGACGACCTCGGCCGAGCCGTAGACATAGGCGTCGTGCGAGAGGTCGTCGTGCTCGGCGGTGTCGAGGTCGGTGCGCATCGACGCGAAGAACGGGGCGATGAGTTCTTCGGTGATGCCGCACTCGCGCGCCGTCCGGGCGAAGGCGTGGACGACGAGGTTGGCGCTGAAGCCGGTGGCGATGGCATCCCGAACCTCGTTCTCGAGGCCGTCGAGCACCGCGCGTTCCCGCTCGGGACTGAGCCCCGCGTCGTGGGCGGGTCCGTCGACGATCTCGTCGGCCACCCGCACGAGGGCGTAGATATTGCGCACGTGCGGGCGCGGGCGGGGCCCGAGCAGGCGCGCGGCGATACCGAACGAAGTGGAGTAGCGGTTGATCACCGCGGCGGCGGCGTCATCCGCGGTCTGGGAGTACAGCTCGAGGCCCGTGGGCGCATGACTCACGGAATGCGCTCCTGCACGGCTTTCACGAGGTCGCGCAGCATCTCCTGGCACGCGGCCGGCACCGTCGAGGAGTCGACGATGATGAGGGCCTCTTCGAGCGTGTCGAGGATGAGGCATTCGAGTTCGGCGCGGGCGCCCGACTCGGAGAGGGCCTCTTGGGCGGCGCGCACGGCGATCGGACCGGTGTGGGCCTGGGCGAGCGCTTCGCTGACCTCGGGCCACTTCGGTGTCTTGCGGGCGAGCGAGATGAGGTGCGTCTTCTTCGCCTCGCGCAGGTCGCAGCCCTCTTCTTTGCCCGACACCGCCGACGAACCGAAGGCGCCGATGAGGTCGTCCACCAGCTGGTAGGCGAGTCCGAGGCGCTGTCCGAATCGCTCGAGCGCGTAGATCGAGGGGCTCGGGGCTCCGGCGATGAGGGCTCCGGCCTGCAGCGGTGCCGAGAACGAGTAGGCGGCGGTCTTGTCGCGCGTGGTGCGCAGCACCGCCTCGGAGTCGATCTCGCCCGACGAGACGGCGTGCTCGACGTCCGAGAGCTCGCCCATCGCCGAGATGAGCACGGCGTCGTCGAGCATCTCGAGCAGCGGCTGGCGCATGCGGTCGGGGAGCTGCGCGAGGGCGATCATGCGTCCGGCCTCGTGCAGCAGCAGGTCACCGGCGAGGATCGCGGCAGCGTCTCCGAGCAGGGCCGAGCCGTCGGCATCCGCCCCCTTCAGGAGCCCCCGCTGGCGGAACTCTCCGCCGATGTTGGGCACGCCGCGGCGTTCGGTGTCGTGGTCGATCACGTCGTCGTGGATGACGAACGCCGTGTGCAGCAGTTCGAAGGCCGCGGCGACCTGGTACACGCCGATGCGGTGTTCGTCGTCGCCGTAGAGCGTCTCGAATGCCGAGACGACGAGCAGGGGACGGAAGCGTTTTCCGCCTTCGGTCGCCCGACGGATGGCGGATGCCAGGTACCGGGCGCCGTCGCCCAGGGTGGTGGCGCGCCGCTGAAGGCGCGAGAGCGCCCCGTCGATCTCGCGGTCGATGCCCTGACGGGCGACGGGGGTGGATTCGAGACTGATCATGAGGCGCGCCTCACGGTGTGAGGGGTCTGGAAGAGGTGCAGCTGCTGCGCCTGCAGGACGAGCCAGGGGCTGAACGCCCACGGCGTCGACTCGAGAGATGCGGCGAGCTCGAGCGGGTCGACCCAGCGGTACTCGGCGACCTCGTCGGGGTTGGGCTCGGGGTCGACGTCGGCGCGGGCGATGTACACGGGGCAGATCTCGTGTTCGACGATGCCGCTGGCGTCGACGGCGCGGTAGCGGAAGTTCGGCAGGGCCAGCTCGAGGTCGCGGATGACCAGGCCGACCTCGTGCTCGGCGCGGCGGTGCACCGCCGAGAGCGAGGCTTCGGAGGGACCGGGGTGGCCGCAGAACGAGTTCGTCCAGACGCCGGGCCACGTCTTTTTGTGCAGGGCGCGACGCGTGACGAGCACTTCGCCCGCCGAGTTGACCACGTGGCACGAGAATGCCAGGTGCAGAGGTGTTTCTGTGTCGTGCACGGTAGCCTTGGGCGCCGTGCCGATCTCGTTGCCGAAGTCGTCCAGGAGGACGACATATTCGGTCTCGCTCATCGTGCCTCCCGTTTGCTAGTTTAGCTAGCGATGTAGCCTTGACTATACCGACGCCGAAAGGGGGTGTCCACCGTGACGAAAGCCGTGTCGGCCTCTGGTACGAGGCCAGCCGTGGGCCATACCCTACGCGCCGTCCAGACCCTCAGCGACGCCCTCGACAGAATGCATTCGGGCATGAAGGGCGAGATGGACATGAATGCCAGCGACCTCGCGACGCTGCGCATGCTCACCATCCGCGAGTACCGCGGTCAGATGGTCAGTCCGCACGACGTGGCGACCCATCTGCGCATCTCGACCGCGTCGACCACCAAGCTCATCGACCGCCTCGTCGCCTCGGGCCACCTCGAGCGTCTGCCGCACCCCTCCGACGGCCGGGCCCGCGTGGTCGTGCTGACCGACAAGTCGCGCCGCGAGTTCTTCCAGCACTTCGGCGTGCACCTGGGCGCCATGCGCGATGTCGCCGAGCGCTTCGACGACGGCGAGCTCGACACGATCGTGGCGTTCATGGATTCGCTCACGGAGTCCATCACCACCGAAGATTGACCGGCCAAGCCGTGAGGCCCCCCGGGCGTCACCCCCGCGCGACCCGCACACCCACGTCGTCGAACGCGTCCCGCTGACGCCCGCCCCGCCGCGCGGTCGCCCGCACCTGCGCGGGGGCGTCCGACCATCCGCCGCCGCGGAACACGCGCGCGTCGCTTTCACCATCGGGGTCATACAGGTCGGCGCACCACTCCCACACGTTGCCGAGAGTGTCGAAGAGTCCGTGGAGGTTCGGCATCCGTCCTCCGACTTCCGCCGGGGCGGTCAGGCCGTCGGCGGCCGTCCAGGCCACCTCGCGGACCGGTCCGTAGGCCGATGACGTCGAGCCCGCGCGGCACGCGTACTCCCACTCGTCTTCGGTGGGCAGGCGGAAGCCGTCCGAGTCGGGGTCGCCCGTGACGACCTCTCCGTCGAACGAGTAGACGGGGTCGAGGCCTTCCCATTCGCTCAGCGCGTTGCACAGGCGAATCGCGCGCAGCCAACTCAGTTGCGTCGCGGGGCGTCGCGGATGGCGGGACGGGATGCCGAGCAGCTCCGCGATCTGTTCTTCGGTGATGGCGTAGACACCGATCTCGAAGCTGTCGACGACGATCTCGCGTCGTTCGGCGCCCCGCAGGTCTCCGCGCAGCACGCGGCCGGCGGGGATGCGCGCCATCTCGACGTCGGTCACGCGAGTTCCACCATCCAGAGGTCTCTGTCGCCGGTGATGAACAGGCGCTTCTCGTCGGCGTCGAAGGTGCAGTTGCTGACGACGTGCGGGGTCGGGATGACGCCCAGACGGGCGCCGGTCTCGTCGACGATGACGACGCCCGCTTCGCTCGAAATCCAGAGCCAGTCGCGGCTGTCGACGACGAACCCGTCGGGGATGCCGGCATCCACCGTCGCGAAGGTGCGCGGGGCGCCGAGGGTCTCGCCGTCCCAGCTGCACGCGACGACGCGGGGGAGCCGCTCGGCGTTGGACTCGGCGACGTAGAGTGTGCTCTCGTCGCGGCTGAAGGCCAGTCCGTTGGGCTGGTCGAGGTCGATCATGCGCTGCAGCCCGTCGCCGTCGCGCCAGCGGTAGACGCTCTGGTGGGGGAGTGCGGGGTCGGCGGGGTATCCCTCGCGCGGATCCGAGATGCCGTACGTGGGGTCGGTGAACCAGATCCAGCCGTCGGAGGCCACGACCAGGTCGTTCGGGGAGTTCAGCGGCTCGCCCTCGAAGGCGTCGACGAGTAGCTCGGTGCCGTTCTCGTCGGTGCGGCTGACGCCGCGGCGCCCGTGTTCGGCTTGGACGAGGCGGCCTTCGGCATCCATCGCGTTTCCGTTGGCGAAGTTAGAGCGGTCGCGCACCGTGACGATCGAGCCGTCTTCGCGCCACGCCAGCGTCCGCCGGCCGATCACGTCGCTGAACACGAGGGAGCGCTCTTCGGGCCACCAGACCGGTCCCTCGGCCCAGGTCGCGTCACCGTAGAGCGACAGCAGGCGCGAGGCGGGCGGCAGGACGGCGCTCAGGCGTTCGTCCCACACGCGGGGAGGGGCGACGTCGACCGCCTCGGGGGAGCGGGCGCTCTGCAGGATCTGACCGTCGAGGGGAATGCGGGGCATGTCTCCAGTCAAACGTGCGGGGGGCGCCGGGTGGGGCGGGTTGACGCGCTCAGCCGAACGGGTGGGCGGTGGGCCCGGCCGGCGACGTGGCGAACTGGATGAGCACCTGCAGGCAGGGCTCGTCGCCGACGGTGCCCGAGAGGTGTCCGGCCTTGCCGTCGACCTCGGTGGTGTCGGTGTCCTGCCCGAAGTGGATGTCGCCGGGTCCCATCTCGACGCGCGAGCCGTCTTGCGTCTCGAGGAACCAGCGCCCCCGCAGCGGGATCACCCACTGAGGATGAGGGGACGGATGCCACTGCCCCACCCACCTGACCGGCAACGCCGCGAAGAGCACGGCCGACACCTCGCCGGGGAACGGCCGCATCCACTGCGGGTCGGCTCCGCCGCCGACGCTCTGCATCCCGAATCCCCGTAGGACGGATTCGTCGAGCCGGCTCTTGCCATCGAGTCCGGTCCACATGTGGACGAACGGCAGCGTCGGCGGGGCGTCGGCGTCGCGCCCGTCGTTGTCGAGGGGAGCGGTGGTGGTCGTGTCCATGGCTCGAGTCAACCGCGCCGAGCCCGGGGGAGCGCAGGGTTGACGGAGGGGGATGGATGCCACGTGCCGGTGCAGTCGCCTACGAACGAGCAAGGGGCGCCGCCGACCGAAGTCGACGGCGCCCCTTCAGGAACGCGTGGTGTGTCAGGCTTTGCCCTGGGCGCGGTTGCGACGAACCGTGGTGGCCACGGCGATCGTGCCACCGGCGAGCGCGAGAGCGCCGCCGCCGACCCACAGACCGAGCATCGAGTTGGCGTCGAAGCCGGTCGCGGGGAGGCCGGTGGAGCCGCCAGCGTTGTTGCTCGAGCCGCCAGCGGTGCCGCCCGCGGGCGTGGCCGAGAGCGTGTAGGTGCCACGGGCGTCAGCGGGGAGCGTGACAACCGCAGTCGCGTTGCCGGAGGCGTCGGCGACCTTCGTAATCGACTTGGAGCTGACGGGCAGGTTCGCCGTGGCGAGGCCGGCCTGGTTGGCGTTGTAGCCGACGAGGACGAAGTTCACGGTGGCGCCGGGAGCCACGTTGAACGTGACCGGGCCGTTGTTGGTGATCGTCACGGTCTGCGTGCCGGGAGCGGTGGGGACGTACGCCTGAGCCACGGCGGGAGCTGCGAAGAGCAGCGCGCCGGCGAGGGCCGCGGTGACGCCAGCCTTCTTGAGGTTGAGCTTCATGAGTGCCTGCTTTCGAATCCGGGCTACCGGGAGGTGGTGGTCCGCATCGTGCTATCCCGATGGAGCTGCAAGGGGAAGGACAACAATGAAGCGGTGGGTGGTGCTAGACCCTTTCTGAGTATTGCCTAGGTTTTCCCTGGATTGCAAATTGTCAAGGTTTCGACTACGTAAATTTACGCTGACGCGCAGTCGGAGGCGCATTTACGCAGTCGCATTATTCACTGCAGGGTTGCGATTCCGGTTGCTTCGCAGGTTGCTTTGACCGTCGGGTCGATTCCCGCGTCGGCCGTCGGGGTCACGAATGCCTCCGCTTTTGACGCCGTCGTCGTTGCGCGCACGGTCACGGTCAGGTCGGCCGACGCCTGGGGAAGAAGTTGGAACCCGAAGGTCAGCACCTGGTGTCCCTCGAACGTCCCGGTCGAGGGACCTGTCCCCGTCGCGGTCTCGGCCGACACGAGTTCGAACCCCTCGGGCAGGTAGACGTTGTTCACGACCGTCGCCGTTCCCGGCGCCGTACCGAATGCGCCGTTGGCAGTGACGTAACGCGGAAGCGACGTCTCGGCGTCGGTGGGCGCGGTATTGGTGAGCCTCATCCGCAGGGTTAACTGACGCGGGCCGTTCCGCCCGTCGGGGGCGCACTGGTCCCACGCCAGACTCACGTCAGGCTTGACGTAGTAGCTCATCTTCGAACCGCCGCCGTCGTTGAGATACACCCCGAACCGGGCCGTGTCGTCGTCCGTTTGCGGCAGCTCACCGGCAACCGACGACCCCTCCAGAATGGCCTGTTCGTCGGGATCGGCACTCCACATGAGAACGCGTCGCTGGTCGGCCGCAGTCGCGAGATTTGTCAGCAAGCTCACCGTCGACCCGCGTCCCTCGAGGAAGGCGTTGAAAACAGCTCCGGTCGAGGCGGCGAAGAATGCATCCTGCGCTGACGGATCGGGGTATCGCTGATAGACGTCGCTGAGCAGCGTTTTGACGGCGTTCTCGGCAGACAGCGTCGAGCCGTCGGGCAGTGCTACCGGTCCGGTTGCGCGCAGAAGGTAGGACAGCACCACCGGATCCAGGGCGATGACGCCGTCTACGGACACACCCGTTCGCTGCTTGTACATTTCTCGGGCGAGCGGGCCATCGAAGGTGAAATCGGGAACCTGCGTCAGGTTCTGGAAGAAGCGTGCAGGTCTGGTCTCGTAGATGTTCTGCACGTCGGCGGGTAAATCGACGACCGGACTCTTGATGCCGCTCGACAGCGAGGTGCCGGATTCGGTGTTTGCGAGGCTGATCGCACCCTGGTTGGTCTTGAGGAGAATTGCCGTGCCGGCGATGCCGCCCAACGACCTCCACTCGGCGTTGTTTTGAACAAGCAGCAGGTAGTTGCGTTCACCGTTCTGGCCCAGGACGTCGGGGAGTAGGCGTGTCGCCCGCGAAAGCGCGTCGAGACTCGTCGCGGCTTGTTCGAAAACCGTGGACGACTTGTCGACTGCGCGCGCGAGGACTCCCACGAGGGGCGTCCGATTCAGACCCTGCAGTTGATCGGATGCACCTGCGGCGGCGGATGCCGCGAGTTGGGCAGGTTGTGCGAGAACAGCTAGGCCGGTGGTATCAATACGGCCGTTGACCGGCTTCAATGCGTCAAAAGAGGTGTCTTGGGCTGCCGTGACGAGGGGCAAAAGTGCATCGCTAAGGAGAGCGTCGCCCGCGGACGCCACCGTGCCGAAGGCCTCCAGCTGTGGACCGACCCACGGAGCCCCCTCCGCGAGGTGCCACACCGGGTCGGAGGTGAGGTCGTGCGCGTCTGAGGCGTCGGTTGCCAAGCGGGCGACGATTGCGCCCGCGGCGCCGGGGTCAGACGCGAGTGCCGAGGACGCCTCGCTAATGCCCGCCTCTACGCGCGATAAATGCTGATAGGCCATCCACCCCCGCACACCGACCCAGGCGGCGACGACGACGGCAAAAACGAGGAATGCGCCGACGGCCCAGGCCACAACGCGACCGGCCCTGAGCATGGCCGGGGGGAGAGGTGAGGAGCTCACGCTGGTGCCCTTCGGTTTCGTGGTCACGGCGGTCTCCGTTCGCTGGCGCGAGACCCCCGCCGACCCGAGATAAGTCTGTGGGTCAGACTTCGCGCTGCGATTCGCGCGACGTACGGCGCGGCGAGAAACCCAGTTCGTCCAAAGAAACCTCTTCCGAGGCGTCCGCGTCGGCGCTGCTCTTCTCCTTTTTCCGCGAGAAACGGCTGGTCTTCGCAGGCAGCTCGCGATATCCGTATCCGTATCCGTATCCGTATCCGTATGCGGCGTAGTACGAGTCCGGCCCTCGGGTTGGCACCATCGACATGATGAAACCGGCGAGCTTGGCCCCGACAGTGTTGAGCGCCTCCGTGGCACCTGTCAGCTGATGCTTGGTGGTCTTGCCCGCCGAAACGACCATGAGTGCGCCGCTCGTGGCCCGAGCGAGGATCGCGGCGTCGGTGACGGGCAGCAATGGGGGAGCGTCGCACAGCACGACATCGAAATCGCGCTCGAGCATTTCGAGCAGGACTGTCATCTGCTGCGATCCCAACAGCTCACTGGGGTTGGGCGGGATCTTTCCCGCAGGTAGCACGTAAAGGCTGCGGCCGCCCCAGGGAAGCATGACCTCGTTGACTTTGGCCCGCCCGATGAGAACGTCCGTCAGGCCTGCGCCACCCTCAATGCTGAGGTACTCCGCAACCTTGGGCTTGCGCAGGTCGGTGTCGAGCAGTGCCACCCGCTTGCCGGCGTCCGCCAGTGCGATCGCCAGGTTGATAGTTGTCGTCGACTTGCCCTCACTCGGGATCGAGCTGGTCACGACAAAGCTCGAACGCCCGCCCATGTCGAGGAACTGAAGGTTCGTGCGGAGCGCACGGAACGATTCCGCTCGCGGACTCAGCGGATCCGCGTGGACAATGAGCGGCCGCTCCTTCGCCTTGGCGTCGTAGGCGATGGCACCAATGGAGGGGGCGTCCGTAATCTGCTCTGCATCTCGAGGAGTCCGCACTCGGGTGTCCAAGGCAGTGCGCAGTACCGCGACTCCAATACCGATCGCTAGCCCAGCGAGCAGGCCAAGAGCCAAGTTGAGCGCGACATTCGGCGACGTGGGGTTCAACGCTGGTTGGGCGTCTGTGACCCGAGTGAGCCGAACAGGGCTGGCACCGCCGTCCACTGCCGGCTCAAGCGCCGGTACTACGGTCGAAAGGCTTCCCGCGACGGCGTTCGCGATCGCGGAGGCGGTCGCCGGGTCAGAATCTGTGGCTGCAATGGTGATGAGTGTGGAATTGAGCGCAGCAGACGCTTTGACGTCTTTCGCGAGCATATCGGCCGTGGTTGCAAGCCCAAGGTCACTTATGACGGGATCGAGTACCGTGGGTGTGGCGGCCAAACCCACGTACGTATTGATTCTTGCCTGGGTGAAATTGGACCCCTGCTGCAGCTCGGCCGTCGTGCCGCCTCCCTGCGTCGAGACGAAGACCGTGCTGGAAGACTCGTACGTTGGTGTGCGAGTCAGCGTGAAGACGGTGGCAGCAGCAAGCGCGACGGTCGTGAGGACCACGATCACGAGCCAATTCTTCCGAAGGATTCGGATGTAGTCGCTGAGCTCCATGAGGCCTCTCGAGGTGTCGCCGGCACACGTCGTGCGGCACTGGGGGGAATGACGTCAGTCTGTCATATGGATTGTTTCCGGTTAGTTTTAGCGAGGGCGTAAATAGCCCGGGTCGGCCCTCAGCGGCTGCTGACTCCAGAGCCAGTCATCACCCCGGCGGCGCGACCCTGGGTAGTGTGGCGGCTCAATCGTGAGCAAGACGGACCATGCGGGGGACTACGGGCAGCGCCGACATGAGTTGTTCTGTAGACAATGCATAGGTTCGCCCGGATCGACGGTATGGATCGACAATGTCGTCGTCCTCGGCCACCGTCGGGGGAAGTACGACTCCTCGACGATTCGCAGCGAACAGCAGCATCGCAGAGAACCTGTTCTCAGGCGTCAAGGGGCTTGATGTTCGTGTGGACTCTTCTCGCAGCTGATCGTCGCTGACGTCAGCGAGTAGGCGGCTGAGCTCCCGAACAGTGAAGGTTCGGCGCACAACTGACGGGCTCGTCTCGACGATCTCACGGCGATGTTCCCGAGCCATCGCAAGCGCAAGATGTGCCGGACGAAGGTGCTCGGCGCTGAGGGATCTAGCTCGGTGACTATTGACTCGTACGGGATCACATCCGTTGGTGACCGCAATCTGGGCAGTCTCGGCCGTCATCGGCACCCCGCTTCGTGCCCGCGTGCCGGCGCTGCTGACGCTCACGTCAAACCCGGACACGAGATTGGTGAGAAGCTGTTCGGCCAGGGGTGATCGGCACACATTGCCTGTGCACACGGCGAGAATGTTCAGCAAGCTGCTCCTTCGAGGTGCCGATCTGGGGATGCCCGCACGTCCAAACTCCGAGTAGGTTGAGCCCGTGCGTGATCAGCATAATCAGACCGCCGTTGCGAACGGGGCCGGCACAACGGCCGAATTCGACGCCGGCGCCCATCGCGCAATCTCCGACTCGTCTCGGATCCGGAGGCGTAGGCGCACCGACTGGCGGATGGGCGGACAAGAGGTCAGCAAATGGGACCTGAGGGTCCTTGTGTGCGCGCTTCTCGGGGCAGGAGCCGGAATCCTCGCCAGCGTTGTCCTCGCCCATTCGAGCGCAGCCGGGGTCGCCGCATTGTCGCTACCCGCGTTGTGGATTGGCCTGTTTGTGCCGGTGGCCTACGCAGTGCTCCGGGGACGCCCGGCGGGCCTGTTCCGCCTGAGACTCCTCGATGTGCTTTGGGGAGTCGGTTTGGGTGTGGGGCTTCGCCTCCTGCAGGGGAGCTTTAGTGATGCGAATGCCGCATCGTTTCCTACTGCCACATCCCTCTCGCTTGATCTCGCGACGAGCTCGCTGACAGCGATCGCCCTGGCTGCCGCCCTTATCGGGCCTTTCGTTGAAGAGATCTTTTTTCGTTCCGTTCTTATCGTCGTCATCTTCCAGATGCTGCGCAGGTCTTTGGGTGCATTCACGGCGGGTGCTACTGCTCTACTCGTGTCTGCCGGCGCTTTCGTGTGCCTGCACGGGGCGTATGCCCCGCTCTCCCTCTCAAGTGGGTTGCAACTGTTCCTGGTCGGCGGCGTCTGTTCCCTGCTTGTACTGCTCACGGGCCGGGCTTGGTCTGCAGTTATCCTGCATGTCGTCTACAACGCGATGTACCTCGTACTTGTGGGGGTCGGTACCGCGGGTGCGTAGTGCGACGAACTTCATCTCCACACCGCGGTGAGGTCTCGCTCGCGTGGATGGACGAGTCAAGCGTCGGGCGGTCTCCTAGGCGCTCGGCACGGGCCTGGGCGACGGTAAGGTCCATGCCGCGCGAGCGTAGGCGGCAAACCGCCTCGCATCGCTGCGATAAGCCGGACGAACCGATGTGAGTAGAGCGAAGACACTGGAGCGAGCGGCGAAGCCGACAGCGACGACGCCTCGCCACGATGCTGCGCGGAAAGTGCTCGGGTGATAACGGAGAACGAAGAGGTCATACAGGTTCTCAAGCCACACAGTCCTCACCGGCCCGGAAGAATCGTCACTGCTACCTCCGACGCTGTGGTGCGCGAAGGCCCAAGGGAAGACAGCTACCTTCCAGCCTGCGCTACTTGCGCGGAGACAGAATTCCACGTCCTCGGCGTACATGAACCACCGCTCTGAGAGTCCCCCCAAGTTTTGCCAGACGGTCCGTTCAACGAGCATGCAGCCGCCGGACACCCACTTCAAGAATTCCGGCCGATTCGGCCGGATTTGATCCCGCAGAAGATAGTGCCCACGCAGTCGGGCTGTGTGCCTCCCCAGGCGCGACAGGCCGGATGAATGCAGGAACATGCGCCTAACCGAGGGCTCGTACCCCGCAGCCATGGTGCGGAATTCCCCAGCACCCTCGATGACGTCTGGGGCTGCAACGCCGACTTCCGGGTAAGCGCTCATAGCTACAGTCAGAAGACCGATGTTCTCGTAGTCCATCGAAGCGTCGGGATTGAGGAGGAGCAGGAATTTTCCGCTGGCGTTCTCCGCCGCGCGGTTCACTGCCTTCGCGAAGCCGAGGTTCTCCCCTGACCTGATCAAGATAACTCGCGAGCCGTAGGCACTCTCGATAAAATCTGCGGTGCCATCGAGCGAAGCGTTGTCGACCAGGACGATCTCGCAGTTGCCCACGAGTCCATCGATCGCCGCTCGAATAGTGGACCGACTGTTGTACGTGACAATGAGTACTGTCACGAGCGGGACGGGGGCGGCCGGTTCATCCGTTTCGATCACCTTGTCGTCTCTTTCATTCTCGCGGTGCCATGGATGCGTACCGTATCCGAGAAGCGATGTCTTCCCAATCGGACTTGGCGTCTCGCAACCTGTCGACGGGGCCCGCGGTGGCGCGCCTTTGCGGCACGCTTGCGAGGACGGTGGCCAAGGCTGACGGTGCGTCTGGATCGACGAACGCATGGGCATCTGGAACAAGCTCCCGCATAACGGGTATGTCGGAGACCACGACCGGCGTACCGAAGAAACGAGCCTCGGCGGGCGGCAAGCCATAACCCTCATCGCGCGACATGAATATCAGACAACTGGCGTTGGTGTAGAGCCATCTGAGTTCTCCATCCGAAACTCGTCCAGCGAATATAACGTGCCCTAAGTCGACCAGCGTGCGAATGTTCTCTGGCAATTCGGTGGTGGCGCCGGAATACTCAGCGCTACCTACGATGATCAGCGGGTGCGTTGGCGAGAGAAGTCCTGACGAGACCGCCCCGCGAAGAGCGGTGTCGAGGTTCTTTCTCCGGTTCAATCTTCCTACACAAAGCCAGAAGCCATCCCAGTTGGTCGGCACCCCTTCGGGGGTACGAGGTGACGCGCCCGCGAGCGCCGGCGAGATGGCAAGGCTCGTCGCAAGCACCGGCGAGAGGCGTGGGTGCAGCCTCTTAATCCGCGCCGCTTCTGTACGCGAGGACGTGAACACGGTCGACGCGCACGCCGCGAGACGGCTCATGGGCCAGAAGTACAGGCGTTCTTTTCGGGTGAACCAGTGCGGGGATTCCTCGAAGAGCAGATCATGAATGAACACTGCGTTGCGAGTGAAAGGGGAGGTGTAATTATGCGACACGACAAGGTCCACCTGATGGCGTCGAGCCTGAGCGGGCAGTTCCACGACATTCGCAAGTGCCTGCGGAGACAGCCGCGTTGTAACAACCCTCGCCTCGGGCGGCACGTCCACAAGGTCTCTATGTCTTGCGCGCACGGCGAGAAGTATTTCGTCTTCGGGGAAGCGTCGCGACCATCCGAAGACGATCTCGCGCATTACGGTGCGGTTGGCGATCGGGCCGCTGTGCCACCAGAACGCGTCAAACAGGACGCGCATTCAGCGCCCCCCTTAGTGCGGATTCGTAACGTTCGCAGACCGACTCCCAGGTGAACAATTCCTGCTGACGGCTGCGGGCGGCGAGTGAAAGAGCGGACTGGCGGTCACTATCTTGCATCAATTCGGACACGGTGTTCGCAATTCGACGTGGGCTTGGTTCGGTGAATACGCCCGCGTCTCCCAACACCTCGCGATTGTATACAGTGTCTCGGGCAACAGCCGGGGTGCCGCACGCCATTGCCTGAACGAGCGCAGGGTTAGTGCCACCGACGCTGTGGCCGTGGAAGTAGACGCCGCAGTTCTGCATGAGCCGGTGGAGAAGCTGATCGTCCGCGACATGTCCAAGCCAGGTGATGTTCGGTGTCGACTCCGCAAGCAGCCGTGCACAGTCATCGAGTTCTCCGCCGTAGCCAGACGATCCCACAATCACCACCGGCCACGATTTCGCGATTGATTTCGCTGCTTCGAAGAATTCTGGAATAGTGTTTTCCGGTACGAAGCGGGCGACAACTAATACATAGCCGCGGAACTCCAGGCCAAGCGGTGGTTCACTACTTTGTGCGGGGGCGTCGCCCCCGTAGGGGATGTAGATCCCGTCCCGACCGAACTTCGCTCCCCACCAGCGCTTGATCTCATGCGCGTCATAAACGAGCGTGTTGGCCCAGCGTGCTGTGCTCCTCGCGCCGCTGCGAAAGACAGTCTTCGCAATCCGCCCCCACTTGGCACGCTCCCACTCGATTCCATCGACGTTCACGAGTGTCGGGATGCGTGCTGCTCGGAGCAGGGGAAGCCAGAACCCGTTCGCAACATTCATGACGAGTGCGACGTCGCAACCGTCCTTGACTGCTCGTCGCACAGATGTGAAGCCGTATGTGAGAGTACTAAGGGACTTCCGCTCAAATCCTCGCGTGGCGACGGAGTGCACCCGTTGGTCTCGCTCGGGGTCGTCCAATTTCATGGCCTGCGGTCGTCCATACACGACAACGTCCCACCCGGCGTCGCTCAGGTAGGGCGCAAGCTTTCTCACGGCCGTCTCAAAGCCGCCGTAATAGCTCGGGTAACCGCGTGTGCCGATGATTGCGACTTTAGGCAAAGTCTGCCTCCTCGTGAGAAATGAATAAGTGCGACACGATCAATCGGGCAAGGCGGCGACGATCTCGCCGATCGCTGAGGACATTGTCTTCGTGGAGTGTGACGTCTGAACCCGATGTTGGCCAGCGCGTCCCAGATCCCTCAGCTGCTGGGGGTTGTCCAGGAGTCCGACGACAGCTGCTGCCATGGCGCTTGCGTCGCCAGCTGGCGTGAGGCGGCCGGAGGCCTCGTCGACATAATCAGACATCCCGGGTGTGTCTGTCGTGACAACTGGCCGCCCTGTGGCCGCCGCCTCGAGGGCGACGGTCATCCCGGACACGTGATGATTGAAACGCGTAGCGATAGCCACGATGCAGGCGCGGCCGTAAAGATCGCGCAGATCTCGATGAGAGAGGCGTTGCACGCGAACAACACCAGCGGGCACCGGATGGTCGGAGGCAGTCTGAACTACGACCTGGGTTTCCGGTCGGGCGGCCTTGATCTCAGCCATCGCGGCGTACAGCGTTGGTATGTCTCGATCGCGGTCGCCGCCGGCGCTTAGTACAAGCGGCTGGGGAGGGAGGGGCGTTGGCCTGTAGAAGTCCGTGTCGATACCAAACTTTAAGAAGTGCACCGGTGGGCTGTCGAGGCCGAGGAATGCTTTCACCAACGCGACCTGGGGTCGACTAAGGCACCACAGCGCACTCGCTTGCCTAAGGGCCCTCCGGTAGAGGGCTTTGACTGCTCGGTCTCGCGCGTTTACTGGCGGGTCGGTATTCCAGATCACGCCCCCAACTACGTGCTCGAATTGGCGGGAAGCTACGAGCCGAGAGACGCTACTCTCTTCCCACCCGATCGCCACACTTTGCCGCTCTGATTGACGAGTCCAAAGTCGGGGTAGGAATACGTTGCTCGACAACGGGACGGTTTGTAGATTGTACCGATCGTCGAGGCGGTCCAGGCCGTATGGCCAGCGATCCGGTCGTTCTCCCTTCGCGTGCAACGTCTCCCACTCTGCAATGTCCCATGCGGCGGGAAATCCTATCGAGACGGTGCGGGTCATCGGTTTTCCACTCGGTTCAGAACATCTGACGAAAGGACGTCGGTTGCCTTGGGAGCGAAAGTCCCCGAACGAAGCACATGCGTGTAATTCTGGAAAATCGGCCCGATTTTCCCGTAGTTGTTCTCCGTAACGACATACGGAACGCTGAGTAGGCCAGCCAGCACATGCGCATGCAGTCTGTTCGTGATGACTGCACGCCTGCCCCGCACCAGCGTCAGGCCAGCCAGAAGGTTCTGCTTTCTATTGAATTCGTTGGCGTGCCGGATCACGCGAAACATGAGCGCACTATTACGGAGCCAGGGGACGACCCGGGCTAACCGTCCTGGCACACGCGTCACTTTCCACAGGGCTTTCCGCCAACCGGTCAGGCGCCAGTCGCGCACCTCGTCAGACGGCCCAAGGTTCAGTTCGATCTCCGCGGCGAGATCTCCAGCCGCTTCCTTGTCCTCGCGCGCCACGACAAGGATGCCTCGACTCTTCCCGCGCGTTTGAGCCTCTCTGGGTGTCCAACCGAGCGCCATGTCGGGGCACAGTCGAACATTCACATCGGGCAGAGCAGTACTAGCCCTCTCGAGAGAATCCGTGTCGCGGACGAGCAAGGTGAAGTCGGGATGTGCTGAAAGGATCGCATTGGCCTGCGCCGCGCGCGATGGGGACTGGAAATACACGGTCTGCGGGAGCTGAACGATGCGGCGGTCGTGATTGTCAGCTACGATCCGTTCACGAAATTCCTGAAACTCCGGCCATACGTCTCCGAAGTTTCCGCCTCCATGCAGCAGAATCGGTGTGCTGGGAGCGAGTCGATCCAAGAGCTTGCGGCTGTGCCGGAAAATATCAGCTTCGTAGGCGACTCGAACGTGAAGCCGTTTCAAATACTCAATCTCTCCCTGCCAGATCATGTTGTCTCCGACATTCTCATGGGTCGGTATGTCTAGCAGAACGACCTCAGAAGCGCTCGACAGGGTGTCCTGCAAGACAGAGGAAGTGAACGTCCGAACTGCGTCAAGCGATTCGAATGCGGGAAAGGCGGTTTCGCTCACCTAGATATTCCATTCCGGAGGGCGGTTGGCTACAGCTTCGCGCGAAGAAGCTCGCGAATTCGCTGGGTGGGAAGGTGGTTTCGCAACACTATTGCGAAGACCACCGCGGATACTGCAAATGTGAGCGTACTGTAGAAGGAAAGTGGTTCCAGTCCAGCGAAGAACTGTATTACGGCGGCGACGAAAGCGAGTATGGCGGAGGCGCTGACTATCGCGAAAATTGCGAAGATACCACTTGCCCGCCAATCATCAGCCCCTAGCTCGAGCACTGAACGAGCCCGCCAGAGGTAGAGGGGTGCAATGAGCGCGAGGGGGGCGCTGAGGGCCAGCGCGGCGCCGACGATTCCTAGACTGTGCACCAGCGGGAAGACCAGCGCGGCGAAGGCGACAAGCCAGGTGAGTTGGATTAAGAAGAACGCCCCCGGACGTCCGAGAGCGTCGCCGGCGGGAACCAGCGGAATCTGTATCGCGTTGACGACGAACCCGACGAGGAGCACGATCATTGTCAGCGAGATGGTGGCAGTCGGAACGGAGGCGCCGAGCCAGAGGTGGACGATGTCGCTCGCGCCGAATACGAGGACGCCTGCGCCGAGCGCGGACGCGCCGAACGCCGCCGCGCAGAGAGTCGTCAGTATTCGTCTGGCTCTTGGGGGGTCCTCTACAAATTGCCGGCTGAGAGTCGAGCGAAACGGGTCGACGATCCAGGTGAGTAGCTGGCGGGCAGCCGTGTAGACCCGAAATGCTGCGTTGTAGTAGGTCACGTCGCTTGGGCCCATCAGGCTGCCCACAACAACGGTTCCCAGCTGAAGGATGGTCGCTCCTACAAGCGCGACCCCGAAAGAGCGGATACTGTAGCGAAGCATTTTTCGCAGGGCGCTGAAGGCGCCGTGTCGGAAGGAAATCTTCAACAGCTTGCGCCTCGCAAGTGCGATGACCGCCGCTCCGTGAGGAGTAATCGCGGCGATGACTTCGGCAGCCGCAAGCCAAACGATGCTGTCAAAGACCAGGCACGCAGTTAATGTGCCAGCGCAACGTACTGCAATCCCGATGGACTGATTTCTACGTTCAACAGGGAGAAGCCCCGACCCGATCAGCGCTGAGGCAAATGGCGAGACAAGAAGGCACGCCAGCATGAGGGTCGCTAGGAGTGCGAGGGCGTTGGCGTCGGCTGACGACACTCCTGCAGCACCTGCGTTCGACGAGGTGATGAAGATGGCAAGTACTGCGAAGAGCGGTACCACCGCGGTTGCGACCAACATGTTCCACATCAGCCCGCCAGACACGTACTGGGAGAAGGTGTGGCCTTGGACTCCCGCTCTCGAACGGGAACCGAAATGGACAATGGCAGATCCGACACCCACGTCGGCGTACTGGAGGTAGACAGAAACCGCGGAGACGAGAAGCCAAAGTCCGTAAGCCCCGCTACCGATGGTTGCGATCACCAGAGGAAGCAGAGCCAGTCCGACAACGATGCCAAGAAGGCCTGCGCCGGCGCTGCTCAAGATGCCAGCCGCACCACCGTGCTCCTTGTCGCGTCCGCGGAGGGGTCTGCGGGAGGGGGAGCCCGTTCTGTTACCCATCGGCAGGGTGGGCGGTGCCGGTACTGGCTGAGATCCGAGCTGAGAAGTCTGGTGAGCTAAGCGGGTTTGTACGTGCGCTCGACCTTGCCGAGCTGTTGCTGAGGTCGCTCGACATCTGGCGGGGTCCCTTCTTAGATTGCTTCATCTCCGGCTCTCCTGGGCTGAACGCTATCAGCAGGCTAGAAACGCTCGATCACCTTCGCGTGAATATTGCATTTCTTCTGATGAGGATCTGGGGCTGAAAGTGACGTCTTACGTTCTGTTCGTGGGTGTCATTCAGCTGTGTTGTGTAGCGGTCCGAAACAATGCCATCTGCTGGACTGAGAGCCTTCTCAGAAGGGGGGGGCAACCCTCTGCATGGTTGCGTGCATCGCCAGCGGCAGTCGCCTGGATCACGGCGGTGTCGAGAGTGGGGTCTCCGCGGAACGTGAGCGATGGAGTCGAGGCACAGCGCGAAGCGGGACCTTGCGCGTACTTTTGTAGAGGAGAGTCCAGAGAGCGCTGCGGCGGTCTCGTCAACTAGATGCATCGCGACCCTTGCCGGGGCTTCCGGGTGACGACGCGTCAACAGCGCGCTCGAGCGAATCAGCCAGATAGAGAGAAGGCCCCGGATCGTACGATCCGGGGCCTTCTTATTGTTGCGGGGGCAGGATTTGAACCTACGACCTCTGGGTTATGAGCCCAGCGAGCTACCGAGCTGCTCCACCCCGCGGCACAAGAGAAAACATTACCTACAGATGAACGAACCCGCAAATCCGCGCATGCTGCCCGGGAGTGTCGCGAGAGAATAGGCTGGTGAGCAATGATATTGATGACCTCGCCGACGGGCGGCCCGAAACGCCGGCACAGCGCGCCGACCGCAACTGGAGCGAGATTCTGCAGGAGTTGCGGGTGTTGCAGACCGGCACGCAGATCCTCACAGGGTTCTTGCTTGCCCTGGCGTTCCAAGCGTCGTTTAGCGAGCTCGAGACCGCCCAGCGTTTGCTCTACCTCGTGCTCATCTGCCTCGCCGCACTTAGCGCGGTGGTAGCCCTCGCACCGGTGGCGCTCCACCGCGCCGTGTTCCACCTGCAGGTTAAGCCTGCGCTCGTGAGGGTCGCGCACGACGCCCTCCGCGCGGCGCTCGCCCTGGTCTCTCTCTTGTTGGTCGGTGTGGTCGCGTTCGTCTTCGACGTCGTCGTAGGGTTTTGGGCGGCCGTGGCGTCCGGGGTCGTGCTCGGCGTGGTCATCCTCGTACTGTGGATGGTGGTGCCGATGGTGGTCCGGCACCGGGGGAGGGAGAGCGCGCAATGAGTCACGAGACCCTCGGAATCGCCGTCGCACAATTCGCGCCGTCGGCCTCTCGCGAAGGCAACCTCGCGGTCATCTCTGACCTTGCCCGCGTGGCCGCCGATCGCGGAGCCGACGTCGTCGTCTTCCCGGAGTACTCCAGTTACTTCGTCGACCCCTTCGATCCCTCGCTCGCCGAGAATGCTGAAGATCTCGACGGGTCGTTTGTGCGTACGCTGACGGCGCTCGCAGCCGAGCTCGACCTGGTCGTCGTTGCAGGCCTCCTCGAGAAGGCGGACGACGGTCGCCGGGTGCGGAACACCGTTGTAGCGGTAGGAGCCGGTGGCATTCGATCTGTGTATCGAAAGCTGCATCTGTACGACGCGTTCGGTCAGCGTGAGTCTGATTGGGTGGAGCCAGGGGAGATCGCACCGCCCCAGCTGTTCGAGGTGCGGGGCATGCGGTTCGGTCTGATGACGTGTTACGACCTGCGGTTCCCCGAGGTGTCGCGGACGCTGGCCGACGCAAGAGTCGACGTCGCACTGGTTCCCGCCGAATGGGTGCGTGGTCCGCTGAAGGAGCACCATTGGACAACGCTGCTGTCCGCTAGAGCAATCGAGAACACGTTCTTCGTGGCCGCGGCCGATCACCCGCCACCGCTCGGTGTCGGGCATTCGATGATCGTCGACCCGCAGGGCGTCACGCTAGCTCAGGTCGGCACCGCGACTGGTGTGGCGATGGCGCACATCGATCGGGCCGTGATCGCGCGTGTGCGACGTGTGAACCCCGCGCTGGAGTTGCGGCGCTATCGCGTCACGCCCCGCTAGGGCGGCGGATGCCATATTTCAGGAGGAATATCGCAGCGCCGGAGGCGGGGTCGCATTGAGTCCCCGCCTCAGGCTGCATCCACGAAGAAATTCAGCCTCGCTGCCGCGCCAGAGTCAAAGGTGCGGGTAAGGGCGTGACTCGCCTCAGATACAGACCGGTACCACCGCTTCGTCAGTGTTCTCACTACAGCCCGGGCCCGTGCGAAGTTCTGATCCAAAACTTCGAAGTGTGACGGCCGATCGTAACGCTGGTCAGCATCACAGCCGCCTCGCAGCACTCTGGAGACAAGCGCGGTCGGCGGATGACAGGAACCCTCGATGCACCCGTCCGCGAGAGCGGGTTTTCCGAGCACCGGATCTCATTCGAGAGCAGCGGCGGTGGGTTCCCCACCAGGCTCCTGCCGTCGACCCCGTCCAGGCTCTCACCTCGGGCGGGCTGCACGCACTCCCCACCACCCGATAGACAGACTCGGCCGACCACACCGCCCGCGAATTCGACGGCAACATAATCGTCGTTGCAGGCGGCGAGGGCTGTGGGCTCGCCTACATCGGAGCCCTCAGCCTCTCACCCTCTTTGAGGGGGTGCTCTAACGAACTCGGTCTTTCATCGCGGCGCTGACCGTTCCAACTGACACATGATTCAACCTTGTGTCTCGCCGATGCGGACGGAAATGAGCAGGTCGTGGTTGAAGTGTCCCCCGCGGGACCCGGGACCGCGCCGCGATAGCCGCAAAGACGAGAGTTAGCGTGGCAAGCGCGTACCAGCTCATGAAGTCGAACGACATGCCCATCCCCAGCAGCCCGATCCAGCCAGGCAGATACCGACGGCTGGATCGGACTGTCAGGCCAACGAGAAAGACGACCGCCATCGCAAAGCCGATGAGCCCACCTTGAGCGAGGAAGCTTACGTACTGGTTGTCGATCGTGTAGAAGCCGTCGTTGAAGAAATAGCCCGACGTGTAGAGGTTCCGCACGTCGTACCCGCTACCAAAAAGAGCCTGCGGGGCGTCTCTACCGAAAGCGAGCAAGGGAAACGCGGCGATGGAGTTGAGTCGATGGCCTGCATTGCGCTGGTCGAACTCTTGCTCGAAGACTGCGGCGGGAAGCCCTCCGGCGAAGAGTATGAGCGTCGCTGCGGCGGCTATCAAGATCGCGAAGGTGACCCCGATGAGGGTTGACCGGTTTAGGAACCAGTAGAGGACAATCAGCGCGGCGATTGCGGCTGAGGATGCGCTTCCTGTGAGCACCACCCCAAGGAGGAAGATACCCATCAACACCATGCGTATCGCGGCGTTCGATTGACGCGCGCACATAAAGCCCAGAGCGATGAGCAGAACAAAGCTCAGCGCGAGGGGGTGGGCAAGCGTTCCCTGCGCTCGCGCAGCACCCTCGAAGAAAGGGTTCTCCGGCGATAGACGGAAGGGCGTGCCCAGAAAGACTCCGGTCTTAAGAAACACCTCTCCCACCGCCAGTGCCGTCTCGGCTACCGCGATGATGATAACGACCCGAACAACGCCGCGCTTCTCGGCGACTGTCGCGCTGCACGCTGCCCAGTAGGCGGGGATGGTAATTGCGCCAATGAGCAGAGAGAACGGGTTGGCTTCGGTGAACACCAGCGATGAGATGGTCACAAGCAGGTAGAAGCCCACGAGCGGCCACACGAACGGTGGACGCTTCATACGGTCGTGTGCAACTGTGATGCCCGTGACGAGCGCGAAGAACGCCCCGGCTATTGGGTAAAAGCTCCCGAGCGGAAGATGCGCCAACGCGGACGACGGCACAAGGGTCAATATGGCGATTGCAACGCCAAGACCAACGGCTAAGGCCCGACCGGGTTTCTCAACCATCGTGGGCCGCGGCGCGCATGTCATCGATCGCTTGCAGCGCAGCGACAACCGCCCCGCTGGAGGCGAAGGACACGCTCAGGAGGACCACGTAACCGAGGCTCCAGCCTAAGAGCGCCCCCAGAAGCGTCGGCGTGAGGCCCGCGAGGACGGCGTAGGCGCCTACATTCGCCCGCGCTTCCGTCTTCATGGCGACAACGGTACAGCAACCCCCGACTGCCTTTCGTGAATCGTCTACCGAGGGCGATGGATGGTTTTCCCGCGAAATGATGTCCTGCCCAGACGACGGCGAGCGGAAAAGCAGCGGTTACGACAGCAAGTACGGGAGCTGGCAGCCGGATTGAGACGACTCCCCCGTGGTGACCTATCCGACCAATGAGGGAGCGTACTGGGGCAGCTGAGTTCGAGCGGCTGTCAGAGAGGCTGTCCCGCGATGCCGTCGATGTTCGATCAGGCCGGCAGGATCTACTGCTGTGTCGGCCATGGCCGGACCATGCCGACCCCCATTTAAGTGGCGGTATCAGCCACTACGAACCTGCGCAGGTCACGCTCAAACTGTGCCGGCTCGGCCTCGAGCGCACCTTTCGGTTATAAGTTGCCAGAGCTCAAGAAATACCGGCCGTTCGCGCTTAGTGGGCCACTGCCGAGACGGGCGTTGAGTAGACCACATCGGCCGACTCGTTGCGTCCTGACCGCCCAGTGCCTCAGTTGAACGTCATCCCCGCCAACCGCCCCACCGCATCCTCCAACACCTTCACCCGCTTGCACGCCGCGAATCGCACCAGCGTGGCGTAGTCGCCGCGGTGCTCCGGCGTGACGAACGCCGTGAGCGGAATCCCGACTACCCCTGCGCGGGCGGGCAGCTCGCGGCAGAACGCGTCGGCGTCGGTGGCGCCGAGGGGGGGGCGGCATCCACCACCGTGAAGTACGAGCCCGCGGGGGAGGAGACGTCGAACCCCGCCGCGCGGAGCCCCGTGCCCAGCAGGGCGGCCTTGGCGGCCATCTCCGACGCGACCGAGGCGAAGAAGGCATCGGGCAGGCGCAGGCCGACGGCGATCGCCGGTTGAAAGGGCGACCCACCCACGTAGGTCAGGTACTGCTTGACCGCGAGCACGGCCGACACGAGGTCGGCGGGGCCGGTGACCCAGCCGGTCTTCCATCCGGTCAGCGAGAACGTCTTGCCGCCCGACGAGATCGACAGCGTCCGCTCGGCCGCCCCGGGGAGAGTCGCGATCGGCACGTGCGGCCCGTCGAACACCAGGTGCTCGTACACCTCGTCAGTGACGATGATCGCGTCGTGCCGGTGGGCGAGGCGTACGACCTCGTCGAGCACCTCGGGAGAGAACACCGTGCCCGTCGGGTTGTGCGGGTCGTTCACGAGGATCACGCGCGTGCGGTCGGTGACGGCGGATGCCAACCGCTCGAGGTCGGGCTGGAAGTCGGGCCACCGCAGGGGCACCGGCACGAGCGTGGCGCCCGAGAGGGCCACGCAGGCCGCGTACGAGTCGTAGTAGGGCTCGAACACCACGACCTCGTCGTCGGGGGAGTCCACCAGGGCGAGCAGGGTCGCGGCGAGTGCCTCGGTCGCCCCGACCGTGATGAGCACCTCGCGCTGCGGGTCGAGCTCGATCCCGTAGAAGCGCTGCTGGTGCTCGGCGACGGCGGCCAACAGGTCGGGAAAGCCGCGCCCCGGCGCGTACTGGTTGACGCCCGACGAGATGGCCGCGCGGGCGGCATCCAGAACCGCTTCGGGCCCGTCCTCGTCGGGAAAACCCTGCCCCAGGTTGAGAGCCCCGGTCGCGGTGGCGAGGGCGCTCATCTCGGCGAAGATGGTGGGAACCGACGAGCCGTCGGGCGCGAGCAGACCCGCGCCGCGAGCGGTGCGCTGCCAAGCGCCGGGGATGTGTCGCATGGATCCAGGATGCCGCACCCCCGCGCAACGCAAGCGGGAATGCCACGCGGGTCTCTCCTGCTAGACCCATAGAGACGGCCCACGCCCGTCATAGGTGGTCCACAGGATCGGTGGTCATCGTAGAAGCACCTGGAACAAGGAGCATCCCATGAGCGACAACACGGACAACCGCCCCGCGGGCGACCACAACAGCCACCTCGACAACTCCGCCGCGAACGGCGCCGTTCCCGCGTCGCCGCAGCCCGAGTCCACCACCCCCGCGGTGCCGCGCTACGACGTGCCGCCGGTGCCCACGCGTTCGCCGGCCTCGGCCGCCGCCGCCTGGCCCCCGCCCGCCGCCGGCACCGCACCGCAGCACCCCGGTTACGCCTCGGCCCCCTCGGGCGCGACGACGCCGACCGGTCAGGCCTTCGGCCCCGCCGCCACCGACGCACACCCCACCCTCGCGATGCCGTCATCGACGTCGACCGCCCCCCGCAAGAAGAGCTCGGTGCCGCGCGTCGCGGCCCTGCTCGTCGCGGCCGCCCTCGTCGGCGGTGGCGCGGGCCTCGGCGGCACCTACGCCGGCCTCAACCTCTGGGGCGGCTCGAGCACCTCCGCGGCGTCGGGACCCTCGGCCATCACGGTCAACAACCCCGACAGCGTCAACAACACCTCGGCGGTCGCCGCAAAGGTCGTCCCCAGCGTCGTCACCATCAGCGCGACGGCCGGGCAGTCGGGCGGCACCGGTTCGGGCGTGATCCTCAGCCAGGACGGCTACGTGCTCACCAACACGCACGTGGTCACCCTCGACGGTCAAAGCGGCAGCGCAAAGATCTCGGTCACCACCTCGGACGGCAGGGTCTACTCGGCCAAGGTCGTCGGCACCGACCCCACCTACGACCTCGCCGTCATCAAGCTCGACAACGCCTCGGGTCTGACCCCCATCGAGTGGGCCGACTCGTCCAAGCTCAACGTCGGCGACAACGCCATCGCGATCGGCGCCCCGCTCGACCTGCCCAACACCGTCACGACCGGCATCGTCAGCGCGCTGAACCGTTCGATCCAGGTCGCCTCGTCAGCCGCCCCGAGCGACGGCACCGACCAGCAGCAGCAGGAGCCGGGTCAGGAGAGCCCGTTCCGCTTCGACTTCGGTCAGGGCCAGCAGCAGCAGTCCGCCAACCAGACGATCAAGATCGCCGTCATCCAGACCGACGCCGCCATCAACCCCGGCAACTCCGGTGGAGCGCTCGTCAACAACGAGGGCAAGCTGATCGGCATCAACGTCGCCATCGCGAGCGCCGGCGGATCGTCGTCGGGCGGACAGTCCGGCAACATCGGCGTCGGCTTCTCGATCCCCTCCGACATCGCCAAGCGCATCTCGCAGGAGATCATCGACAACGGCTCCGCCACGCACGGCCTGCTGGGTGCCTCGGTTCAGGATGCCGCCTCCATCCAGGGAGCGACCACGACCGGTGCCTACATCGCCGACGTCTCCAGCGGAGGGGCGGCGCAGGCGGCCGGACTCCAGAAGGGCGACGTGATCACCAAGGTCAACGGCATCCCGGTGACGAACTCCATCGACCTCACCGCCCAGGTGCGCGCGCTCGCCGCGGGCAGCAAGGCCGAGATCACCTACAACCGCTCCGGCCAGGAGAAGACCGCCGAGGTCACCCTGGGCTCGATGCCCACGAGCTGACCCGCTCCGAGCGACGAAAACGCCACCCCGCCAGACAGTGCGGGGTGGCGTTCTCGTGATGAAGTGAGCGGTCAGCGCAGGGGTGCCAGGCGCCCGATGGCGGCGAGGGGGATACCCACCCAGTCCGGGCGATTTCGCGTCTCGTAGATCGCTTCGTACACGGCCTTGTCGAGCTCGAACGCCTCGAGCAGAGGATCGTCGTCGGTGCGGGGGCGACGCGTCGTGTCGGCGTATCCGTCGAGGAAGGCCTGCTGCGCGGCGATGACCCACGCGCGCACGGCCTCGCCGTCGTCGTCGGCCACGGCACCCGAGACGTAGTCGAACGAGCGGAGCATGCCGGCCACGTCGCGGACCGCGACATCGGGCTGGAGGCGCTCGTTGATCGGACGAAGGGGCTCACCCTCGAAGTCGAGGAGCACCCATCCGTTCGAGGGCGTGTCGAGCACCTGACCGAGGTGCAGATCGCCGTGGATCCGCTGCAGAGCAGGCCATTTCGCGGCCAGAGCGCGGGCGTAGACGTCGCGGATCTGCTCCTCGTAGGGCTGCAGAGCGGGCACTTCCCCGAGCGCGATCGTCAGTCGTCGCTCCCACGCGCCGGTGATGGCGGAGCGGTCGGCCTCGCTCGGATCGAGGGTCGAGAACTGCTCGGCGAGTGCCACGTGCATGCCGGCGACGCTCGCTCCGAGGGCGTACGCGCGGTCGGCGAAGTCCTCTCCGGCGGCCGCGGCGTCGAGCGCGACGCGCCACGCGTCTTCGACTCCCTCAAAGAATTCCTGCGCGAAAGCGAGCGATCCGCTGACCGGAACACCCTCGGGCGTCATCCAGATTCCGCGGACTTCGCCGATCGCTCCGGGCACGAAAGCGGCCCCTCCGGCGGCCAGGGCGGACTGCAGCTCGACGTCAGGATTGATGCCCGGATTCACCTGTCGGAACAACTTGCAGATGACGGGCAGACCCGGCTCTTCACCCTCGGGCCGGTAGATGATCGAGGTGTTCGACTGCTCGCCGCTCAGCACGCGCGCGGTCATCTGCGGAGCCAACGCCCGCCCGCCCGTCGCCCCGAGCGGAATGCCCCGGAACCCGTCCTCGTCCGAACCCACCTCGCCGCCGACCGTCACCAACGCGTACAGCGCATCGGTGAAGGCGGGGTCGGTCGTGGCATCCGTCCACACGAGCCCGTCGTCGGCGGCGCCGATCAGACTCCCGGGAGGAACGGACCCCTCCGGCCGGCGCGCAACCGGCACCTGGTACACGATCGCCGGGTGCACGGCTTCGTCGCGCACCAGCAGCAGTCGCGCATCGGCGGCATCGAGCGGCCAGTCGGCCACGAGAGTCAGCCGCGGATCGCGGCCCTTCGTGCCGTACCAGCGCTGACGCGGCATCCAGACAGCGAGGAGATCGAGGAGGTCGCCCATGTCGCGAGGCTAACGCGCGGGTCTTCGCATCGCGAAGGTCTTGCGCGCGCCCCCGTGTCGATGAGAAAGGGTGAGCCTCAGGATGCCGACATGCGGTCGTCGTCGGCCGCCTCGAGCCCCGACTTCTCGGGGCGGTTCTTGCGCCCCGGGAGGGCCTTGCGGGCCAGCGAACCCGTGCGACGACCGGCCCCGGCGATGGCGCCGCCGACGCGGCGGACACCGCCCACCGCGGCGCGTTCGAGCCGCTCGCTGCCGGGCGTGGGCTCGAGGTCGGCCGGGAGCGCGAGCGGGGGAGTGCCGAACGCACGACGGGCGTTGACGAGCACGCGACGGCCGAGGATGTGATTGCCCGCACCTCCGACGACAGCGCCGACGCCGAACGGCAGCGCCTTGCCGATCCACGACGCACCGCCGCGCGTGGCGAACTGCCGCACGAACGTCGTCTTGAGGCGGTCGACGAGCGGCCCGACCATCGCGCGGGGAAGCGTCTTGGTCACCATCTCTCCCCAGTAGCTCGAGCGCGAGACGCCGCGACCGGCGGCCTGCGACGCCAGCTGCGACACGAGGTCGATGCCCTCCTTGCCGAGCATGAGCGCGAGAACCAGAGCGCGAGCGCGGTCGGGGTCTTCGACGACGACCCCGTGCACTTCGGCGACCGACTGCGCATAGAGAGCCGTCGCCTCGAGGAAGCCCACGGTCTCGACCCCGCTCAACGCGAGCGTCACGCCCGTGCCGATGCCGGGCACCACGGCCGTGGCCCCGACCGCAGCTCCACCCGTGGTGACGGCCGCGAGATAGCGGCGCTCGAGGATTCTCAGGATCTCGTCGACGGTGGCATCCGGATGCCGCAACCGCACGCTGCGCAGGTGCGCGAGCACCACGGGTCGCTGCACCGAGAGCACGCGATCGAGCAGACGGATGGTGCGCGGGTGCTCCTCGGACCCCACCGGCGGGAGGCCTCCTTTCCAGGGGGCGTCGTCGGGCAGGGTGTGGATGCGGTGCACCTTCTCAGCCATGCCTCCATCCTCACCCCGGTGGCGATTCGGCCGGGGGCGGTTGACGGCGGGGCGCTCCCGGGGCGCGACGGGGCGTGAGGGGTCGAGAAGTGTTGCCCCCTGGGGGCGCGAAGCGACAGAATTCGACCTCTCACGCGGGGACGGAGAGAAGCCGACGGGATGCCGCGCACCGACGTCATCCGTTCAGATGAAATGTTTCGCACTGGTCGTCGGGTCTTTCGCTACCTGTGAGTGTGTGCGGCGCGCGACCAGGCGTCGGTCGGTGTCGGAGGGGGTTGGTAGTTTGGTGCGATGACAGCGTCGCTGCCGGTGCCCCCCGAAAAGTCCTCTCCAGAGACCGAGGGCGCGTCGGCGAGCGCCGAAGCCTCGGTGTCGCCCCCGCCTAAGCCCCGCACTCCGCGGACGACGACCCCGCGTGCGCCCCGGCGCCCCGCCGCGGCGACGGCGTCGGACGACGCCGAGTCCGAGTCGGCCACGGCGCCCAAGCCGCCGGCGAAGCCGCGTGCCCCGCGCACGACGGCCGCGCGCGCCGCCTCGGGCACGTCCGCGACCGCCCGCACGGCCGCCGCGAAGAAGCCCGCGACTCCGCGAAAGCCTGCTACCCCGCGTACCACGGCCGCGTCGAAGGCCGCGGGAGCGAAGCCCGCCGCCGCAGCGAAGCCGGCCGCGGGAGCGCAGCCCGCTGCCGGAGCGAAGCCGGCGGTTCCCAAGAAGCCGGCCGCCCCGCGGCAGACGGCGGCGGCGAAGGCAGCCGCGGCGAAGGCAGCCGCTCTCGAGGCCGCCCAGGACGAAACGTCGACGACGGCGACCGATACGGTCGCGCCGAGTGTCGGCATCCCTCCGCTGGTTCCCGATGACATCGTGGTGCCCCCGCGTCCGCCGCTGCCGGGTGCTGAGCCCTCGGGCGAGGCCGCGCCGGCTCCACTGGTGGTCGAGGAGCCCGCTGGTGACTCTGCGGCTGCGCCGGAGGTTGTGGTCGAGGAGCCCGTTGGTGACCCTGCGGCTGCGCCGGAGGTGGCGGTCGGGGATCCTGCGCCTGAGCTGGCTTCGGCTGGGGCGGCTGATGCTGACCTGGAACCGACGGATGCGGAGCCTGTGGTTGATCCCACGCCCGCCGATGTCGCCGTCGAGGAGCCCGTGATCGAGGCCACTGACGCGTCGGTGTCCGAGTCTGAGCCCGTCGACGTGGCGGAGCTCGAGCCCGCTGAGGCGTCTCCGTCGGAGTCTGAGTCTGCCTCGGCGCTCGCCGCCGAGCCGGTCGCCGAGATCGTCACCGAGAAGCCGCTCGAGGACGACGACCGAGCCGAGGTCTCGGGCGACGCGTCGAGCGCCGTCGCCGGGTCCGCCGGTACCTCCGACATCGACGACGCGGCCGAGCCCCACGACCCGACCCCCGCCGACGTGCGCGTGGACGAGGCCGCGGCGGGGTCGAACGAGTCTGAACTGCTCGTCGAGAGCGTCGCCCCCGACGGAGCGGACGCATCGGCCGAGGCCGAGGAGACGCGCGAGCCCGAGACCGCTGTGTTCGCTGCCGCCTCGGCTGAGTCGAGCGACGACTCCGCCCGCCACGGCGACGACCTCGAGCCCGCGGTCGTGGCTGCGCCCGCGGTCGATGGGGTCACGGCATCCGCTGACGAGACCGCCGTCCCCGCTCTCGCACTTCGGACGATCACGAAGAGCTTCGGTGAGCTGCGGGCGGTCGACGCGATCGACCTGACCGTTCCCGCCGGTGCGTTCTACGGTCTGGTCGGCCCCAACGGTGCCGGCAAGACCACGACCCTGTCGATCATCGCGGGACTGCTGCGACCCGATCGCGGCACCGTCACGATCAACGGCGTCGACGCGGGCAAGCGCTCGCGCGAAGCGAAGAAGCTCATCGGCGTGCTGCCCGACCGGCTGCGCACCTTCGACCGGCTTACGGGCCGTCAGCTGCTGTCGTACTACGGCGCTCTGCGCGGGCTCCCCGCCCCGCTCGTCGAGAGCCGCACGGCCGACCTCGCCCGCGCGTTCGACCTCGTTGAGGCGCTGTCGCGTCCCGTGTCGGACTACTCCGCCGGCATGACCAAGAAGGTCATGCTCGCCGGCGCGATGATCCACTCGCCGCGCCTGCTCGTGCTCGACGAGCCGTTCGAGGCCGTCGACCCCGTCTCGAGCGGCGTCATCCTCGACATCCTCGGCACGTACGTCGAACACGGCGGCACGGTCATCCTCTCGAGCCACGGCATGGAGCTCGTCGAACGCGTCTGCTCGCGGGTCGCGGTGATCGTCTCGGGTCAGGTGCTCGCCGAGGGCACCGTCGACGAGGTGCGCGGCGAAGGAACGCTCGAGGAGCGCTTCCGCGAGCTCTCCGGTGGGCTCGGCGACGTGGAGGGCCTCGAGTGGTTGCACACGTTCTCCGCCTGAGGCTCGCCATGATGCTGGGCGCCCTGCGGGGCGACCGGCGCGAAGTCATCCGGCGTGCCATCGGCGTGGTCATCCTGATCGCCGCCACCGTCGTGGCCGCGATGAGCGCGGCCGGTCTCGCGGATGCCAGCAGCCTCACCACGGCCGTCGTCACGGTGCTCGCGGGCTCGGCGGTGACGCTCGGTTTCGCGGTCGGTCCGCCCGTCACCGCGTCGATCGACCCCCTCGACCCCCGGCGCTTCGCCGTCGTGGGCCCCGAACCCCGCCCCCTGGCCGGAGCGCTGCTGCTGGCCGGCTTCCTCAGCGTCCCCGTGCTCGTGGTCCTCGCCCTCGGTGTGAGCCTCGCGGTCGCGTGGGGCGCTCACGGAGCATCGGCCTGGGCGAGCGTGGCATCCGTGGTCCTGGGCCTCACGACATGCGTCTTGTTCGCACGGGTGAGCATGGCGCTCGGCGCTCTCGTTCAGCGCCCCCGGCAGTCGCGCGAGCTCATCGGCGTGTACCTGGTCGCCGTGCTCGTCGTCGTCGTGCCCGTGGGCGTCTTCCTCGGTTCGCTCGAGTGGCGCGGCGCCGTGCCCTCGCAACTCGCGTCGGCCGCCGAGGTTCTCGCGTGGACGCCGATCGGCGCCGCGTGGGGCATCGCCCTGGCGCCCTCGGCCGGAGCCGCCGTGGGCAGCTTCGTCGTGGCCCTGGCCACCGTGCTCGTTCTCGCCCTGGCGTGGTTCGCGCTCGTCAACACCCTGCTCACCACGACCCGCCGCCCCATCGCCGTGCGCGAGCGCGGCGGTCTCGGATGGTTCGCGATCCTGCCCGGAACGCCCGGGGGAGCGGTCGCCGCCCGCAGCCTCTCGTACTGGCTGCGCGACCGTCGCTACATCGTCAACGTCATCATCGTGCCGATCGCCGCCGTCGTCTCGACGGTGCCGCTGCTGGTCGCCGGGGTGCCGTTCGAACTCGCCGTCCTCTTGCCGGTGCCGATCATGGCGCTGTTCTTCGGCTGGCTGCCGCACAACGACCTCGCCTACGACTCCACCGCGCTGTGGATGCACATCGCCAGCGGCATGCGCGGGACTCCCGACCGCATCGGACGACTCGTTCCGGTGCTGCTCATCGGCATCCCGATCCTTGCCATCACCCTGCCGCTCGCCATCGTCGCCCACGGGCGCTGGGCCGTCTTCCCCGCCATGGTCGGCGTCTGCGCGGCGCTGTTCCTGGCCGGGCTCGGACTGTCGAGCATCTCGTCGGTCGTCGCTCCCTACGCGGTGTCGCGGCCGGGTGACAGCCCGTTCCAGCAGCCGCAGCGCACCGGCTCGGGCGGCGTCGTCGCCCAGGGTCTCGTAATGGCCGGGGCGATCGCGGCGGCCTCGCCCGCGGCGTGGCTCACGTGGCAGGCGATCAACGGTCAAGAGATCGACTCGATGCTCGCTCTCTGGGCCGGCGTCGGCGCCGGAGCAGTCGTGCTCGTCATCGGTGTCACCGTCGGTGCGGCGCTGTTCGAACGTCGCGGAACCCGGCTCATGGAGTTCGCCGAAGCGACCTGACCTCGCATCGCACCGACCGCTCGGGGCGTACCGCGGCTACACTGGCTCTCCATGAGCACGCCTCTCGACAGTCCTGACAGCGGGGGTCTCGCGACCCTGGATCGTGAGCTCGAAGAGCTCATCCGCGAAGAGAACATCGAGCCCGGTGATCACGAGCGCTTCTCGCATTACGTGAAGAAGGACAAGATCCTCGAGTCCGCCCTCAGCGGCAAGCCGGTGCGTGCGCTGTGCGGCAAGAAGTGGACGCCGGGGCGTGACCCCGAGAAGTTCCCCGTCTGCCCGCAGTGCAAAGAGATCTACGAGTCCCTCATCAACTGAGGGTTTCTCACCCCGCGTGAGGGGTCAAAAAGTGTCGCCGGCGCTGACACCCAGCGACACTTCCTGACTCCTCACGCGCGTTTCGGACCTGGTGCGCGAGGCCCCTTGCCGCACTTGCCGCACTTTGTCGCCGCGCGGCCCGCCCGGTGGCCATTCGCGGCAACTCAACCCGGTGACGGTGGCGGACTCGTGCGCGCGCCATGGCCGCGAGCCGCTTCAATTGCCGCACTTGGTCGCTGCGCGACCCGTCCGGTGGCCATTCGCGGCAACTCAATCAGCCAAAGTTTTCACGCGCGTGACGCACCTTCCGTGGCCTACGCGCGCGCGGCGACAGTTTCTGACCCCTCACGCGCGACGGGGCGGGGGAGCGCGGCTCACTCGGCGTTGCGGTACTCCGTCGGGAGCGCGGGGTCGGCCTTGCTCAGCGCGAGGGCGCGCACGGGCAGCTCCTCGCGGACGCGCGAGTGATGAGCCCGAGCGGCCTGCACTCCCGCTGCGCCGAGGGAGGCGGCATCCGCTTGTCCGTCCTCCATGAGCGCGGTCTGCAGCGCACGGGCGTCGGGGTGCTCGCCCGCGGTCGAAAGCTCTTCGAAACCGTCGCTGACGATGATCAGCTCCGAGGTCGCGGTGCCCGCGTCGAGGGTACGGAAGGCCGCCTTGCGACCGCCGTGCGAGGCCTTCTGAGCGGATGCCTTGGCCACACCCACCCACGAACCGTCCGTGGCCTCGCGGGCGACGAGTTTGAAGACCAAGCCCGCCGTCGGAACGCCCGACCCGGTCGCGACCGAGGTCCCGACGCCGTACGAGTCGACGGGGGATGCCGCGAGAGCAGCGAGCGCGTACTCGTCGAGGTCGCTCGTCACGGTGATCCGCGTGTTCGTCGCGCCGAGTTCGTCGAGCAGCGCCCGCACCTCGCCCGCGACGATGGGGAGGTCGCCGGAGTCGATGCGGACCCCGCCCAGCTCGGTGCCCGCGACGCGGACGGCCGTGCGCACACCCTCGGGGATGTCGTACGTGTCGATGAGCAGGGTCGTGCCGGGGCCGAGGGCCTCGACCTGCGAGCGGAAAGCGGCTTCTTCGGTGTCGTGCAGGAGCGTCCACGCGTGGGCCGCGGTGCCCATGGTCGGGACTCCCCAGCGGCGTCCGGCCTCGAGGTTGCTCGTCGCCGAGAACCCCGCGATGTACGCCGCGCGGGCGGCAGCGACGGCGGCCTCTTCGCTCGCGCGCCGCGAGCCCATCTCGGCGAGGGGACGCTCGCCCGCGGCCACGGTCATGCGGGCGGCGGCGGTGGCGACGGCGGAGTCGTAGTTCAAGATGCTCAGGGCGAGCGTCTCGAGCAGCACCGCCTCGGCGAAGGTGCCCTCGATCGTCAGCAGCGGCGACCCGGGGAAGTAGACCTCGCCCTCGCGGTATCCCGTCACCGAGCCGGTGAAACGGTAGTCGGCGAGGAAGTCGATGGTCGTGGCATCCACCACCCGGTTGTCGCGGAGGTAGCGCAACTCGTCATCGCCGAAGCGGAAGTCGCGGATCGCCTCGAGCAACCGCCCCGTGCCCGCGACGACGCCGAACCGGCGCCCGCCGGACAGGCGGCGACCGAAGACCTCGAACACGCAACGGCGCGAGGCCGTGCCGTCGCGGAGCGCCGCGTCGAGCATCGTGAGTTCGTAACGGTCGGTGTGCAGGGCGGTGCTACGGCTCATTCGGTCAGCCTATTGCGGCCCGTTCTCGGGCGTCGGGTCACCCGCGGCCCCTTGACGGGTCGGTGCGACACAACCCAGGACTTTCGGCCGACGCGCCCTGTCGACGGGCGTTGGAGGAGCGGGAGGATGCCGACATTCCTGCATTCTGGCGGCGTGCGCGGGATTCGGAACGGTCGCGGCGCCGCCTGGCGGTACATGCCCCCGCACGCACAACGCAGGAAAATCCGGTGGCGGGCCGTCGACGAGCCGCGGCGGCGGGGAGGAGGGATGCCGAATCTCCTGCCTTGTGTCCGCGGCGACGCTGTCGACACCCCGCAACCCGCCCCACCCCCGCCCGATAGGCTGGGTCCCTATGAACGACGCGCCGATCGGGATCTTCGACTCAGGAGTCGGCGGCCTCACCGTCGCCCGCGCGGTCTCTCAACAGCTGCCGCGCGAGTCGATCCTCTACATCGGCGACACCGCGCGTTCGCCCTACGGCCCGAAGCCCATCGCCGACGTCCGCAAGTACTCGCTCGAGGTGCTCGACACCCTCGTCGAGCAGGGCGTGAAGATGCTCGTGATCGCCTGCAACACGGCGTCGTCCGCCATGCTCCGCGATGCCCGCGAGCGGTACGACGTGCCCGTCGTCGAGGTCATCGGCCCCGCCGTCCGCACCGCCATGTCGACCACCCGCAACGGCCGCATCGGCGTGATCGGCACGGTCGGCACGATCGGATCCCGCGCCTACCAGGACATGCTCGAGGTCAACGAGAACCTCACGGTGTTCGCCGAGGCCTGCCCGCGCTTCGTCGAATTCGTCGAGGCCGGAGTCACCGACTCGCCCGAGGTGCTCGCCACCGCCGAGCAGTACCTCGCCCCGCTCCGCCACGCCGGCGTCGACACGCTCGTGCTCGGCTGCACGCACTACCCGTTCCTCGAGGGCGCCATCAGTTACGTGATGGGCTCCGAGGTGAGCCTCGTCTCGAGCGACAGCGAGACCGCGAAAGACGTGTACCGCCAGCTCGTGTCGCGCGACCTTCTCGCGACTCCGGATGCCGTGCCCACCGCCCGCTACGAGGCCACCGGTTCATCCGCCGACGATTTCCTGCGCCTGGCTCACCGACTCATGGGCCGCGAGGTGCGCGAGGTGCAGCTCGTGCAGACCGGCGCCATCGACCTGCCGCGCTGAGGCGTGGCATCCATCCCCGTTCCTCTGGAGGACTCATGACCCGCAAAGACGGTCGCACCAATGACCAGCTCCGCCCCGTCACCATCGAGCGCGGCTGGTCGGCGCACGCCGAGGGCTCGGCTCTCGTCACCTTCGGCGGCACGAAGGTGCTGTGCACCGCGTCGTTCACGAACGGTGTGCCGCGCTGGCTGACCGGCAAGGGCAAGGGCTGGGTCACCGCCGAGTACGCGATGCTGCCGCGCGCGACGAACAGCCGCAACGATCGCGAGTCCATCAAGGGTAAGGTCGGCGGTCGCACGCACGAGATCTCGCGCCTGATCGGCCGCGCGCTCCGCGCCGTAGTCGACACCAAGGCACTCGGTGAGAACACCATCGTCATCGACTGCGACGTGCTGCAGGCCGACGGCGGCACGCGCACCGCGGCGATCACGGGTGCATATGTGGCGTTGGCGGATGCCATCGCTTGGGGCCGCGAGAAGAAGTTCATCGGTCAGCGCACAGAGGTGCTGCGCGACTCGGTCGCGGCGGTGTCGGTGGGCATCATCGACGGAGAGCCCATGCTCGACCTCGCCTACGTCGAGGACGTGCGGGCCGAGACCGACATGAACGTCGTCGTCACCGGCCGTGGCCTGTTCGTCGAGGTGCAGGGCACCGCCGAGGGCGCGCCGTTCGACAAGCGCGAGCTCGATCAGCTGCTCGAGCTGGGTGTGAACGGCTGCGCCGAGCTGCGCGGCATCCAGACCTCGGTGCTCGAGGGCTGACATGGCGCGCATCGTTCTGGCTACGCATAATCCCCACAAGGTCGAGGAGTTCCAGGCGATCGTCGCCGAGGTGCGTCCCGACCTCGAGGTCGTCGGATACGACGGTCCTGAGCCGGTCGAAGACGGCGTGACCTTCGCCGCGAACGCGCTGATCAAGGCCCGCGCGGCCGCGGCGCACACGGGTCTGCCGGCGCTGGCCGACGACTCGGGCGTGGCGGTCGACGTACTGGGCGGATCGCCGGGCGTTTTCTCGGCGTACTGGGCGGGACACAAGAAGGACGCGACCGCCAACCTCGAGCTGCTCCTCGACCAGCTGTCGGATGTCGCCGACCCGCATCGCACGGCGCAGTTCGTGTCGGTGATCGCGCTGGTGCGTCCGGACGGCGGGGAGCAGACGGTCGAGGGCCGTTGGCCCGGCCGCCTGGCGACGGCACCCGCCGGCCCCGGCGGTTTCGGCTACGACCCGATCTTCATCCCCGACGGCCAGCCCGCCGGCGAGGAACGGACCGTGGGGGAGTGGACGGCCGCGGAGAAGAACGCGGCATCGCACCGGTCGCGGGCGTTCCGCGAGTTGGCGCCACTGCTCGAGGCGCTCTGAGCGAGACCGACACCCGTTCTCATTCCCGAGTTGCTCGAACCGACGCGGCCGAGCCTGTGCCCGATCTAGCCTGGATCTATGCACGATCACGCGCCCTCCGGTGGCATCCGGGATGCCAGCAATAGGCGCCTGCTCGCGACCGCCCTGGCCCTGACGGCCACGGTGATGCTCGTGCAGGTCGCGGGCGCGATCCTGACCGGGTCGCTGGCGCTGCTGGCCGATGCGGCGCACATGTTCACCGACGCCGCGGCCCTGGTGGTGGCGCTGATCGCCACCGCGATCGCTGCGCGCCCGGCGGACGATCGCCGCACGTTCGGCTACCAGCGCGCCGAAGTCCTGGGAGCTCTGGCGAACGGCGTGATCCTCCTCGTGCTGTGCGCGTGGATCGGCGTCGAGGCGGTGCAGCGACTCCTGACCCCCGCCGAAGCCGAGGTGCAGGGCGGGCTCATGCTCGTCGTCGCGGTGGTGGGCCTCGTGGCCAACGCGGTGTCGATGTTCCTGCTCTCGCGCGCGCAGAAGCGCAGCATCAACGTGCGCGGGGCGTATCTCGAGGTGCTCGGCGATCTCATCGGCTCCGCCGCCGTGATCGTCGCGGCCATCGTGATCGTGACGACCGGATTCGCGCAGGCGGATGCCATCGCCTCGCTGTTCATCGCGGTGATGATCGTGCCGCGGGCTCTCGGTCTTCTGCGCGAGGTCGTGGTCGTGCTGACCGAATCGGCGCCCGTCGGCGTCCACGTCGCCGAGATCCGCGAGCACCTCCGCGAGGCGGACGGGGTGGTCGATGTGCACGACGTGCACGTGTGGCAGCTCACGCGCGGCGCCCCGGTGTTCAGCGCGCACGTGATCGTCGAAGACGCGGCCCTGACCGATGGGCGGGCCGCGGCGATCCTCGCTTCGTTGCAGACGTGCCTCGCCGATCACTTCGACGTGGAGCACTCGACCTTCCAGCTGGAGCCCGCGGGGCATGTGGAGCACGACTCTCGACACGCGTGAACTCCGCCGCGGCTCGACCTTCCTCGGACAGCCCGCACCCCGATAAGCGGGTGAAGGAGGAGCTGGCTCAACCGCGTCGAGGGTGAAATCGCGGGTGGATTTCGCGTCGAGAACCCTTGATTTTCCGCGCCTCCGCGTTTTCGAGGGTCGAAGTGGACGCCATCCTGACGTGTGCCTTTCCCTCGCTTCGCCGCGTCTGTCGCGGTCTTCCTCGCCCTCGTCGGGGCTCTGACGCTGTCGCCGGCCGCCGCCCGTGCTTCGGGTCCGGTCACCTCCGCCAGCCCCGGCGACATCGACGGTGACACTATCCCCGACACGATCGAACGCGCGGTGTGCGGCAGTTCGACGTGCGCCACGGGCACAGAGGACGTGGACGGTGACGGGATCACCGACGCTGTCGAGGTTGCGTCGTGCGGAACGACGCGCTGCGCAGACCCTCGTGCCGACGCGGACGGGGACGGCATCCCGGATTTCGTGGAGCGCCTGGTGTGCGGTTCCGACACGTGCACCTCCGGCCGTGAGGACACGGATGGGGACGGGGTCCCCGACTGGGTGGAATTCGTCATCTGTGGGACCGCGACGTGTGCGACCGGCTCGGAGGACCTCGATGGTGACGGCGTCGCCGACGCGGTGAGCCTCCAGGCGTACGCGCTCTACCGCCAGAAACTCGCGACGACGGGTCAGGACGGGGATGGGGTTCCCTGGGCGGTCGGTGTCGGGGCGGCATTGATCATCGGCGGTGCGGGCGCGCTGGCGGTGCGCGCGCGCCGCCGCGCGAAACGTGACGCCAGCGAAGGTGCGGAGGTCTTCGCGTGAGCACGATGGTGAGAAGTGCGTGCGCTGCCGTCCTGGTCGCGGCTCTGGTCGTGACGGGTGGGTCCGTCCACGCCGTCGAGCGGCCCGTGACCCGTCCGGCCGACGTGCAACAGCAGATCCTTGATCGTGTGCGCGCGGCCGCGGCTCCCACCGCGCGTGTGTCCGCTCCCGCGGTCGACGAGGGCACATCGGCAGAAGCCACGCTCGAACCGGGCGAGGGCGCGGTGCTGGATGCGGATGCTGCCGGTGTTCGAGCGGAGTTCTCCGGTCACGAGGTCGACGAGAAGTTGGCGGTGCGGGCCGTTGCGTTGGACGACGGTGCCGCGGTCTCGGCTGCGTCCGAGACAGGGGGTGTGGTCGCCGCTCCTCCCGTCGAGATCCGTGCCCACACGGAGGCCGGTGACGACGTCACCCAGTTCCCTGCGTCCTACACGCTCGAGAAAGACGACTCGTCCGGTATCGAGGTTGCGAAGAACGTGCGGCCCGGCGTGAGCCTGCAGCTCGATGTCGACCCCGACTCGCTGACGCGCTCAGGCGTGGACCTCGACAGTCTTCGTGTCGTGACGCGCGAGAACCCCGGCGACCCCTGGACGCAGCTTCCGTCGTATTACGATGCGGACGCGCGGGTGGTGCGAGCGGAGTCGGAGCATCTGTCGCAGTTCGTCGTCATCGGGACTCCGGTACAGACGACTCCGGTGCCCCGGATCGTGCTGGATCCCGATGACGACGCGGGGTGGGCGAACTCTCCCGGCCCGCGCATTACCGAACTGCCGCTGAACGTCCGGTTGGCCGATCAGATGGCGGGAATGTTCCGCGAGCGGTGCGCCGCGGACGTCACGCTCACGCGTGGCGCGGACCAGCGTTTCGTATCCGCGCAGACGCGACGCTCGATTGCTGCATCCCACAACCCGGACGTGACGCTCACGGTTGCGTTCGGAACCAATCAGGGGACCGCCTGGGGCAACACCCGCAACGGCGGAACGCAGCTGTTCGCCCGCGGTGGAGACAGCGATGCCCTGCGCGATTCGCTGATGTCGGAGATGCGCGCGTATACCGGCCGGCCCGGACGGGTGAAACCGCCGACGGCGGACTTTCCGCGCGAGGAGTACCAGGGGCTGCCAGGGGCGGTGGTGCACATGGAAGCCCTTTACATGGATCACAACTTCGACCGCCCTGTGATCGATAACGGGTGGGACTCGATCGCGAACGGCGCGTTCACCGGCGTCGGCAAGTACCTCGAGTCGAAGGGCTTCTCCTGCACGAACCCGATCACGGGCGGATGGCCCGCTCGCCCGTCCGCGGCGGAGTTGTCTCGCTGGTACCAGCTTGGATACCGCAACTGGCAGCACTACGGCGCCGACCCGGTGTCCTTCTCGACGGGCAACCTCGTCGAAACGGAACACCTCTTCTCCCTCCCGGGCGCGGGCGGTGCCTCGACAGATGTCTCCCTCGTCTACAACGCGCAGGACGGTCGGCTGGGTCGCGTCGGTGCGGGATGGAATTTCGCGCTCGGTGATCATGCGCAGCGCTTCGATGACCATTCCGTCATGGTCGTGCGCGGCGACGGGGCGTCGATCATGTTCGAACCCGACGGGACAGGGGGCTACGTCGACCCCCGTGGCGAAGGGCTCCATCTGATTGAAGCCGGGTGCGGCATCCTGCGCATGTCGTCGCGCGCCGGGGAGACATGGGACTTCGACGCCGCCGACCAGGACGGGATCGGGGAGATGACCCGCGCCGTCGATGCCGCCGGACGCGCCACCACCCTCACCTACGGCACACCTTCGAGAACGCAGCAGTTCGTGCCGCTGACCGCGATCGTCGATGCGAGCGGTCAGCGCGTGCGGGTCGACTCGGACGACGCCGGACGGATCACCGCCTTCTCGCTGCCCGATGGCCGCGCGTGGTCGCTCGGGTACGACGGCAACGGCGACCTCACCCGCATCACCTCGCCCGACGGCGGAGCGAAGACCTTCGCCTACGACGGGTCGCACCGCATCGTCACGATGACCGACGCGCTGGGGGCGACCTATCTGCGCAACGCCTACGACGACGCGGGGCGCGTCGTGCGGCAGTGGGATGCCGCCGGTAACGAGCGTCACTTCGCCTACGAGGCGGGGCAGACGACCTATACGGATCAGGAAGGCCGCATTCACACCTACGCGTTCGACTCCCGTTCGCGCATCACGAAGATCACCGACCCCGCCGGTGGTGAGCAGTCGTGGACCTACGACGACGAGAACAACGTCACGGCCTTCACCGACGCGGCGGGACGCACCACCTCCTACGCCTATGACGCCGCCGGGAATGTGACCGGGGTGACGGATGCCGCCGGAAACACCACCGCGTACACGTACACCCCGAAGGGGACCGTCGCCTCGCGCACGGACGCCCTCGGTCGGGTCACGAGCTACGGGTACAACGACCGGGGAGCTTTGACGAAGACAGTGCAGGCCGACGGATCCGTCATCACCCACGACGTCGACGGGTCCGGCAACGTCGTTCGGACGACTCTGCCGTCGGGAGCGGCGTACGCGTTCGAGGTCGACGGGCGCGGAAACCGTGTGGCGAGCACCGACCCGTTGGGCCGGACCACCCGCTTCGCGTATGACGACGGGAACCGCCTGATCGCCTCGACCGACCCTCTCGGTCGGGTGACCCGGTACGCGTGGGATGCGCGGGACAAGCTCACCGCAGTCACCGACGCTCTGGGGCGGGTGTCGCGGTTCGCGTACGACCTGAATGGGAACCTCACCTCCGCTACCGACCCCGCCGGCAACGCCACCCGTTACACCTGGGACGCGCTCTTCCGCATCGTCAGCGCCACGGATGCGACAGGCGGCACCACCTCGTACACGTACGACAAGGAAGATGGCCTCACCGGCACCACCGACGCGGCCGGTCGTCAGACCCGCTTCGCGCTCGACGTGCTCGCGCGCCCGGTCGAAACCATCGATCCCGCGGGGCGATCGTGGAAGCAGTCTTTCGACGCGTCCGGTGTCCCGGTGACGCAGGCCGACCCCCGCGGAGCGGAGTCGAAGAACGAGGTCGATGCGCTTGGTCGCGTCACCTCGACGAAGGGCCCGACCGGCGTCGTGCAGAGCACCGCGTATGACGCTGTGGGACGGGTGAGCTCCGTCGCGGACGGCGCAGGAAACACGACGACCTACGAATACGACGCACTCGATCACGTCACCTCCGTCGTCGACCCCACCGGTCGACGCGCCGGATACACCTACAACGCCGACGGTCAGGTGGTCGGGACGACGGATCGCCTCGGCAACACCACCCTGTACGAGCGTGACGCAGCGGGCCAACTCGCGAAGATCACGGACGCGGACGGCACCACCGCCTACGCATACGACGCGGCAGGCCAGCTCGTCTCCGTCACCGACCCGACCGGCCGGACGAGAACCTTCGCCTACGACGCGACCGGTCAGGTCACGGAGTCGACGGACGCCGCCGGCAACACGACGCGCTACGAGCACGATGTCCTCGGCAACGTCGTCGCGGTGACCGATCCGGACGGAAGCGTGACCCGCGCCACATGGGATGTCGCAGGCCGCCGGACCAGCGTGACGAATGCCCTCGGCGAATCGACGACGTTCACCTACGACACGGCCGGGCAACTGACCTCCACGTCGGATGCACTCGGTCACGCCAGCGCCTACACCTACGAGGAGCACGGGCAGCTCGCGACCGTCACAGACCCGACGGGTGGGGTCACGCGGTATGCCTATGACGAGCTCGGGGTGCTCGCAGCCGTCACCGACGCGCGCGGTAATCAGTCCGCGTACGAGAACAACGCGCTCGGGCAGCCGGTGACCGTAACCGACCCCGCGGGTGGGCGCACCCGTTACGAGTACGACCGGCGCGGGATGACGTCCCGCGTCGTCGCACCCTCGGGGGCGGCCGTGTCCTACGGCTACGACGCGCGCGGTGACCGCACCGAACAGGCCTCCGTCTCCGATGTCGTCCGGTTCGAATACGACGCGGAACAGCGCCTCATCGCCGCCTCCAACGCCCATGGCACGACCGGGTGGACCTACACCCCCACCGGGCAGATGGCATCCCAGATCGATCAGCAAGGACGTGAGCTGTCCTACGCGTACGACCGGGCCGGTGCCCTCACGCAGCTCACCGTCCCGGGCGGTCAGAAGATCGACTACGAGCGCGACGCGGCGGGCCGCGTGTTGCGCATGTCGAGCCCGTGGGGGAGTGCCGTCTACGGCTATGACAAGACCGGGAACCTCACCGGCATCGACCGCTCCAACGGCGTCACCACCCGCTACGGCTACGACGCCGCCCGCCAGGTCACTGCGATTACCTCGACCACCCCACCACCGGCATCACCGGTAGCGGGACCCGCGGTTCCGGGGGCGGTGCGCACCCAGGGGTTGTGCCCGGTGGTGACGAACGAGAACGCTCCCGGGCTCCGCGCCTCCACCGTCGACAAGCCTGGGTGCAGCACCGTCTCGTCCTACCTCGGACATCGTTCATTGCCCTCGGATACCGGGTCGCTCCCGCAGGGCGCCACGTTGTCGCTCGGATACGGGTATGACGCGGCCGGCAATGTGACTGAGGCCACCCGCACCGCCGCCGCGCCGACGTCGGCTCTTCCCGGGGGTGTCGCGCCGGCAGGTGCGCTCCCGGGGTCATCGGACCCGTCGGTGACCGTCCTGGACAAGCTCACCACGAAGTACGCCTACGACAACAGCAATCGGTTGGCCCTGTCGACGCGGAGCACCGGCGGAGCCGATGAGTATGCGTACGACGAGGTCGGTAACCGCACGGGTTGGTCGCACTCCGCCGCCACGTCCTCATCGGGGGTGCTGGATCCGGTGTTGATGGTCGATGCGTCCGGGCGAAGCGATCCCCGCCCGCCCGCCTCGGTCGCGTCCGGGTCGGTGAAGGCGACCGATACCTCCTTCCAGCAGACGCAGGAGTTCAACAACCTGAACCAGCTCGTCTCCGCCACCGGCGGGCCCGCGGGCGCACAGACCTACGGGTACGACGCCGACGGGCACCGCACGTTAGTGACGGGGGGCGGTTTCGACGCGACGTACCGCTGGAACGAGCTCGGACAGCTCACGGGGTACACCGACAGCTCTGGATCCACCCGATTCGATTACGACGCGCTCAGCCGACGCGTCTCCACCACCACCGATAGTGCGCACGGCTCCGTGCACACCTCGACCGTGTGGAACGGTCTGCAGCCCGTCCAGGACGTCAGCGACGTCGCCGGGACGACCACGCTGGTCCGCGATGTCGCCGGTGAGCTGTTGCTCGAGGGGCGCACCTCGGGTGCGACGACCTGGGATCTTCTCGATCGGTTGGGAAGCGCTATCGCGCAGGTGGGGGATACACGGCTCGGATCGTCGCTGAACAACTCGGTGCAGAGCGCCCGCGACGCCTTGACGGACCGCACCTCGCGGATCACTCAGGTGTCGGGTGGGTCGGACTGGGGTGTCTCGAGCTTCTCGACGTCCGGATGGAACGCCTCGGTCGGACATTCGGGCGAGCGTGCCGACCCTGTTGCCGGCCTGAGCCTGTTCTACTCCCGCGGGTACGACTCTCGGTCGGGTTCGTGGTTGTCGCAGGACTCTTGGGAGGGGGTGCTCGAGTCACCCACGTCCCTGAACGGGTACGCGTACGTCGAGGGCAACCCGGTGACCTCGCGTGACCTGCTCGGATACCGGCCGCTGGGGCGGTATGACTGGGCCGACGGGAACTCGGTGCGGCCGCGATTCACCGCACCGGGGGTGTGGCCGAACAGCGGCGCGCGGACGCAGCCGTCGTCGTACGGCCCATCCAAGACGTTCACCGGGTACCCGCTGAAGCCGAAGGTCGTGACACCGAAAGCTACATCTCAACCGACCGCCCGACACGAAGACTGGTGGAACCCGTTCAGCTGGTCGGGCGAAACCTGGGGCAGCGTCGGTGCCGTAGCTGCAGGCATCGGTGTCGGAATTGGTGTGACCGCAGGGATCCTTGCCCTCGGGCTCTGCACCGGGGTGACCGGGGGCGGATGCCTCATCGCAGCAGCGGTAGTAGCCGGGGGACTTGGCGGGGCTGCTGGAGCCGCAACGACGTACGGCCTGAGCAATAGTTCTCCGACCGTGGAAGGCCTCGCCAGAGCCACTAACGAGGGACTCCTAGGCGGGGCCATCGGCGGAGCTCTCGGGCGTGGCCTAGAGATACTGGTTCCCCGTATCCCCATTGTCGCACCGTTGGGCACCACTACGCAGAAGGGGATCGGGAGCAATCGTGCGAGTGAGATCTCTCCCGGGAGCCCCTCTGCCGAGGCCACGGCCGCGGCGGCGGCCGCGGCGAAAATTGCAAACGGGCACGGTTTTACGAAGCACGTAATCGACGGAGGCGAGTTCCCGACGGTGACCACCCAAGCCCAATACGCCGATCTGATCCGTGATGTCATCGTGACGGGCGAGAAGCGCGCACTACCGCGGGGGCGGACTGCTTACTGGAAGGATGGAACATTCGTGGCCGTCGACCCGAATAACATCGATGGTGGAACTGCGTTTCGACCCCGGTCGGGGTATCAATACTTCGTAGATCTGAAGGGTGTTGAATGATGAACGTCGAATATGCCTTCGCCGGGAGGGAAAGCGGAACTCAGATCAGGCCTGCCTGCGTCGTGATGAGCGTTACGGAAGACGACGCCTCGATATGGCTTTCATGCTTTCGTGAAGCTATTCAATCCCTGGGTGTCGGCTCCCCTCTCGAGGACAAGGTGGGGGCCTCAAGAGCTGAGCTCGACCGTGGGACGCAGTTTCTGCTGAATTACCCCAGGATTCGAGGAAAGAAAGCGATTCGCCATATTCTTTTGAACGCTTTTGCCCTCAGTTCGACTGAAGAGAAGTTCGTCCAACAGAACCTCCGCGCCACGGCTCGATTTATCGGAATTCTCTCCGTTGATACCAGTGCTCCGCTGCTATTGACGACCTTGAACACGCTCCAGGCGACTCTGTCATGCGCGCATGAGATGGTGGCATACTTGTGGCCTCAAGAGGTGCGCACAATCACGGGCTACGACCCGCCGGAAATAAGTCAGTTCATTTCCTCTTTAACTCGATGTCGTGACATCGGGCTGCTCATGAGTGGGGGCTGACGTTGCACCTTACGGGCGACGGCGCCACTTTTCTATCGGTGAAGCCCGAGCGGGCCGCAAGATCGGCGTCACGGACGGTGAATGCCACTCGCCCGATGAAGCGTTTGATCGCGTCTCGGACGGCTGGTCATCTTGAACGGGCCGCAGGGATTGGCTCAGGCGGGCTCGATGGCAGGCTTCACGCAGGAGTTGACAGCATCCTTGCCTGAAAAACCTCGCAGCGGCATTCTCCGCCCTCGCCGCCGCAGCACCTGAGCATGATCTCGACGAGGCGTTCGCCGAGATCGACCACGGGCTGGTGTTCGGCACATTCATGAACGGCCGACTCGCCGCCGCGGCCAACAAGTACCCCTGGAGCGGCACACGGCCGGCCGATCTCGGCGTCATCACGCTGCCCGAGTTCCGCGGGCGGGGGCTCGCCCGCGCCACCGTCCTGGCGATGGCTGCCGACGCGCTCGAAGGCGGCTACGAACCGCAGTACGGATGCCGGCTCAACAATGCGCCGTCGGTGGTACCGGCCTCGGCATCCGGGTTCCGCCGCTTCGGGGAGTGGGCCGTCATCGACGACTGACGCCGTGGCGGGGCTCGCGATGAGGACCGGTGGCTTCAAAAGGCCCAGCCGTCGCGTCGGCCGGTCACCTCGTTAGCGTCAGTCCTCCCGCACGACCTCGCCGGGCTCCTTGTCGGGCCGCAGCCCACGCCACCGCGCCTGCCGCAGAATCCCGCCGGGGGTGAACTCGGCGAACTCGACCTCGGCGACGAGCTCGGGCCGCACCCACAGCGCATCGCGCGCATCGGCCGGCGGAACGCCCACGAACGGATCGGCATCGACGCGCAGCGGTTCGAGCAGCTCGGTCAATCGCGCGAGGGTCTGCTCGCCGAAGCCCGAGCCCACCCGGCCCGCGTACTGCAAGCCGTCGGCGGTGGGCACCCCCACGAGCAGCGAGCCGATGGTCCCCGACCGACTGCCCTTCCCCGGACGGATGCCGCCGATCACGACCTCCTGCGTCCGCGAGTGCTTCACCTTGAGCCACTGCTCCGAACGCACCCCGCGGCGATACGTCGAAGTCGGGTCTTTCACGACGACCCCCTCGAGCCCGAACCGGCCGCTCGTCGACACCGCGGCATCCACGTCATCGAAGACGGGCGGCACGACGACCGGACTCCCGGCGCCGGCGGTGAGTTCTTCGAGCACGTGCCGCCGTTTCGAGAGAGGGAGGGATGCCACATCCCGGCCCGCCACCGAGAGCACGTCGAACAGGTACAGGTGCACGGGCGTGCGTTTCGCCTCACGCTCGACCTCGCGGGGCTGGGCGAGGTTCATGCGTTTCTGCAGGAGGGGGAAGCTCGGTCGGCCCCTGTCGTCGAGCGCGACGATCTCGCCGTCGAAGACGGCCGGGTCGGGCCCGAGGCCCAGGTCGACGCTCGTCAGCTCGGGGTAGGCGGCGGTCAGATCGTTGCCGTTCCGCGAGCGCAGGCGCAGTCGCTCACCGTCCCACACGCTCAGCCCCCGGATGCCGTCCCACTTCATCTCCACCCAGGGAGAGCCCCAGCGGTCGGCGGCGGCGCGGGCGATCCCCGGCGTCGCGGAGGTGGCGAGCATCGGCCGGAGTTCGGCGACGGTGGGGGTGTCGATGGGCGAGGGGGCCGTGGCACGGACGGGTTCGGGGGCGGGGGACCCGTGATCGAGAGCCACGACGGGGGCTCCCTCGCTCTGCGGCGTGCCGTCGGCATCCGTCTTCATCCGGTGCAGCAGCCACTGCGACTTCTCGCCCTGCCCCTCGGTGCGGATCAGCGCGAGGCGCACACGGCCCAGGGGACCGTCGTCTTGACCCTCGAGGGTCGCGATCACCTCGTCGTCGCGCCACTTCTCGAGCTCGTACGTGCCGGTGTCCCAGACGGTCATGATGCCCGCGCCGTACTCGCCGCGCGGAATTTCGCCGGCGAAGTCGAGGTACTGCAGGGGGTGGTCCTCGGTCATGACGGCGAGGCTGTTCTTCGCGGTCGTCGGGGGCACGCCCTTAGGGACGGCCCAGCTGACCAGCACGCCATCGCGTTCGAGGCGAAGGTCCCAGTGCAGGCGGCTGGCGTGGTGCTCCTGGATGACGAAGCGGGGGAGGCCCTCGGGATCGGGCTCGCCGTGAGGCGCGTCAGGCACCGGCTCGGGGGTCTTGCCGGCCGTGCGCTTGGCGATGTACGCGCGCAGGGGTCCGTGCGCTTCGTCGACCGGAGCCAGCGAATCGTCGGGTCGCTCGAGCACCTCGTGGAACAAGAGGTGCCGCAGGTCGGGGTCGTCGAGTTCGGCCCACGTGCGCGGGGCGGCGACAAACGGACGCGGGCGCCCGCGCAGGGAGTACGGAGCGATCGTCGTCTTCGAGCCGTTGTTCTGGCTCCAGTCGATGAACACCTTGCCCGGGCGCGCCGCCTTCGACATCTGGCTCACGACCAGGTCGGGGTGGTCTGCTTCGATAGCGCGGGCGAGTTCTTTCGCGACCGCGCTCGCCGCATCGCTCGACTGGCGGCCGTCGAGGCGCGCGTACAGATGGATGCCCTTGCTGCCGCTGGTCACCGGGAACGGCTCGAGGCCGATGTCCTGCAGGATCGCGCGCGCCCACCGGGCGACCTCGGCGCATTCTGCGAGACCGACGCCCGTGCCCGGATCCAGATCGAGCACCAGCCGGTCGGGGTTCTGCCGCTCGCCGTCGGAGGCGAAGCGCCACTGCGGCACGTGCAACTCGAGGCTCGCGACCTGCGCGAGGTAGACGAGCGTCGGCAGGTCGTCGACGAGCGGGTAGTCCTTCGCGCCGCTCGAATGATCGATCGGGAAGCGCCGCACCCACGCCGGAGCACCGGGCTCGAGGGCCTTGGCGAAGAACGGTTCGCCGGGGTCGGCATCCGTCCCCACTCCGTCGGGCCAGCGCTTGCGCGTGAGCGGACGATCGGTGACGTGGGGGAGCAGAAGCGGAGCGATGCGCGTGTAGTAGTCGATCACCTCCCCCTTCGTGGTGCCGGTCTCGGGGTACAGCACCTTGTCGAGGTTCGACAGGCGCAGGCGGCGACCGCCGATGCGCACCGTCTGCTCCGTCATCGCCCCAGCGTAGAGCGGAGGGGGCGGCGGATGCCGAGGGGGTTGCGGGGGACGCGGCGGCGTCGTGCGATCGCGGACACACCGCAGGAGGCGAGCGGCGGACGGCCGTCGGCGTGGCACGGAGGGGCGGTGGGACGGCCGAATCTCCTGCACAGTGCACCGGAGCGGGCGGCACAACTCCTGCAGATCGCGACGGATGGCGCGTGGGAGAGGGCCGGAGGGGCGGATCTGCAGGAGTTGTGCACGGGGAGCGGGCACAACCCTCTCGGCATCCACCGCCTATTCGGTGTTCACTGATCCCATGCGATCGATCTGGAAAGGCGCCCTGACCTTCGGCCTCGTCAACGTGCCCGTGAAGGTGTACTCCGCGACCGAAGACCATGACGTCTCTCTGCACCAGGTGCACAACGCCGACGGCGGGCGCATCCGATACCAGCGCATCTGCGAGATCGACGGCGAGGTCGTGCCATACCAGGACATCGACAAGGCCTACGACGATGGTGAACAAACGGTCGTGCTGACCAAGGATGATCTCGCGTCACTGCCGAGCGAACGCAGCCGCGAGATCGAGGTCGTCGAATTCGTGCCCAGCGACCAGGTCGATCTGCTGACCCTCGACAAGGCGTACTACCTCGAGCCCGACTCGTCGTCGCCCAAGGCCTACGTCCTGTTGCGCAAGACGCTCGAGCAGACCGACCGCACCGCGATCGTCCGCTTCTCGCTGCGTCAGAAGACGCGGCTCGCGGCCCTCCGCGTCCGCGGGGACGTGCTCGTGCTGCAGACCCTGCTGTGGGCCGACGAGGTGCGCGCGGCGGCGTTCCCCGCGTTGGACGAGAGCGTGCGCATCTCGGCGAAGGAGCTCGAGATGTCGGCCTCGCTCGTCGACAGCTTCTCGAAGGACTTCGACCCCGAGGAGTTCACTGACGAGTACCAGGCCGAGCTGCGCACCCTGATCGACGCGAAGCTCGAGCAAGGCGATGCGCTCGACACCGACGCCACCTTCGGCAAGAAGGAAGAAGAGGACGGCGGTGAGGTCATCGACCTCATGGAGGCGCTGCGCGCGAGCGTCGAGCGCAGCCGGGCCGCCCGCGCCGATAAGACCGAGGGCGCGCCGAAGAAGAAGGCTCCCGCGAAGAAGAAGACGTCGAAGGCGTCTTAGCGCGTCGGCTGGTCTCCGTCTTCGAGGGTCTTCGGGTCGAGCGTGAGGGCCTCGGCCTCGGCGGGGGTGACGGCGCCCTCGTGCTTGGCGGCGGCACGCTCGCGGAAGTAGTGGATCGCGATGAAGATCGCGGTACCGGCGACCGCGGCGAGCAGGATCACGTCGATGTACTCGGTGACGATGTCGCGGATGAAGGGGATGTAGCCGACCGCGTAGCCGAGCATCGTGAGACCGATGCCCCAGATGACCGCACCGATGAGGTTGTACAGCGAGTACTTCTTCCACGGCATGTGGCCCACGCCCGCCGCGATCGGGGCGAACGTGCGCACGACCGGCACGAAGCGCGCGAGGATCACGGTCAGTCCGCCGAAGCGCTCGAAGAACGCGTTCGTGCGCTCGACGTTCTTCTTGCTGAAGATGCCGGAGTCTTTGCGCTCGAAGATCGAGGGCCCGGCCTTATGACCGATGAAGTACCCGACCTCACCGCCGATGAAGGCGGCGACGCCGATCGCCAGGGCGACCCACCACGCGTTGAGGCCGAACACTCCGTTGGGCGCCGCGGGAGTCGAGTGCGACAGCAGCCCCGCCATGATCAGCAGGGTGTCACCCGGCAGCAGGAAGCCGATCAGCAGACCGGTCTCGGCGAAGATGATGAAGCACACCACGAGCAGCGCCCACGGCTGCGAGTTGGTGATGATCGCCGCAGGGTCGAGCCACGGGAGCAGCGAACTGGTGGTGTGGATCACATCGGTCCCGTCGGGTCGGAGAGTCGGTGCTGAGAACAGCGGATGCCGTGCGGAAGGGGGGACTTGAACCCCCACGCCCGAAGGCACAGGAACCTAAATCCTGCGTGTCTACCGATTTCACCACTCCCGCGAGTGTGCTCATTCTAAGCGTGCGGAGCGCGCCCACGATGTGAAGCAGCCGTCAAGCCCACGCCTGTTCCACCCGGTGCGACACGCCGCGGGGGAATGCTGGACGACATGGCATCCGTTCTCCCCTCCATGAAGGCGATCACGTACTCCCAGCCCGGTGGCTCCTCCGTCCTCTCGCTCGAGGACCGTCCGCTGCCCGAACCCGGCCCCGGAGAGGTGCGCGTGCGCGTGACCGTCTCGGGCGTCAACCCGACGGATTGGAAGGCGCGGGCCACGACCGGGCGGCCCCTTCCCTTCGATGAGGTCACCCCGAACCAGGACGGAGCGGGAGTGGTGGATGCCGTCGGCGACGGCGTCGACACCCTGACGGTCGGTCAGCGGGTGTGGGTGTACCTCGCGGCGCACCAGCGTCCTCTCGGCACGGCGGCCGAGTACACGGTGCTCCCCGCGTCGCGCGCGGTCTCCCTGCCCGACGACGCTCCGTTCGAACTCGGCGCGAGCCTCGGGGTGCCCGCGATGACCGCCCACCGCGCGCTCACCGTCCACGAGGACGGCCCCTCGCGCCTGGCTCCCGGCGCGCTCGCCGGACGCACCGTCCTCGTGCAGGGTGGTGCCGGAGCCGTGGGGCATGCGGCGATCCAACTCGCGGCCTGGGCCGGAGCCACCGTCATCGCGACCGTGAGCAGTGACGAGAAGGAAGCCCTCGCGCGGGCCGCCGGCGCCCACCACGTGCTGCAGTACCCGAGCGACGCGCTGGCCGACGGCATCCGGGAACTCGCCCCGAACGGCGTCGAACACATCGTCGAGGTCGCGATCGCCGACAACGCCGCCCTCGACGTCGAGGTGATCGCCAACCACGGAACGATCGGGTACTACGCCGACAACGGTGGCGACGACTTCACCGCCCCCGTCCGCGTGAGCTTCGCGAAGAACATCCGCTGGCAGGGACTGCTGCTGTACACGGTGGGGGAGCGGGCGCTGCTCGCCGCCGCCGAGGACGTCGCCGCGGCTGTGGCCGACGGCGCTCTGCCGGTGGGGGAGGACGCGGGGCTTCCGCTGACCTTCTTCGACCTGGCCGGCACCGCCGCCGCGCACGACGCCGTCGAGCAGGGTGCGCTCGGCAAGGTGCTCATCCGCGTCGCGGAGTGATCTCCGCCTCGCGTTGCGCGTGAGGGGTCGGAAACTGTCGCTCGAGTGCGCCTGAAGCGACAGAAGATGACCCCTCACGCGAGAGACGAAAGGGGAGTGAGGCTCGGTCAGCGGGTGCGCGGGACGTAGCGCGGCACCCACCGGATGAAGCCCGCGGCACCCAGGACGGCGATCAGTCCCATTGCGCCGACACCAACCGACAGGGATGCCACGGCCGTCAGGGCCGACACGATCAACGGAGCGACCGCGCCCCCGGCATCCGTCAACGTCCTCCACGAGCCGAGGAACGCCGCAGGATCGGTCGGCGGGGCGACGTCCGCGCCGAGGGTGAGCAGGATGCCGCTCGACAAACCGTTCCCGACACCCAGCACCGCCGCGAACATGGCGTACCACATCGCCGCCGACGACAGATCGTGCGTGAACGAGAGGGCGAAGAACCCCGCGCCCATCAGGATCATGGCCGGAAGGGCGGCCCAGAGGCGACCGAAGCGGTCCATCACCTGGCCACTCGCGTAGAAGAGCGCGAAGTCGATCGCGCCCGAGACGCCAACGACCACCGCGATCGTTCCGGCATCGAGTCCGAGGGAGACGCCCCAGAGCGGGAGCACCACCTGCCGCGCCGAGCGCACGGCCGACAGTGACGACGCCGCCAGGCCTAACCGGGCGAGCACTCCGCGGAAGCGCCACATCGTGCGGAACACCCCGACCCGCTCGACGGTGGGGATCGCCCCGGTGACCGGCTCACCCGTGTCTTCGGCATCGCGCGAGTCGCCGGCGTCGCGCCGGGTGGCCGAGCCCGCGCCGACGGGGACGGCCTTCTCGGGATCGGGGCCGAAGAACACGAGCAGAATCGTGGCGACCTGGCACACGGCGAAGAACACGATGGATGCCGTCTCGGTACCGAAGACCGCCAACAGCGCCGCCGAGATGAACGGGCCGACGAACATCCCGAGGCGGAACGTGCCGCCCAGCAGCGACAGCGCGCGAGCACGGAAGGTCAGAGGAACCCTCGTGGTCATGAAGGAGTGACGGGCGAGCGCGAACGACGCGGCACAGAAGCCGATGAGGAACACCGCCGCGGTGAAGAACGCCAACGACTGCGCGAACACGATTCCCAGCAGACCCGCCAGCACGACGATGCCGGCCACCCCCATGGTGACGCGCTCGCCGAAGCGCGCGACCGCCCAACCGGCCGGGATGTTGCCGCAGAGCTGGCCGACGACGAGGGCCGCGGCCACGAGGGCGGCGAGAGCGACGTCGGCACCGAGGCGGTTCGCGATGACCGGAACGAGGGGGATCACGGCGCCCTCGCCGACCGCGAACAGCAGCGTGGGGCCGTAGATCATCGGTGCGAAGCGCACCAGCACGTTCCGGGGAGAGTCGGCTGTCACCGTCTCCACGATAGGCTTGATGTCAAATGCTCGAACTCGATTTGACCGCCGACATCCAGGCGCTGCGCTCGACCTTCGCCGATATCCAGGCCGTGGTCGACGTCGACGCACTCAAAGCCGACATCGAACGCCTCAGCGAAGAGGCCGGTGCCCCCGACCTCTGGGACGACGTCGACAACGCCCAGAAGGTCACCAGCCGCCTGAGCCACAAGCAGGCCGAGCTCAAGCGGGTCACCGAGATCGAGCAGCGCCTCGACGACCTCGAGGTGCTCGTCGAACTCGCCATCGAGATGGACGACGACGAGTCCGCCGACGAAGCGCGCCGCGAGCTCGCCTCGCTGAAGGACGTCATCGGCCAGCTCGAGGTGCAGACGCTGCTCGACGGCGAGTACGACCCGCGCTCCGCGGTCGTCACGATCCGCTCCGGCGCCGGCGGCGACGACGCTACCGACTTCGCCGAGATGCTGCTGCGCATGTACCTGCGCTGGGCCGAGCGTCACAAGTATCCCGTCAAGGTCATGGACACGTCCTACGCCGAAGGCGCCGGCATCAAGTCGGCCACCTTCGAGGTCGACGTGCCCTACGCCTACGGCACCCTGTCGGTCGAGGCCGGAACGCACCGCCTCGCGCGCATCAGCCCCTTCGGTGGCGCCGACAAGCGACAGACGAGCTTCGCGGCCGTCGAGGTCATCCCCGTCATGGAAGAAGCCGTCGAGGTCGAGGTGCCCGAGGGTGACATCCGCGTCGACGTGTTCCGTTCGTCGGGCCCCGGTGGACAGTCGGTCAACACGACCGACTCCGCCGTGCGCATCACGCACCTTCCGACGGGCCTCGTCGTCTCGATGCAGAACGAGAAGTCGCAGATCCAGAACCGCGCGGCCGCCATGCGCGTGCTGCAGACCCGCCTTCTGCTGCTCAAGCGCGAAGAAGAAGCGGCCAAGAAGAAGGAGCTCGCCGGCACGATCACCGCGAGCTGGGGCGACCAGATGCGCTCGTACTTCCTCTACGGCCAGCAGCTGGTGAAGGACCTCCGCACCGGATACGAGGTCGGAAACCCGGCGGTCGTGTTCGACGGCGACCTCGACGGCCTGATCGCGGCCGGCATCCGCTGGCGCAAGCGCAAGGACGACGACTGAGTCGTCCCCTCTCACGACAGAGAGCCCTCTGGATGCCGGCACCTCGGCATCCATAGGGCTCTCTCGGTTTCGCCACCCGGCGCGTCCTGTCGGCCTGCTCGAAGCCCGCGCTTAGGCTCGTCAAGCCATGATCCGGTTCGAGAACGTCACCAAGCGGTATCGCGGCACCGCGAAGCCCGCCCTGAACGCCGTCGACTTCGAAGTGCAGCGCGGGGAGTTCGTCTTCCTCGTCGGCGCTTCGGGCTCCGGCAAATCGTCGTGCCTGCAGCTCATCCTGCGCGCCGAGACCCCCAGCGACGGCCGTGTCGTCGTGCTCGGTCGCGACCTGCGCACGCTGTCGAACCGTAAGGTTCCCTACTTCCGCCGTCACATCGGTTCGGTCTTCCAGGACTTCCGCCTGCTGCCGAACAAGACGGTGCACCAGAACGTCGCCTTCACGCTGCAGGTGACCGGCGCCTCGCGCGGGTTCATCCAGCAGGCCGTGCCCGAGGTGCTCGCGCTCGTCGGTCTCGACGGCAAAGAGAAGCGTTTGCCGCACGAGCTCTCGGGCGGTGAGCAGCAGCGCGTCGCGATCGCCCGCGCGCTCGTGAACCGTCCGCAGGTGCTGCTCGCCGACGAGCCGACCGGAAACCTCGACCCCGGCACCTCGATCGACATCATGCGCCTGCTCGCGCGGATCAACGCCGGCGGCACGACCGTCGTCATGGCCACGCACGAGGCCGGCTTCGTCGACCAGATGCAGCGCCGCGTGATCGAGCTGCGCGGTGGCGAGATGGTGCGCGACGAGCGCCACGGTGGCTACGGCGACACGTCGAGCCTCCCGCGCCTCGCGCCCGAGGTCGAGCGCGGAGCGGCCGCGGTCGCCGCCCTCACCGCGGTGCTCGAGGTGCAGCGCGAGGTCACCGGTTTGACCGGGCCCGTCGAACCGCTGACCAAGCCGGGCGCGGACGCGACGCCGGCGGCACGACGCGACGAGACTGCTCCGGCGGAGCGACGCGACGAGACCGCTGCGGCCGCGTCGGACGACGCTCCGGCCCCCGCCGACGAGCCCCGCGAGCCCGGCACCAACACGCGCTCCATCCCGGTCACCCGCCCCGACGTCGACGCTCTCGGTCTCGCCGACCGACTCGGCCTGGGCCAGAAGAAAGACCGCAACGACGAAGTGGGACCCACGTCATGAGGTTCGGGCTCATCCTCTCGGAGGCCTTCACCGGTCTTCGCCGCAACGCGTCGATGGTCATCTCGGTCATCCTCGTCACCTTCGTCTCGCTGACCTTCGTCGGCGCGGCGATGCTCATGCAGATGCAGATCGGCAAGATGCAGTCGTACTGGGCCGATCGCGCCCAGGTGGCGGTGTTCATGTGCGCGGCCTCGTCGAACGCGCCGACCTGCGTGGCCGGTCAGCCCGCGACGCAGGATCAGATCGACGCGGTCACCGCGAAGCTCGACGGCTCCGCCCTGGCCCCGCTCATCCGCGACTACACCTTCCAGACCAGTGACCAGGTGTTCGAGAACGCCAAGGGCCTGCTGTCCGAGGACATCCTCGGTGTCGTCACCGCCGACCAGTTCAACGCGACCTTCAGCATCAACCTCGTCGACCAGAGCCAGTCCGACGTCATCGCGGAAGCCTTCAGCGGACAGGACGGCGTCGAGAGCGTCACGAACCAGCTCCAATACCTCGAGCCCCTCTTCCAGGCGTTGACGGTCGCGACCTACGTGGCGGTGGGCATCGCCGGACTCATGCTGATCGCGGCGGTGCTGCTGATCGCGACGACCATTCGCCTTTCGGCGTTCGCTCGACGCAAGGAGCTCGGGATCATGCGCCTGGTGGGCGCGTCCAACCGATTCATCCAGACGCCGTTCATCGTCGAGGGCGTCCTCGCTGCGCTGATCGGGTCCGCTCTGGCGAGCGTCGCCGTCTGGGCGATCGTCGGCGTCGGCGTGAACCAGTACCTGAGGGATCGGATCGGCTTCATCACCTCGTGGGTCGATTTCGGCGACGTCGCGATCGTCATCCCCGCGCTCGTGGTGATCGGTATCGTCCTCGCCGCCCTGAGCGCCAGTTTCGCCATCCGCCGCTGGCTGCGCGCCTGACCTCCGGTCGCGCGCGGAGTCGGCATCCGCTGTGGGGTAAACTGTAAGGCTCTGTGTGCCCATGATCATGAGGAGGTGGCACCATGCCTCGTGAGCAGGGTGAAAAGCTCATCGCGTCCAACAAGAAGGCGCGTCACGACTACGCCATCGAGAAGACGTACGAAGCGGGACTGGTGCTCACGGGCACCGAGGTGAAGTCGCTGCGCCAGGGGCGCGCCAACCTCACCGACGGCTACGCCTACATCGACGGCGGCCAGGCGTTCCTCGATGCCGTGCACATCCCGGAGTACTCCCAGGGCCACTGGACGAACCACTCGGCCAAGCGCACGCGCAAGCTGCTGCTGCACAAAGAAGAGATCATCAAGCTCTCGCACGCCGTGTCGGCGGGCGGGTACACCCTGGTGCCCCTGCGCCTGTACTTCCTCGACGGCCGCGCCAAGGTCGAGATCGCCGTCGCGAAGGGCAAGCGCGAGTTCGAGAAGCGTCAGACGATCCGCGAGCGCGAAGACAAGCGCGAAGCCGAACGTGCTATGCGCACGAAGAACCGTCTGGGCGAGTGACGCGCTGAGTCACTCCGCGCGGAAGCGGCCCTCCACGACCGAGGTGACCACGATCTCGGGCGGCTGCAGGCTGAACGACGGCCCCCCGGCTGGACCGGAGGCCGCCATCATGCGCGCGGCGAACGGCGCCGGCTGTTCGGGGTGCGCGCCGAGCAGACCGGCATCCGCGATCTCGACGGCGGACACGGATGCCAGCCCCAGAGCGTCCGCATAGGCCGTCGCCCGTTCCACGGCGACGTGGACGGCGTCGGCGGCCACCTCGCGCTCGACCCGGGCGCGGGTGGTGGGGGATAGGCGCCACTCCACCGCGGTGACCTGCACATCATCGGACTCGGCCACATCCCCCAGCCACCATGACAGGGCACCGGCGTCGGTGAACGTGGCGGAGAGTTCCACGGCGGCGTGATGGACGAGGGGGAGCTGCGCTCCCTCGTTGTTCCACGGCCGGTCGGACCACACCGACACGCGCGCGCTCGACCACTCCGACACCTCGCCGGAGCGCAGGTGAGCGACCAGGCCATCCTGCACGCTCGCCGCGCGCTCCTGCGCCCGTTCGACCACCGGCCCGCGAGTGGGACCGTCGGTCGACACGGTGACGCGGACGGCGGCCTCTTCAGCGCGGGCACGGGCGTTGCTCTCGCCCCGGACGGTGATGACGACGTCGCTCATGCGGTGAGCCTACGGGAGGGGCGCGCTCGGGTGGGATCGGTGAGGGCGCGGCGACGTCGCTCACGCGGTGAGCCTGCGGGACGCGGGGCACCGGCTTCGGGTGGGAATCATCGCGCGCCGCGAACCGTTGTAGACTGTGATGCTCGGGCGCTTCGGCCCCCGAGGTGGCAACTCAACAGCGTGACGATGGTCGCTCCTTCACGGAGTTCCCGGGGCTGATCGGTTTCGACAGCGCCTGCGAACCCGCGAGAAGCGGGCCGAGGATGTGGGGTTATCTCGTAAACGCTCCCTGCAAAACAATAAGTGCCAATGCTAAGCGCACTGACTTCGCCCTCGCTGCGTAAGCGAGCCCGATAGTCCGTCAGGCCGTGTGCGACCCCGCCACGGAATCTGGCGTCATTTAGGGGTCTTGCTGTGTGACGGCGTCTGGACGTCACGCGGGACTTTTCCCAGGCTGGGCTTGTCGACTTAGGTGTCTGTGACAAAGGTCGGAGCCGAGCAGAACGTCTGCACAGACTGCGCCCGGAGAAAACGCGGAGACCCAGCGTTGGACGGGGGTTCGATTCCCCCCAGCTCCACGAACCATCGTCACGTGAGAAAGCCCCCATCTTCGCCCGTTTCGGCGAAGGTGGCGGCTTTCTCGATCTCGGGATCAACCCGCGGGGCGCGTGTGGATGTCGCTCTCGCCGGCAACGCCGTTCAGCTCGAGATAGATGCGCCCCTCGGTGCGCGTCAGAGTCGCGGTGTTGCGTCGCTCGATGGCATCCGACAGCTTCTCGACGAAGCCGGGCTCGAAGCTGTGCAGGAGCACCTCCTCGGCGCGGTGGATGCGCTTTCCCGCCCACGGGGCGGCGACTTTATCGGGATCGCGGTGCGTGTAGATCGCGACGCGCTCGGCCTTCATGCTGCCGGTGTGCAGGCGCGCGGCATCCGGAGCTCCGACCTCGACCCACGCCACCAGGGCGCCCGTGAGGTCGCGGATCATCACGGCGGGCTCGTCGGTCGCGGCGACGCCCTCGCTGAAGCCGATGCCCTCCTCGTACTCGAGGCAGTAAGCCAGCACGCGCGTCAGCATGTACGGAGCGGTCTCCGAGGGGTGCCGAGCGACGCGCAACGCCAGCTCGTCGTAGACGCCGCGATCGACGTCGGAGAGCTGCACGGTGAACTGGTGAATGGTCGAGCCGATAGCCACGAGGGTCGAGCCTACGTGGTCGGGCCGGCATGACCGTGCGCGCTGTGCCGGGCGCGTTGTGCCGTGCTCGTTGTGCCGGGCTCGCCGTGCCGTGCCGCGCCTACGCGGTCGCGGGGGCGGTGCCGGGAAGGCGGTTGCGCCACTGGGGGAGCGGGATGACGATGCGGTGCGCGGGGTCGCCGTCCCACTCCACCGGCAGGCCGGCTTCGGCGAGAGCATCGGCGACGATCCGGCCGACGCGGGCATCGGTCTGTCGCCAGACCTCGCTGCGCGCGGCCTCGTCGCCGACATCGGCCGCCGCGAGAAGCCCGGGGTCGAGATCGCGCAGGGGTGCGAAGGCGCTGAAGGTGAGGAACAGCTGCGCGGGCTCCTCGGCGAGTCGCTCGGCGTCCTGCTGGTGGAAGAAGGTGTAGGCCCACTCGCGGAACTGCGGTGCACCCGTCTCGTCGCTCGGCGCGGGCGTGCGCTCGTCGTCGATCTCAGCGGTTCCGCACGTATTGCAACAGGTGAAGTCGGCGCGGGCGACGAAGCCGCGTGCCTCGAGGATCGCGAACGCCGTGCGCAGGCGGTCGCCTTCCGTGACGGACGGCCGTCCGTGCTCGATGCGGCGGCGCTCGGCCCAGACCTCGCGCACCACGGCCTCGGCCGCTGCGGCATCGTCGAGTTCGTGGACGTCCTGCACCTGCTGCACGACCTCATCGAAGTCGCGGAAGCCGAGGATGACAGCATCCTGAGCTGTCCGTCTGAGCCCTGCGAGACCAGGATCGGACGCGAGGGGAGCGGCCTGCGGGGCCGGGACGTTCTTGCCGAACAGGCGATCCAGGAATCCCATGCGTCCCAGTGAACCAGCTAGCGTCGGGGAATGCCCGATCCGCGTCACATCCGCATCGATGTCGGTCCCTTCCACCTCGACCCCGTTCCCGATTCGGCGCGGTGGCGGGCCGAGGGCCGAGGCGGCGACGCCTCGGTCGAGGGTGGGTGGAGCGACTGGGTCGCGTTCGCACAACGGATCCTGCAGACCGACGAACGGTGGCGTGGTCTCGAGGCGCGCGGAGACGCGTGGGACGAGGGCTTCGCGGCCGGACGGGACGCCGCGGCGGTGAATCCGTACCGGTGAGGGAAACCTCCGCGTCTGCGGCGCCCTACTGAGGCGTCTCGACGAGGAGGAGACTCTGGCGGGTGTCCGCGAACTTCACCCAGCCGTCGCCGAACAGGTACGTCAGACCGTAGCCATCGGCACCGCGGCCGCCGAGCCAGTCGGGGTTCTCGGTGACGTAGTCGCCCGTGCCGTCGCGTTCGAGCTTCCACCCCGAAGCGACGAGGTCCTTCTCGGCCTGCTGCGCCGTCGCGTCGTCGATGGGAGCCCACCCGAAGATCTGCACTCGATCGGATGCCACCTTGGCATCGCCCCACTTGCACTGGACGCCATCGTCGAGCGCCGTCGCGCCGATCCGGAACGGCTCCTCCTGGTACGTCCACCCGAGGCTCTTGAAGTCGTCGACGGTGGCGGTCGGAATGATGTTCTCGCAGGTCGGGGTGATCGGGTCCGTCGTGGGAGTCGCGCTGGCACCGGCGTCGGGAGCGGGTGCATCGGTCGTCGTGGCGCTGGCCGCGACGCTCGGGGCGGCGTCAGGGGTCGACGTGCACCCGGCGAGAGCCAGTGCGACGACGGCGCCGCCGGCGGCGAGGAGTGCGAGGCGCGCGCGTGTCATCGGGCACCGTCCTCGTGCAGCAGAGCGTAGAAGTCGTCGTGCAGCAGGCCGTTCGTCGCGAGGGAAGAACCGGCATCGAGACGGTCGGTCCCGTCGAACGCCGTGAAACGCCCGCCGGCCTCGCGCACGATGGGGGCGATCGCCGCGATGTCGTACTCCTTCACCCCGAACTCGGCCACGAGCTCGAGACGGCCCTCGGCCAACCACATGTAAGGGAGCGCATCCCCGTAGGCGCGATCGCGCCAGACAGCGCGCGTGAGCTTCTCGAGGGTGGGGACGAGCTCGACGTCGTCCCACTGCTCGATGCTCTGGAAGCTGATGCTGGATGCCGAGACCTCGTCGACCCCGGATACGTGAATGCGTCGGATGTCACCGTCGGCGGTCGTCGTCCACGCGCCCTGGCCCGTTGCGGCCCACCAGCGGCGACCGATCGCGGGCTGGCTTACGACGCCCACCCGGGGGACGCCGTCGACGGTCAGGGCGATGAGCGTCGCCCAGACCGGAATGCCGCGCATGTAGTTGTGGGTCCCGTCGATCGGATCGATGACCCAGCGGCGGGACGTGTCACCCGACGTGCCGTATTCCTCGCCGAGCACGGAGTCGCCCGGGCGCTCCGCGTCGAGGATTCCGCGAATCGCGCGCTCCGTCGCCAGGTCGGCCTCGGTCACGTGCGTGCGGTCGGGCTTCGTGTCGATCCGGAGGTCGGCGGAGTCGAAGCGTTCCATCGCCACGGCGTCGGCAGCGTCAGCCAGACGGAGGGCGAGTGCGAGATCGTCGGTCAGGTCCGCGGGGGGTGCGGCGGGCTCTTCGATGCGGGACACGGCTCCAGGATAACGGTCGATCCTGGCTCGATTTGGCGTGCCCGAGTCACGCCTGGTAGTGTCATTCCTCGGCGCGGAGAGCGAAACTCCGGCCGAACGGAACGCACCTCTAGCTCAATCGGCAGAGCAACTGACTCTTAATCAGTGGGTTCTGGGTTCAAGTCCCAGGGGGTGCACCAGCACAGAAAGTCCCCTCTCGCCCGTGTGGTGTGGAGGGGATTTTCGTCTCTCGGATCCGGGTTCTGCGCAATCCCTCCGCCTCCTCGATGGCGCTCGGCATGATGGGACGAGCCCCGTCTCCAACGGCGGCGCGTGACCCGGGAGGTTTCCATGGCCGACGACGAGATGTGGGATGTCACCGACATTGAGGGCACACCCACCGGAACCCTCCACCGACGCGGTGACGGCCCCGTGCCGGTCGGGTCGTTCCACGTCGTGGCATCCGTCTGTCTGGTGTCGTCCACCGGCCGCGTGCTGATGAGCCTGCGCGCCGTGGGCAAGGACTACCCCTTGGCGTGGGAGTTCCCCGCCGGCAGCGCCTTGCGCGGAGAGACCAGCCGCACCGGCGCCGTGCGGGAACTCGCGGAAGAGACGGGGATGGTGCTCGCCCCCGACGACCTGGTCCTGGTGGGTCGCGTCGTCGAAGAAAGAGCCCTGTTCGACCTCTGGGTCGGCCGTGTCGACGGGGAGCCCGCGCCCGTGCCGGACCCCGAGGAGGTTCATGATGCCGAGTGGGTCACCCTCGACGTCGTGCACCAGCGCTGGAAGGACGGGGTTTTCGCGACACCGTGGAACGCACGGTTCGATCAGCTGTGGGACACGCTGGTGGAACGGGTGCGAGACGAGCGCCGGGTCGGCGCCGCCGAAGATCAGAACGGCGGCGGATCCACCTCGATGTCGTGACCCAGGGGTGAGCGCCACCTCAGGTCGACATCGCCGGGGTTCTTGAGCGGTTCCCATTTCGTCTCGTGGCGGAGGCGGTGGTGGTGGCGGCACTCGGGTTCGAGGTTGTCGTGGTCGGTGGCCCCGCCGTCGGCCCACCCGCGAGCAGATCCGCCAGCGCATCGGCTCTCAGCTGCGCCAGCGAGCACTCTTCGCCGGCTGTCGTCGCCAGATGCCGTGCGGCGCGATCCAGGCGGGTCATGACGGCGTGAGCCTTGTCGGCCGGAAGCAAGGCCGTCAGCGTCGCCATGCCGTCGAGCTCGGCGGTCAACCACACCCCGCGGTCGCGGAGGGCGCGGCGATGCCGCTCCTCGATCGACTCGGCGTGGACCTTCTCGCGCAGCGCGCGAGCGGCGGTGTCGAAGCTCGAGGGCGTGACGCGTTGAGCGCGCTCGGTGGCACCGGTGTCGAACGCGGTCCAGGCCTCGCGGTCATCGGGGAGGGAGCCGGCGAGCCGGGCGATTCTGATCGCGCGGCTCTCGGAGATCCGCCCGTCGAGGAACGCCCGCCAGGCCAGGCCGCACCGTGCCCGCAAGGTCCGGGCGTGGCCCACGCTATCGAGGACCTCCGACATCAGGAGGAACCGCCGGTCGAGGGCGAAATAGAGCCGGTATCGCCCACCCACGCGAAAGCGCCGGGCGCCGACATGACGATCCCATCGGTCCGTCCTGCCGGCACCCGGCGCGAGGAGAGGTGACGCCGACGCCCTACGCCGCATCCCCCACGAGAACAGCGGCGCCCTCGTCAGCGGCATCCGGGTGTGCTCCGTCGACGTGTGCGAGCAGACGCCGACCGAAGAGGATGCAGGCGGCAGCGATCACGACCGACACCGCTGCCATCACGTAGGGCACTCCGGCGCCGTACGCGTGCCAGAGCAGCGCGGCGAGCGGGGGAGCGACCGCCCCGCCCAGGAAGCGCACGGCCGAGTAGGCCGACGAGGCGACCGAGCGGGGGAGGTCGGTGGCTTCCATGACCGCTTCGGTCAGCGCGGTGTTCACGACGCCCAGCACGAGACCACCCACGATGATGCACACGACCAGAGCGACGGCCGACGACACGATGAACGCGGCGACGAGCAGGTCGAGGGCCAGCAGAGGCAGGGCGGTCAACAGGACCGTCGTCAGCCGCAGGCGGCGCAGCAGCAGAGGGGCGACCCAGACGCTCGTGATCGCCAGGCCCACGCCCCAGCCGAAGAAGGTCAGGCCGATCCCCATCGCCCCGAACCCGAGGGGGAACGGCGAGAACGCGAGCAGCGTGAAGAAGCCGATGTTGTAGAACAGCGCGGTCGCCGCGAGGATCGCAAGCGCCGGACGGCCGAGGGCACGGAACGGGGCACTGAAGGGGAGCGGCGTGCGCGCGGGCTGGGGGCCGCGCAGAAGGACCGCCACCGCGAGGAACGCGATCGCCATCAGGACGACGACGCCGAAGAACGGCCCGCGCCAGCTGACTTCACCCAGGATGCCCCCGAGCAGCGGCCCCACGGCGATGCCGAGGCCCAGCGCGGCTTCGTAGAGGATGATCGCGGCCGAGCTCCCGCCGGATGCCGCGCCCACGATGGTCGCCAGCGCGGTGGAGATGAAGAGGGCGTTGCCCAGACCCCATCCGGCGCGGAAGCCGATCACGGCGTCGACGCTGCCGCTGATGGCGCAGAAGAACGCGAACACGACGATCAAACCGAGACCGACGAGCAGGGTCGCCTTGGCGCCGATGCGGCTCGAGATCCAGCTGGTGATGAGCATCGCCAGGCCGGTCACGACGAGGTAGCTGGTGAACAGCAGCTCCGTCTCGACCGGGGTGGCCTTCAAGGAATCCGCTATGGCGGGGAGGATCGGGTCGACGAGACCGATGCCCATGAAGGCGACGACGCACGCGAAGGCGACGGCCCAGACCTGCGCGGGCTGTTTCCAGACGCTGGGCGCCTTGCTGACTGCTGCGGTTCCGGCACTCACCGGACCACCTCCTGTTCTTCTGCGGATTCCGCGAGGGCTCCGCGGTCTTCGGTGGGGTCGGCGGCGCCATCGTCGTCGGGGGTTCGGATGTCTGTGAATTGGTGTCGACCCGCGGGAGTCGGCGCCATCCCCACGCGCAGTGAGAGCGCGGAGGCGGCGACGCTCACGGCATCCCACTCCTTCTCCGAGAGGTCGGCCACGTGCGGCGCAAGGGCCGCGCGGAACTGCTCGTACCACCCGGCCAGCGCGTCGAGGCCCTTCGCCGTGGCGGCGACCACGCTGACGCGCGAGTCGTCGGGCAGGCGGCGGCGCTCGACGAGTCCCGCGGCGTCCATCTGGTGGACGAGTCGGGTCATGCCGGGTTGTGTCACACGGCTGAGGGTCGCGAGGTCGCCGAGGCGCTGGGGGCCGTGGTCGCGCAGGAGGGTCAGTGTGCGCCACTGCGCGGCGGGGGCGTCGGTCTGGGTGTCGAGAGCCGCGACGCGGGTGAGGGCGTGCACCGCGAGCAGAAGCGTCTGCAGGTCGTCGTGGCGGGTCATACTTAGAAGTATACCCTCGGTATATACCTTGGGTATCTATTCGGGCGGATTCACCGAGACGCGATGCGCGTGGACAACTGGTGCGCGTGCGCGAGAAGGATCCGTCCAAGCTCAGCAAGGCGCTCGCCGCCGAAGCGGAACTCCACCCCGGTCAGGCTGAGAGCCCACTGCGGGTCGCCCGCCCGCGTGAACACGGCCGCGCCGAGCCCGTAGCTCCCCTCCACGATCAGTCCCGGGTTCACCGCGTATCCGCGAGCCTGCGTGTCGCGGATTCGCCCACGCAGACGGGTGGGGGAGTGCGACGCCCCCCACTTCTCGGGAAGTTCCGGATGCCGCTCGAGATACGCATCCACCTCGCTCGACGGCAGGAACGCCAGGATCGCCAACCCCGCCGAGGCCACCCCGAGGGGGAAGCGCACCCCTTCCGACAGCACGAACGAGCGGATCGGAAAGCTCCCGTCCTCGCGCACTAGGCATACCGTCTCGTCGCCCCGCCGCACCGACAGGAACGCGCTCTCCTCGGTTCGGACCGCCAGGGAGCGCACGATGTCGCGCGCGGTCGAGGTGATGTCGAATCGGGATGCCGCCACACTCCCCATCAGATAGAGCTCCGGCCCCGGTAGCCAGTGACCGGTCGGCTCGTCGCGGTCGACGAGCCCCTCGGCGCGCAGTGCGCTGAGGAGGCGGTGCGCGGTCGGTCGCGTGAGATCGGCGCCGCGCGCGAGGTCGCCGACCGACGCGCCGGTCTCGCCCGCGGCCGTCACGAGGCGCAGGAGTCGGGCCGCCCGCGAGATGGCCTGGGCGCCGGGAACGGATCGCGATGCAGTGTCCACGATGTGGACGCTAAGCCCCACGTCATCCACATGACAAGAGCACGGTCGACCGGGCGGGCCCACCCAGCGCACCGTAGGAGGACGAAACGAAGGAGTTTGCGTGATCGACAAGACCGTCGCCTCGGCCGCAGAGGCCGTCACCGACATCCCCGACGGGGCGTCTCTCGCCGTCGGCGGGTTCGGCCTGTCCGGCAACCCCCTCGCCCTCATCGAGGCCCTTCTCGCCCAGGGGACCAGCGACCTGTCGGTCGTGTCGAACAACTGCGGCGTCGACGACTGGGGGCTCGGCATCTTGCTCGGCGCCGGTCGCATCCGCAAGATGACCTCGTCGTACGTCGGAGAGAACAAGGAGTTCGAGCGGCAGTTCCTCTCGGGCGAACTCGAGCTCGAGCTCACCCCGCAGGGCACGCTCGCCGAGAAGCTGCGGGCCGGCGGCTCGGGCATCGCGGCCTTCTACACCCAGACCGGTGTCGGCACCCAGGTCGCCGAGGGCGGACTGCCGCGTCGCTACGACGGGGCCGGCGGCATCGCCGTCGCCTCCCCGGTCAAGGACGTCCGCACCTTCGAGGTGAACGGCGAGCAGCGCGAGTTCGTGCTCGAAGAGGCCATCACCACCGACTTCTCGCTCGTGCACGCCCACACGGGCGACCGGCACGGCAACCTCGTGTTCCGTAAGGCCGCGCGCGCCTTCAACCCCCTCGCCGCGATGGCCGGCCGCACCTGCATCGTGCAGGTCGAGCACCTCGTCGAACCCGGAGAGCTCGACCCGGATGCCGTTCACCTCCCCGGCGTCTACGTCCACCGCCTCGTCGAGGTCGGCCCCGACATCCCCAAGCGCATCGAGAAGCGCACCGTGAGTGAGGAGACCCGCTGATGGCTCTGGCCCGCACCGAGATGGCCGCCCGCGCCGCCCGCGAGCTCGCCGACGGCTCGTACGTCAACCTCGGCATCGGCCTGCCGACGCTCGTGCCCAACTACGTGCCCGACGGGGTCACGGTCGTGCTGCAGTCCGAGAACGGCATCCTCGGCGTCGGTCCCTACCCGACCGAGGACGCGGTGGACGCCGACCTCATCAACGCCGGCAAAGAGACCGTGACCACGCTCCCGGGGTCGGCGTTCTTCGACTCGGCGCTGAGCTTCGGGATGATCCGCGGGGGCAAGATCGACGCCGCCATCCTCGGGGCGATGCAGGTGTCGGCATCCGGAGACCTGGCGAACTGGATGATCCCCGGAAAGATGGTCAAGGGCCCCGGGGGAGCGATGGACCTCGTCCACGGCGCCGCCCGCGTGATCGTGCTGATGGAGCACGTCGCCCGCGACGGCTCACCGAAGATCGTGGACGAGTGCTCGCTGCCGCTGACCGGCCGCGGCGTCGTCGACCGCATCATCACCGACCTCGCCGTGATCGATGTGACGGAGGATGGACTCGTGCTCGTCGAGCTCGCCCCCGGGGTGAGCGTCGACGAGGTGCGGGCCGCCACCGAGCCCGCGCTGACCGTCCGACTCGCTGAGGAGCAGCACGCATGACCGCACAGAACGACGTCGTCATCGTCGCCGCCGCCCGCACCCCGCAGGGCCGCTTGAAGGGGCAGCTCGCGCCGTTGACTGCCGTGCAGCTCGGGGCGGCCGCCATCCGCGGGGCGCTCGAGCGCGGCGGCATCCCCGCCGACGCCGTCGACGCGGTGCTCGTGGGCCAGGTGCTGCAGGCCGGAGCGGGGCAGAACGCCGCGCGCCAGGCCGCGATCGAAGCGGGCATCGGCTGGGACGTGCACTCCGCCACCATCAACAAGGTCTGCCTGTCGGGCCTCACCGCGGTCATCGACGCGGCACGCATGCTGCGCCTGGGAGACGCGACGGTGGTCGTCGCCGCGGGCATGGAGTCGATGACCCGCGCTCCGCACCTGCTGATGAACTCGCGCGACGGCTACGCCTACGGTTCCGTCGAGGTGCTCGACCACATGGCGCACGACGGCCTCACCGACGCGTACGACCGCGAGAGCATGGGCGCCTCGACCGAGCGCGCGAACGCCCGGTACGAGGTCACGCGCGAAGCTCAGGATGCCGTGGCCGCCCGCTCCCACCAGCGCGCCGCCGCCGCGCAGGCGGACGGGATGTTCGACGCCGAGATCGTCCCGGTGTCGATCCCGCAGCGGAAGGGCGACCCCGTGGTCGTCTCGGCCGACGAGGGCATCCGCGCCGACACGACGGTCGAGACGCTCGCGAAGCTGCGTCCCGCCTTCGCCGAGGGCGGCTCGATCACCGCGGGAAACGCCTCGCAGATCTCCGATGGCGCCGCCGCGGTGGTCGTCACCACCCGCGCGATCGCCGACGAGCGCGGGTGGGACGTGCTCGCCGTGGTCGGGGCCTCGGGTCAGGTCGCCGGCCCCGACAACTCCCTGCACGCCCAGCCCGCCCGCGCGATCGCGAAAGCGCTCGAGAAGCAGGGCATCGCGGCATCCGACCTCGACCTCGTCGAGATCAACGAGGCCTTCGGCGCCGTGGTCGCGCGGTCGCAGGCCGAGCTGGGCGTCTCCGACGAGGTCGTCAACCCGCACGGCGGCGGCATCGCGATCGGGCACCCCATCGGCGCCTCGGGCAACCGTCTCGTCGTCCACGCGGTGCACGAGCTGGTACGTCGCGATGGCGGCACGGCCGCGGTGGCGCTGTGCGGCGGTGGCGGTCAGGGCGACGCGCTGATCCTCACCCGGTAGGGCCGGCCTCAGACGAACGGATGCTGCGACCTCGAGGCCGCGGCATCCGTGAGGTCTCCGTGGGTCAGCGCGCGAGACGCTTCTTGAACAGCTTCTCCTGCTTCTTCGAGACGGGGGAGTCCCCCGAGATCACGCGACCCCGACGCGCGCGGCGCGTGTCGACGACCGCGCCGATCGCGAGCGCGAGCGTGATGCCCCAGCTCAGCCACGCCAGCGCCGTGCGCCAGGTGAACGGCTCGTCGTTCTTGAGCCCGCGCAAGAGCGTGACGCCGCCGGTGATGGCGCTGAGAAGACCGGTTCCGAAGATGTACTGCCGCATGAGCCCAACCTATCGAGCGGTGTGATCCGGCGCCGCACCTTGACAGCGGAGCACGGCCGGCCCGCGCGCGAGAACGCACGTATCGCATCCCGTCCAGCCCCGTGCGCGGATCGGGCCCGCTGTTAGCCTGAGGACGATCCCCGAGGAGGACCTGTGACCCAGGCCGATTTCGTCGTCGTCGCCAACCGACTGCCCGTCGATCGCACCCCCGACGGCGAGGGGTGGCGACGCTCACCCGGCGGTCTCGTCACCGCTCTCGAACCCGTCATGCGCCGCGCCGAAGGCGCCTGGGTCGGATGGGCCGGTCAAGCCGATGCCACCGTCGACCCCTTCGACTTCGAGGGCACGCACCTCGTTCCCGTGACCCTGTCGGCGTCCGACGTGCAGCTCTACTACGAGGGCTTCTCGAACGACACCATCTGGCCGCTGTACCACGACGTCATCGCCGCGCCGACGTACAAGCGCGCGTGGTGGGACGCCTACGTGAAGGTGAACGAACGCTTCGCCCGCGCCGCCGCCGACGTGACCGCCGAGGGCGGCATCGTGTGGGTGCAGGACTACCAGCTCCAGCTCGTCCCCAAACTGTTGCGCGAGCTCCGCCCCGACCTCACGATCGGGTACTTCCACCACATCCCGTTCCCCGCCTACGGCCTGTACTCGCAGCTGCCCTGGCGCAAGCAGGTGCTCGAGGGACTTCTCGGCGCCGACGTCATCGGATTCCAGCGCGTGGCCGACGCCGGCAACTTCGCCCGGGCCGTGCGGCGACAGCTGCGATACGAGACCAAGGCCAGCGGCATCCTGGTGCCCGACTCCCAGGGCGGCACGCGCGTCGCCCTTGCGAAGGCGTTCCCCATCTCGATCGACGCCGAGTCCTACATCGAGCTCGCGCAGAAGCCCGAGATCCAGCAGCGCGCCAAAGAGATCCGCGAGGGGCTTGGCAATCCGCGCAAGATCCTGCTGGGGGTCGACCGCCTCGACTACACCAAGGGCATCCGCCACCGCCTGAAAGCGTGGGGCGAACTGCTCGAAGACGGCCGGGCCACCGTCGAGGACGCCACCCTTGTGCAGGTGGCGAGCCCGAGCCGTGAGCGCGTCGACGCCTACGTGCAGCTGCGCGACGAGATCGAGATGACCGTCGGGCGCGTCAACGGCGATTACGACACCACCACGCACACGGCCATCCGCTACCTGCATCAGTCGTACCCGCGCGAAGAGATGGTCGCCCTCTTCCTCGCGGCCGACGTCATGCTCGTCACCGCGCTCCGCGACGGCATGAACCTCGTCGCCAAGGAGTACGTCGCCAGCCGCATCGACAACCGCGGCGTGCTCGTGCTGAGCGAGTTCGCGGGAGCCGCCGACGAGATGGGCAGCGCCCTGCTCATCAACCCGCACGACATCGACGGGCTGAAGGACCAGATCGTGCGCGCGATCGACATGCCCGCCGCGGAGCAGGGTCGCCGCATGCGGGCCCTGCGCAAACGCGTGCGTGACCACGACGTCGAAGACTGGTCGCGGGAATTCCTCGAGGCGCTGTCGGTCTTCCACGAGAAATCGTCGAGCGCCGCCGCTGCCGCCGAGGTGATCGAACACGACGACGGTTCGGTCCCCGAACGCGAACCCATCGACGAAACGGATGCCGAATGACCGCCGCCGACGCGACGGTCGAGGCCGTCGCCACCACCGACACGCTCCTCGTCGCCCTCGATTTCGACGGCACGCTCTCGCCGCTCGTCGACGAGCCGATGTCGGCGCGGATGACCCCGGGTGCCCGGGCCGCGGTCGACGCCCTCGCGGTGCTCCCGCGTACGGTCGTCGCCCTGGTCTCGGGGCGCTCGCTCGGGCACCTGCGCGAGATCGCCGAGCACGACGACTCCTCGCCCATCTTGCTCGCGGGCTCGCACGGCGCCCAGTTCTGGGTGCCCGGTGCAGGGATCGAAGAGACGGGCGACAACGCCGCCGACCTCGAGCTGCGGGACGAGCTGCAGAAGGAGGTCCTCGAGCGCACGGCCGACATGGCGGGTGTCTGGATCGAGCCCAAGGAGTACGGTCTCGGCGTCCACACGCGCACCGCGGATGCCGCGACCGCTCGGGCCGCCCGTGCTCTCGTCGACGAGATGCTCGCCGATCGAGCGCCCTCGTGGCGGCGTCGCACCGGCCACGACATCCTCGAGTTCTCGTTCCGACACGAGGGCAAGGACTCCGCCGTGGCGCGCTTGCGCGAGCGCGTCGGGGCGACGGCCGTGCTGTTCGCGGGCGACGACGTCACCGATGAAGATGCCCTGAGCTCCCTGGATGCCGGTGACCTCGGCGTGCGCGTGGGCGGGGGAGACACCGCGGCGACGCTCCGCGTGGACGACATCGACGCGTTCGTCGCGGTGTTGGAGGATGTGGCGCGCCTGCGTCGTGCGCACGTCGACTGACCCGACGCCACCTCGACGATCCGCGTCCGCGCGGAAGTCGATGCGGCCGGCACCGGGCGCGGGGTTCACGAGCGCCGATTAATCGAGCGTTCACGGCCTGCGGAGCATCGGGTGTCGTACCCGCGCAATAGACTTCGAGAATGCCCGCACCGCAGAATCCGAACACCGGCGAATTCGACATCAAGCCCCGCAGTCGCGTCGTCACCGATGGCATCGAAGCCACCACGTCGCGCGGAATGCTCCGCGCCGTCGGCATGGGTGACGAGGATTGGGACAAGCCCCAGATCGGCATCGCGTCGAGCTGGAACGAGATCACGCCCTGCAACCTCAGCCTCGACCGCCTCGCGCAGGGCGCGAAAGAGGGCGTGCACGCCGGCGGCGGGTACCCGTTGCAGTTCGGGACCATCTCCGTCTCCGACGGCATCTCGATGGGCCACGAGGGCATGCACTTCTCGCTCGTGTCGCGCGAGGTCATCGCCGACAGCGTCGAGACCGTGATGATGGCCGAGCGCCTCGACGGCTCCGTGCTGCTCGCCGGCTGCGACAAGTCGATCCCCGGCATGCTCATGGCATCCGCTCGTCTCGACCTCTCGAGCGTCTTCCTCTACGCCGGCTCCATCGCCCCGGGCTGGGTCAAGCTCAGCGACGGCACCGAGAAGGACGTCACGATCATCGACTCGTTCGAGGCCGTGGGCGCGTGCCTCGCGGGCAAGATGAGCGAGGCCGATCTCAAGCGCATCGAGTGCGCGATCGCCCCGGGTGAGGGCGCGTGCGGTGGCATGTACACCGCCAACACCATGGCGTCCGTCGCCGAGGCCCTCGGCCTCAGCCTCCCCGGCTCCGCAGCCCCGCCCTCGGCCGACCGCCGCCGCGACTACTTCGCCCACCGCTCGGGCGAGGCCGTGGTCAACCTGCTGCGCCAGGGCATCACCACGCGCGACATCCTCACCAAAGAGGCGTTCGAGAACGCCATCGCCCTCGCCATGGCGCTCGGCGGCTCGACCAACGTCGTGCTGCACCTGCTCGCCATCGCGAACGAGGCCGAGGTCGAGCTCAACCTGCACGACTTCAACCGCATCGGCGACCGCACGCCCCACGTGGCCGACATGAAGCCCTTCGGCCAGTACGTCATGAACGACGTCGACCGCCACGGCGGCATCCCGGTCATCATGAAGGCCATGCTCGACGAGGGGCTGCTGCACGGCGACGCGCTCACCGTCACGGGCAAGACCCTCGCCGAGAACCTCGCGGACCTGAACCCCGACCCGGTCGACGGCAAGGTCATCCACTCGTTCAACGACCCGATCCACGCGACCGGCGGCATCACGATCCTGCACGGCTCGATGGCCCCCGAGGGTGCGGTGGTGAAGTCGGCCGGCTTCGACGGGAACGTCTTCGAAGGCCCCGCCCGCGTGTTCGAGCGCGAGCGCGGCGCGATGGACGCCCTCGAGGCGGGCGAGATCGCCGCCGGCGACGTCGTGGTCATCCGCTACGAGGGTCCCAAGGGCGGTCCGGGCATGCGCGAGATGCTCGCGATCACCGCGGCCATCAAGGGCGCGGGCCTCGGAAAAGATGTACTACTGTTGACGGACGGACGATTCTCAGGCGGCACAACCGGCCTGTGCATCGGCCACATAGCTCCCGAAGCGGTGGACGCAGGTCCCATCGCCTTCGTGCGCGATGGTGATCTGATACGGGTCGATATCGCCGCTCGCACTCTCGACTTGATCGTCGATGACGCCGAGCTGAGTTCCCGCCGCGAAGGCTGGGAACCGCTTCCCCCGCGCTATACCCGTGGCGTTCTGGCCAAGTACTCCAAGCTCGTGCACTCCGCCGCGGAGGGCGCGGTCACGGGCTGACGGCCGTCCCCCTTCTCACCTTCTCCCGGTTCTCGAGGTACTCCCATGTCCATCGATTCCTCCACGGCAGCCATTCCCCGGCCGCCCGCCCGCACCGCTCCGGCGCCCGTGATGACGGGTGCTCAGGCGGTCGTCCGCTCGCTCGACCTGCTCGGCGTGACCGATGTGTTCGGTCTGCCGGGCGGGGCGATCATGCCCGTCTACGACCCGCTCATGGACGACGAGCACGTGCGCCACATCCTCGTGCGCCACGAGCAGGGCGCCGGCCACGCGGCCGAGGGCTACGCCGCCGCCTCGGGCAAGGTCGGCGTCGCGATCGCGACGTCGGGCCCCGGCGCGACCAACCTCGTCACCGCCATCGCCGACGCCTACATGGACTCGGTGCCGCTGGTCTGCATCACCGGCCAAGTGTTCTCGACCCTCATGGGAACGGACGCCTTCCAGGAGGCCGACATCGTCGGCATCACCATGCCGATCACCAAGCACTCGTTCCTGGTGAAGACCGCCGAAGAGATCCCCGGCGCGATCGCCGCGGCCTTCGAGATCGCCTCGACCGGTCGCCCCGGTCCCGTGCTCGTCGACATCACCAAGGACGCCCAGCAGGCCGAAGCGCCGTTCGTCTGGCCGCCCAAGGTCGAGCTCCCCGGCTACCGCCCCGTGACCAAGGCGCACGGCAAGCAGATCCAGGCCGCGGCTCAGCTGCTCGCCGCCGCCAAGAAGCCCGTGCTGTACGTGGGCGGTGGCACGATCCGCGCGAACGCCTCGGCCGAGCTGAAGGTGCTCGCCGAAGCGACCGGTGCGCCCGTGGTCACCACGCTCATGGCGCGCGGCGCGTTCCCCGACTCGCACGAGCAGCACCTCGGCATGCCGGGCATGCACGGCACCGTGCCCGCGGTGCTCGCCCTGCAAGAGAGCGACCTGATCGTCTCGCTCGGCGCGCGCTTCGACGACCGTGTGACCGGCAAGGCGGCGCTCTTCGCCCCGCACGCGCAGGTGGTGCACGTCGACATCGACCCGGCCGAGATCTCAAAGATCCGCACAGCCGATGTGCCGATCGTGGGCGACCTGAAGGACGTGCTCGTCGACCTCGACGCCGCGTTCCGTGCCGTCGACGCTGAGCAGCCCCACGACTACACCGAGTGGTGGACCTACCTGAACGGGCTCCGCGAGGAGTTCCCGCTCGGCTACACGCCCACCACCGATGGTCTGCTCTCGCCGCAGTACGTGATCCAGCGCATCGGCGAGATGACCGGCCCCGAGGGCGTTTACGCCTCGGGCGTGGGCCAACACCAGATGTGGGCCGCGCAGTTCATCAAGTACGAGCGCCCGAACGCATGGCTCAACTCCGGCGGTGCCGGCACCATGGGCTACGCGGTGCCCGCGGCAATGGGTGCCAAGGTGGCCCAGCCCGAGCGCGCCGTGTGGGCGATCGACGGCGACGGCTGCTTCCAGATGACCAACCAGGAGCTCGCGACCTGCGTCATCAACGACATCCCGATCAAGGTCGCGATCATCAACAACTCCTCGCTCGGCATGGTGCGCCAGTGGCAGACGCTGTTCTTCGACGGCCGCCACTCGAACACCGACCTGAACACGGGACACGGCACCCGCCGCATCCCCGACTTCGTCAAGCTCGCCGAGGCGTACGGATGCCTGGCGATCCGCGTCGAGAAAGAAGACGAGATCGACGCGGCCATCCAGCTCGCGCTCGACACGAACGACCGCCCGGTCGTGATCGACTTCGTCGTGAGCGCCGACGCCATGGTCTGGCCGATGGTCCCGCAGGGCGTCAGCAACAGCTACGTCCAGTACGCGCGCGATCACTCGCCCACCTTCAACGAGCAGGAGGACTGAGATGTCCCGCCACGTTCTGAGCCTCCTCGTCGAGGACAAGCCCGGTCTGCTCACGCGCGTCGCGGGCCTGTTCGCCCGCCGCGGCTTCAACATCGAATCGCTCGCCGTGGGTGTCACCGAGGTGCCGGGTCTTTCGCGCATCACGGTCGTCGTCGACGTCGAGGGTCTGCCGCTCGAGCAGGTGACCAAGCAGCTGAACAAGCTGATCAACGTCATCAAGATCGTCGAGCTCGACCCCGCCAGCTCCGTCCAGCGCGAGCACGTGCTCGTCAAGGTGCGCGCCGACAACGCGAGCCGCTCCAACGTGCTCGAGGTCGTGAATCTCTTCCGCGCGTCGGTCGTCGACTACGCCCCCGACGCCATCGTGATCGAGATCACCGGCGACTCGGGCAAGGTCGCGGCCTTCCTCAAGGCGATCGAGCCCTTCGGCGTCAAGGAGCTCGCGCAGTCGGGCCTGCTCGCCGTCGGTCGCGGCGGCAAGAGCATCACCGAGCGCGTCCTGCGCGGCTGAATCTTCCCAACTTCCCACTCACCAGCGGCCCCTGAGCGGGGGCCACGATTCAAGGAGAAACATCCTCATGGCAGAGATTTTCTACGACGACGACGCCGACCTCTCGATCATCCAGGGCAAGAAGGTCGCGATCGTCGGCTACGGCTCGCAGGGTCACGCCCACGCGCAGAACCTGCGCGACTCGGGTGTCGAGGTCGTCATCGCGCTCAAGGACGGCTCCAAGTCGGCCGCCAAGGCGCAGGAAGACGGCTTCGAGGTCAAGAACGTGGCGGATGCCGCGGACTGGGCCGACCTGATCATGATCCTGGCGCCCGACCAGCACCAGCGTTCGATTTTCGCCGACTCGATCAAGGACAAGCTGACCGAGGGCAAGACGCTCGCCTTCGCGCACGGCTTCAACATCCGCTTCGGCTACATCGACGCCCCCGAGGGTGTCGACGTGATCCTCGTCGCCCCCAAGGCTCCCGGTCACACCGTGCGTCGCGAGTACGTCGCGGGCCGCGGCATCCCCGACATCATCGCCGTCGAGCGCGACGCCTCGGGCTCGGCCTGGGACACCGCCCTGTCGTACGCCAAGGCCATCGGCGGCACCCGCGCCGGCGTCATCAAGACGACCTTCACCGAAGAGACCGAGACCGACCTGTTCGGCGAGCAGGCCGTGCTCTGCGGTGGCATGAGCCACCTCGTGCAGGCCGGCTTCGAGACCCTCGTCGAAGCGGGCTACCAGCCGCAGATCGCGTACTTCGAGGTGCTGCACGAGCTCAAACTCATCGTCGACCTCATGTGGGAGGGCGGCATCGCCAAGCAGCGCTGGTCGATCTCCGACACCGCCGAGTACGGCGACTACGTCTCGGGTCCCCGCGTCATCTCGTCCGACGTCAAGGCCAGCATGAAGGCCGTCCTCAGCGACATCCAGTCGGGTGCCTTCGCTGAGCGCTTCATCGCCGACCAGGACAAGGGCGCCCCCGAGTTCCTCGAGCTCCGCGAGAAGGAGCAGGGTCACCCCATCGAGGCGACCGGCAAGGAGCTGCGCGGCCTCTTCGCGTGGAAGCAGCAGGACTCCGACTACGTCGAGGGTTCCGCCGCGCGCTGATCCTCTCGTCGAACGCCCCGGGACCTCGCGGTTCCGGGGCGTTCGCCGTTTCGGCGGGGCGCGGCCCGGCGGCGGGGGAGCGCCGCTACCGTGGAGCCGTGAGCACTCCGCGCGATGACGACGCCCTGTCCTGGGGCGGTGACGACGACCCCACCCTCGACGTCGGCGAGAAGCACGCGCCGACCCCCGTCCCCGGCGGCGAGGTCGAGGCCGAGCCGATCGAGCCCCTGCAGCCTGCCGCGGCGCCGGTCACCCGGCATCCCGAGCCCGTCCGCTCCGAGCCGGTCGCGGTCGACGACGTCGACGATGAGGATCCGGATGCCGCCCACGCGGCGCCCCTCGGGAACGTGGGTCTCGTGGGGATCGGCATGGTGGCGGCGACGTTCCTGCTCTTCGCGATTGGCTGGCTTCTCGCGGGACTGCGGCTGAACGGCCTCGGTCTTCCCATTCCGTCGGTGACGGTGATCGCCCTGACGATCGGCGCGGCGCTCGCCCCGGTCGTGTGGTTCGTCGCCGTGCTCGCTCTCACGCGCAGCTGGCGCACGTGGCAGCGCTTCCTGCTGCTGATCGTGGGGATCGTGCTTCTCGTTCCCTGGCCGTTCCTGTCGTTGGGAGCCTTCGCATGAGCACTCCCGTCCGCTCCCGCCACCTGCCGACGTGGCTTCTCGTCACGATCGCGGGACTCTTCGGCCTGTTCTACGCGTACGTCGTGTGGAGCTCGGTCGCGCTGCTGATCCAGCAGGTCAACGGCCCCCTGGGGCTCAACGGTCTGGGCTGGTTCGTGTATATCCTTCCGATCGTGTTCCCACTCGTCGCGTTCGGTGTGGCCTTCGCGATCGGCCAGCGGCGAAAAGCGGGCGAGCTCGCGATCGCCCTGCTCGCGGGGCTGACGCTCTCCGCCGCGTTCTGGCTCGCGATCGTGGGTTACGGCACCACCTCCTACGGCCTGTACGGCGGCTGAGGACGAGGGTCCCGGCATCCGGTCCCGTTCTGCTCGCGCGTGGCGTCGTTCGCCGCGAGACGGCATGTCGCTGACATCTCGGCGTCACGCTGACGCGGGTCGTCTGCGAGATGCGGTCTCATGCGGCGGAGGTGTCGGGGCGATGTCTACCCCGCTCCGCCCCGCTCGGGCTTGCACACGGCCAGCGCAGCCCCGTCGTGCGGTGTCACACGGTCAGGGCGTCGGGTGGCTCCGCGCTAGGCTGACAGACGGCCCGCACGGGTCGCGCGCCCGGTTCGCGCCGGCGGTGTGCGACGGTGCGCGGCCGTCCCCAGCACCGTTTCGAAGGACGTATCCGTGACGAAGCCCGTCGTGCTCATCGCCGAAGAACTCTCTCCCGCCACGATCGACGCGCTCGGCCCCGACTTCGACGTGCGAGGCGTCGACGGGACCGACCGCCCCGCGCTGCTGTCGGCCCTCGCCGACGCCCACGCGGTGCTCGTGCGCTCGGCCACCCAGATCGACGCCGAGGCCCTCGCTGCCGCGCCGTCGCTGAAGGTCGTCGCCCGCGCCGGTGTCGGCCTCGACAACGTCGACATCAAGTCGGCCACCGCGGCCGGCGTCATGGTCGTCAACGCCCCGACCTCGAACATCATCTCGGCCGCCGAGCTCACCGTCGGTCACGTGCTGAGCCTCGCGCGCCGCATCCCGGCCGCGCACGCTTCGCTCGCGCAGGGCCTGTGGAAGCGCAGCTCGTTCACCGGCACCGAGCTGTTCGAGAAGACGATCGGCATCATCGGGCTCGGCCGCATCGGCGCGCTCATCGCCGCGCGCCTGCAGGGCTTCGACATGCGCGTCATCGCGTACGACCCCTACGTCACGGCGGCTCGTGCCCAGCAGCTCGGCGTGCAGCTCGTCTCGCTCGACGAACTGCTCGAGCAGAGCGACTTCGTCACGATCCACATGCCCAAGACGCCCGAGACGACTGGCATGATCGGCGCCGAGCAGCTGCGCCGCATGAAGAAGAGCGCTTACGTCATCAACGTCGCCCGCGGCGGCCTCATCGACGAAGAGGCGCTGTTCGACGCCCTCACCACGGGTGAGATCGCCGGCGCCGGTCTCGACGTGTTCTCGACCGAGCCCCCCGCCGAGGGCGGACCCGCCCGCAAGCTCCTCGACCTGCCGAACGTCGTCGTCACCCCGCACCTCGGCGCCAGCACCGAGGAGGCGCAGGAGAAGGCGGGCGTCTCGGTCGCGCGCAGCGTGAAGCTCGCTCTCGAGGGCGATCTCGTTCCGGATGCCGTGAACGTCGCCGGCGGCGCGATCGACCCCTTCGTGCGCCCCGGTATCGCGCTGGTCGAGATGCTCGGCCAGTTCTTCAGCGGCCTCGCCGACAGCGCCCTGACCAGCCTCGAGATCGAGGTGCGCGGAGAGCTCGCGCAGTACGACGTCAGCGTCTACCGTCTCGCCGCCCTCAAGGGGTACTTCAGCCGCATCGTCAGCGAGAGCGTCTCGTACGTCAACGCCCCGCTCTTCGCCGAGCAGCGCGGCGTCGAGGCTCGCCTGGTCGTCGAGGCCGAGAGCCCGCTGTACCGCAACATCACGATCCTGCGCGGCACGCTGGCCGATGGCTCGACCCTTGAGGTCGCGGGCACGCTCGCGGGCACGCGCATGGTGCCCAAGGTCGTCTCGATCAACGGCTACGAGATCGAGGTGCCGATCGAGCAGCACCACGTGGTCATGCGTTACGCCGACCGCCCCGGAATCGTGGCGATCTACGGCCAGAAGCTGGGCGAAGCGGGCATCAACATCGCGGGCCTGCAGGTGGCGGCTCCGGATGCCACGGGGCGGGCGCTCTCGGTGCTCACGGTCGACTCGCCGGTGCCCGACGAGATCCTCGTGGCCATGCGCGAGGCCGTCGGCGCCGACCTGTTCCGACAGATCGACATCGTCGAGGGCTGACGCCCGGGACGGTCGTTCCGGGGGAGGGGGTCGCTGCGGCGGCCCCCTCTTCCGTTCGTTCTCGGCGCGCACGTTCCCCGCTCTGGGGCGACGCATAATCGGGCGGATGACACTTCGCTCGTGGCCCTCGTCCTTCGCGTCGTCTCCGCCGGTCTCGGCATCCTGTTCGTCGTCGCCGGGGTGGCCGATGTCGTGCGACGCACGCCGTGGGGTTTCGTCGGTGTGATCGGCGGGGCGCTGATCCTGCTCGGGGTGGTGATCGAGCTCCGGCGCGAGCGTCGTGAGCGGCGGGTCGAGCGGCCGCACGACTGACCGGTGATATCGCGGTCTAGGTCGCGGCGGCGACGACGCGGGCGATGAGCGCGTCGAGGTCGGCGCCCTCGAGGGCCGGGCCGGGGAGGGCGTTGAGGTCGAGGACGGCGTTGAAGTACAGCCCGTCGCTGACGAGCAGCACCATCTGCAGCGCCGTCTCGTCGCGCGTGTGCGCACGGAGGCTGTCTTCCCAGAGCTCGCGGACACGACGGAGGGATGCCGAGGCGGCGTCGCTGCCGTTCTGCGCGAGGCGGGACACGGCGAGGATGGTCACGTCGAGGGGCGAGCCGGTGTTCTGCGAGGAGCGCAGGTGAGCTGCGACCACGCCCTCGTCGGATCGCTCGATCTCGGCGACGTCCTCTTCGGCGAGCCTCTCCAGCCGCTCGACGAGGGCCGCTTCGAGAGCGCTCTTCGAGGCGAAGTGGTAGAGCAGGCCGCCCTTCGACACGCCCGCACCGCGCGCGGTGGCATCCATCGTCGCGGCGCGTTCGCCCTCGTCGACGAGGATGCGGCTGAAGGCGTCGAGGACGGCTTCGCGGGCAAGAGGGGGACGGCTCATGACTCCTCGATCGTACTGGCGGCGTTCGGTGTTGCTCTGATACTATACCGGCTGGACGGTTAAGAAACGGATTCGCACAATGCTCACCTCGTCGTTGCCCACCTCGGAGATCACCGTGACGCGTGCCGGTTGGCGCGGGTGGTTCGCGCTGGCCGTCCTCATGCTGCCGGTGCTTCTCGTGTCGGTCGACAACACGGTGCTGAGCTTCGCGCTCCCCGAGATCGCCCTGTCGCTGCAGCCCTCTAGCATCGAGCAGCTCTGGATCATCGACGTCTACCCGCTCGTGCTCGCCGGACTCCTCGTCACCATGGGCACCCTGGGCGACCGGTTCGGGCGTCGCCGCATGCTCCTGATCGGGGCGACCGGCTTCGCGGCGGTGTCCGCGCTGTCGGCGTTCGCGCCCACCGCGGCTCTGCTCATCGCTGGCCGCGCGCTCATGGGCGTGTTCGGCGCCATGCTCATGCCCTCGACCCTGTCGCTGCTGCGCAGCATCTTCCGCGACCGCGACCAGCGTCGCATCGCCATCGCCGTGTGGGCGTCCGGCTTCTCGGCGGGAGCGGCCCTCGGTCCGATCGTCGGTGGCTTCCTCCTCGAGCACTTCACGTGGGGCTCCGTCTTCCTCATGGCGGTGCCGGTGCTGGTTCCGCTGCTGATCCTCGCGCCGTTCTTCGTGCCCGAGAGTAGTGATCCTCAGCCGGGGCGATTCGACCCCGTCAGCGTGCTGCTGTCGCTGGCGACCATGGTGCCGATCGTCTACGGCATCAAGAAGCTCGCCGTCGACGGCCCCCTCTCCCTCGCTCCCGTGCTCTTCGTCGTCGGGGTGGTCTTCGGCTGGCTCTTCGTCCGGCGCCAGCGGCGCCTGGCCACGCCCATGCTCGACATGACACTGTTCCGTCAGGGCTCGTTCTCGGGCGCGATCCTGGTCAACCTGCTCAGCGTGGTGGGGCTCGTGGGCTTCCTCTACTTCGTGGCTCAGCACCTTCAGCTGGTCGTCGGACTGTCGCCGATGGTCGCGGGCTTCGCCCTGCTGCCCGGGCTCGTGCTCATGATCATCTCGGGCCTCGCGGTGGTCGCGGTCGCCAAGCGCTTCCCGGCGCGGGTCGTCGTGCCCGTCGCCCTGTCGTTCTCGGTGGTCGCCTACGTCATGGTCGCGCTCTCGACGGCGGATCTGACGCTGCTGATCATCGCGTTCGCGCTGCTGGGCATCGGTATCGGGGCGGCCGAGACCGTCTCGAACGAGCTGATCCTCTCCAGCGCCCCCTCGGCGAAGGCCGGCGCGGCCAGCGCGGTCTCCGAGACAGCGTACGAGGTGGGAGCCGTCCTCGGCACGGCGGTGCTCGGCGGCATCCTCGCCGCCTTCTACCGGGCTCAGCTCGTGTTGCCCGCGGGACTCCCGGACGCCGCGGCCCAGGCCGCCCGCGAGACGCTCGCCGGGGCCGTCGCGGTGTCGAACACGCTCGACGACGTCGCCCTGGCCGACGCCCTGCGTCTCGCCGCCGCGCACGCCTTCGACTCCGGGGTCGTAATCACGGCGCTCATCGGAGCGGGTCTGATCGTCGCGGCCGCGGTCATCGCTGCCACTACCCTGGGAGGATCCCGCAGCACGTCGAAGAAGTGACGTGCCCGAGCTCTGAGGAGAGCGATGTCGCGTGTCGTGAAGCTGGCCGTCATCCCCGGTGACGGCATCGGTCCCGAGGTCGTCAGAGAAGCCGTCAAGGTGCTCGACGCCGTCACCGCAGCGTCGGACGTGACGTTCGAGAAGACGCCGTTCTCGCTCGGTGCCGGGCGCTACCTCGAGACGGGTGACACCCTGACCGACGACGATCTCGCCGCGATCGCCGCACACGACGCGATCCTGCTCGGCGCCGTCGGGGGAGTCCCCGGCGACCCCCGCCTGAAAGACGCCAACATCGAGCGCGGTCTGTTGCTGAAGCTCCGTTTCGAACTCGACCACTACGTCAACCTGCGCCCCTCGAAGCTGTACCGCGGCGCCGCAGGCCCGCTCGCCGACCCGGGCGACATCGATTTCGTGGTCGTCCGCGAGGGCACCGAGGGGCCGTACGTAGGCAACGGCGGTGCCATTCGTCGCGGCACCGCGCACGAGGTCGCCAACGAGACCTCGGTGAACACCGCCTTCGGGGTCGAGCGCGTCGTCCGCTACGCCTTCGCCCTCGCCGACCGCCGTCGCCACAAGCTGACGCTCGTGCACAAGACCAACGTGCTCGTCCACGCCGGCGGCATGTGGAAGCGCATCGTCGACACCGTGGCGCAGGAGTTCCCCGGGGTCGACGTAGACTACCTGCACGTCGACGCGGCAACCATCTTCCTGGTCACGAACCCGAGCCGTTTCGACGTGATCGTCACCGACAACCTCTTCGGCGACATCCTCACCGACCTGGCCGGCGCCGTCACCGGAGGCATCGGCCTCGCCGCTTCGGGCAACATCAACCCCGACGGCGCTTTCCCCTCGATGTTCGAGCCCGTGCACGGATCGGCGCCCGACATCGCGGGATCCCAGAAGGCCGACCCCACGGCCGCGATCCTCTCCGTCGCCCTCCTGCTCGATCACCTCGGGCTCACCGACGAATCCGCCCGCGTCACCCGCGCGGTCGAGGACGACATCGCGAACCGCGACGGGGTCCGCACCACCGCCCAGATCGGCGACGCCATCGCCGAGCGCGTCCGGGCGTAACCTGGACCGATCGGCGAGCATCGCCCCCGGCACTCGACAAGCTTTGGACAACGAATGACCACCATCGACACCGATCCCGACACCGGACTCGACCCGCTCGAGTTCGCCGTCACCCGCAACCTCGCGGCCAAGAGCGCTACCGACCGCGATGCGATCCTCGCCAACCCCGGCTTCGGGCAGAGCTTCACCGACCACATGGTCGACATCTGCTGGTCTGTCCGCGGCGGGTGGCACCGCCCGCGCGTCTCGCCCTACGGACCCATCTCGCTCGACCCGGCGGCCGCGGTGCTGCACTACGGTCAGGAGATCTTCGAGGGCATCAAGGCCTACCGTCACGCCGACGGCTCGGTCCACACCTTCCGCCCCGACCAGAACGGCCGCCGCCTGCAGCGCTCGGCCCGTCGCCTGGCCCTCCCCGAGCTGCCCGTGCCGTACTTCCTGCAGTCGCTGCGCGAGCTCATCGCGGTCGACGGCGCGTGGGTTCCCTCGGGCGACGACCAGAGCCTGTACCTGCGCCCGTTCATGTTCGCGAAAGAGGCGTTCCTCGGCGTCCGCCCCGCGCACAAGGTCGCGTACTACCTGATCGCCAGCCCCGCCGGCGCCTACTTCAAGGGCGGCGTGCAGCCGGTGTCGATCTGGCTCAGCGAGGACTACTCCCGCGCCGGCAAGGGCGGCACCGGAGCAGCCAAGACCGGTGGCAACTACGCAGCGAGCCTGCTGCCGCAGTCCGAGGCGTACGAGAACGAGTGCGACCAGGTCGTCTTCCTCGACCAGGACCGCAACGTCGAAGAGCTCGGCGGCATGAACGTCGTGTTCGTCTACAAGGACGGCTCGATCGTCACCCCGCAGTCCGACTCGATCCTCGAGGGCATCACGCGCGACTCGATCCTGCAGCTCGCCCGTGACCGCGGCCACCACGTCGAAGGTCGCAACGTCTCGCTCGACGAGTGGCGTCAGGGCGTGGCATCCGGAGACATCGTCGAGGTTTTCGCGTGCGGCACTGCCGCGGTGGTCACGCCGATCGGCGTCCTCAAGGGTCGCGACTTCATCGACGAGCAGCCGACCGGTACCCTCGCGCTCGAGCTGCGCGAAGAGCTCACGAACATCCAGTACGGCCGCGCCGAAGACAAGCACGGCTGGCTGTACCGCCTCGACGCCTGACCCGCGTCGTCTCACGGAGGGGTTCCCGGATGCCGGGGGCCCCTCCGTCGCGAGTGCGGGGGTCGCGGCCCATCCGCGGCCCGAGCGCCCGGTGATCCACGCATGAACGCGATCCGCGCGCAGAAACGCGTCCCGCCCGTGATTCTCGGCGAGGGGCGTCTTCACCCGGGGAGAGGGACGGGGGCGGCCCCCGCGCGTGTCGGAGGCCGCGGATAGGCTGGCACGGTGAAGATCGCTCGTTTCAGCCACCAGGATGCCCTCCGCTACGGGATCGTCGACGACGGCGAGCTCGTGGTGCTCGCCGGAGACCCGATGTTCGCCGGATTCGACACGACGGGGGAGCGCATCCCCCTGTCCGAGGTCGGGCTGCTCGCGCCGGTCATCCCGCGCTCGAAGGTCGTCTGCATCGGCAAGAACTACCACGACCACGCCGCCGAGATGGGCGGGGAGGCACCGGCCGAGCCGCTGATGTTCCTCAAGCCCAACACCTCGGTCATCGGCCCGAACGATCAGATCGTTCGCCCGACGAAACTCAGCTCGCGCACCGACTACGAGGGCGAGCTGGCCGTCGTCATCGGCCGCATCGCCAAGAACGTCCCCGCCGAGCGCGCGGGCGAGTACATCTTCGGCTACACCGTCGCGAACGACGTCACCGCGCGCGACCTCCAGGCCACCGACGGCCAGTGGTCGCGCGCGAAGGGCTTCGATACGTTCTGCCCCGTCGGCCCCGTCATCGAGACCGACCTCGACTTGAAGGCCGCGTCCATCACGACGCGCGTGAACGGCGAGGTGCGTCAGCAGGGTCCCGTGTCCGACATGATCCACGACATCCCCGCCCTCATCGCCTACGCCAGCGCCGTGTTCACCCTGCTCCCGGGCGACCTGATCCTCACCGGCACGCCGGCGGGCATCGGCTCGTTCGTCGCCGGCGACGTCGTCGAGGTCGAGATCGACGGCATCGGGGTGCTGCGCAACACCGCGCGAGATGCCTGAGATCCCGACGCCCGCGGGCGTCGATCTCGCCTCCACGCAGCGCCGGACGGTGCGGGTGCTCGCGGCGGGGCAGGTGCTCACGGGTGTCGCGTTCGGGGCGACGCTGTCACTCGGGGCGTTGCTGGCCGCCGACCTGTCGGGTCAGGAGGCGTTGTCAGGCTTCGCGACGGCATCGGTCACCCTGGGCGCGGCGCTCACCGCGATCCCGCTCGCTCGATTGGCCGGCCGCCGAGGCCGGCGTGTCGCTTTGACGACGGGCAACATCGCCGCGCTCCTCGGCATCGCGGTCGTCATCACCGCGGCGGCGCTGCACGCGTTCCCCCTGCTGTTGGTCGGCATCGCCCTGATCGGCGCCGGCAACGCGGCGACCCTGCAGTCGCGGTTCGCCGCCACCGACCTCTCCACCACCCCGCGCCGCGGGCGCGACCTGGCGACCGTGGTGTGGGCGACGACGGTGGGCGGTGTGGTCGGGCCCCTGCTGCTGGCACCGGGTGAGCTCATCGGCGCGAGCGTGGGTATGCCCCCGCTCACCGGGGCATACCTGTTCTCGTTCGCCGCGCAGGTCTGCGCCTTCGGGCTGTACGTGCTCGTGCTGCGCCCGGATCCGCTGCTGCTCGCCCAGCGCCTCGACCGCGAGCGCGCGGCATCCGCCACCGCTCCCGCCCCCGAGGTCGATCGTCCGCTGACCGCCCGCTTCGCGATGCTCGCGGTCGCGGCCTCTCACGTCACGATGGCGTCGGTCATGGCGATGACTCCGGTGCACCTCTCGCACATCGTCGCTCCGGATGCCGTGACCCTGGCCGTCGGCGTCACGATCGCCCTGCACGTGTTCGGCATGTACGGGCTGTCGCCGCTGTTCGGCGTGCTGGCGGACCGGTGGGGGAGGATCCCCGTGATCCTGCTGGGGCAGGTGCTGCTCGCCGCATCGCTCGCTGTCGCCGCCGCCTTCTCGGACACCCAGGTCGGAGTCCTCGTCGGTCTCGTTCTGCTCGGGCTGGGGTGGAGCGCGGCGACCGTGGCAGGCTCCGCGCTGTTGACCGAAGTCACACCCCTCGCCCTGCGTCCTCGACGTCAGGGCCGCAGCGACACCCTCATGACCGCGTGCGCGGCGGTCGGTTCCGTGCTCGCGGGAGTCATCCTCGGCCTCGTCGGCTACGGCGGACTCGCGCTGTGGGCGTTCGTACCGGTCGCGCTGGTGTGCGCGGGGGCTGTCGTCGTCGGGTCCCGCCGGGCCGTACCCGCCGCGTGAGTCGCCACAATGTGTCGCTTCGAACACTGTCGAAGCGACGATTCATGGCGACTCGCGCGTCAACGGTCTAAGGGCGGGCAGGCCGATCGTCGCGGGCAGTCTCAGATCGCGTAGACCAAGCCGTCGAAGGCCGAGAGGTCCTCTCCGCCGCGGACGCCGAGCGCGTGCAGAGCCCGGTCGACGTCGAGTTCGTCGTTGAACACGTGGAACGCCACGCGGGCTCGACCCGCGCGCCCCGACGCCGTGATCCCGTGGGCGGTCAGTTGGGCGAGGGCTTCGCCCGTGGCATCCGGCCAGGTGACGATCGCCGAGGGGCGCTCGGGGTGCTCCAGGCCGAGGCCCTCGCGGAAGCGTGCCGCCAGGCCCGTCACGTGCGCGTAGGTCGCCGTGATGTCGGTGTCGGCGAACAGAGCGAGCGCGGGGGCGGCCCCGACGAACGCCTGCCACGCGGGCGAGACGTCGAAGCGGCGGGCATCGGCGGCGAGGGTGCCGCCCGTGCCGTAGCAGGACGACCACGGGTCGTCGCCCGCGTACCACCCGGCCTGCACGGGCCGGATCTCGCTCGCGAACGCGGGCGTGATCGTGAGGAAGGACACGCCGCGGGGGCAGCAGAGCCACTTGTAGGCGTGGCAGACCGTCGCGTCGAACATGGTCGCGTCGACGGGGAGCCACCCCGCGGCCTGGGTGAGGTCGCACAGGGTGCGCGCTCCGGCGCGGGCGGCCGCGGCGGCGATGCCCGCGGCATCCGCGACCTCTCCGGTGGCCGACTGCACGAGCGAGAAGGCGACGAGCCAGGTGTCGGGGGAGACGGCGGCGGCGAGTTCCCGAAGGGGAGCCGTGCGCAGTCGCACGCCCCGGCCCGCGTGGGCGAACGGGGCGACGAGCGACGAGAAGTCGCCTTCGGCACAGAGCACTTCGGCGCCGTCGGGCACCGAGGCGGCCAGCAGCGCCACCTGGACCGACGTCTGCGAGCCGATCGCGACGTCGCTCACCGGGGAGCTCACGAGACGCGCGTACGAGGCTCGAGCCTCTTCGACGGCCAGGGACGCAGCGACGACGTCGGGTCGACCGGATGCCGCGGACTCGAGGTCGGCGCGGACCGCGGCCACCGTGGCGCGCGAGGGCAGGCCGAGGGTGCAGGCTGCGAGATAGTCGCGGCCGCCGGCGAAGTGCGATGCGAGGCTGCTCATGACCCCAGGATCTCGCCACGCGTGTCATTGCACCAGAACAGGTGTTGCATGAAAACCATCACGTCTGCTTATGTATGCCCATGGCCGACATCGATGACTCCCTCGACGCGAACGCCCTGCGGGTGGTCAAAGCCATCGCCGACACCGGGTCGATCACGGCCGCCGCCCGGGCCCTCGGCTACAGCCAGCCCGCGGTGAGCCAGCAACTGCGGCGACTTGAACGACGGGCCGGGATGCCGATCGTCGAACGCGTCGGCCGAGGCGTGCGTCTCACCGAGGCCGGCTCGATCCTCGCCCGTCACGCCGCCGCCGTGACCACGGCTCTCGACGCCGCGGCCGGGGATCTCGCCGAGCTCCGGGGACTTCGCGCCGGCCGGGTCCGCATCGCCGCCTTTCCCTCCGCGTCGTCGACCGTGGTGCCGCGCGTGATCGCCGCCGTCACCGCGCGCCGCCCGGGCGTCTCGATCAGCTTCGTCGAGGCCGAGCCGCCCGAGGCTATCGCCGCCGTGCGCGAGAACCGTGCCGACATCGCCCTCACCTACAGCTACCCCGGCGATCGGCGCGAACATCTCGAGTCCGCGGCATCCGGTCTCTCGTCCCGCCTCATCGGCGACGACGACACCGTCGTGGTCGTGCCCACCGATCACCCGGCCGCCGCGCACGACCCCATCGACCTGTCGCAGCTCGCGGGGGAGCGATGGATCGCGGGCTGCCCGCAGTGCCGCGGGCACCTTCTCGAAGCGTGCGGTCGGGCCGGGTTCACGCCCGACATCGCGTTCGAGACCGACAACTTCATCGCTGTCGAGAACCTCGTCGCCCAGGGGGTCGGCATGGCGATCCTGCCGCGGATGGCGGTGGCGTCGCTCCCGATGCTCGCCGGCATCGCGGCTCCTCGACTGCCCGCGGCCGAGGCGCGCACCCTGCACGTCGTGACCGCGCGGGGGGCCGAGCATGTGCCCGCGGTCGGAGCGGCGTTGGAGGTCATGGGGGAGGTGCTGGCCGATCACCTCCGGCACTCGGGAAGCGACACCGCCCGCCGGTAGGATCGAGGGGATGTCTGCCACGCCCGATCCCCGCACCACGACCGCCACCGGCGCCGACGTTCGCGTCCGCTTCTGCCCCTCACCTACGGGGCTGCCGCACGTCGGTCTCATCCGCACCGTCCTGTTCAACTGGGCCTACGCCCGGCACAACGGCGGCAAGCTCGTCTTCCGCATCGAAGACACCGACGCCGCGCGCGACAGCGAGGAGAGCTACCAGCAGCTCCTCGAGGCACTGCGGTGGATGAACATCGACTGGGACGAGGGTGTCGAGGTCGGCGGACCGCACGCTCCGTACCGGCAGTCGCAGCGCCACGAGATCTACCGCGAGGTGCTCGACAAGCTCATCGCCGCGGGTGCGGTGTACGAGAGCTACTCGACCGCCGAAGAGATCGACGCGCGCAACGAGGCCAACGGCCGCGCGAAGCAGCTCGGCTACGACAACTTCGACCGCGACCTCACGGACGAGCAGAAGGCCGCCTTCCGCGCCGAGGGTCGCGAGCCCGCGTGGCGCGTGCGCGTGCCCGACGAGGACCTCACCTTCGTCGACCTCATCCGCGGCGAGGTCACCTTCCCGGCCGGGTCGTTCCCCGACTTCGTGATCGTGCGCGCCGGCGGCATCCCGCTGTACACGTTCGTGAACCCCGTCGACGACGCGCTCATGGGGATCACCCACGTCATCCGCGGCGAAGACCTCATGCCCTCGACCGCTCGTCAGCTCGCGCTGTACCGCGCGCTGCTCGACGCCGGCGTCACCGACTTCCTGCCGCGCTTCGGCCACATGCCGCTCGTGCTGGGCGAGACCGGCAACAAGAAGCTCTCCAAGCGCGACCCGCAGGCCGATCTGTTCCTGCAGCGCGAGAAGGGCTTCATCCACGAGGGTCTGCTCAACTACCTCTCGCTTCTCGGCTGGTCGCTCGCGAGCGACCGCGACGTGTTCTCGCTCGACGAGATGATCGCCGCCTTCGACATCGCGGACGTGAACCCCAACCCGGCGCGCTTCGACCAGAAGAAGGCCGAGGCCATCAACGGCGATCACATCCGCATGCTGGATGCCGATGACTTCGCGACCCGCCTCGTCCCCTACCTCGCGGGGGCGGGCTTCATCGCGGAGCAGCCCAGCGAGGAGCACCGCGCGATCATCGCCCAGGCGGCTCCGCTCGTGCAGGAGCGCGTGCAGTTGCTGGGCGAGGTCCCCGGCATGCTCGGCTTCCTCTTCGTGTCCGAGGTCGACTACGCCGAGGATGCGCTCACGGGTCTGCCCGCGAATGCGGCGGAGGTGCTCGCGGCATCCGTTCGTGCCCTCGAGGGTGTCGACGACTTCACCGCCGCCGCCGTGCAGGAGGCCCTGTCGACGGCCCTCGTCGAAGAGCTCGGGCTCAAGCCCCGCGTCGCCTACGGCCCGCCGCGCGTCGCGCTGACCGGCCGTCGCATCTCGCCGCCGCTGTTCGAGTCGATGGAGCTTCTCGGCAAGGCTGAGTCGATCCGCCGCCTCGAGGCGCTGGTCTCGCACCTGGGCTGAGACGCCCCCCCCGATCCCCGTGGCCTTCCGGCCGCGGGGATCGCGCGTTCTCGGGCGCGCGGCGGCGCCCGACGCAGAGGATGCGACGCGGATCGGTGAGCGAAGCTCCGTCGTCGGCGCGGCTGGCGACGAGTCACCCGGGACGCGCCCGGGACGCGCCGAGCGAGGCGCCGGTTTGGCGCAGGGCTCCGCGTCACGTAAGCTTGATCCTCGGCACGAGTTACGGCTCGAAGCCATTGGGGTATGGTGTAATTGGCAACACGGCGGTTTCTGGTTCCGTTGTTCTTGGTTCGAGTCCAGGTACCCCAGCTCTGTGAAAAGGCCCGGTGATCGGAAGATCCCGGGCCTTTCGCGTATCGCGATGCCCCCGTCGGATGATGCTTCTCTGCGCCGCTACAGGCAAACCGTAGGATGACCCGATGCGCCTCCGCCCGCTCGTCGCCCTCGCCGCCTTGGTCGTGGCGGGCACGGTGCTGGCCGGATGCGGGGCGGGCACGCGCCCTGCCGCCACGGCCTCGGGCTGCGACGCGAACTTCACCCTCGAGCCGGGCGCGAGCGCCCCGCTCTTGGTGACGGTCGACGGCGCGACCCGTGTGTACACCGTGCACGTCCCGGCGACGATGACGACGCAGACGCCGACGCCGCTCATCCTCGCCTTCGCCGGATACCGCATGCCGCCCGGGCAGCTCGAGCAGCTCAGCGACCTCAACGGCAGCGGCGCGATCGTCGTCTACCCGCAGGCGGCGAGCACCGCGGCGGGCGTCGGCTGGCAGGGGGCGCCCTACTCGTCGGGCGCGGACGACGTGGCCTTCACCGCGGCCCTCCTCGACGACGTCGAGTCGCGTCTCTGCGTCGACCCGAAACGCGTGTTCGCCGCCGGGATCTCGAACGGCGGCGGCTTCGTATCGCTGTTGTCGTGTGCCCTCCCCGAACGCCTCGCCGCTTTCGCCGTCGTCTCGGGTGCGATCTACCCCGCGACCAACCCGTCGTGTGAGAGCGGCTCCCCGGTGCCGGTGATCGAGTTCCACGGCACCGCCGACGACGTCATCCCCTACGACGGCGGCATCCGGCACGACGCGACCGTCGCCCCGGTGCCGCTCTGGCTGTCGCAGGTGGCGACGCGCAACGGCTGCACCATCGATCCGCGCTCGGAATCGGTCGCGACGGGGGTCGAGAGGCAGACCTGGACCGGATGCCGCGACCGCGGTGCCCTGGTGCACTACCGGATCGACGGGGGAGGGCACGTGTGGCCGGGAGCGGAGGGCTCCGGCGAGACGGCGATCTCGGCGACGACCCTGATCGAAACCTTCTTCACAGCTCACCCTCTGCCGTGAACCGGGAATCGGCGAGAGGATGGCTCCATGGGACTCTTCGTACAGCGACCCGAGGAACCGAGCGAGTGGGCCGGGCTTCCCGGCGAACCGGCGCGGCCGAAGACCCGCGCCGAACTCCTGCCCGACGATGAGCACCCCGCGGCCGTTCCCGGCCTGCTCGACCTCGGCGGTTCTTCGGTGACCTCGGTCGAGATCCCCCTCGGCGACTGAACCCGGCGCGCGCTCGGCGCGATCAAAGACTTCGCGGGTTAGCATCCGAGCGGGGATGCAGGATGTCTCCCTCCTCGCGGAAGAAGGTCCTCGTGAAGCGCTCCCTCGCTCTTCGGCTCGCCCCGGTCGTCACGGCCGGCGTCCTGCTCGCGGGCTGCGCGCCCGCGGCATCCGACACTCCCGTCGCGCCCGCGGCGGACGCGCCGAGTCCCGCCGCGTCGGTGGACGACCAGGCCTTCGCCCCCACGGTCGTCTCTCCCGAGGACCTCGACGGCAAGGACGCGACCGTGAAGATCGGCACCTCGCTCGTGCTCGCGGTCCCCGACGGCACCGAGGCCGAATGGACCGGGTCGACAGCCGACGTGGCGATCGCCGACTTCTCCCCGGGAGGGCCTTCCGAGGGTTCGGTGTTCCGCCCCGGCTTCCTGCCGCACGAGATCGGTCAGACGGCGGCCACCCTCACGGGCCCGGACGGCAGGACCCTCCGCTTCACCCTCTCCGTCATCGCCCCCTGAGAGGGCGGACGGGAGGGATCAGGATGCCAGCGGCCCGTCGAACAGGATCGTGGAGCGCCCGGTCTCGGCATCCGGGATCACTCTCGCCCTCACCTCGTACACCTCGGCGATGAGCGCCGGCGTGAGCACCTCGGCGGGGGCTCCCGCGGCGACGACGACGCCCTCGCGCAAGACGAGCACGCTGTCGCAATAGGTCGCCGCGAGGTTGAGGTCGTGCAGGGCGATGATGCTCGTCACCGGCAGGGCGGCCACCAGCGCCAACACGTCGAGCTGGTGACGGATGTCAAGGTGGTTCGTCGGCTCGTCGAGCAGCAGCTCGCGGGGCTCCTGCGCCAGGGCGCGGGCGATCTGCGCACGCTGGCGCTCTCCGCCGGACAGGGTGTGCCAGAGGCGGTCGGCCTTGTCCGTGAGGGCGACCCGCTCGAGCGCCGCGTCGATCGCCTCCTCGTCGCCGCTGGTCGACCCGCCCCAGATCGGGCGGTGCGGAGTGCGACCGAGGCGCACGACATCGCGGACCACGATGTCGGCGTCGGTCTCGGCGTGCTGCGTGACCACCGCGACCGTGCGGGCGAGATCGCGGCGGCGCCACTGCGTCAGCGGCCGCTCGTCGAGCAGGACGTCGCCGGAGTCCGGTCGCGCCGCGCCCTGCAGCAGGCGCAGCAGTGAAGACTTGCCCGAGCCGTTGGGCCCGAGCAGACCCACGGTGGTCCCGGGCTCGGGATGCAGCGAGACGCCGTCGACGACGAGGGTTCCCCCGCGCGTCCAGCGCACCTCGCGGGTTTCGAGCGTCATGCGCGTCCCCTCCGTCGAACGAGCAGAGCGACGAAGACGGGGACGCCGACGATCGCCGTCCCGACCCCGACCGGCAGAGGCGTGGGCGCAAAGAGCGTGCGCGTCGCGGCATCCACCCACACCATGAACACGGCGCCGACGACCGCCGCGAGCGGGACCACGCGCACGTGACGCTGGCCCACCAGCAGGCGGACGGCGTGCGGCACGACGAGGCCGACGAAGCCGACCGCGCCGACGACGCTGACCAGGGCCGCGGTCATGAGGGCCGTCACGACGAGCAGTCCGATGCGCGTGCGGGCAACGGGGATGCCGAGCGAGGCGGCCACGTCGTCTCCGAACGTGAAGGCATCGAGGGCGCGTGCCCCGAACAGGCACACCGCACCCCCGACGACGACCACGACGGCGCACAGGACGACCTTGTCCCAGCGCATGCCCTCGAGCGAGCCGAGGAGCCAGAACATCACGCCCCGCGTCTCGTCGCTGTCGGCGACCGCGAACACGACGAGAGAGGTCAGTGCCGAGAAGAACTGCGTGCTGGCGACACCGGCCAGGATGACGCCCGAGGTACCGCCCGAGGTGAAGCGCGACAGCAGCAGAACGAGACCGAAGGCGACCAGTGCGCCGACGAAGGCTCCGCCCGACAGGCCGAGGACCCCGCCGCCGATCCCGAGCACGCCGATCACGACCGCGCCGGTCGACGCCCCCGACGACACGCCCAGCACGAACGGCTCGGCGAGCGGGTTGCGCAGCAGCGACTGCATGACGACCCCGCAGAGCGCGAGCCCGGCCCCGGCGCAGGCGGCGACCAGGGCGCGGGGGAGACGCTCCTCCCACACGATGGCGTTCTTCGCGGCCTTGACCGGGATGTCGGCGAGACCGAGGTGGTTCAGCAGCACGTCGCGCACGTTCACCAGCGACACGTCGGCGGGGCCGAGCGTGACCGCGACACCCACCGAGATCACCAGGACGACGAGGCCGGCGAGAGCGAGCAGGATGCCGAGTCCGGCGGATCCCCTCCCGAGTCGGGCCCCCGAGACGACGGGCGCGCTCAGAGCGTGCTCCCGTTCTCGTCCCACCAGGCGCGGATCTTGTCGAGCGCGTCGACGAAGCGGATCGAGGGGTTCAGCTCCGCGCCGTGCAGCGCGATGTACCGCTTCTCCTTGACGGCGGTCATGGTGCTGGTGAGCGGGTCGCTCTCGAGGAACGCGATCTTGTCGGCGAGCCGGTCGCCCGGGAAGCGGTCCCGCTGCAGGTCGCCCAGCACCAGCACGTCGGGGTCGGCCGAGACCATGCTCTCCCACCCGACCGCGGGCCAGTCGTCGGTCTGCCCGGCGAACACGTTGGTCATCTTGGTGGTGGATGCCAGGAGTGCGGCGTTCGAGAATCCGCCCGCGATGTAGGGGGTCTTGGTGTCGGCGAACCAGAAGGCGACGCTGTGGCCCTCGAAGTCGATGCCCTCGGTCGCGGCGGCCGCCCGCTGCTGCAGCGAGGAGATCAGTGCCTCGCCGCGATCCGAGACGTCGAAGACGCGGGCGAGGTCGCGGATCTCGCCGTACAGCGCGTCGATCGTCAGCGGGGTGGTCCGCTTTCCGCCGGCGTTGACGCTCACGTCTCCGTCGCAGTCGGTGGGGGAGAGGTAGGAGGCGATGCCGGTCTCGGCGAAACGATCCCGCGTGGCGACGCCACCCTGGGCGAAGTGGCGGCCGAACGAGGCGGTGACGAAATCGGGATCGGTTCCGAGCACGACCTCGTACGAGGGGGCGTTGTCGGACAGACGGGGAACGGCGGCATTCGCCTCGGCGAGCGAGTCCAGAACGGGATCGGTCCAGGATGCCGTGCCGACCATGCGGTCCTGGAGCCCCAGCGACAGCAGGATTTCGGTGGAGTCCTGGTCGAGCGAGACCACGCGGCTGGGGGCCTGATCGACCGTGATTTCGCGCCCGCAGTTCTCCAGCGTCAGGGGGTAGACCGTGGCGCCCTCTCCGGCCGAGGAGGCGGAGGCTTCGGGAACGACCTCCGACGCTCCGCAGCCGGTCAGAGCGGCTGCGGCGGTCAGCAGGACGAGGGGGAAGGCGAGGGCGCGGGCGCGTGGCATCCGGGAACTCCGTAGGGATCGTGGAACGAGCGGCCCGACGGCGGACCACGGTAAGGATAGCCTCACTTCCTGCGCGGCCGAGTCGCGGTTCTTCGTTCGTGTGGCAAATCGTGCGGTCGCTGGATCGCTCTTCACGTTCGCATTTCTGTTGCCGTGTGTGGTTTCGTGTTGTATCGTGTGGGAATCTTCGAAGGGGATTCCCGTGTACGCAATGGAGCGCCAGCAGCTCATCGAGCGCGAACTGCGCGACGTCGGACGCGTCAGCGTCGTTGACCTCGCCCGCCGCTTCGACGTCACGACAGAGACCGTCCGCCGCGACCTGGACCGCCTCGAGTCGCTCGGATCCCTGCGCCGCGTCCACGGCGGGGCGGTCGACATCGGTCGCGCCAGCACCGCTGAGTCCCCTCTCACCGAGCGCCGCGAGCGCCACCGCGACGCCAAGCGCGCCATCGCCGCCGAAGCCGTGTCTCTGCTCGGCCCCGACTTCCGCGGCTCGATCTTCGTCGACGCCGGCACGACCCCCGCCGAGGTCGCCTCGCTCCTTCCCGCCGCTCTCGGAGCGGGTATCGGCGGTGTCGAGGTGGTCACGCACTCCCTCGAGGCCGCACACCTGCTCGCCGGAGAGGAGCGTCTCTCGCTCACCACCATCGGCGGGCGCGTGCGCGGAGTCACCGCGGCCGCGGTCGGAGCGCACACCGTCCGCGCCATCGGTCAACTGCGTCCGGACATCGCGTTCGTCGGAACGAACGGTCTCAGCGCCGGTTTCGGACTCAGCACCCCCGACCCCGAAGAGGCCGCGGTCAAGGCGGCCATCATCCAGTCCGCCCGTCGCGTCGTCCTGCTCGCGGACGCGGCGAAGTTCGGCGAAGAGCTGCTCGTCCGCTTCGCCCGACTCGACGAGCTCGACGTGCTCGTGACCGACGCCGCCCCTCCCGCGGCCCTTTCCGAGGCCCTCGCGGCCGCCGACATCGAGGTGCGCGTCGCATGATCGTCACTCTGACCGCCAACCCGTCCGCCGACCGCGCCGTCGTCCTGTCCGAGACCCTGCAGCCCGGCGAGGTGCAGCGCGCACTGTCGTCGCGCGAAGACGCCGGAGGCAAGGGCGTGAACGTCGCCCGCGTCGTCTCGGCCGCGGGAGTCCCCGCGCGCGCCGTGGTGCCGGTCAACGCCCACGACCCCTATCGGATGCTCCTCGACGACACCGGCATCGCCCTCGACGTGATCGAGGTGGCCGGTCGGGCCCGAGCGAACCTGACGATCACCGACCCCGCGGGCGAGACGACCAAGCTCAACCTGCCGGGTGCCGAGCTGTCCGCGGCCGAAGCCGACGCCCTCGTCGCGGGCGTCGTCGCGGCGTCGCAGGGCGCGAGCTGGCTCGTCCTCGCCGGGTCGCTTCCCCCCGGAGTCCCGGTGTCGTTCTACGCCGACCTCATCGCCGCGGTGCGCGAGCGCTGGGGCGCCGCCGCCCCGCTCATCGCCGTCGATGCCTCCGGTCCGGCGCTCAGCGCCGTCGTCGCCACCGCTCGCCCCGACCTCATCAAGCCCAACCACGAGGAGCTCGCCGAACTCGTCGGCGAAGACCCTGCGGTCGATGACGACGTGCACGACGCCGCCTCGCGCCGCGCACGCACGCTGGTTCCGGGCCGCGTGGCGTCCGCCCTCGTGACCCTCGGCGCCGACGGCGCCCTGCTCTTCACGGCCGAGGGAACCTGGCGCGGTCGCGCCCCCCGCATCCAGGTCGCCAGCACCGTCGGCGCGGGCGACAGCTCGCTCGCCGGATACCTGCTCGCCGACCTCGAGGGCGCGCCCGCGCCCGACCGTCTCGCGCGCAGCATCGCCTACGGAGCGGCCGCCGCCACTCTGCCCGGCACGCAGGCGCCGACCCCCGACGATCTGCCCGCGGGGCCGATCGCCGTCACCGAATTCCCCACCCCCATCGCAACATCCTGACCACGGAGGTCACTGACAATGTCCGACATCATCACTCCGGAGCTCGTCACTCTCGACGCGCCCCTGGGCACCGACAAGCAGTCGGTGATCCGTGCTCTCGCCGAGCGCGTCGTCGCGCAGGGCCGCGCGCGCAGTGCCCAAGAGCTGTTCGACGACGCGTGGGCGCGTGAGCAGAAGGACGAGACCGGCCTGCCCGGCGGCATCGGCATCCCACACGCGCGCAGCGCCTCGGTCACCGAACCCACCCTCGCCTTCGCGCGGCTCACCCCCGGCGTCGACTTCGGTGCCCCCGACGGACCCGCCGACATCGTGTTCCTCATCGCGGCGCCCGAGGGTGCCGACGAGGCTCACCTCTCGGTGCTGTCGCAGCTGGCCCGTAGCCTCATGAACAACGACTTCATGTCGGGCCTGCGTTCCGCGCAGACGCCCGCCGAAGCCGTGACGCTCATCACGAATGCCGTCACCCCGGCCGCCGCACCCGCGGCAGCCCCGGCGGCGGCAGCGCCCGCGGCCACGCGCGCCGAGGCCCGCACCGCCACCAAGACCAAGAAGATCGTGGCCGTCACCGCGTGCGCCACGGGCATCGCCCACACCTTCATGGCCGCCGACGCGCTCACCGCCGCCGGCGCCGAGACCGAGGGCGTCGAGCTCATCGTCGAACCGCAGGGCTCGAGCGGCTACAAGGCCCTTCCGCAGAGCGTGATCGACGACGCCGACGCCGTGATCTTCGCGGTGGACGTCGACGTGCGCGAGCCGCAGCGCTTCGCGGGCAAGCCCGTCGTCCGCGCGGGCGTCAAGCGCGGCATCGAGCAGCCGAAGCAGCTCATCGCCGAGGCCCTCGCCGCCAGCGAGAACCCGAACGCCGCCCGCGTCCAGGGCGGTGGCGCCGCGGCATCCGCTTCGGACGCCCCCGTCGCGCAGCAGTCGGTGGGGCGCCGCATCCAGCGCTGGCTGCTGACGGGTGTCAGCTACATGATCCCATTCGTCGCCGGTGGCGGTCTGCTCATCGCGCTCGGCTTCCTGCTCGGTGGCTACGAAGTCACCAAGAACGCCTCGAACGTCATCATCCAGAACTCGCTCTGGGACCTCCCGACCGAGAACATCACCTCGTCGTTCGGCCCGGTGGGTCAGTACCTCGGGTCGGTCGCCTTCATGATCGGCGCCACGTCGATGGGCTTCATCGTCGCCGTGCTCGCGGGCTTCATCGCCTACGCGATCGCCGACCGCCCCGGCATCGCGCCCGGCTTCGTCGCCGGTGCGGTCGCCGTGCTCATGAACGCCGGCTTCATCGGCGGCATCATCGGTGGTCTGCTCGCGGGCTTCATCGCCTGGTGGCTCGGTCGCTTCGACGCGCCCCGCTGGCTCCGCGGTCTCATGCCCGTGGTCATCGTGCCGTTCCTCGGTTCGATCTTCGCTTCGGGGCTCATGATCCTGTTCCTCGGTCGTCCGATCGCGGCCCTCATGGCTGCGCTCACCGACGGTCTGACCTCGCTCGCCGCCAGCGGTGCCGGAGCCATCGTGCTCGGCGTCATCCTCGGTCTGATGATGTGCTTCGACCTCGGTGGACCCGTCAACAAGGTGGCGTACGTCTTCGCCACCACGGGGCTCGCAGCCGCGACCCAGACGAACACCACCCCGTACCTGATCATGGCGGCCGTCATGGCCGCCGGCATGGTGCCCCCGCTCGCGATGGCCCTGGCCTCGACGCTGCTCGCCCGCAAGAAGTTCACCCCGGTCGAGCGCGAGAACGGTGCGGCCGCATGGCTGCTCGGTGCCTCGTTCATCTCCGAGGGCGCGATCCCGTTCGCCGCGGCGGACCCGCTGCGCGTCATCCCCGCGTCGATGGTCGGTGGCGCCATCACGGGTGGTCTGAGCATGCTGCTCTCGGTGCAGTCGTTCGCACCTCACGGAGGCATCTTCGTCTTCTTCGCGATCAACCCCTTCTGGGGTTTCGCCCTCGCAATCGTGGCGGGTACCGTCGTGACTGCGCTGATCGTCGTCGCCCTCAAGGGCATCGGCCGCAGCACGCAGGACGCCGCCGTCACCGAGGCTGCTCCCGCAGCCACGGTCGCCGCGTAACACCCCGTCGAATCGGAAGGATTCACCATGGCAGAACGTCAGGCCACCATCGCGAGCGCCTCGGGCCTCCACGCCCGCCCCGCGAAGCTCTTCGTGCAGGCCGTGCAGGAGAAGAAGATCCCCGTCACGATCGCCGCCGAGGGTGGTGCCGACCTCAACGCCGGCAGCATCCTGTCGCTCATGGGCCTCGGCGCCGGTCACGGCACCGTCGTGACGCTGAAGGCCGAGGGTGAGGGTGCCGAGCAGGCGCTCGACGAGCTCGTCGCCCTTCTCGAGACCGATCTCGACGCGCAGTAAGCGCCTCTTTACAGAACACCGGATGCCACGGCCCCAGGGCTCGTGGCATCCGGTGTTTTCGGTGTCAGGGGCGCGAAACTCCTGAGAACTCGACAACCGATGCTGATCTCTCGCGGCTCCGCACGCGAGCGCGCCGCATTCTCAGGAGATGGGGCACGCTGCGGTACTCAGACCTCGACCGAGTCGCCCGGCTTGAGGTCGATGAACGAGCCGCCGTTCTGCTCGACGGCCCAGGTGAGGCGCGCGTCGCCCATCTGCTTGCCGGCGACCGACAGGGTCATGTCGTGCGTGGCGAAGACGCGCTCGGGCTTGACGTCGAGGACGTAGTCGATGACCTCGCCGATCTTCAGCCAGGGGGCGCCGACCGGGGCCGCGAGCAGGGCGATCTTCTTGTGCTTGGGCACCACGTAGGAGTCGCCCGGGTAGTACACCGCGTCGTTGACGAGCACGCCGACGTTGTCGACCACCGGAATGGAGGAGTGGATGACCGCGTGCTTTCCGCCGAAAAACTCCAGGTGGAACGGACCCAGATCCAAGGTGTCGCCGGGGCTCACCACCGTGACGTCAAAGCCGGCAGCGGCATCGCGCACCCCCTCGGGGCCATAGATCGGCACGCTGGGGTGCGCTTTCTGCAGGCGTGCGAGGTGCTCGGGCGTCCAGTGGTCCGCGTGCTCATGCGTGATCACGACCCCCGCGAGGTTCGTGAGGTCGTCCAACGGCGAGGTGAAGCTGCCTGGATCGATCACGAGCGAGTGACCGGATTCGACGAGGACCAGGGCGGCGTGTTCGTGCTTCGTGAGGCGCATTCTTCGAGTCAACTCCCGACGGAGGGAGAGAGGCAAGCGCTGGCGCGAAGGGTGAACAGCGTCTAACGGCTCTTCCCTGTGCGCCCAACTCGCGGTACCGTGGCCGGACACGCCCGGGATTTCGACGGCTCGGCCTCGATTTTGCGTGCGCGTCAATCGTGATGCATACTTAAACGGTTGCGACGCGGCCCCATCGTATAGCGGCCTAGTACGCCGCCCTCTCACGGCGGTAACGCGGGTTCGAATCCCGCTGGGGTCACCAACACGAAAAAGAGCTTCGACCGAATGGTCGAAGCTCTTTTTCGTTCTGGCGGGGGCGGCCCAAGGCAGAAGGAGCTCGCGGACGCTCAAGCGGACTCGGATGCCGAGACGACCCGGCGTCCGACTCTCTCGCTCCTTCCGTCGATCCGAGGCTGCTGAGCGCTGCAGCTCAGCCCTCGCGCGCCTCGCGACGGCGCCGCAGCGCCCGGCGCACGCCCCACGTCACCGCGAGGACCACCGCCGCGACGGCGATCCAGGGCAGCAAGAAGCCGAGGCCGATCACGATGCCGTTGAGCGTGGCCACCAGACCGTTCCAGCCGGCGCCGAGCCCGTCGCCGAAACCGGCGGGGTCGGCGGCGACGGCGGGGGAGCGTTCGACGAGCTGCACGCTGAGCGACGACATCGCGACCTGGGACTCGACCGACTGCAGCACCTGACGGTCGGAGTCTAGTTGCGCCTGTCGCTCGGCCAGGGCGGATTCCGCCGTGATCAGGTCGGACACCGAGCCCGCCTTCGCCATCAGCTCCGTCAGTCGCGCCACCGAAGCCTCGCCGGCCGCGACCCGCGCGCGCAGGTCGACCGTCTGCTCGGTGACGTCGGAGCGGTTGACGGTCGTGGCCGTGATCTCTCCGACCTGGCGCAGTTCGTCCATCGTGCTCGTGAGGGCGGCAGCGGGGACGCGGACGGTGATCCAGCCCGAGGATGCCGCGGGCCCGGTCGCCGAGCCCTCGTACGGCACCGCGCCGATCGCACCGCCCAGCTGCGAGGACTCGACGTATCCGCCCGCCCCGGTCGCGGCGGAGCCGATCGCGTCGATCGCCGCGGCGATGTCGTCCACCTCGACCGTGCTGGAGCCGGTGGCGACGATGTCGCGGGTCGCCGCGTCGCGCGCCGCCGCGTCTCCCGCGGTGGCCTCGGACGACGAGGACGACCCCGCGGCCTGCTCGCCCGGGGCGATCGGCGCGAGGGGTGGGTCCTGGGCGGATCCGCTCGAGTACTGGTCCGTGAGCCCCTGGCTCTCGGCCCCGATGACGGTGCTCGATCCGCTGGACCCCGAGGTGGCGGTCAGCGACGGGCCGACGAACGCGGCGACCACGACCACGGCGGCCGCGGCTCCGGCGCCCGTCCAGATCCCGCGACGACGGCGGCGCGTGCGCTCGCGCTCGTCGGCGATCCGGCCGAAGACGGCGGCTTCGATGGCATCCATCCGGTCGGCGGGGAGAGGGGGAAGAGTGGGCGTGGTCATGAAGTCTCCGTCTCCATCGCGGTGGCGCGCACCCGGGAGCGGATGCGGGAGAGGCGGTTGCGAACGGTTCCGTGCGACACGCCCAGCGAGGCGGCGGCCGCTTCGTACCCGTAGCCTTCGGCGGCGCACAGGCGGAAGATCTCGCGGTCGAGGTCGCTGAGCCGATCGACGGCGGCCAGGATCGCGGCCACGGTCTGCGCCTGCACGACCTGAGCCTCGACGTCGACGGCCGAGGGGATCTCGTCGTCGAGCGCCGCGTGCGATCCGTGGCGACGACGCGCCCTCAGTCGGTTCTGCGCCTGCAACCGACAGACGGTCGCGAGCCAGGGCAACAGGGACTCGCCCTCGAGCCGCAGCGACGGAATCTTCCGCCAAGCGACCACGAACGTCTCCTGCACCACGTCCTCGGCGTCCGCGGGCTCGCCGACCAGACCGAGAGCGATCCAGTACACGGGTCGCGCGTACGCCCGATACAGCTCGCGATACGCGACCTCCGACCCGCCGGCGGCGCGCGCCACGAGGGCCCTGTCGTCGATGACTCCGTGGGTCATGGCATCCGTTCCGCTCTCCGGGTGAGCCCCGGGAAGCAATCTCTCACTCAGAGGTGTCCGGCTCGAGCGGATCGTCTCACGGATGTACGCACGTTATGAGCACTAGGAGCACAACCCCGTGCCCGGCTGGAGCGAGCGGATAAACTCGAGCGTTTCCCCGATGAAAGGCCCCGCGATGGAGCTGCAGCTCGACCCCCTCTTCCAGACGATCACGCTCGTCGTGCTCGTGCTGATCCTGGTTGCCGACCTGCTGATCATCCTCAAACGCCCGCACATCCCGGCGGCGAAAGAGTCGACGCTCTGGGTCGTGTTCTACGTGACCCTCGCGCTCATCTTCGCCGGCGTCCTCTGGATCGTCGCCGGGGGAGAAGTCGCGGGACAGTTCGTGGCGGGCTGGCTGACCGAGTACAGCCTCTCGATCGACAACCTCTTCGTGTTCGTGCTGATCATGGGGCAGTTCGCGGTGCCGCGGCGGTACCAGCAGGAGGTGCTGATGGTGGGCATCATCATCGCGCTCATCCTGCGCGGCGCCTTCATCCTGGTCGGCGCGACGATCATCGAGAACTTCAGCCCGATCTTCTACCTGTTCGGTGCGTTCCTCGTCTACACGGCGATCCGCCAGGCGTTCCCGGGCGACGACCACGACGACGACTCGCAGAAAGAGAACCTCATCGTGCGGACGCTGCGTCGCGTGCTGCCGATGAGCGACTCGTACGACGGCAAGAAGGTCATCACGCGCGTCAAGGGCAAGAAGCTCTTCACCCCGATGATCATCGTGTTCGTCGCGATCGGTGTGACCGACCTGCTGTTCGCGATCGACTCGATCCCGGCGATCTTCGGCATCACGCAGAGCCCGTTCATCGTGTTCACGGCGAACCTCTTCGCGCTGATGGGTCTGCGCCAGCTGTACTTCCTGCTCGGCGACCTGCTCGACCGCTTGAAGTTCCTGCACTACGGCATCGCGTTCATCCTCGCGTTCATCGGTGTGAAGCTGATCCTGCACGCGATGCACGTCAACGAGCTCTCGTTCATCAACGACGGTGAGCCCATCGAGTGGGCGCCCGAGATCTCGACGTGGGTCTCTCTCGCGGTGATCGTGGTGTCGATGGCGGTCGCGACGATCGCCAGCCTCATCGCCGCCCGCCGCGAGCCCGCGTCCGTCGACGGGCCTCAGGATGCCGCGGCCGACGTCGCCGACGAGAAGGGGACGCCCCGCACGGTCGAGCAGCCGAAGGGCGACTGAGCCGACGAGGACCCTGCGCGTCGACGACCCGGAGCCTGTCGAAGGGTCCGGGTGCCGCGACCCCTGGCGGGCTCAGCCACCTGGGGCCACGGCATCCGGAATCTAGAACGCGCGCAGATTCGCCTGAAGTCCGCCGTCGACGTACTCCTCGCGGAGGATGCCGCGCCGACGCAGGATCGGCACGAGGTCATCGAGTACGCGATGCACGGTGACAGGGTGCAGGTCGCCCCACAGCAGCACGCCGTCATTGCCCCACGTGCCGAGTTCTTCGATGCGGTCGGCGAACTCGTCGGCCGTCCCCACGAAGCCGGAGCCGTCGTCCAGGCGGCCCACGCGTGCGTGCGCGGCGAGGATCGTGCGCAGGGGAGCGTCGTCGTCGTGCTTTCCGACGAGCCGCTTGATGCTGCCCTCCGACACGTGCTCGCCGAAGATCGACCGGTCGAGCGGCTTGTCGAGGTCGAGACCGGTCAGATCGGTCTCAAGATCGCTTGACTGCTTGCGGGCGATGGCGACGAGCGCCTCGTCATCGGGGTGAGCGGATGCCGCGACGAGGCGGTCGGCTTCCTCCGGCGACGAGACGAGCACGGGCTGGATGGCGAAGAGGATCTTGATGTCGGCCGCCGCTCGCCCCGCGGCAACGGCTGCGTCCTGGATGCGGCCCCGATACGCCCGGATGCTCTGTTCGTCGAGAGGTGCGAGCGCGAGCTGCACGTCGGAGTTGTGCCCCGCGAACGACAGGCCGCGGCCGGATCCGCCGGGGGAGACGATCGTGGGCGCGCCGTCGGTGAAGGGCACCGCGTTCAGCGGCCCGTCGAAGCCGTAGTGCTCGCCGCGGTGCCGCACCGCCTCGAGCTTCGTGCCGTCGGCGTAAACACCCGTCTCTTCGTCGGCGACGAGAGCGCCCTCGCCCCAGCTGTTCCAGAGCTTCCGGATGCCGTCGAGCCACTCCTCCGCCCGGTCGTAGGCCGCATCGTGCCCGAGCTGCGGCGCGGTGGAGAAGTGGCGCGCGCTGCCGGTGTCGGTGACGACGTTCAGGCCGAGACGGTGGCCGCTCAGGTGCTGGAGCGTCGCGAACTGCCGAGCGGCGGTGTACGGCAGATACGCGGCCGGGTTGACCGTCGGCACCACGCCCAAATGCTGCGTCGCCGCGAACAGGTACGGCGCGAGCAGCAGCGGGTCGTGCTTCGGTCCGCCGAAGGCGTGGCGCACGCGCAGGTCGATCGTGTCGGCGCTGCCGAGCGAGGGTGCGTCTTCGATGATCAGCAGGTCGAAGCCGGCCTGCTCGAGCGTGCGGGCCGAGTCCTGGTAGAGGCCGGGCTCGGTCCAGCGGTGGTTCCAGCGCAGGTAGGGGTGGCCCCACCCGTGGGGGCCGAAGCCGCGCGCGAGGAACCAGCCGAAGTGCTGCAGCCGGCTCATAGCACGACCGTCTCGCGCTCGAGCACGGGGACGCCCAGGAGCGCCTGTTCGAGGTCGGCGAGCAGGTCGTCGATGTCTTCGATGCCGACCGACAGGCGGATCGTGCCGGGGAAGACGCCCGCCCGCTCGCGCTCGGCGACGGTGCGGGCGGCGTGCGAGGTGCTCTGCGGGTGCAGCACGAGCGAGCGCACGTCGCCGAGGTGAGTCATGTGCGTGATGACCTCGACCGACTGCACGACGTGGCGCGCCGCCTCGAGACCGCCGCGCAGGGTGACGGTGAAGACCGACCCGAAGCCGCGCGTCAGGTAGCGCTCACCGAGGCCGTGGTGGGGGTGCGAGTCGAGACCGATGTAGTCGACGCGCTCGACCTCGGGGCGTTGTTCGAGCCAGCGGGCGACGGCGAGGGCGTTCTGCGACTGCCGCTCGACGCGCAGGCTCAGGGTCTCGATGCCCTGGCCGATCAGGAAGGCGTTCAACGGCGAGGGCGAGGGGCCGAACCGCGGCGCCACGCTCTCGCGGATGTACTGCCCGCGCGCACGGGCGCCGTACTTCTCGGCGTAGCTCGCCCCGCCCAGACGGTCGGTCTGCACGAGGTGGGCAAAGCGGTGACCGGATGCCGCGGCGTCGAAGCGACCGTCGTCGACGATGACACCGCCGAGCACGGCGCCTTGACCGGCCAGGAACTTGCTCGCCGAGTGCACGACGACGGCGGCCCCGTGCTCGATCGGGCGGAGGAGGTACGGAGTGGTGAACGTGCTGTCGACCACGAGCGGGATGCCGTGCTCGGCGCCGATCACGGCCACCGCGGCCACGTCGAGCACGTCGTTGCGGGCGTTCGAGAGCGTCTCGGCGAAGAGGGCCCTCGTGCGCGGGGTGATCGCGGCGCGCCAGGCGTCGAGGTCGTCGGTGTCGACGAAGGTCGTTTCGACGCCGAGGCGCGCGAGGTTGTCGAGCAGGAGGCCGCGCGTGCCCTCGTAGATGTGCTCCGACACGACGACGTGGTCGCCGGCTCCGGCGAGGGCGAGCAGCGCGACGGTGACGGCCGCCTGACCGCTCGAGACGAGCACGGCCTGGTCGCCGCCCTCGAGCGAGGCGAGACGCTCTTCGACGGCGTGCACGGTGGGGTTACCGGTGCGGCTGTAGCCGAAGCCCGTGCCCTCGCCGAAGTGCGCGGCCGACTCGTCGAGGTCGCTGAACGTGAAGCCCGCCGTGAGGTAGATCGGGGTCGCGCGCGGGCTCGCCTGCGCGGTCGCCGCTCCTGCGTGGACCTGGCGAGTGGAGAAACCGGTGTCGGCGCCTGCGGCCATGGCGCACTCCTTCCTTCGGGTCGGCCCAGATTCGCACGCGCGGGCTCCGGGCGGCGAAACGTGCGTCGCTCTGTGACGCCGCCGACACGGCATCCGCCACCCGTCCCCGGCGGCGGGGGTGTCGGACGCCGGTGGTATCGTGACGACGTGCGGATCGCTCGCCTCCTCCTTAGCGGCCGCGACGAGACCTTGTTCTAGGCCTCTCTCGTCGCGGAGTTCGTCGCGGGCCTCACACCCCCTTCCGAGGAGAAACGCAAACATGAGCACGATTCCCGAGAACCCTCGCACCCTGGCCGAGAAGGTCTGGGACGACCACCTCGTGGTCAAGGGCGAGAACGGTCAGCCCGACCTCATCTACATCGACCTCCACCTCGTGCACGAGGTGACGAGCCCCCAGGCCTTCGACGGCCTGCGCGCCGAGGGTCGCCCCGTGCGCCGGCTCGACCTGACGATCGCGACCGAAGACCACAACACCCCGACGCTCGACATCGACAAGCCGATCGCCGACCTCACCAGCCGCACGCAGATCGAGACGCTGCGCCGCAACGCCGACGAGTTCGGCGTGCGCATCCACTCGCTGGGCGACAAGGAGCAGGGCATCGTCCACGTGGTCGGCCCGCAGCTCGGCCTCACCATGCCGGGCATCACCGTCGTGTGCGGCGACTCGCACACCTCCACCCACGGCGCGTTCGGCGCGATGGCGTTCGGCATCGGCACCAGCGAGGTCGAGCACGTGCTCGCCACCCAGACCCTGCCGCTCAAGCCCTTCAAGACGATGGCGATCACCGTCGAGGGCGAGCTGAAGCCCGGCGTCACCGCGAAGGACATCATCCTCGCGATCATCGCCAAGATCGGTGCCAACGGCGGCCAGGGCTACGTGCTCGAGTTCCGCGGCAGCGCGATCCGCTCCCTCTCGATGGAGGGCCGCATGACGATGTGCAACATGTCGATCGAGGCCGGTGCCCGCGCGGGCATGATCGCCCCCGACGAGACGACCTTCGCTTACGTCAAGGACAAGCCGCACGCGCCGCGGGGCCAGGACTGGGACGACGCGGTCGCCTACTGGCGCACGCTGCCGAGCGACGAGGGCGCGGTCTACGACGCCGAGGTCTTCCTCGATGCGAACGAGCTCGAACCCTTCGTCACCTGGGGCACGAACCCGGGCCAGGGCGTCTCGCTGAGCGACGTCGTTCCGACCCCGGCCGACATCGCCGACCCCAACGAGCGCGCCGCCGCCGAGCGGGCGCTGGAGTACATGGACCTGCAGGCCGGCACCCCGATGAAGGACATCCCGGTGGATGCCGTGTTCATGGGTTCCTGCACCAACAGCCGCATTGAAGACCTCCGCGCCTTCGCCTCGGTCATCGAGGGGCGAACCAAGGCCGAGAACGTCCGCGTCATGGTCGTGCCGGGATCGGCGCGCGTGCGACTCGAAGCCGAGGCCGAGGGCCTCGACAAGGTCTTCACCGACTTCGGCGCCGAGTGGCGCTTCGCGGGGTGCTCGATGTGTCTGGGCATGAACCCCGACCAGTTGGCCCCGGGGGAGCGCTGCGCGTCGACCTCGAACCGCAACTTCGAAGGACGCCAGGGCAAGGGCGGGCGCACGCACCTGGTCTCGCCGCTGGTCGCCGCGGCCACGGCCGTGCGCGGAACGCTGTCGAGCCCGGCCGATCTGGACCCCGTTCCCACCGAGACCGTTTCGACCGGGGCGGAGGCCTGACATGGAGAAGTTCACCACGCACACCGGTGTCGCCACGCCTCTGAAACGCTCTGCCGTCGACACCGACCAGATCATCCCCGCGGTGTTCCTCAAGCGCGTCACCAAGACCGGCTTCGAAGACGCCCTGTTCTCGAACTGGCGCCAGGACCCCGGGTTCGTGCTCAATCAGGACGCTTACCGCTCGGCATCCGTCCTCGTCGCCGGCCCCGACTTCGGCACCGGATCCAGCCGCGAGCACGCCGTGTGGGCGCTGCGCGACTACGGGTTCCGTGTCGTGCTGAGCCCCAAGTTCGCCGACATCTTCCGCGGCAACTCGGGCAAACAAGGCCTGGTCACGGGCGTGATCACCGAGGACGAGGTCGAGCAGATCTGGGCTATCCTCGAGGCGAACCCGGGCATCGAGATGACCGTGGACCTCACCGCGAAGACCGCCACGGTCGGCGATCTCCAGGTCTCGTTCGAGATCGACGATTACACTAGGTGGCGGCTTCTCGAAGGGCTCGATGACATCGGGCTCACTCTGCGTGACGAAGACAAGATCACGCAGTTCGAGGCGCGCCGCGAGGCATGGCGGCCGCAGACCCTTCCGGTCCGCTGAGCCCGATCGACCCGATCGGGTCGATCTGCCGCCCCTCGTCCACGAAGTGAGGTCCACCCCCCATGAGCACACTCGTCACCGACTCCGGAGACCAGAACCCCGGACAGCCCGACTGGGAGGCGGCCGAAACTCTTTCGATCCGCGGCGGTCGGCCCCTGCGCGGGACCGTCGAGGTCAAGGGCGCGAAGAACCTGGTGACGAAGGCCATGGTGGCCGCGCTCCTGGGCGAGACCACGAGCACGCTCCGCGACGTGCCGATGATCAGCGACGTCAAGGTCGTCCGGTCGCTCCTCGAGGTGCACGGCGTCACCGTGACCGAGGGTGACGAGGAGGGCACGCTCCACCTCGACCCCTCGGGCGCGGTCGCCGCGCACTTTGAAGAGATCGACGCGCACGCGGGGGCCTCGCGCATCCCGATCCTGTTCTGCGGGCCGCTGCTGCACCTGCTCGGCGAGGCGCTCATCCCCGACCTCGGCGGATGCCGCATCGGCGATCGCCCGATCAACTTCCACATGGACGCCCTGCGCGCCTTCGGCGCCGTCGTCGACAAGAGCTACGAAGGCATCCGCATCACAGCCCCGAACGGCCTGCACGGCGCGAACATCACCCTGCCCTACCCGAGCGTCGGCGCGACCGAGCAGGTCCTGCTCACCGCCGTCCGCGCGAAGGGCGTCACGGAGCTGCGCAACGCCGCGATCGAGCCCGAGATCATGGATCTCATCGCCGTGCTGCAGAAGATGGGCGCGATCATCTCGTACGAGCCCAACCGCGTCATCTTCATCGAGGGCGTCGACAAGCTCGTCGGCTACGACCACCGCGCGATCTTCGACCGCAACGAAGCCGCCTCGTGGGCCTGCGCCGCGCTGGCGACCGACGGCGAGATCTTCGCCAAGGGCGCCCGCCAGCAGGACATGCTGACCTTCCTCAACGTCTTCCGCAAGGCCGGCGGCTGGTTCGACGTGCGCGAGGACGGCATCCTGTTCCGCCGCGGCGACGCCCTCAAGCCCGTCGTGGTCGAGACCGACGTGCACCCCGGCTTCATGACCGACTGGCAGCAGCCGCTCATTGTCGCGCTCACGCAGGCCCCCGGCACCTCCACCGTCCACGAGACCGTGTACGAGAACCGCCTGGGCTTCACCGAGGCGCTCAACAAGATGGGCGCCGACATCGTCGTGCACCCCAAGGGCATCTCGAGCCCCGATCGTCGGGTGCCGCGTCGCGACCTCGAGCAGGCGGCCGTCATCAACGGACCGACGCCGTTGCACGGCGCCGATGTCGAGGTCCCCGACCTGCGCGGCGGCTACAGCTACGTCATCGCGGCCCTGGCCGCGGAGGGCGAGTCGACCGTGCGCAACATCGGCATCATCCGCCGGGGCTACGAGAAGTTCCTCGAGAAGCTGACCGCTCTCGACGCCGACTTCGACGTCGTGGGCTGATCCGTGGCCGCCTCGCCCGAGAAGACGAAGCCGAGCGCCTTCTGGCCGCTCGCGGCGATCATCGTGCCGATCACGGGCCTGTTCGCCCGGATCGAGATCCGCGGGGGCGAGAACCTCCCGAGCGAGGGCGCCTACGTCATCGCTCCGAACCACAACTCGGAGTTCGACCCCGTGATCGTGGCCGTCGCCGTCTGGCGGCTCGGTCGCGCCCCGCGGTTCATGGCCAAAGAGAGTCTGTTCAAGGTGCCCGTTCTCGGTGCGGCGCTCCGTGCCACCGGTATGGTGCCGGTGCCGCGGGCCTCGACCAGCGCGAACCAATCGATGAAAGCGGCCGAGCAGATCGCCCGCGACGGCCGCGGTGTGATCGTTTACGCGGAGGGAACCCTCACGCGCGACCCCGACCTGTGGCCGATGCGCGGCAAGACCGGGGCGGTTCGCCTGGCCCTGGCCGCCGATCTGCCGCTCATCCCCATGGCGCAGTGGGGCGTGCAGCAGATCCTGCCGCGGTACGGGAAGCTGAAGTTCCCCCGCCGCTCCCACGTCATCGTCGAGTTCGGCCCCGCCATGGACATGAGCGCCTACGCCGCCACGCGCACCCAGCCGGCCACCCTGACGAAGGCCACCGACGCGATGATGAACGAGATCACCGCGATGCTCTCCGGCATCCGGGGTCTTCCCGCTCCCGCGGAGCGCTGGAACCCGTCGCAGCACGGGCAGAACGAGACGGGTCGCCTTGAGCCGTAAGAGCCCCGTGCCGGTCGCCGGACCTAAGGTCGCCGTCGTCGGCGCGGGCAGCTGGGGCACGACGTTCGGCAAGATCCTCGCCGACGGCGGAGCCTCGGTGGTCATGTGGGCGCGCCGCCCCGAGCTGGCCGCAGAGATCACCGAGTCCAAGCGCAACAGCCGCTACCTCTCGGGCATCAACCTGCCGCGGACCATGACGGCCACCACCGACCTCGCCGAGGCGCTGAACGGCGCGGAGCAGATCTTCCTGTCGGTGCCGAGTCAGTCGCTGCGCGACAACCTCGCGGCCATCCGACCCCTCGTCGAGCGCACGGACGTGCCGCTCGTCTCGCTCATGAAGGGCGTCGAGAAGTCGACCGGCCTGCGCATGAGCCAGGTCATCGAACAGGTGCTCCAGTGCGACCCGGCCCGTATCGCCGTGGCATCCGGTCCCAACCTCGCCCTCGAGATCGCCCGCGAGCAGCCCACCGCGGCCGTCATCAGCTCCTTGAGCCCCGAGACCGCCGAGGCCGTGGCCCGCCGCGCGCGCAACAGGTACTTCCGCTCGTTCGTGAACACCGACGTGATCGGCACCGAGTTCGGCGGCGTGCTGAAGAACCTCATCGCCGTCGCGATCGGCATCGTCGACGGCGTCGGCTACGGCGAGAACACGAAAGCCTCGATCATCACGCGCGGCCTCGTGGAGATGACCGACTTCGCCGTGGCGCAGGGCGCCCAGCCCGAGACCCTGCAGGGCCTCGCCGGCCTCGGCGACCTCATCGCGACGTGCCAGTCGCCGCTCAGCCGCAACAACACCGCCGGGCGCCTGCTCGGCCAGGGCTACGGCTACAAAGAGGTCGTGACGCAGATGCAGCAGACCGCGGAGGGCTTGGCATCCGTCGCCCCCGTCCTGCAACTCGCGAGGCAGGTCGGCGTCGACATGCCCATCGTGCAGCAGGTCAAGATGGTGCTCGACGGGACCATGGACCCGCGCGACATCGCACCGCACCTGACGACAGACGACGACCAGCCGCAGGGCGAGAGGACGCAGAATGACCAAACCGGTGGTGGTGGTGCTCTTCGGCGGGCGCTCCAGCGAGCATTCGATCAGTTCCGCCACGGCGGGCGGGGTGCTGCGGGCGATCGACCGTGACCGCTTCCGGGTCATCCCGGTCGGCATCACCCGCGACGGCGCTTTCGTTCTCGAAGACGACGATCCCGACAAGTTCGCGCTGATCCCCGACGCACTGCCCGAGGTGCGCGACAACGGCACGCGCGTTCGCCTGCCCGACTCGACGCTCTCACGCGAGTGGACGGTGACGGATGCCGAGGGCACTCGGTCGCTCGGCGACGTCGACGTCGTGCTGCCGATCCTGCACGGCCGCTTCGGAGAGGACGGTACGGTGCAGGGGCTGCTCGAGCTGCTCGGCATCCCGTACGCCGGCGGCGGAGTGCTCATGTCGGCGATCGGCATGAACAAGCACGTGACCAAGCAGGTGCTGCGCGCCGCGAACGTGCCCGTGGTGCCGTGGGTCGCGGTGACCCGCGCCGACCTCGCGCGCGACCGCTCGCTGTGGGAGCGCCGCATCCGAGCGCTCGACCTGCCCGTGTTCGTCAAGCCGAACGAGGCCGGCTCCAGCGTCGGCGTCACGAAGGTGTCGCAGTGGGATGACCTCGACGCCGCTCTCGACACCGCGTTCGCCGAAGACGGGCTGGTGCTGGTCGAGAAGGCGATCGTCGGCCGCGAGGTGGAGTGCGGCGTGCTGCCCGGGCGCGATGGCGGACCGGTGCGTGTCAGCGTCGCCGGCGAGATCGTCGTGACGGGGCGCGAGTTCTACGACTTCGAGGCGAAGTACCTCGGGGCTGCCGGCGTCGAGCTCGTGTGCCCCGCCGACCTGCGCGACGGCGAGCTCGCCGAGATGCAGCGGATCGCCGCCCAGGCGTTCGAGGCAATCGGCGGCCAGGGTCTCGCGCGCGTCGACTTCTTCTACACCGGCACCGAGTTCTACGTGAACGAGGTCAACACCATGCCCGGGTTCACGCCGATCTCGATGTTCCCGACCTGCTGGATCGCCTCGGGCCTGTCGTACCCCGACCTCATCAGCGACCTGCTCGACGCGGCCCTCGCGAAGGCCTGAGTCGCGGCCCGACTCGCCGTGCGCAACGGCGGGCCGGGCCGGCGGCGCGCCGTCGCCGGGGTCGGTGACGCCGGTGTGTCGGGAAGAGTCCCGCGGTTGCGCACGCGGGGTCGGACGCGGCGCGCGCTACGGCGTCGGGCTCGGCGAGGGCGTGGCGTCGGAGGCCGAGGTGCACACGGCGCCCGTCGACGGCAGGTACTGGCTGATCAGCGGTCCGAGGGCCTGGGCCACATCGGCGCTGCTGGCCTCTTTGTAGTCCAGGTAGACCTGGACCGCGGGGCTGCGCCCGAACGTCGTCAGGGTGTACCGGTTGTCGGCCGCCTGCGACTCGTCGACCAGCCAGTCCACGCCGTTGAACGGGCGACACGGCAGGGTGGACGGGCCGGGGGTCTCGAGCCCGCACGTCATGAGGATCGCGGTGGGATCTCCCCACGCACCGGTCGATTGCGCGTCGGTCCAGCGGCGGTTCTGCCCCGAGATTGTCTGGGGCAGTCGCGAGGTGATCTCGGCGCACGCCGGGTCGTTCGCGTTCTTGGCCGGCTGCATCGCGACCGTGGTGCTGCACGCCGCGAGGCCGGGGAGGAGGGCGGCGGCGGCGAGGAGCGCGAGGAGGCGGGAGGAGCGGGGCACCCCTCCAGGCTAATAGCGTGGGGGAGTGACCGACGCCGAGACCACCCGTGCAACCACTGTGGGCGAGCTGTCCGAGGGGCAGATCCTGCGCGGCATCCTGGACCGTCTTCCGCCGTCGACCGCCCCGGTCGGGCCCGGTGACGATGCCGCTGTGCTGTCGGTTCCCGACGGGCGGGTCGTCGCGACGACCGACACGCTCGTGCACGGGCCCGACTTCCGGCTGGCGTGGTCGTCGTCGTTCGATCTCGGTTTCAAGTCCGCGGCGGTGAACCTCGCCGATGTCGCCGCGATGGGTGCGCGACCGATCGCTCTGCTGGTCGCGCTCGCGATGCCCGACGACACTCCTGTCACGTTCGTCCGCGGGTTCGCCGACGGCCTCGCGGCGGCCTGCGCCGAGCTGGCACCGGACTGCGCGGTCGAGGGGGGCGACCTCACGGTCTCGGACACCCTGACCATCGCCGTGACGGCCCTGGGGAGCCTCGACGGCCGCGATCCCGTGCGTCGCTCCGGTGCCCGCGTCGGAGACGGCGTCTACGTGATCGGCGAGCTCGGCGAGGCCGCGCGGGGACTCGAGGTGCTCTTCGGGCGGTTCCGGGATGCCGACGGCACTCCCGTCGTGATCACGTCCGAGGCCCGGGCGGCGCTCGGTGCCGACGACGCGCGCGGACTGGCTCGCCAGCTCACGCCGCGACCGCCGATCGCGGAGGCCTTGCGCGCCGCGGATGCGGGGGCCACCGCGATGATGGACATCTCCGACGGTCTCGTCCTCGACGCCACGCGCCTGGCCGATGCCTCGGGGGTCACGATCGCCCTCGACTCCGCGACCCTCGGCGACGACCCCGACCGCGCGCTCGGCGGGGGAGAGGACCATGGGTTCCTCGTGACGTTCGCGGCCGGAGCGGACCCGCTGGGCCGTCGCGTGGGAACGGTCGTGGCGCGCGGGAGCGTAGCCGTCACCGTCGACGATCGGCCCTGGACGGGCCGGGGCGGGTGGGATCCGTACCGCGACTGGGACGCCGGTCGCGGCTGAGGGATCAGACGATCCGCGGTCGTCCCCACCACATCGTGGTGTCGCCGTAGGCGCGGTCGCGCTCGGCCTCGAGTCCGGCGGCGGCCCACTCGGGGGCGGCGGATCGCTTCGCCCGCTCGACGATCACCGTGGCGTCGGGGTGCAGGCGCGGCGCGAGCGCGACGAGCGCTTTCGTGAGCTCATCGTCGGCGAAGTCGTAGGGCGGATCGAGGAAAACGAGGTCCCATTCGAGGGTGGATGCCGAGAGGAACGTCGTGACGTTCGCCTTGTGCACGCGCGCGGGGGCGGTGACGCCGGCCGTCTTCACCCGTTCGGCGTTCTTGCGGATGAGGGCCGCGGCGGGTGCCGACAGCTCGACGAGGTCCGCGGAGACGGCGCCGCGGCTGAGGCTCTCGAGCCCCAGGGCGCCGGAGCCCGCGAACAGATCCGCCACGCGTGCGTCGTCGAGCAGGCCCGCGGACTCGAGCGCTCCGAAGAGCGACTCGCGGACGCGGTCGCTCGTGGGGCGGGTGCCCTTGGGGGGCACGTCGAGGACCGTGCCTCCGGCCCGGCCCGAGATGATGCGCGTCACCTCTCCAGCCTAGGGTCCTCGGTGCGGCGGTCCCGTGCGCGCGAGCGAACGGCGATGTCCGGGGGCCTGCCTAGACTCGGGGCATGCCCGGATTCTCGCTCGCGTCGCGCCTGGACGGCGCCATCGGCGGCAAGACCGCGACGGCATTCGAGAAGGCGTTCGGCGTGAAGACGGTGGGTGAGCTGCTCGAGCATTACCCCCGCCGCTACGCCCGTCGGGGTGAGCTCACGCCCATCGATTCCCTCCCGCTCGGCGAGCCGGTCACGATCGTGGCCGAGGTGGTCAGCGCGAACGAGCGTCGCATGCAGAACCGCCGCGGCTCGCTGCTCGAAGTCGTCATCAGCGACGGAGACGGGCGCATGTCGCTCACCTTCTTCAACCAGCCCTGGCGCTTGAAGGACCTGACTCCGGGGCGCCGCGGCATCTTCTCGGGCAAGGTCGGCGAGTACCGCCGCCAGACGCAGCTGACGAACCCCGACTACGAGCTGTTCGACGACATCGCCGAGGCTCGCGCCGAGGCCGAGGTGACGGCGAAGCGGCCCATCCCGATCTATCCCGCGACGAGTTCGATCCCGAGCACGCTCGTGCAGAAGACGATCTCGCTCGTGCTCGACGGACTCGGAGAGGTCGAAGACCCCCTGCCCGACGACCTGCGAGCTCGCCGCGGTCTCCTCCCGGCGCGCTCGGCGTTCGAGCAGATCCATCGCCCCGAGACCGATGACGACGTCCCGCCCGCGATCGCGACCCTGCGCATGCACGAGGCCTTCGTGCTGCAGACCGCCCTGCTCCAGCAGCGGCAGTTCGTGCGGGCGCTGTCGGCGACCAAGCGGCCGGCGGCGCCCGGTGGTCTGCTCGAGCGCTTCGACGCGATCCTCCCTTTCGAACTGACCGCCGACCAGCAGAGCGTCGGCGCGCAGCTCGAGGCCGACCTCGTCGCCGACTGGCCCATGAACCGTCTGGTGCAGGGCGAGGTGGGATCGGGCAAGACGCTGGTAGCGTTGCGCGCGATGCTGCAGGTCGCCGAATCCGGCGGGCAGTCCGCCCTCATCGCCCCCACCGAGGTGCTGGCCGGTCAGCACCTGCGCTCGATCGCCCGCATGCTCGGCCCCGAGCTCGCCCCCGAGGTCATGCCGACCCTGCTCACCGGGCAGATGCCGGCGGCAGAGCGTCGCCGCGCGGCCCTGCGGGTCGCCTCTGGTCAGGCGCGCATCGTCGTGGGCACTCACGCGCTCCTGAGCGCGACCACCACCTTCGCCGACCTCGGCTTCGTCGTCGTCGACGAGCAGCACCGTTTCGGCGTCGACCAGCGCGAGGCGCTGCGCGCCAAAGGCAGTTCTCCGCACACGCTCGTGTTGACGGCGACCCCCATCCCGCGCACCGTCGCCATGACGGTGTTCGGCGACCTCGACGTCTCGACCATCCGCACCATGCCGGCCGGGCGAGCCGGCATCCAGTCGTTCGTCGCCCCGCTCGCCGAGAAGCCCGCCTGGTTCGCCCGCGTGTGGGATCGCGTGGCCGAAGAGGTCGCCCTCGGGCGCCAGGCGTTCGTAGTGTGCGCCGCGATCGACTCCGACCAGCTCACCGCCGACGAGAAGACCGACGAACCGGCGGACGCACCGGCCGCCGCAGCCGAGGGCTCCCGCACGCGGTGGGGTGTCGTGCAGGTCGAGGCGTTGCTGTCGCGACTGCCGACGTTCAGCGGCATCCGCGTGCAGATCCTCCACGGCAAGATGCCCTCCGACGAGAAAGACGCCGTGATGCAGGCCTTCGCGCGCGGAGACATCGACGTTCTCGTCGCCACCACCGTGATCGAGGTCGGCGTCGACGTGCCCAACGCCTCCACGATGGTCATCCTCGAAGCCGATCGCTTCGGCGTCTCGCAGCTGCATCAGCTGCGCGGACGCGTCGGGCGAGGGGGGCTCCCGGGCCTCTGCCTGCTGGTGACCGAAGCCTCGCCCGGAACATCGGCGCGCTCACGCGTCGAGGCGGTGGCAGCGACCCTCGACGGCTTCGCCCTGGCCGAGGTCGACCTCGACCTGCGCGGCGAAGGTGACGTGCTCGGCGGCGCGCAGTCGGGAGCGCGTTCGTCGCTGCGTCTGCTGCGAGTGGTTACCGACGCCGACCTCATCACCGAGGCCCGCGCCGAGGGCGAGAGACTTCTCGCCGACGATCCGGCTCTGCGCCGGCATCCGGGGCTCGCCGCCGCCCTCGAGCGCCGTGTCGGAGTCGAGGAGCGCGCTGCCCTGGCGAAGTCCTGACCGTCGGGTCGCTGCCCCGGTCGCATCGGTAGGCTGGCGGCATGAACCCCCGGATCGCCGTCGTTCCCGGCTCGTTCGACCCTCCCACGCTCGGTCACCTCGATGTGATCCGGCGCGCGGCGGGTCTCTTCGACCAGCTGCACGTGCTCGTGGTCCACAACCCGGGCAAAGAGGCCATGCTCCCCATCGCTCAGCGGCAGAGTCTGCTCGAGCAGTCGATCGCCGAGGCGGGCGTCCAGGGCGACGTGATCGTCGCCGCGTGGAGCATGGGCCTGCTCGTGGACTACTGCACCGAGGTGGGAGCGAAGGTGCTCGTGAAGGGCATCCGTTCGCAGGTCGACGTGGCGTACGAGACGCCCATGGCGATCGTGAACCGCGACCTCGCCCACGTCGAGACGGTCTTCCTGCTTCCCGACCCCTCTCATGCGCTGGTCTCGAGCTCGCTCGTGCGTCAGGTGGCGGGTCTCGGCGGTGACGTGTCGCAATACGTTCCGCCCGCGGTCGCGCGGCTCCTCGACACCGGCGCTCGCGGCATCTGACACCCCCCTGGCCGTCGGGCAGGCGACCGTACCGCCGCGCCGACGGGCGACGCCCGGCCCCCGCCCAGGAGCGCACGGGTAGCATTGACCACCGTGAGAACTCGCCGACCCGGACCTTTCCAGCTCCCCGTACGCGACATCGAGCGCCACCCGGGCGAGATGCGCGAACACACGCTCGACCTGCCCACCCCCGAGAAGTGGGGTGAGGGACTGCTCGCGATCCCCGAGGGCGAGATCCTCGAGCTCGACGTGCGTCTCGAGTCCGTGCACGAGGGCATTCTCGTCTCGGGCACCGTCGACACCACCGCGGTCGGAGTGTGCGGACGCTGCTTGATCGACATCGCCGAGCCTGTCGAAGTCGAGTTCCAGGAACTTTTCGCGTATCCTGGGGACGAAGCGAACGACTTCGACGTTCAAGACGACCACGTGGATCTTGAAAATCTGGTCCGGGATGCCATTGTCCTTTCGCTTCCGTTCCAGCCGGTGTGTCAGCCGGACTGCCCCGGGCTCGACCCGAACACGGGCGAGAGGCTGACGGAAAGCCCCGGCACCACGGAGCAGACGCCTGTCGATCCTCGATGGGCTGCGCTCCAGCAGTACACCCCAGACGACGGCGATGCGCCCCGCGCCGCCCCCAAGACAGAGAAGAGCTAGTCATGGCAGGTAACCCCCCGAAGCGGAAGGTCTCCCGCTCCAACACCCGCTCGCGTCGTGCGCAGTGGAAGGCTGAAGCCCCCGCGCTGGTCAAGACCATCGAGAACGGCAAGGTCGTCTACAGCCGCCCCCACCAGGCGAAGGTCGTCACCGACTCGCAGGGCACCGAGCTCTTCCTCGAGTACAAGGGCCGCAAGGTCGCCGACGTCTGATCGGCGATTCGTGACGCGTAACAACGTCGAGCGCGCAGCGCTCACCGAGAAGCTCGGGGTCGAGATTGACCCCGAGCTTCTTTCTCTTGCTTTGACCCACCGTTCGTTCGCGTACGAGAACGGCGGCATTCCGCACAACGAGCGCCTCGAGTTCCTCGGCGACTCCGTGCTCGGCCAGGCCGTCACGGTCCGGCTGTTCACGCGGCATCCCGATCTCGACGAGGGAAGCCTCGCCAAGCGGCGCGCGAGCGTCGTGTCGACGGTGGCGCTGGCCGAGGTCGCCCGCACGATCGAACTCGGCGACCACGTGCGGCTGGGCCGCGGCGAGATCCTCACCGGTGGGCGCGACAAGGACTCGATCCTCGCCGACACCATGGAGGCGCTCATCGGCGCGACCTTCCTGTCGGCCGGCCCCGACGCGGCGACCGGCATGGTGCTGCGCCTGGTCGAACCGCTTCTCGCGGACCCCGAGCGGTACGGCGCGGCGATGGACCCGAAGACGAGCCTGCAAGAGATCGCGGCCCGACTCGGTCTCGCGGCTCCTGTCTACACGGTCGAGGCGACCGGGCCCGATCACGACCGCCGGTTCACCGCCACCGTCACCACGGGCGACGTCGTGACCACAGGCGTCGGCTCCAGCAAGAAGCACGCCGAGATGGCTGCGGCTCTCACCGCGTGGCGCGAGCTCGACGCGCGTGCCTGAGCTTCCCGAGGTCGAGGTCGTCCGCGCCGGTCTCGAGCCCGCCGTCACCGGCGCCCTCATCTCGTCGGTCGATGTGCGCGACGACCGCGCGCTGACCCGTCACGCCGGGGGAGCCGCGCACTTCGAGGCGGAGCTGACGGGCCGACGCATCGCGTCCGCCGTGCGCAGAGGCAAATTCCTGTGGATGCCGGTGGCCGACGACGAGGCCATCGTCACCCATCTGGGAATGAGCGGCCAGATGCTCCTCCGTGCCCCCGGAGCGCCGGAGGAGCGACACGAGCGCATCCGCATCGAGCTGGAGCACCCGGTGCACGGGCCGCTGTCGGTCGTGTTCGCCGATCAACGCACGTTCGGTTCGCTCGCGATCGACAGCCTGGTCGACACGCCCGACGGCGCTGCCGGCGGTCGCGGCTCGGACCTCGCCCGCGTACCGACGCAGGTCGCGCACATCGGCCGCGATCCCCTCGACCCCGCGTTCGACGCCGCACGATTCCGCGCGCGATTGGCCCGTACCTCCTCGGGGATCAAACGTGTGCTTCTGGATCAGACGGCGGCGAGCGGTATCGGCAACATCTACGCCGACGAGTCCTTGTGGGCTGCGCGCATCCACCCCGAGACGGCGGCATCCGATCTTCCGACGCGCGCGGTGAACCGTCTGCTCGTTGAAGTGCAGGCGGTGCTCGAGAAGGCCCTCGCCGAGGGGGGAACGAGCTTCGACGCCCAGTACGTCAACGTCAACGGGCAGGCAGGCTACTTCGCGCACTCGCTCAATGCGTACGGGCGCACCGGCCAGCCGTGTCCGCGGTGCGGGCGCCCGATCGTGCGCGTGTCGTTCATGAACCGGTCGAGCCACTTCTGCCCGCACTGCCAGCGGGTCTAGCGCGGCAGGCCGCCCCGGCGGGGGGCGAGCCGGCGTGTTACGCTCGCCGACATCGTGTCAGTGGGGTGCACGATGGGGGGAAGCTTTCACATGGGTCGGATCGACGTAGACAGCGAAGAGTATGACCGAGTCCGGCAGACGCTCACGCAGGCGGCGCAATCCCTGAGCTCCGCGGGCGGCGCGCTCGGGTCGGCTGTCCCCTCGATGGCGTTCGGACCGATCGCCGCATTCATCCCGCCCGGGTTCAACGCCCTGGGCGGGCTCATGGAAGGCGCGTCGGGCTTTGTCGGTGATCGAGCCGAGCGCAGTGCCGCCGGCATTGAGACCGCCGTGTCGGGCTTCCAACGCGTCGACGAGACCGCGCAGTCCGATCTCGACAGACTCGCCGGCGAACTCTGATGAGCGCGATCGTCGTGCTCCCCGCCGCGGACTCCGCCGCGGCGTCCCTGGCCGCGGCGGACTGGCAGAGTGGTCTGCCCGCGCCCGGAGCCGGGGGCGACGGGTGCGGCAGTGGCCTGTCGGGCTTCGCCTCCGTCATCGCCCAGTTCGTCCAACCCCTCGAGGAGCTGCTGGAGCGGGTCACTGGCGACCCGGCGGGCCTGTACCACGCGTCGCATGCCTGGGAGGTCTACGCCGGGGACGTGCAAGCGGTGTCCCAGACCTTCACCGACGCCCTCACACAGATCCAGGGGCATGTCCAGGGGATCACGGCGGCCGTCATCGAAGGCTCGCTCCGTGTGCTGGCTGCGGCGACGCACTCGATCGCGGACTGGTCCAAGGTCGTCAGCCAGGCTCTTCAGCTCTGCGTGCGCGCGGTCGAGATCATGCGATCCCTCGTGTGCAGCGGCTTCGAGCTGCTGTCGTCGGCGGCGGGGGTCATCGGAGACGTCCTGTTCGGCAGCTGGCCGTGGGAGATCGACGAGAAGAGCCAGGCCATCAGCGACTTCGCAGACAATTGCGCCCAGGTGATCGACGACGTCGTCGAGAACATCGACCGTGTGCTGCAGGCCCTGCGCGAGCTCCTCCGACTGGTGACGGACCTTTACCGGGCCATCGTGCCGTTCCACCAGGATCTCGAGAACCTGATCGGGCAGCTCCTCGCGGAGTTCCCGCCGGGCGACATCCCCGGGCTCGGTGGCCTGCCCGGTCTCGTGCCGGGGGACGGGTCGATGGGCGACACCTACAACCCTGGGCCCGTGCCCTACCCCGGTTCCGACCAGCGTTTCCAGGACGCCCACCCTCTGGGGTATCAGCACGAGTACGACCTCGGCACGACCGACATGACGACCGCCGAGCTGAATCAGATGCTCCGGGACCAGTTCGGGCACGTCTTCCTGCCGTCGCGCGAGGGTGACAACTCGCAGCTCAACATGCAGCTGCCCGCGGTCGGAGACACGATCAAGACGTCGCTCTTCGGGATGGGCATCCCCGGCGTCACGGCCGGCAATATCGAGGTGCAGCAGATCACCGATGACGGGTTCGTGATCGCCGCGCAGCGCGGGCATCCCGAGTATCCGGGCGAGGTCGCGTTCCGCCTGCGCAACGTCGACGGTCGAGCCGTGTTCGAGGTGACCGGCGCCTACGACGAAACGATCCTGGACGGTCTCGGATTCGATGGGAACACGAACGGGGCCTACGCGGGCATCTCTGATGTCAGCATCTGGGCCGACATGCAGTACCGACTCGAGGACATGATCAACTATGGCCCGTCTTGACCGCTGGATCGCGGCTCTTCTCGTCGTCGGCGGGATCGCATCCCTGACGGCGTGCGGCCAGGCGCGCCGCGACGACATTCCCCACGACGCGACCTCGGGCGGTCAGACGTTGAGCGAGATGCGCGCTGCGGTCTCGCATATCCCCGGTCTGTCGATCGATGTCGGCGGCGGTGAGGCGCCCAACGTGAAGGGCAACACGGGCTACGACATCGCGGTGACCGTCTCGCCCGGGTACCGCATCACCGACGGACCGGCCCTGATCACCTTTTTGACGGAGTCCGCGTGGTCGGTGCGCGAGGGGTACATGCCCAACGCGCAGATCTCGATCACCGTGAAAGACGACGCCGGGTCGGGGTTCGACGCCGCCGCGGCGGCCGCCGAAGCGGGGTGGATCGAGCCGCGCGAGCCCGTGCCGGGGTCGGACGGGTTTACCGTCGCCAACGTCAACGTCCGCGACGGATCGCCCGCTCGAGAGCGACTCGGCGCGTGGCCCGGCGAGGTGCCGGCCGTTCCGAGCAGCGTGACCGCCGCCAACTGACACCAGGGAGCCGAGATGACCGATCCTTTCACCGGTATGGATGCCGGGTTCGACGACGCCCGACGTCAGCTGCAGGAGATCCGCGCCAAGGCGCAGAACAACAAGCTGCGGGCGGAAGCGCTGGCCGAGGACGTCGATGCCATCTCCGAAGAGGTCCGCAGCGCCCGCGGAGAGGTGAGGGTGCGCGCCGGTGTCGGCGGACGCGTGCGACTGATCGCGTTCGGTGCCGAAGCCGAGCACCTCAGTCTGGACGCGCTCGGGCACCTCACCACTCGGACGATCGCCGAGGCGCAACACGCGGCGATGGCCCGCCTCGCGGATCGCGGCGCCGAGCTGTTCGGAGCCGAGTCCGACATCGCCCTGAGCTTGCGTCGCGACGCGGACCGGGGCTACCCCCGTTCGGGTACGTCGTCCTTCTGAGGAGGGGCCCATGCACGTCACGGCAGACACGGATTCGCTCGCCGCTTCGGCGCAGGCGCTGTCCAGCGCGGCCGATGCCCTGAGCGCCGAGATGGACACGTTGGCATCCGCTTCTCAGACCATGCGCGCGGGCTGGAAGGGCGAGGCGCAGGCCGCCTGGACGGGTCGACACGCTCAGATGGATAGCGCGATGCGCGACAAGGCCGCGGTGCTCCGGCTGACGAGCCAACGCGTGTCGCAGTACGCGCAGGATCTCGCGCAGGCGGACGTCGACGGCGCTCGCGCGGTCCTCGGTTTCTGAGACCCAGGTCGTCACAGCACCTTCTTCCACACTCCTTCGTACGAGATCGGTGCGAAGCCGATGGCTTCGTTTATCGAGAGCATGGGGCGGTTCTCCTCGGCGTTGTAGGTCAGCACGCGGGGCGAGCGGGGAGCAACGTCATTCCACGCGAGGAGCCCGGCGCACTTCACGAGCATTCCGAGCCGATGGCCGCGGTGCGACGCGACGACGAGGGTGTCCTCCTGGCTGGTCGCCGCGGTGCGGTCCTTGCCGATGACCAGCTCGTTGAAGGCCGCGAGCTCGCCGGTGTCGACGTGCTGGGCGGCGGTGACGAGCATGTGCCGCCCCGCGTCGGTGTAACCCGCTTCGTAGCGACGGACGCGGGCGGCATCCCAGACCTCCTCGTCGAACTCGAGGTCCGCCGAGGGGGCGTCCGTCACCATGCGGGACTTCATCCACGCGAAGGAGTCGACGAACTCGTCGGGAGTGGGGAGGGCCCACTGAACGATCCGGTACCCGACGGCCGCCTGCTCCGCCTCGGTGAGGAGTTCCTCGAGACGCGGTCGCGCCCCGGCGAGATCGAGCGCGCTCACCCGCACGATCTGCTCGAGCGAGAATCCGGATGCGAGGAGGAACCGCGCGGCGTGATCCCGGGGGACCGACCCGAACCCCGTCGGCGGCTCGAGGCGCGGTCCGTCCGCGGCGGGGTGCTCGGCCCACGACTGCAGGACGGTACGCCCGTGATCTCGAGCGATGTTCTCGATGAGCGCGTAGGCGGCGCGCCCGATGCCGTGCCCCCACGCGGAGCGGCGCAGTTCGATGAGCCAGAACCCGGTGCGGGCGCCCTCCTCCTGGGGGAAGTCGAGACCCACGCGCCCGACGACCTCGCCGTGGTGGACGGCGATCCAGGCGAATCGCTTCATCTCGGGTTGCGGTTGGTAGAGCGGGAGGAGCTCGTCGGCGGGCATCGATGAGTCGTCGTGGCCCGAGATCTCGGAGTAGATCAGGTTGCGGAGGCGGACCATCTCGCGGAAGTCGGCGGCATCCGGGTCATCGATGTGGGCGGGGACGTGAAGCGGGCGCAGCTCGAGGCCGGCGGGGAGGGAGGTCATTCGAAGGTCCTTCGTCGGATGAGAAGAGGGTGGGGGTGGGGTCGACCCGAAGGCCGACCCCACCGGGATCAGAGCGGCGGGCGGCTGAACGCGGCGGCGCTCTGCCAGGCCTGCTCGCGGCGGGCGCGCTCGGCGGCCGCGTCGCGGGCTCGAAGAGCCTCGACTGCTCGAGTGTCGAGGGCGCGGGCCCGGTTGGCATGCCGGTTCAGCAGCCAGAGACCCAGACGCAGCGACAGGCGGTCGAGCAGACCCAGCGGCCGGTATGCCGTCGTGTCGAACGTGATCGTCGAGGGCGTGGGGGGAGGGGAAGGCGCGGCCGAGGAGTGCTGCGGCGCGCGCGTGAACAGGGCGTTCATGCGGAAGCTCCGTAAGAGGATCTAGCGAGGGTAAGGCGCGTCGAGCAGACAGCTCACGCGGGGCGGACGCAGAGGGTCCGGGGGCCGGCGTCGAGAAGACGGGGCTCACGAGATGCGGAGACGACGAGGCGTCTCGACGCGACGAACTAGCCCTGACGAGGGGGCATGCCGACGGCGGTGGTCACTCCCGTGGCGTATGCGGAGAGCACGGGGACGGCGGTGAAGCCTGGGGCGGTGAAGCCGGTCGTGGTGCGAATCATGGAAGTAACCTCCTTTCGACGTCGGTTGCGACCTCAGACGCTAGCGAAGGCTGTCAGCGAATGTCAAGCTCTCGCTCAGATTCGGAAGAACGCCGGGCGCGTCGAGCCCGGTGCACCGGCCCGCCGCCGCGGAATCCCGCGGTTTCTCGGCTACCGTGAACACGCGGGTCGATCGAGCGGAAGGCGGGTGACATGCACCTGAAGAGCGTGACGCTCAAGGGCTTCAAGTCGTTCGCCCAGTCGACCACCTTCGCGCTCGAGCCGGGGGTGACGTGCATCGTCGGTCCGAACGGCTCGGGCAAGTCCAACGTCGTCGACGCTCTCGCCTGGGTCATGGGGGAGCAGGGGGCGAAGACCCTCCGCGGCGGCAAGATGGAGGACGTCATCTTCGCCGGCACGTCGACGCGAGGCCCCCTGGGTCGCGCCGAGGTGCAGCTCACCATCGACAACGCCGACGGGGCTCTCCCGATCGACTACAGCGAGGTGACGATCAGCCGCACGCTGTTCCGCACCGGCGCGAGCGAGTACGCGATCAACGGGCAGACGTGTCGACTTCTCGACGTGCAGGAACTCCTCAGCGACTCCGGCCTCGGTCGTGAGATGCACGTCATCATCGGGCAGGGGCGCCTCGACACCGTGCTCCAGGCGTCGGCGGAAGACCGGCGAGGCTTCATCGAAGAGGCCGCGGGCATCTTGAAGCACCGCCGCCGCAAAGAGAAGACCGTCCGCAAGCTCGAGGCGATGGAGACGAACCTCACGCGCTTGAGCGATCTGGCGGGCGAGCTGCGTCGGCAGCTGAAGCCACTGGGCAAGCAGGCCGAGATCGCTCGCGAAGCCGCCACGATTGCCGCCGTGGTCCGAGACGCGAAGGCGCGACTGTACGCCGACGAGCTCGTCCGTCTGCGCGCCGAACTTGCTGACGCCGCCCGCGCCGAGAGCGAGCGCCACACCGAACGCCTGGGCCTGCAGGAGCAGTCCGAGGGACTCCGCGGACGGGTGGAGCGCCTCGAACACGACCAGCGTTCGGAGGCCGTCGATCGTGCGCGCAGCGTCGCCTTCGCCCTCGAGCAGGTGCAGGAACGACTCCGCGGGCTCTATACGCTCGCGGGCCAACGACTGACGCTCCTCGGCGACGACGAGACCGACGGAGCCGGGTTCTCGCCCACCGTCACCCCGTCGATGATCGACGACGTCCGAGCCGAGATCGACGAGATCGCGGCTGGCCTCGGAGATGCGCAGGATGCCGCAGCCGAGGCGGCCCGCGCAGTGACGCGCGCCCGCAGCGACCTCGACGCGCTCGACGTCGACATCGCCGCGCAGAGCGCCCTCGTGTCGGAGCACGACATGAAGATCACGAGCCTGCGGGGCGCGGCGGATGCCGCGAATTCCGCCCTCGCCGCCGTGCGCGCCGGGGTCGAACGCCAACAGCGGGCGCTCGACGCCGCTCTCGTTCGACGGGCCGAGGCCGAGCAGGCGCGAGCCGAGCTCGACCCCGACGTCGTTCCCGAAGCCTCCACCGCCGAGCACGCGGCCGCCTACGAGCGCGCGCAGCGCGACGCGAACGACGTCGAGGCGCGAGTCGCCGCACTCCGCGAACGGCTTCACGCGGCCGAGCGAGAGCGCGACGCGCTCACAGCCCAGACCACGGCTCTCGGCCGTGCTCTGGATGTCCGCAACGCGGCGGCCGACCTGATCGCGGCCGGGGGTGCCGGCATCCGGGGTCTGGTCGGCGACGACGTGAAGGTCAGATCGGGGTACGAGGCGGCGGTGGCCGCGGTGCTGGGCACCCTCGCCGAGGGACTGCTCGTCGACGACGCGGCGTCCGCCTTCACCGCCGCGCACACGGCGGCCGAGGCCGATCTCGGTTTGGTCGAGATCGTCTTGGCTGACGCCCCCGTGGCGGATTCGTCCGGGCCCTCGCTCGAGGGCGCGATCGCCGCGGCGGATGTCGTGACGGCGTCGGCCGGGGTGCTCGGCATCCTGTCCCGCGTTCTGATCGTCGACGATCTCGACGCCGCGCGCGCGGCGCAGTCTCACCTCGCGAACGACGTGACGGTGGTCACGCGCGCCGGCGAAGTCGTGACCGCGCGGACCGTCCGCGCCGGCTCGGGGTCGGGCCGCTCGCGCCTCGAACTCGCCGCCGAGAGGGATGCCGCCGCCGAGCGACTCGACGAGATCGTGGTGATCGCCGACTCGCTCCGCGAGGCGCTGGCCGACGAGCAACGCGCCCAGGTCGATGCGCGTCAGCGCACGAAAGACGCCCTCTCGACGCTGCGCGCCCACGACGCGGCCCTCGCGGCCCACGCCGAGAAGGTCAACCGGGTGACCGTACGGCACGAGGCGGTGGTCGCCGAGTGCGATCGGCTGGCCGCGGGTCTCGCGCAGACCGAGACGGCTGTCGCCGAGGCCGAGGAGGCGGCGCGCCGCGCCGACGAGGCCCTCACCCGCGCGCTCGAGGCGCCGCGTCCCCTGCTCGACGCGTCGGCCCGCGAAGGTCTCGCGGCCGAGGTCGACGCCGCGCGGGAGGGCGAGATGCGCGCACGGCTCGACATCGAGACGCTGAAGGAGCGGGTGCGTGCGGGGGAGGCCCGCATCGTCCAGCTCGAACAGCAGCGCGAGCGTGAGCGCTCCGCAGCCGCGGAAGCCGCCCGGCGTGCGGTGCTGCGCCGCGCGCAGCGAGAGATCGCCGCCGAGGTCGCAGGTCACCTCCCGGCCCTGCTCGACTCGGTCGACCGCTCGGTCAGTCAGGCGCGCGTCGAGCTCGCGGCCGCGGAATCCGCCCGCACGGCGATCACCGCGGAACTCGCGCGGGCGCGCGCCGATGAAGCCCTCGTCCGTGAGCGTCTCGCGCGGTTGACCGAGAGTGTGCACGGGCTCGAACTCCAGATGCACGAGAAGAAGCTGCACGTGACGGGGCTGCTCGAACGCGTCCAGTCCGAACTCGCCCTCGACGAGAACATTCTCGTTTCGGAATACGGTCCCGACCAGCCGATCCCCGCCGAAGCCACCGAGGCGGGGGTCCCGTTCGAGCGGGGCGCGCAGAAGCGCAGACTGCAGGATGCCGAACGCAAGCTCTCACAACTCGGCAGGGTGAACCCGCTGGCGCTCGAGGAGTTCGCCGCTCTCGAACAACGGCACGCCTTCCTCACCGAGCAACTGGCGGATCTGCAGCAGACCCGCGCGGATCTGCAGACGATCATCGCCGACCTCGACGAGCGCATGCAGACGATCTTCGTCGCGGCCTTCGAGGACACGCGGGCCGCCTTCACCGAGATCTTCCCGATCCTCTTCCCCGGAGGCGCGGGGAGCATCTCGCTCACCGACCCCGACCACCCGCTGACGACCGGCATCGAGGTGGCGGTGCGTCCGGTGGGCAAGAAGATCGAGCGGCTGTCACTGCTGTCGGGCGGGGAACGCTCGCTCGCGGCGGTGGCCTTCCTCACGTCGATCTTCACGGCGCGACCGAGCCCCTTCTACATCCTCGACGAAGTGGAGGCGGCACTCGACGACGCGAACCTGGGCCGCCTGCTCGGGGTGTTCGAGAAGCTCCGCGCGAGCAGCCAGCTCATCGTCATCACGCACCAGAAGCGCACGATGGAGATCGCCGACGCGCTGTACGGGGTGTCGATGCGTCAGGACGGGGTCTCAGCCGTCGTCGGTCAGCGGGTCGGCGACCGCGCCGCCGCCCGCGCCGAGGCGACTCCCCGGGCATCCGTCGACGCCGCCCGTGACGAAGTCACCCCCGTAAGCTGAAGCAATGGCTGAGAACTCCTGGTCGCTGGGCCGCGCGCTGCGCGGACTGTTCGTCAAACCCACGATCGACGAGACCACGTGGGACGACCTCGAGGCCGCTCTGCTGACGGCCGACTTCGGACCCGACGTGACCGAGCGCCTCGTCGACGAACTCCGCGAGAAGGTCGAGCGCTTCCGCACGACCGACCCGCGCGACCTGCAGCGCATGCTCCGCGAGACGCTCGAGGAGCATTTCGCGAAGTTCGACACGACGCTGCGACTGACCGAGCGCCCCGCGGTGGTCCTGGTCGTCGGCGTCAACGGCGTCGGCAAGACCACCACGATCGGCAAGTTCGCGAAGTTCCTGCAGCGCTACGGCCGGACCGTCACGGTCGGGGCCGCCGACACCTTCCGCGCCGCCGCCGTCGATCAGCTGGCGACCTGGGCCGAGCGCGGGGGAGCGACGATCGTTCGTCCCCAGCACGAGGGTCAGGACCCGGCATCCGTCGCCTTCCAGACCGTGGCGCACGCGAAAGAGACGGGCACCGAGATCGTCCTCGTCGACACCGCCGGTCGCCTGCACACCAAGGGCGGCCTCATGGACGAGCTCGGAAAGATCAAGCGCGTCATCGAGAAGCAAGCGCCCATCAGCGAGGTGCTGCTCGTGCTCGACGCGACGACCGGTCAGAACGGCCTCATGCAGGCCCAGGCCTTTCTCGACAGCGCCGGGGTCACGGGGCTGGTGCTCACCAAGCTCGACGGTTCCGCGAAGGGCGGCTTCGTCCTCGCGGTGCAGGAGCGCACCGGCATCCCGGTGAAGCTCCTCGGCCAGGGTGAGGGCATCAACGACCTCACCGGTTTCACCCCGCACGTCTTCGCGGCCTCGCTCGTCGACTGAGCCCCTCGCACGCCTTTACCGCACGCACCGACCGTGGCGGGTCGTCTTCCCGAACTCCGGGCGGACTGCTTACATGGAGGCATGGCGATCGAGCACGACTTCTTCGGACTCCTCGAGTCGGGCCCCGACGGGTCGATCTTCTGGAGCGAGAACGTCGAGTTCGGCGACCAGAGCGTCACCGTCGACCTGACCGCCCCCGATCAGGACGACGTGTCGGTCGAGGCGCTCGATGTCGCGGCATCCATGGTCTCGTCGCTCGAGTCGATCGACCTCGCCGCGCGCAACGCCATGGTGAACGAACTCGATTCGCGAACCAGCGAGGTGACCGAGTACATCCTTCAGCAGCAGGCGACCCTCGGCGAAGAGCTCGAGGACCTTCTGACGGACGTCTCGGGCGACACGCACATCGACGTCATCAAGGCGCTGCAGTTGATGAGCATGACGATCCTCGCCGACGAGCACGGGGGTGCCGACCCCTTCGCCGTCCTCGAGTACGCGCTGGATCCCGACGCGACCGACGACGTGCTCCTGGTGAACCTCGCCTCGGACGGCAGCGTCCAGTCGGTCACCAGCGCAGACTGAGCGCGTGCAGACCTTCCTGCCATACCCCTCGTTCGCGGCATCCGCCGCCGCCCTCGACGTCAAGCGACTGGGCAAGCAGCGCGTCGAGACGTTCCAGCTGTTGCGCGCGTTGAGCGTGCCCGACCATGGCTGGCGTCATCATCCGGCGGCGAAGATGTGGGACGGACACCTGCCGGCGCTCGTGTCGTACGGCCTCGTCGTGACGGACGAGTGGATCGCCCAGGGCCGGGCCGACACCGTCCGAGAGAAGATCCGCGTCTTCGCGCCCGAGGTCGACGGCCTCACGCAGAACGAGCTCGACCTCCCGCCCTGGATCGGAGACGAGGCGTTCCACCTCGCGCACCGCTCCAACCTCGTGCGCAAGGACCCCGAGTTCTACGTCCCCCGTTTCGGAGACGTCCCCGACGACCTGCCGTACGTCTGGCCGGTCTGATTCACTTTCCGTGGAAAAGCGGGATCACCAGGTAGATCCCGTAGACCACCGCGGCGGCGACGCCGGCGAAGCAGACGAGACCGGCCATGGTGGCGGGCAGCGGTCGCGGCGTCTCGCGCGGCGCGACCACCGCGGTCGGTCCTTCGGGGTCGTCTCCATCCGGCACTCGAACGTCGGGGGCGCCGACGGCGAAGAATCGGATGCCGAGGGCGTACAGCCCCACGATGATGAGGGTGGCGGCCAGCCCCACCACGAAGACGAGCAGAATCGACCCTGCTTCGGTGCCGAGCCAGCCCGAGGCGCCGGCGCTTTCAAGGGGAGTGATCACGCGCGTTCTCCTTCGGTCTGGCGCTGGCCGATGCGATCGGCATCCACCGCCTCATCGTTGACGTTCTCGGCCGACACCGGGCGTCGGCGGGCGAGCAGGAACAGGCCCACGCAGACGGCCAGGCCGCCCACCAGCACGACCACGAGGCCGGCGATGCCCGACGAGGCCGCCCATGCGGCGCCTCCGCCGACGACGGCGGCCGCGGGCAGCGTGACGACCCACGCGAAGGCGATCCGGGTGACGACGTTCCAGTGCACCGACGCGAGGCGCTTGCCGAGCCCCGAGCCGATCACCGCACCCGAGGTGACCTGCGTGGTCGAGAGCGGGAAGCCGAGAGTCGACGAGATGAGGATGGTCGAGGCGGCGCTGGTCTCGGCGGCGAAGCCCTGCGGAGGTTTCACGTCGGTGATGCGCTTGCCGACCGTGCGCATGATGCGCCAGCCGCCCAGGTAGGTGCCGAGGGCGATCGCGAGCCCCGCGGACAGGATGACCCACAGCTGCGGGCCGGTGCCCGCCTCTTGGAAGCCGGCGACGATCAGGGTCAGCGTGATGACGCCCATCGTCTTCTGGGCGTCGTTGGTGCCGTGTGCGAGCGAGACGAGCGAGGCCGAGACCGTCTGGCCGTGACGGAGGGCGGTGGACGATCCGGCGACGGTCGCCATCTTCGTCACGCGGTACACGAGATAGGTCGCGGCGAGGGCCACGATCCCCGCGATGAACGGCGACAGCAGCGCGGGCAGCACGATCTTCGACAGCACCCCTCCCCACTCGACGGCGTGGAAGCCGACGCCGATGACCGCGGCGCCGATGAGGCCGCCGAACAGGGCATGGGTGGAGCTGGAGGGCAGCCCGAGCCACCAGGTCAGCAGGTTCCACACCACGGCGCCCATGAGCCCCGCGAAGATCATCGGCGCGGTGATCTGCGGAAGCCCCTGGTCGTTCTGGGCGAGAATCCCCTCCGACACCGTCTTGGCCACCGCGGTCGACAGGAACGCGCCGACGAGGTTGAGGATCGCGGAGATGAGCACCGCGACTTTGGGTTTCAGCGCGCCCGTGGCGACTGACGTCGCCATGGCGTTGGCGGTGTCGTGAAAGCCGTTGGTGAAGTCGAAGAAGATCGAGAGGGCGACGACGAGAAGGACGGGGACGAGGACGGTGAGATCCACCGCGACTCCGATCGAGAAGTGATACCGGAAGCGGGTCGGTTGGCCCGGCGACACGGTAGACCTCGGCGGTGAACGAAGTGTTCCCTATCCCGTGGAAGCGGAGAGGTCTACTCTCCGCTCTGCGCGCTCACACCGCCTGCGCGAAGCCCGCGTCGGCGGACGCGATGTCCTTCGCGAGGTGCGCGAGGTGCGGCGGGATCTCGCGGCCCTTGGACACCATCGACTGCGCCCACAGGCGTCCGGCGCGGTATGACGACCGCACCAGGGGCCCGGCGAGCACGCCGAGGAAGCCGATGCGCTCGGCCTCTTCCTTGAACTCCACGAACTCGGCCGGCTTCACCCAGCGCTGCACGGGGAGGTGGCGCGGGGTGGGGCGCAGGTACTGCGTGATCGTGATGATGTCGGTACCCGCAGCGTGCAGGTCTTCGAGGGCCTGGACGACCTCTTCGGGCTCTTCGCCCATGCCGAGGATGAGGTTGGACTTGGTGATGAGCCCCGCCTCTCGCGCGGCGGTGAGCACGCCGAGGGAGCGTTCGTAGCGGAACGCCGGGCGAATGCGCTTGAAGATGCGGGGGACGGTCTCGACGTTGTGCGCGAAGACCTCGGGTCGCGACGAGAAGACCTCTTCGAGGTGTGCCGGGTTACCCGAGAAGTCGGTCGCGAGGATCTCGACCCCGGTACCCGGGTTGTCGGCGTGGATGCGGCGCACGGTCTCGGCGTGCAGCCACGCGCCCTCGTCCGGCAGGTCGTCGCGGGCGACGCCGGTAACGGTGGCATAGCGCAGCTGCATCCGGGTGACGCTCTCGGCGACGCGGCGAGGTTCGTCGCGGTCGTAGTCGGCGGGCTTACCGGTGTCGATCTGGCAGAAGTCGCAGCGGCGCGTGCACTGCGAACCGCCGATGAGGAAGGTCGCCTCGCGGTCCTCCCAGCACTCGAAGATGTTGGGGCAGCCCGCCTCCTGGCAGACCGTGTGGAGTTCCTCGGTTTTCACGAGGTTCTGCAGGGCGGTGTACTCCGGGCCCATCTTGGCCTTGGTCTTGATCCACTCGGGCTTGCGCTCGATCGGCGTCTCGGCGTTGCGCACCTCGAGGCGCAGGAGCTTGCGGCCGTTCGGAGCAGTGGATGCCGGCACCCCGGCGCTCCCGGTTCCGCAGGCGCTCACGCGGCCACCACCGCGTCCTCGGCGCGGAAGACGCGCTCGATCGCGGGGACGAGATCGGCGGGGGAGACGTCGGCGCCGAGCACCTCGCTGACGGTGGTCACTCCGGCATCCGAGATCCCGCAGGGGACGATGTGGCGGAAGCCCGCGAGGGTGTTGTCGCAGTTGACGGCGAAGCCGTGCATGGTCACTCCTCTTTCGACGCGGACTCCGATCGCCGCGACCTTGTCCACGCCGAGGGGGCGCCGTACCCAGACGCCGCTGCGTCCCTCGACGCGGAAGCCGTCGACGCCGAGGGCGCCGAGGGCGTCGATGAGCAGGGCCTCGAGGCGCCGGACGTGCGCGACGACGTCGATGGGTTCGGGGAGCCGCACGATCGGATACCCGACGAGCTGGCCCGGGCCGTGCCACGTGATCTTCCCGCCGCGGTCGACGTCGATCACGGGGGTGCCGTCGTCGGGGCGTTCGTGCGCCTCCGTGCGCTTTCCCGCGGTGTACACCGCCTCGTGCTCGAGAAGGAGCAGGGTGTCGACGCGGGCTCCCGCGACGACGTCGGCGTGGATGCGACGCTGATGCGCCCAGCCGTCGAGGTAGGGAACGTAGTGCGGGGACAGGCCCACCTGTTGGATGTCGATCATCGACCGCCTCCGATGTTGGATTGCGTCCAACAATACACGTGAGGCGCCCCCGTAGGCTGGGGCGGTGACCCCCGAGCCTCGAAGCGGACGACCGCGCGCCTCCTCGCGCGAAGTGCTCTCCGAGGCGGCCTGCGAACTGTTCCTGGAGCAGGGCTATGACGCGACCAGCGTGTCCGATATCACCCGCCGCGCGGGAGTGAGCCGTTCGAGCTTCTTCAACTACTTCTCCGCCAAGAGCGACGTGCTCTGGTCGGGATACGACGAGCAGGCGGATGCCGCGATCGAGCGCCTCCGCGAAGGCCAGCCGGTCGCCCAGTGCCTGACGGCGATCGGCGCGGGTCTCGCACCCGACGCACTCGCCCTCGCGATCACCAACGCCGACGCCATGGGCATCTCCGTCGAGCTCGACCGCGACCGGGCCGTCCGGCAATTCCGGCTGCAGCGGGAGCTCGCGGCGCGGTTCGTGCGCGATGGCATGCCCGAGCTGGACGCCCAGGTCCGCGCGGGCGCGCTCTCGGCCGCTGTCCTGGCCGCCGTGTGGGCGTGGGCGGACCGCACCGCCGCCGGGCGGCCCCTCGACGAAGTGCTGGACGCCGCGCTCGCTCTCGCGTGACGCGACAGGGCCGTCCGCCCCGCCCCCGAGAGATTGGCCGGGGCCAGCGGCATCCCTCCGAGGAGGGTCGAGGTTCGGCGAATCGCCCGCGTCGGGCCACCGGCGGGTGAGTGCGCGGCGGCGAACGCGGCGCGCCCCGCGTAAACTCGTTACATCATGGCGACTTTCGGCACCCTCTCCGACCGGCTCACAGAGACCTTCCGCAACCTCCGGAAGAAGGGCCAGCTCACGCCCGCCGACGTCGACGGGACGGTGCGCGAGATCCGCCGCGCCCTCCTCGACGCCGACGTCGCGCTGCCCGTGGTCAAGGAGTTCACCGCCGCGGTCCGCGAGCGCGCCCTGGGCGACGAGGTCAACCGGGCGCTGAACCCTGCGCAGCAGGTCGTGCAGATCGTCAACGACGAGCTCATCGGCATCCTGGGCGGTCAGCAGCGTCGCCTGCAGTTCGCGAAGAACCCGCCGACGGTCATCATGCTCGCCGGCCTCCAGGGATCCGGTAAGACGACCTTCGCCGGCAAGCTCGCCAAGATGCTCGAGAAGGACGGCCACACCCCGCTCCTGGTCGCGTGCGACCTCCAGCGTCCGAACGCCGTCAACCAGCTGCAGGTCGTCGCCGAGCGCGCCGGAGCCGCGATCTACGCGCCCGAGCCCGGCAACGGTACCGGAGACCCGGTCAAGGTCGCCCGCGACGGCGTCGCGTACGCCACCCGCCAGCAGCACGACATCGTCATCATCGACACCGCCGGTCGCCTGGGCGTCGACGCCGAGCTGATGAAGCAGGCGTCCGACATCCGCAAGGCCACCGAGCCCGACGAGGTGCTGTTCGTCATCGACGCGATGATCGGTCAGGACGCGGTCACCACCGCGAAGGCGTTCCAGGACGGCGTCGACTTCACCGGCGTCGTGCTGTCGAAGCTCGACGGCGACGCTCGCGGTGGCGCCGCGCTGTCGGTCGCCTCGGTCACCGGTCGCCCCATCATCTTCGCCTCGACCGGTGAGGGTCTCGATGACGTCGAGCCCTTCTACCCCGACCGCATGGCATCCCGCATCCTCGACCTCGGTGACATCCTCACCCTGATCGAGCAGGCGCAGTCGGCCTTCGACGAGGCCGAGGCGATGAAGGTCGCCGAGAAGCTCGCGACCGAGACCTTCACGCTCGAGGACTTCCTCGAGCAGATGCAGCAGATGAAGAAGATGGGCTCCATGAAGAAGATGCTCGGGATGCTCCCGGGCATGGGAAACATGAAGCAACAGCTCGAGAACTTCGACGAGCGCGAGATCGACCGCACCGAGGCGATCATCCGCTCGATGACCGTCGCCGAACGACGCAACCCCAAGATGCTCAACGGTTCGCGCCGCCTGCGCATCGCCCGCGGTTCGGGCATGACGGTCACCGACGTCAATCAGCTCGTCCAGCGGTTCGACCAGGCCGCCAAGATGATGAAGACCGTCGCGCGCGGCGGGGTGCCCAACATCCCCGGCATGGGACCCGTCGGCGGCAAGCCCGGCGCGTCGTCCAAGCGCGGAAAGCAGCAGAAGGCGAAGGGCTCGCGTTCGGGTAACCCCGCCAAGCGCGCGGCCGAGAACGCCGGTATCGCGGCATCCGCACCGGCCACCGGCTCGGGCTTCGGCCTGGGCGGGCAGGCGGCCCCGAGCGAGGCCGATCTCGCCGAGCTGCAGAAGATGCTCGGCCGCGGCTGACGCCAGCGCCCGGGCGAGACCCCGGCGTCCGCCTCAGGGCAGGACGTCGGCGTCCTGCAGGGCGGACATGACCGTCTGCTCGATAGCTCGCTGACCGCGCGGGGTGGGGTGGACGTCGTCCTCCTGCATCCACTCCGGGTGGCCCGCGAGGGGCTGCCCGACGTCGATGAAGGTTCCCCCGACCTTCTCGACGGCGTCCTTGAGCGCGTCGGAGGTCACCTTCGTGTCGGTGGGGACGTCGGCGTCGTCGTTCCAGATCGTGCTCAGGCCGATGATGCGGGCATCGGGAGCGGCCCCGTGCAGCTGGTCGACGGTATCGGCGGTGTCGGTGCGGATCTCGTCCTCGTCCTCCCAGAAGTCGTTGCTGGAGGACTCGACGACGAGCAGCTGCGGCTGCAGAGCGGCGACAGCGGGAACCAGACCGGCGTAGGCGGTTCCGCAGTCGCCCTGCACCACGAAACCCATGCCCGGGCAGGCGAGGTTCGTCAGCGACACGTGGGCGCGCGCGGAGAGGAGTGTCGGCCACGCCTGCTGCGGGTCCAGGCCGAAGCCCGACATGAGGGAATCGCCCAGGGTCACCACCCGTAGGGGGCCCGTCGGGGTCGATGACGGGGTCGGGCTCGCTTCGAGCGCGGGGGCAGCGAATGTGGGCACGGCCGCGGGCTCGGCGGGGTCGGCGGCGCAGCCGGCGAGCATCGCGACCACGCCTGCGGAGAGGGTGGTCAGCGAGGCCACGGTGGCGCGGCGTCCGAGGGTCATGACGCGATCCTAGGTTCGCGCACCTATGAACGAGCGCGGAGGTTCACCTCTAGACGCGCAGGGCCGCGAGGTGCTCGCGCAGGGTCGGCCCCCCGCGGAACTCGCGGATGAGGTGCTGCACCACCTCGCGCAGACCGCCGTCGGCCGCGTCGGCGACCGCGATCTGCCGCGCCGAGCTGCCGCCCGTGGCGAGGATCGTCTCGAGGCTCGCGAACTCCTTCGCGCACTTCAGCTCGAGGGCGATGTCGGCGAGCTCCTCCATCGTCTCGCGCAGGTGCTCGACCACGGGGCGCTGCGTCCCCTCGCGGTCGACGATCACGCGCGCGTCGAGACCGTAGCGGGCCGCGCGCCACTTGTTCTCGCGGGCGTACCAGGGCGGGATGCCGGGAAGCTCGCGCCCCTCGTCGAGCAGCCGCGAGAAGTGCTCGACGAGCGTCTGCGCGAGCGAGGCGACCGCGGCCAGTTCGGGCAGGGTCGACATGCCGTCGCAGGCGCGGATCTCGATCGTGCCCCACTTGGGCGCCGGACGGATGTCCCAGCGCACCTCGCTGGCATCCGCCATCACACCGGTGCGGACCATGTCGTCGAGGTAGTTCTCGAAGTCGCCCCAGGAGTCGAGCTGCCAGGGCAGGCCCGCCGTGGGGAGCTGCTGGAAGACGAGAGCGCGATTCGAGGCGTACCCGGTGCGTTCGCCCGCCCAGAAGGGGCTGGATGCCGACAGCGCCTGGAGATGGGGGAGGTAGACGTTCAGTGCGTTGACGATCGGGATGACCTTCTCGACGTCGTCCACGCCGACGTGCACGTGGATGCCCCAGATCATCATGTTGCGCCCCCACCACTGGGTGCGCTCGATGAGCGAGTGGTAGCGCGTCTTGTCGGTGACCTCCTGGTCGAACCACTGCGCGAAGGGGTGGCTGCCGGCGCACAGGATCTCGACCCCGCGCGGCTCGGTCTCGTCGCGCAGGGCGCAGATGGCGTCGGCGATGTCGTCGACGGCCTCGGCGACGGTGTGCCCGACGCCACTGGTCACCTCGACGGTGTTGGTGAGCAGCTCACCGGTGACCGTGAATCGCTCGAGCGCGGTCTTGTCTTCGAGCTGGTCGAGGATCTCGGGCGCGCGGGGGACCAGATCGCCCGTCTCGCGGTCCGCGAGCATGAGCTCCCATTCCAGACCCACGGACGAACGCGTCGATGCAGCGAACGGCAGCCTCATGCGGCTCAGTCTGACACGGGGGTCGGAGGCCGGGATCCTCCGCTACCCTTCGAGACGTCGCGTGTCGCGGCGCGTCGCGTGTCACCGCGAGGCCCGGGGATCTGGCAGAATAGAGGGCTGGACCCGCTACTCGACCCTCTATCCGGTATCGGTCCACCCTTTTGAGCTTCCGCCGGGTGTGCACCCCACTCTCCAGGCGTTCGGTTCGTTCGTTTTCATCATTTGGAGTCATCGTGGCTGTCAAGATCCGTCTCAAGCGCCTCGGAAAGATCCGCGCGCCCTACTACCGCATCGTCGTCGCCGACTCGCGCACCAAGCGCGATGGTCGTGTCATCGAGGAGATCGGCAAGTACCACCCGACCGAGGAGCCCTCGTTCATCGAGGTCGACTCGGAGCGCGCGCAGTACTGGCTCTCCGTGGGCGCGCAGCCCACCGAGCAGGTCGCCGCCATCCTCAAGCTCACGGGCGACTGGGGCACCTTCAAGGGCGACAAGAACGCCGTCTCGACCGTCAAGGTCCGCGAGCCCAAGGCCGCGTTCGAGGCCGACGCCTCGAAGAAGTCGGTCGTCAAGCCCAAGGCCGAGAAGAAGGCCGAAGCTCCCGCCGAGGCGCCCGCTGAGGACGCCGCCGAGACCTCGGCCGAGTAATTCCCGTGCTGTCTGCCGCGCTCGAACACGTCGTCAAGGGGATCGTCGATCACCCCGATGCCGTGACCATCCGTTCCAGCTCTTCGCCTCGCGGCGACGTGCTGGAGGTTCGCGTGCACCCCGATGACCGGGGTCGCGTGATCGGGCGCGGCGGACGCACCGCCAAGGCACTGCGCACGGTCGTGTCGGCTCTCGCCGACGGACGTCGCGTGCGCGTCGACGTCGCCGACGACTGATGGCGAACGGCGACACCGCGGGCGCGCAGCCCGCCAAGACCCAGCTCCGCGTCGGACGACTCGTCAAGGCTCACGGCCTGAAGGGTGCGTTCAAGCTCGAGCTGTACACCGACGATCCCGACGGGCGCTTCACGCCGGGGAGCACCTTCACCCTGCAGGTTCCGGAGTCCTCGCCGTGGCACGGCCGCGAGCTGACGGTCCGTGAATTCCGGTGGATGAACTCGCACCCGGTCGCCTTCTTCGAGGGCGTCGACGACCGCAACGCGGCCGAAGAGCTCGTCAAGGCCATTCTGTGGATCGACCAGGATGCCGAAGCCGCTCCCGCCGAAGACGACGCCTGGTACGACCACCAGCTCGTCGGTCTCGACGTCGTGCGCGACGGCGCCGTCATCGGCCGCGTCGCCCGCGTCGACCACTTCCCGGCCCAGGATCTCTTGATCGTCCGCATGGCCGGCGAAGAGCGCGAGGTCCTCGTTCCTTTCGTGGGCGCCATCGTCCCCGAGGTCGACATCGCGGGTGGCCGCGTCGTCGTCACTCCGCCCGCGGGGCTCTTCGAAGAGCTCCCGGCCGACGCCGACGACGAGCCCGAACCCGTCTCGACGTCGGACGAATCCGACGGCGAGACCCCCGACACCTCCGAGGACTGACGTGCGCATCGACATCGTCTCGATCTTCCCGACGATCTTCGATGCTCTCGAGGTGTCGCTGCTCGGCAGAGCCCGGCAGAGCGGTCTGCTCGACGTCCGCATCCGCGATCTGCGGGACTACACGCACGACCGTCACCGCACCGTCGACGACACCCCGTACGGCGGCGGCGCGGGCATGGTCATGAAGCCGGAGCCCTGGGGTGAAGCGCTCGACGACGTGACGAGCGACGCCGAAGCGCGCCCGGTCATCATCTTCCCCTCGCCCGCGGGCGAGCGGTTCACGCAGGCGACGGCGCGAGAACTCTCCACCGCCCCCCACCTCGTCTTCGGCTGCGGCCGGTATGAAGGCATCGACGAGCGCGTCTTCGACTACGCCGCCGAGCGGGGCGACGTGCGCCTGATCTCCTTGGGCGACTACGTGCTCAACGGGGGAGAGGTCGCCGTCATGGCGATGGTCGAGGCGATCGGACGCCTGATCCCCGGCGTCGTCGGCAACCCCGAGAGCCTCGTCGAGGAGTCGCACGAGGACGGTCTGCTCGAGTACCCCTCGTTCACCAAGCCGGCCGTGTGGCGCGAGCGAGAGGTTCCGCCCGTGCTCCTGAGCGGCAACCACGGCGCCGTGGCGACCTGGCGTCGCGCGCAGCAGATCGAGCGCACGCGCGAGCGCCGGCCCGACCTGCTCGCCGACTGACGCGGCAGAGCTCTTCCGGCGCTGCCGGGAGGATGCCGCGACCTCGGGCCGCGGCATCCGGGATCATCCGTCAGTCGACGCCCAGGAACGAGCGATCGGTCAGGACGATGGGGCCACCGGCGGTGATCGCCACGGTGTGCTCGGAGTGCGCCCCGCGCGATCCGTCGGCGCTGCGCAGCGTCCATCCGTCGGGGTCGGTGATCAGCTCGTCGGTGGTCTGCAGGAACCACGGCTCGAGCGCCAGCACGAGGCCGTCGCGCAGCGGGTAGCCGCGGCCCGCCTTGCCGTCGTTGGCGACGTGCGGGTCACCGTGCATGGTGCGGCCGACGCCGTGGCCGCCGAAGTCGGTGTTGATGCTGAGGCCCTCGGCGTGGGCGACGGCGGCGATCGCGGCGGAGATGTCGCCGATCTTGCGGCCCACGCTCGCGGCCTCGATCGCGGCGGCCAGCGCGCGCTGCGAGGTGTCGATGAGGGCGAGGTCCTCGTCGCGAGCGGTGCCCACGACGAACGAGACGGCGGAGTCGGCGACCCAGCCGTCCACGGACGCGGCGAAGTCGAGCGAGACGAGGTCGCCGTCGCGCAGCACGTAGTCGTGGGGGAGTCCGTGCAGCACGGCGTCGTTGATCGACGTGCAGAGCACCTTGCCGAAGGGGCTCGCGCCGAAGGACGGGTGGTAGTCGATGTAGCACGACTCCGCGCCTGCCGAGCGGATCATGTCGTGCGCGCGACGGTCCAGCTGCAGCAGGTTGGTCCCCACCTTGGTCTCGGCGCGCAGCGTGGCCAGCACCTCCGCGACGAAGCGTCCGGCGGGGCGCATCGCGTCGATCTCGGCCGGGGTGCGCAGTTCGATCATGGGTGGTTCCTCTCGCGTCGAACCTCCATTGTCCCCGATCCGCGGCGCCGCCGCCCGATGCGCGTGCGCCATAGCCTTCTCAGAGGCGAAGCACATGCGCGAGCCCTAGTCTCGGGTCATGGCGTTGCGACGGATGTTCCTCCACTGGCTGTTCCCGGCCGCGTTCGTTCTGCCGCTGTGGCTGTTCGTCGGGTGGATCGTCTTCTCGGGAGGCAGCGCGTGGGGCCTGCTCTGGCTCTTCGTCGCGATTCCGGCCGTCTTCATCTCGCAGCTCGTGCTGACCCTCATGGTGCGAGCGCGGGGGAGTGTGCGCGAGAACCGCGCGGTGTCGTGGCGGGATCTGGCGGGCCTGGGCATCTGGCAGATCGTGATCGTCGCCCTCGGCTTCTTCGACTCCCGGGTCTTCTTCCCGCTGCTCGTGCTGTCGATCGCGGGAGCGCTGGTGTTGTTCTGGTCGTCTCTCGCGCAGCTCTGGAACGAGGCGCGCGGCGCGGTGGCGGTGCTGCACACGACCGACGGGACCGCGTACATCCCGCCGCCGCGCGAGAGCCGCGAACAGACACGGGATGCTGAGGTCATCGTCGTTCCGGAGACGCGGCGCCCCGACTGACGTCGTCGCGTGCCCGCGGCGGAGCGCACCGTTTTGGCGGGTCGGCCTGCGCGTGGCAGAATGGTCGCTTGTGCCCTGACCGGCTCTGCCTCAGGGGAGTCAGCTGCTTCGGCGGCTTCGGGCACGCCTCACCTTTTTCCCTCTTATCGTGCGATCGACCTGTGGCGGTCGCAGGAAGTGATGATCATGCAGATCCTCGACTCCGTCGACGCGGCTTCGCTCCGCTCCGACATCCCCGTCTTCGGCCCCGGCGACACCGTCAAGGTGCACGTCAACATCACCGAAGGCAACCGCTCGCGCATCCAGGTGTTCCAGGGCGTCGTCATCGGCCGCTCGGGCGACGGCGTGCGCGAGACCTTCTGCGTCCGCAAGGTCAGCTTCCAGGTCGGCGTGGAGCGCACCTTCCCCGTCCACAGCCCCGTGATCGACCACATCGAGGTCGTCACCCGCGGTGACGTGCGTCGCGCCAAGCTGTACTACCTGCGCAGCCTGCGTGGCAAGAAGGCCAAGATCAAGGAGAAGCGCGACCGCTGAGTCCGCTCTCTCGAACGCCCCGTGGGTTTCACTCGCGGGGCGTTCGGCGTTCTCACGGCGTCGTCGGTCACGGGGCGGCTCCCCGATGTGCGACCCTGGTTCCTGCGGTTCGCTCGGTGTGCGTCGAACCCGGTGAAGGAACACATGAGCGACCAGACCGCCTCGACCCCGGATGCCGTGGCATCCCGCTCCGCCGGACGGCGTCGACGCGGATGGGGGGCGTTCTTCCGCGACCTGCTCGTGATCGTGCTGATCGCGCTCGTGGTGTCGTTCCTCGTCAAGACCTTCGTCGTCCGCTCGTTCTACATCCCTTCGGCGTCGATGGAGAACACGCTGCTGATCAAGGACCGCATCCTCGTGGACGAGCTGACCCCGAAGTTCGGTCAGTACTCGCGGGGTGACGTGGTCGTGTTCCGCGACCCCGGTGGATGGCTGCCGCCGAGCCCCACCGAGCAGCGGTCCCCGGTGGTCGAGGGTGCCGACTGGGTGCTGTCGCTCTTCGGACTGTCGGCTCCCGACAGCGACGATCACCTCATCAAGCGCGTGATCGGCACGGCGGGCGACCACGTCGTCTGCTGCAACGCCCTGGGGCAGACGACGGTCAACGGCGTCCCGCTCGACGAGTCGTACGTGCGGCTCGCTCCGGGGGCGACTGCGCCCGAGCCCGTTCCCTACGACATCACGGTGCCCGACGGCTCGCTCTGGGTCCTCGGCGACAACCGCAACAGCTCGCGCGACTCGCGTTTCAACCAGGATCAGCCCGGGCAGGGCTTCGTCCCCGTCGACAACGTCGTGGGACGCGCGTTCCTCATCACCTGGCCGTTCACGCGCTTCGGTCTGATCGACTTCCACCACGAGGTCTTCGCGGGGGTCCCCGCGCCGGGAGCGCAGTGATCGAACCCACCCTCACCCTCGAGCGCCGTCTGCTGAAGGAACACGCGATCGTCATCGCGTGCGACGAGGTCGGGCGCGGGGCCCTGGCGGGCCCGGTGGCGGTCGGGGCCGCGGTCATCGACCCGGCACGTTCGCGCAAGCGCGTGCCCGCGGGGCTGCGCGACTCCAAGCTCGTCCCCGAGGCGCGCCGCCCCGAGGTGGCCGCCCGGGCGGCCGCGTTCGTCCAGCACAGCGCCGTCGGGTGGGCGAGCTCGGTCGAGGTCGACGAGATCGGCATCATCCGGGCGCTGGGGCTCGCGGCCGTCCGCGCGATCGCTGATCTGCGCGCTCACGGCGTGGTGCCCGAGGAGGCCCTCGTCATCCTGGACGGCAACCACGACTACATCACGCCGGCGGGGGAGTCGGAGCTGACGGTGCGCCCCATCATCAAGGCCGACCGTGACTGCGCGAGTGCGGCCGCGGCATCCGTCATCGCCAAGGTCGCACGCGACACCCTCATGACGGGACTGCACGACGACCACCCTGCCTACGGGTGGGCGCGAAACAAGGGCTACGCGAGCCTCGATCACCGCGAGGCGATCACCGCGCACGGAATGAGCGTGCATCACCGGCACTCGTGGGCCATCGCCGCGGCCCCGACGCTCTTCTGACCCCGCTGCGGACACGGCGCTCGAACGCGCCCGGGCGGCTGCACCGTGCGGCCGGGGCGACGGCGCGCGCCTAGGATGGAACAACCATGGATGACGACGTCTTCGAGGACTACGACCGCGAACTCGAGCTGGCCCTGTACCGCGAGTACCGCGATGTCGTGCGCCAGTTCACCTACGTGATCGAGACCGAGCGCCGGTTCTATCTCGCGAACGACGTGAACGTCGTGCGGCGCGACACCGAGCACGACTTCTACTTCGAGATCTCGATGACCGACGTGTGGGTGTGGGACATCTACCGCGCCGACCGCTTCGTGAAGTCCGTGCGCGTTCTCACCTTCAAGGACGTCAACGTCGAGGAGCTCTCGCGCCACGATTTCCAACTGCCCGACGAACTCTCGCTCGACAACTGAGGTTCCTCCCCAGCCGGATCTTTCCCCGGGTTGTCCACCGATAGGTCCCTCCGCTCCGCGAGAGGGGGAGGGTGGATGCCACGCTCTCGGGCATGGCAGCGAAAGACGAACTCGGCAGAGCAGGCGAAGATCGCGCCGTCGCGTACCTGAGGGACGACGGCTACCGCATCCTCACGCGCAACTGGCGGTGCGATCAGGGCGAGATCGACATCGTCGCCGCGCGCGACGACACTCTCGTCGTGGTCGAGGTGAAGACCCGACGCACCGAGGACTACGGCCACCCCTTCGAGGCCATCGACGCCCGGAAGGCGCAGCGGCTCTGGCGCCTCGCCATGGCGTGGTTGGCGGCCCACCCCGAAGAGGCGAGGGGGCGACGCCTTCGGGTCGACGCGATCGGCCTCGTCGGTCCCGATCCCGCGCGGGCGCGCCTTGAGCACCTCGAGGACGCCCTGTGACCCTCGCGCGGACCTGGGCGGTGGCGTTGTCGGGGCTGCACGGCGATCTCGTCGAGGTCGAGGCCGACGTGTCGTCTCAGACCCCGGAGTTCTCGATCATCGGTCTCGCCGACAAGGCCCTGGGCGAAGCCGGTCGGCGCGTGCGGGGCGCGTGCACCAACCGCGGCCTCGACCTGCCCAAGCGTCGGATCACCGTCAACCTGTCGCCCGCGAGCCTGCCGAAGCGCGGGTCGGGGTTCGACGTGGCGATCGCCGTGGCCGCCCTCGCGACCTCGGTCCGGATGGATGCCGCCCGCGTCGCGCAGACCGTGCACATCGGCGAACTGGGACTCGACGGACGACTCCGACCCGTTCCCGGGGTCCTGCCGGCGGTCGTGGCGGCGCAGCGCGCCGGTCATCGGCGCGTGGTGGTCCCGGCGGCCAATGCCGCGGAAGCGGGACTCATCGAGGGGATCGAGGTGTTCGCCGCCACGTGCCTCGCCGACGTGGTGAGGTGGCACGGCGGTACGAGCGACGCGCCCGACCTCGAGCCGGTCGAGGCGCCCGCCACCCGCGCAGACGAGGAGGAGCAGCTCGACCTCGCCGATGTCGTGGGGCAGGGTGACGCCGTAGACGCCCTCGTTGTCGCCGCGGCGGGCGGGCACCACCTGCTCATGAGCGGCCCGCCGGGCGCGGGTAAGACGATGCTGGCGCGCCGGCTCCCCGGCATCCTGCCGCCCCTCGATGACGAGGCGGCCCTCTCGGTCGCGTCGGTGCGCTCCCTGTCCGGCGAGGCGGTGACCCGGTTGTCGCGGACGCCCCCGTTCGAGAGCCCCCACCACGGGGCGACCGCCGCGGCGCTGATCGGGGGAGGCTCCGGCGTGGTGCGTCCGGGGGCCATCGCCCGCGCGAGCGAGGGAGTGCTGTTCCTCGACGAGGCGAGGAAGACCAAGCTACCCGACGATGCTTAGTGGTCGTAATTTCCATTCGTGGTGTTGCACAGGGGTCGACTCGTGAGCCCGATAGTCTCCTCCTGGGCCGTGCGAACGCGCGGCTGCGATCAGGGGGGAACACATGGCATCTGAACCGCCGACGCTTGCGAAGCTTGCATCGCAATGGGCTACCCAGCGAACCGGACCGAAAGGATGGCCACAGTTCTTGACCTCCGTGCAGTTATCGGGCCTGCGCGGTTGGACGGGCGAAATTGTCGACTTCCGGTTTCCGGTTGTTGCAATCGCGGGGGAGAACGGTTCGGGAAAAAGCACAGTGCTGAAAGCGGCAGCCACTGCTTATACCGTGCCCAAGGGGGGGCAAGGGAAGACGGCGCTCACGTACTCTCCAGATGACTTCTTTCCAAACACGCCTTGGGAGAATGTCACCGCGGCCACCTTGGCGTTCACCTACCAACTCGGTTCAGTGGTCCGAAACGGCTCCCTCCGGAAAAAGACGACTCGATGGCGCGGCATGCCGGACCGACCCTCGCGAGAATTCTATTTTCTGGACATCGCGAGAACACAACCGGTGAACACGCTGATGGGCTACGGGAAACTGGCTCAACAAAGTCTCGCCAGTGCAGAGGCGCGGAAGTTTGAAACCGACACAATTGGCCGCCTGTCGCGCGTGCTCAAACGCTCTTACGGCGACGCGGAGATGGCGCGCGAGAGCGGTAAGCAAGTCGGCATCCTCGAACACCGAGGAACTCGTTACTCCAACTTTCATCAGGGCGCGGGCGAGGACGCCACGCTCGACCTTCTGGCTCTTTTCGAGGACGTTGGCAACAACTCGCTCGTAATCATCGACGAGGTTGACGCGACTCTGCATCCGAGAGCGCAGAGACGCTTGATGACTGAACTGCTCGAGATCGTCTCAAAGAAGAAGTTGCAGGTGATTGTCTCAACGCACTCGCCATACATTCTGGAATCGCTGCCTCCCGAGGCTCGGATCTACGTCGCCCAAACACGGGACGGGGCGAGGGAAATCATCTACGGGGCAACCGCCGAGTACGCCCTCTCGCAGATGGACGATTTTGCGCACACCGAGCTCACCGCATACTGCGAGGACACTCAGGCCGGGGACTTGATTCTGGCGCTGCTTGGTCGAATCAACCCAGACGCCATACCTCGCATCGACATTCGGAGCGTCGGTCCTGCGAGTGTCGTGAAGGCTCTCGGCGAGGTTGCCGACTCGAACCGTTTTGATACCCCTACCGTTGCCGTACTCGACGGAGACGAAAGTGTCTCACGCGGTTGCATAAAGCTCCCGGGCTCATCGGCCCCTGAACCCGAGGTCATCAACTCATTCGACCAGGTGGCCTGGGAATCCCTCGCTGTTCGACTTGGAACTGGGGTGGGCGAGCTTCTGGACGCCGTCGACGACGCGCGAGCCATTCCGAACCACCACGCGTGGGTCAAAGACATTTCGAGGTCGCTCGGTGGGAGGCACCGGCCAAGCCACATTTGGCAGGTGTTCGTCGATCATTGGGCCAACGAGGTGGTGAAGGAAAAGGACGCGGTCGAGTTTGTGAATGATCTAACCGCCGCGTTGCCAGAGATCTCTGTGTAGCGTGACCGCTCATCTGCGGTAGAGCCGCGGCGTCCGCGACGAAGGGGCTCTGTCGCAAACATGACTGGTCTCGAGGAGGAACAATTCGGCGAGAACTTCTTCACGAAGCTCCGACGATGCTCGGGGGCGCGGCGCCTAGAAGAGATTTGGGCGGAGGTTACCGCCTTGCGGTCCGATCTTCGTCCGTCGTGGCAAGCCATGACTCGCCGCGCGATCCGGCAGCCCGTCGATTCCGCGGTCCGCCTGGCTATTGAGACGCGCGGTACAGTGCTCGATAGCTCGTCACGAGCGCCTCGGCGGAAGAGATGTACGTCGAGGTCAAATGGTGAGTCCGCGAGCTCTCTCGAATCACCGTGACTCGAAAGGAAGCCACTCACGCCAGAGGCTCTGCGGGTCACTGACACGACACGCAGCGCAAGTTGGCGAGCAGGGCGCCAGTCAATCCGGCCCAGCCCATAACGCAGAAAGGCCCCCCACCTCTTTGAGAGATGAGGGGCGGGCTCACGTGAAGGAACTACCTTAGAGCGCAGATTCGAGGTTCGGACTGCTCGGTTTGAGCGGTATCGAGTCTGCGGCGGGCGGCGGCGCGAGTTGACGCAGCGCCGGGGGAAGGGGTTGGCGTCGTCGGCGTCCGCCGCGACGGCGCGGCGGCCCTCGGCGAAGCGTACGGGGCCTGCAGGACAGCGTCGGCGAGGTTGGAGATGTCGGGCAACTGCGACGAGCCCAGCGGGGCATCGCGCGTTCAGTGCCGCTGTCCGATAGGGGCCCCGTAGGTGGAGTCGCGGGGTCAAATAGAACGCTGGGAGGGCCTTAGGTACAAGTTTTCCGGCCGGTTTCTATTCCGGAAATGGTGGGCGCGTCGCCGGGTTGCTGTTGGAATTACGAGGGTCCGGGAGCATTGCGGTGGCGGCGGCGCTGAGAAAAACTGAAGCCAATGCGCATGCGTTGGCAGACGCTATGCCGCACCGGGGAGCAAGCGACCGGGGGGAGGGGGGTCACTCCCCACCCCGTCGCGCGGTTCGGGCACCGGGCGTGGGCATACACGCGCATACGCGGGGTGAGGGGTGCCGTGCCCGTCGGCGCGTCCAAGGAGACGAACGTGCGCCGACGGGCACAGCGGCGCGGGCGTCGTTGCCCGCGGTGGCTCGTCGCCCTCGATTCCCGTCCGAGGCACGAGCTCGCGCCGCAAGAGTCCCGCTCGTCGCGTGCTCTCGCTTGCTCAAAAGGGTGACGGACCGCAAGCTCACGGCACACGCGCTCATGACGCGTGTGCCGCGACTCTGCGCTCTGTGAGCGAGGAGTGTGCGAGCGTCGTCCCCATAGGTATGGGGAGGCGCCCGGGTTAGCGGTCCTCGAGCTCCTGGCGGCGGGGGGCATGGCCGAGCTCGATCCATTGCCGCACGAGGTGTCCGGTGAGTATCTCGGCGCGTTGCTCGACGGGCAGAGCGGCCCACGCTGCGCGCCCGTGGGGTGCGCGCAGACCCGCGGGCGCGCGCTCGGGCGAGGTCGTCGCGTAGTGGAGGCGGCGGGTGAGATGGTGGGCGAGGCGGTGGCGTTCGCGGCGCGGCAGGATGCCCTCGAGGTGATCGAGGTCGTCGACGGTGATGTGAGCGGGGTTCATCGTGCGAACTCTTCACCGTGCGTGCAGCTGGGAACGCGTGCTCGCGGCGATTTGGCCGACAGGTAGGAGCCGCATGCGCACGGCAGGTAGTACCGCGCGGGCGGCAGGTTCGGCGGCGCGGGTGACGCGTCCGGGGTTGCGTCGCGGTGTGGGGAGGTGGAGGGCGCGATGAGATTTGGAAGGCCGTGTCGAGCCGCTTCATGTGCGACGTTGGCGCGATAGGTCGCGATGGCGGCGGCGAAGATGGCGGCGGCTTGCGCGGGCCGTGCGGCTGTGTCGAGGGGGCGGAGCGCATCGCCGGAGCGGCGGGAGACGCGTTGCTTTCCGCTGCGGGTGAGGGAGTGGTAGTCGCGACGGAGCTCGAGCGGGAGCGAGCGGATCGTCTCGACGAGGTCGAGAGCGGCGGGCATGGCGGGGCCTTTCAGGTGGTGGGGAGGTTGCGGGGTGGCGAGCCCTGCCGCCCCGGGGAGGGGGCAGGGCTCGCGGGTGGCGCGTTTCGCCTCGGTGCGGGGTTACGCGCCCGAGGTGATGCGGACGGCGCCGCCGTGCTTGACGAGGTCGACGGTGCCGTCCTCGCGGTCGACGGGCAGCGGCATCGCGGCGACGGCGGCGAAGGTGCCGACGAGGGAGCGGTCGGCGGCGACGTTGCTGTCGTAGTCGTTGAGGACGCGGATCGCGAATGCCTCGCCGTTTGCGTTGTCCAGGATGGGCGTCGTGATGCTCGCGCCATATGCGGCGCCCTGCGGCACGACGGGGGCGCGCACGACGAGCGTGAACGCCGACGGGGTGAACACGATGAGGTCGCTTTCGGCGAGGCGGGTGGACTCGACGACGCGGATGCCGTGCACCTTGTCGTCGACGAGGGCGCCCGCGTCAAGGAGGTCGGTGTAGACCGAGGCGCCCGCGGCGGCGATAAGCGGCGCGTCGGCGCCGACGCCGTTGCTGCGGAGGAGGCGACGGGCGCTGCTGATCGCCTTAGCCGGGTTGGTGCCGGAGTAGGTCACGCCGGTCTCGGCGGGCGTCGCCGACATTGTCGCGGCGGTGAGTGCCTCGATCTTGGCGGCGATGGCGCGGGCCTGCGGGGCGAGCACTTGCCGTCCGTAGTTCGCGATGTTGAGGGAGAGGTCGCCCTCGGACAGGATCGCAAGGTTGTAGAGGTGATCGGCGAGGGTGACGTCGATGTGCTGCTCGGTGAGCTCGTCGGCGACGAGCGCGGTCGTCTTATCGAAGATGTCCCTGCTGCGGGTAGGGATCGCTGCGGGGACGGGGACGCGGACGGTGGCGCCTTGGCCGGGGTGAAACTCCGCCGCCACGTCGCTTGAGATGAGTGAGGCGAGGTTGAAGTCAGCGCCAACGAGCTTGGCGGCGATGATGGCGACGTTGTTGATGTCGAGGTTGAATTCGTTTGCCATAGGTGGCTTTCCTAGTGGAGTCGGGGCGCGGGTGCGCCGGGATGAGGGATGGTGGATGGCCGTGCCTTGACGGCGGACGCGTCGCGCCTTGGCGACGTATCAGGGGGGTGCCCGGGTGATCTGTCGGGTGCGCGGGCCTTGCCGTGCGGTAACGGTGAGCTGGGCGGGGAGCGTGAGCTCGCTGCGGGTGGCGGCGAGGTTTACACGGCGTGCCCGCCGTCCCTCGTGCGTTAGCTAGGCGCGGTGCGGCGGGCGGGCGGAACGTGTCGCCGGGTGGCGGCACGAGAAACTTGGGCGGACGGCTCCCGTCAGGAGATACCGCCCCGTGTGCCAGGCGTGCCCGGAGAGCGAAGAGCTAGGGGGCGAGGAGCGCGACGGCGGACCGTGCGATTCGCTCGAGGGCTATGACGTCGCCACTCGAGAGTGCGCGCTCGGCATCGGCGGCGAGGTCGGCGCGGGCGGCGATGCGGCCCTCGCGGCGGTGCGCGACACGGCAGGCGGCGCGGCAGAACTTCCCGGGCTGGGAGAGGTTGGCGGCGCGTCCGCATCGCGCGCAGGCAACGGAGTATCGGGCCATGCGGTGACTCCTCAGTTCGTGGGCGGCGTACGTACGCCCGGAGAGCGAATGAAATAGCCTCGACGGCGTCGTCGAGGCTTTCGGGCGTGCCCGAGCGGCCAGGCGGGTAAGTCTCTCGGTAACCGGGAGATGTTTCCTTGGGTCATTAGAAGATGACGCCCGGGTGCTCACGCGACCGCGGACTATGTGCGGTGCGTGCGGACGAGCTCGGCGAGTGCTTCGGGCGGCACACCGATGAGGGCGGCGACGCGCTCGAGGTCGGGGCCGGTTGCGACCACGAACGCGAGTGCGGGTCGGTAGTAGTCCTCTCCGCGGAGGCGGCGGGTCGGTCCCCATCGGCGTGCGGCGAGCGCGCGCAGGGCGTCGGCGCTGAGGTCGCCGGGTGAGCCCGCGAGGATGTAGGCGCGCACAAGGTCGGGTCGCTTAATTCGATCGTCGGCGTCGTGCAGCGCAAGCCAGGCCGACGGGAGCTCTCGTGCCTCGAGAACGGGGTCGACGGGGAGGTGCTCGGCAACGCGTGCGGCGAGTACGGCGGCGGCCTCGGGTGCGGCGTGAATCGCGGCAGCGGTCGCGCGAAGGGAGGCGCGGAGGGCGGGAGTTGCGCCAACCTTGTCGAGCTCCTCCGAGAACGAGAAGAGGTCGTCGGCGTAGCCGTCGAACGAGGCGGCGATGAGAGTGGCGAGCTCGTCGAGGAGCACAGCGAGCACGCCCGCGGGACTCTCGGCACCGTTGCGGGCGAGTGCCGACGGTAGGCCTGGGGTGCGCGTGTATCCGCGCGCGGCGAACACTTCCGCGATCAATTCGGCGTCGAGCTTGTCGAGCGGCCATGCGGCGCCGGTCGGGGGTAGCGGCCACGGCGACGAGGCGGGCTCGTCGGCCCACGCAAGGAGGCGTGGGGTTGTAGTGAGGTTTTCCATGATCGGAGAGGACGCCTCAACCCCTTCGGGTGCTCACCCGGCGACGGGGGTGGGGAATGTGGGGATGGAGGACGGTGGGGATTAGCGGTCAGGGGACGCTTAGAGACGAGTGGTGCTAGGGCAGCGTCCCAGCGTCCGCCTGAGCCATCCTGCCGCGTGATTGCGCGGTTTTGTAGGCGGACGCTGGGGCGGACGGTGGGGCGGACGCTGGGCGGACGCTGGTGCCTGAGGCAGGTTCTACGGCATCCTCTCGGGCCTACCGGGTGGGGATGTCGGCCCACTTGATCCGACCCCAGTAATCCGTCGGTGCGAGGTGAGGCTCGTCGATGTCTATTCCCCGGTCGCGATTCCATCCGACCTCGATGCGGCGGCGGTCGAGCGGTGCGCGCGAGTCGAGGCCGGGCACGCGCGATACGGCGACGCGGACGATGACTTTTTGCAGATGTTCGCGCTTGGCGTCGAGGTCGTCGGCCAGGTCGCGCCACACGTCGCCGAGGGTGCGCCCGGTCGGGACGAGCTCGACTTCGTGCGTCGTCGTGGCAGAAAGCACTTCCCGCCGTCGTGCCTTGAGCTGGTCAAGACGCGGCACGAGTTGCGAGTAGTCGGCGCCGTCGGCTTGCATCGCGGCAGTGGCGTCAGCAATGGCTTGGGTGACGGCGGCGAGTGCAAGGGCGTCGTACGCGGGCGCGCTGCGCTGGACTTCCTTGAGCATGGGAAGCGAGCCAGCGAAGGCGAGAAACTTGCCCTCGATGTACTGCTCGAGGCGGGCGACCGAGACGTGTCCCGGCGACGTGCACGGGTTGAGCGCGTCCCCGGTCGCGGCGCACCGGAAGAAGAGCTCCTCGCGGTCGCCCTTGCGGCGCTTCTGTGCATAGAGCTTCCCATTGCAGCTTGCGCATCGAGCGATGCCCGTGAGCCACGAGACCGTGCGACGCGGCTGGACGCGGCCGACGCTCGGCAGACGCGCTTGCAGGCGTTGGAAGGTCGCGAGGTCGAGCACCGGCTCCCATCGAGTGATAGGCAGCCCATGCGCGTCACTGACGACGCGGCGCTCGAGTCGGGGGGTGCCGTCTGCGGCGACGATGGGCTCGCCGTCGGACGCCAGCACCGGCACGCGGCGCGTGGTACGTCCAATGAGGGTTTCCGACCGCCAGAGGTTGCGGACGGTAGTGACGCGCCACGAGCCGCGGTCGACGCCCTCCACGGGCTGATCAGCCTGTCGCGCTCGTCGCGCTTCACTCTGCGGGGTTGGCACGGCGTTGGCGTCGAGCCATACCGTGACGGAAGAGAGATACTCCCCGTCGATGAGCCGCTCCGCGACCGTTCGCACTATCTCCGCCTCGTACGGGTCGACCGCGAGCGACCTGCCGGGGCCGTGCGGGTTGTCGACGGCACGGTAGCCGAACGGGGCTTTTCCACCGAGAAATCTCTGCTCCTCTGGGCCGGTCTTGCTGAGGTGCTCGGAACGCGCGGCGAGGATGCGGGCGGAGGTGTTCTCCGCTTCCATCGCGGCGACCTCGGCGAGCACGGAGGCGACTATCCGCCACGCCTGCGCATCGGAGCGAAGACCGTCCTTCTTCGCGAAGAAGAGCGCGCGCTTGCGCTCCTTGAGGACGTCGATAAGGTCAGCCACGGCACGGAGACCTTGTCGACTCCATCGGTCGAAGGCCCATACGAGGAGTGTGTCGGCCTCGCCGGAGCGGAGGAGGTCGAGAGCGCGCGCGGCGCCGTCGCGGTCCTTTGTGCCGCTCTTCCCGTCATCGACAATCACGGCGGTCACTTCCCAGCCCTCGAGTTCGCAGAGTTTGCGGAGATCGCGCTCTTGGCGCTCGAGTGAGACGCTTTCATCTTTCGTGCGGCTGATGCGGCAGTACAGGACAGCGCGGCGGATAGTCGGAGTCGTCATGGTCGGGGGCCCTCTCTGATGTTCGCGATGTACTTGCGCTCAGAGAGGACGCCCAACCGGTGCGATCTGCTCGGTGGCTAGGTGATCCTCGACGAGGGCGGCGAGTTCCCGGCATCCGTTCTCGACGCCCTTCGTCAGCCCCTCGAGAACGGCGTGATTCAGGTGCACCGCTCCGGGGTCTCGGCAACGTACCCCGCGCGGTTTCAGCTCGTGGTGGCCACGAACCCCTGCCCGTGCGGCCAATACGGCGTCCCGGGTGGATCCTGCGAGTGCGCTCCGCAGGCGATACGTCGATACACGCGGCGCCTCTCGGGCCCGCTTCTCGATCGGATCGACATCGACCTGCGGCTGCAGCGCGTGTCCACCGCCCGGCACGAGAGCAGTTCCCGGACGGTGTCCTCGGAACGCGCGCGCGAGATCGTTGCCGCCGCCCGTGCGCAAGCCGCTCGACGGTGGGCCCAGACGCCCTGGAGGCGCAACGCCGATGTGCCGGGCACGTGGTTGCGCGGCCGGGCCGCCCCGTCGCCCGAAGTCCTGCGTCCTCTTGACACCGCCCTGCGCCGCGGCGCGTTGACCCTGCGCGGATACGACCGCCTGCTCCGCGTGGCGTGGACGGTCGCCGACATCGCCGGACACGAACAGCTCCGGTCCGACGATGTGGGCCGCGCCCTCTACCTGCGCCGAGGTGCGGGCGCATGACGCCCTACGAGGTCGACGAGATCGAGGCCGCACGCGCCCTCCGGGGCCTGCGGGACGACGATGACCAGGGGGGTGCCGCGGAGGCGTTCGCGCGGGTGGTGTGGAGTGTGCTGACCGAGCCCGGAGACGGGGTCGCGGGAAAACTCATCGCGGAACACGGACCGGTTCAGGCCCTGAGCGTGGCCACGTCCACGGGGCGTAAGGATCTCGGGGCGGCGCGCGCCCGGTGGTTGCCTCGGCTCCATCCCGACGCGATCGCGGCGGCGCTCGACGCCGCGCGGCGGTCGGGCACCTCGCTCGTCGTTCCGGTGACACCTCGTGGCCCGCGCGCCTCGACGATCTGGGGGAGCACGCGCCGGTCGTCCTCTGGCGCCGCGGAGTCGCCATCGAGGACGATTCCCCCACGGTCGCCCTCGTGGGCGCGCGAGCCTCGACGGCTTACGGGGAGGGGGTCGCGGCGGACCTCGCCGCCGACCTGGCTGCGGCCGGGGTGATCGTCGTCTCGGGGGCTGCGTACGGGATCGACGGGGCCGCGCACCGGGCGGCGCTGTCGACGGGCGGACCGACGGTCGCGTTTCTCGCCGGCGGCGTCGATCGGGCGTACCCGCGCGGTCACGAAGGTCTTCTCGCCCGGATCGCGGGAGCCGGCGCGGTCTGGAGCGAGACGCCCTGCGGGACGACGCCCACCAAGTGGCGCTTCCTCGCTCGCAACCGGCTCATCGCCGCAATCGCCGACGCCGTCGTGGTCGTCGAGGCGGGGTGGCGCAGCGGCTCGCTCAACACCGCCGCGCACGCCGCGAGCCTGGGTCGCGCCCTGGGCGCGGTGCCCGGTCCCGTCACGAGCGCGGCGTCGGCGGGGTGCCACCGCATCCTCCGCGAGTACGGCGGCGCGTGCGTGACGGGGGCTGCCGACGTGCTCGAGATGATCGGCGCGGGAGGACCCCGCGAGCACGGCACCACCGACCGCACCGACGACACCACCCGACTGCTCGACGCCCTCTCGGCGCGCTCCGGTCGGTCGACGCGGGAGGTCGCCCGCCGAAGCGGGATGTCGAGCGAGGAGGCCGGGGCGCTCCTCGGCTTCGCGGAGCTCGAGGGGCGGGTCGTCCGCGACAGCGAGGGGCTGTGGACGTCCGCCGGTCGGGGGGACGGGGGATCTCCGCGATGAGGGAAACGCCGATCGGCGCGCGTCGTCGCGCACGCGCGGCCGGCCGCCGGGCACTCTGGGGGGATGCAGTTGTCGGAGGCCGTCGCGGGATATCTCTCCCACCTGTCCGACGTGCGCCGACTCTCCCCGGCGACGGTGCGGGCCTACCGCGCGGATCTCGCGGACCTGATCCTGTGGGTCGGCGATCGCCCCCTGGGCGAGGTCGGCGTGGAGGACCTGCGCGAATGGCAGTGGCAGTCGGCCAAGTCGGGGCAGTCCAAGGCCACCGCCGCGCGTCGCGCGTCGACGGTGCGGGGGCTGTTCGCCTGGGCCGTCGAGGAAGAGTTGGTCAGGGTGGACCCGGCGCAGAGGCTGGTGTCTCCGAAACGCGGGCGCACCCTCCCCGCCGTCGCGACCACCGACGCGCTCGACGACGTCCTGACCGCGGCGGCCGAGCGCGCGGCGAGTGGCGATGCCGTGGCACTCCGAGACCACGCCCTCCTGGAGGTGCTCTACGGATCGGGCGCGCGCGTCTCCGAGGTGTGCGGTCTCGACCTCGACGATATCGATCACGATCGACGCACCCTGTTCCTGCGCGGCAAGGGCGGCAAGGACCGCGTCGTGCCGTTCGGACTCCCCGCCGCTCGCGCGCTGCAGGCCTACCTGGTGCGGGCCCGTCCCATCCTGCAGGCACGCCGGGTCGAGGCATCCGCATCTCCCGCATCCGGGTCGCGCCACGACGGAAGCGGGAGTGGCTCCCGCATTCCCGCCCGCGAAGCCGGGGCTGCGACGCGCCCGCACGAGCGCGCCGTGTTCCTGGGGGCGAAGGGCTCGCGTCTCGGGCCGAGAGTCGTGCACGCCCTCGTGTCGAGAACCGTGGCGCCGAGCGTGGGAGCGGACGTGCTCGGGCCGCACGCTCTGCGGCACTCTGCCGCGACCCATCTGCTCGACGGGGGCGCCGATCTGCGCTCCGTGCAGGAGATCCTCGGCCACGCGAGTCTGGGCACCACGCAGATCTACACCCATGTCTCCGCCGAGCGCCTCCGCGAGGCCTACCGACTCGCGCACCCGCGCGCTTGAGCGGTAGGCATGGGCGACCTCGGACGCACTGCACCCTGCACGGAGGAGACCGTCCTCGGCCAGCGCTCCGGCAGACCCGCCTCGCCGTCGGGTTCTCGCCGGGCGGCCCGTGACGTGTCCCGTATGCGTGCGCATGCGCGTCGGACCCCCTAGCGTGGAACCGTGATCTCCCGCCGCCTGGTGCCCGCTGCGATCGGCGTCGTCGCGCTCGTCGGGGTGCTCAGCGCGTGCAGCCTCGCCCCGGAGCCGGTCGAAACCCGTCTTCCTCCCGGGCTCGTCGCCTCGAGCCCTCCGCCCACGGTCGCCGTGCCCTCGCCCTCCGTCGTCACGACGTCTCCCGCCCCGGTCTCGTCGACGGCCCCGTCGGCTCCCGCCGCAGGATCCGGCACCGACGCCGTCTCGTGCGGCGACGGGGGAAGCCAGACCGTATCGGGGGCCGAGCAGAGCGTCCGCATCGTCGGAACGTGCGCCGAGCTCACCGTTTCGGGGTCGGCCCTCACCGTCGACGCCTCGGAGGCCTCGATTGGTACCCTCCGCATCTCTGGCGACCGCGCCCGCATCGACGCCGGGTCGATCGATGCCCTCATCCTGCAGGGCAATGACGGCTCGGTCCGTTCCTCGGGGGCGATCGGCAGCGCCGACCTGAGCGGCGATCGGTCCACGATCCAGGCGGGCGGTGCGATCTCGGCCGTCACGGTCCGCGGGCAGGACAACATCGTGAGCGCCACGGGCGGCATCGGCACCCAGACCGTCGAGGGCCGCGGCAACCGGATCGGATGAGCGGGCCCGCCGAGTCACCTCTCGCAGCAGGGCAGCAGCACCGCTCGCGGGACGCCGCCCAGCAGCCGCAGCGGATTCACGTACTCACCGTTCCACCGCACCCCGAAGTGGACGGTCGCGGGGCCGGCGTGCCCACCGTCGTCCACCCGCCCCACCGGTGACGCGCGCGCGACGAAAGCACCCACATTCAGGTCGGTGACCACGGGTTCCAGCGTCGTCACGAGGCCGTCGCCGTGGTCGATGGTCACGATGTCGCGCCCGGCTACGGCCCCCACGAAGGCGACGCGGCCATCCGCGGGGGACCGGACCGAATCTCCCGCGAGATCGAGCCCGCGGTGACCCGGACCGTACAAGTGAGCAGGGGCGATGAACGGCCGCACCACCCGGGCCGGAATCGCGGGCCACACCCAGGCGAGGTCGCCGAGCGGGTCGCCGTCGGACGCTTCAGCGGGCGGCGAGACGAGGAGCGTCGCCGTCAGAAGGGCGAGAGTGATGAGGCGGGCGGATGCCGGGATCATCCGCGAAGTCTTCTCTCCCTGGGTCCGCGCCGAGCGTGGTGGAGGTGAGACCGGGGAGAGTTCGCGCCCCGCACGCGGGTGGGGAGGAGCAGTCCTGTATGCTGGAGGACGCATCTCGCATGTCGGGATGACTCCGCGTGCCCACAGCGCATCGCGCCGCCCTCCGGGGCAGCGCACCGCGCGGCATCCACACCCCCTGGTCCTCCGCTTCAGCGGATGGCGGGTGTGCGCCGGGTACCAGGCTCGTCAGACGGATCGTCTGGCGCGAACAACCACAACCACGGTGCGAAAGCGCCCAGAAACAGGAGTACGACCATGGCCGTCGTCACCATCCGCCAGCTGCTCGACAGCGGCGTTCACTTCGGACACCAGACCCGCCGGTGGAACCCGAAGGTGAAGCGCTTCATTCTGACCGAGCGCTCGGGCATCCACATCATCGACCTCCAGCAGTCGCTCGGCTACATCGACAAGGCGTACGAGTTCGTCAAGGAGACCGTCGCGCACGGCGGCACCATCCTCTTCGTCGGCACCAAGAAGCAGGCGCAGGAAGTCCTCGCCGAGCAGGCGACCCGCGTGGGCCAGCCCTACGTCAACCAGCGCTGGCTCGGTGGCCTCCTCACCAACTTCCAGACGGTGTCGAAGCGCCTCGCCCGCATGAAGGAGCTCGAGGAGCTCGACTACGAGAACCCGGCCGAGAGCGGCTTCACCAAAAAGGAGCTCCTGCTCAAGAAGCGCGAGCTCGACAAGCTGCACAAGTCGCTCGGTGGTATCCGCAACCTGCAGAAGACCCCCTCGGCGATCTGGGTCGTCGACGCCAAGCGCGAGCACCTCGCGGTCGACGAGGCCAAGAAGCTCGGCATCCCCGTGATCGGCATCCTCGACACGAACGCCGACCCCGACGAGTTCCAGTACCCGATCCCCGGCAACGACGACGCGATCCGCTCGGTGAGCCTGCTCACGCGCATCATCGCCGACGCCGCCGCCGAGGGCCTCATCCAGCGCCACCAGCCCGCCGGTGAAGAAGAGGCCGCCGAGCCCCTCGCCGAGTGGGAGCGCGAGCTGCTCGAGACCCCCGCCGAGTCGACCGACGAGGCTCCCGCCGCTGAGGCGACCGAGGCCCCGGCCGCCGAGTCGACCGAGGCCGCCGAGACCGAGGCCGCTGACGCCGAGGCAACCGACAGCAAGTAAGCCGCGAGGCGTTCCGTTCTCCTCCGCGTGAACGGCCCGCTACCCGCACAGGCTACGATCCGGCGGGGTCGTGACAGCTCCCTCTTCGGAGGGTGGCGACACGGCCCCGCCGGGCTCACATCTAGAACGCAAACGACAAGGAGACGCCACACCATGGCAAACTTCACGATCGCCGATATCAAGGCGCTGCGCGAGCAGCTCGGCACGGGCATGGTCGACACCAAGAAGGCGCTCGAAGAGGCTGACGGCGACGTCGAGAAGGCCGTCGAGATCCTGCGACTCAAGGGTGCGAAGGGCAACGCCAAGCGCGCCGACCGTTCGACCAGCGAGGGCCTCGTCGCCGCCCGCGAGAACAACGGTTCCGTCACGCTTCTCGAACTCGCGTGCGAGACCGACTTCGTCGCCAAGAACGAGCGCTTCATCGCTCTGGCCGACAAGGTCGTCGACGCAGCCGCCGCCGCCGGTGCCGACTCGGTCGAGGCCGCCCTGGCCGCCGACGCCGACGGCAAGACCGTCGAGCAGCTCATCTCGGACGAGGCCGCGATCATCGGCGAGAAGGTCGAGCTCCGTCGCGTGCGCACCATCTCGGGCGACAAGTTCGAGGTCTACCTGCACAAGACCAGCAAGGACCTGCCCCCGCAGGTCGGCGTCGTCCTCGCCTACTCGGGCGATGACGCCGAGACCGCTCGCTCGATCGCGCAGCACATCTCGTTCGCCAACCCCTCGTACCTCACCCGCGACGCCGTTCCCGAGGCCGACGTCGAGAAGGAGCGCGAGATCGTCACCGAGATCTCCCGCAACGAGGGCAAGCCCGAGGCCGCGCTGCCGAAGATCGTCGAGGGCCGCGTGAACGCGTTTTTCAAGCAGGTCTCGCTGCTCGACCAGGACTACGCGAAGGACAACAAGCTGTCCGTCGCCAAGGTCGCGTCCGACGCCGGTCTCACGCTGACCGACTTCGCCCGCTTCAAGGTCGGCGCGTAACCCTTCGACAGGCTCAGGGCCCGTCATGAGGCCCGGGATGCCACGGCATCCCGGGCCTTTTCCCTGCCCGCGTCCCATATCGGTTCCTGCGTATCGGTCGCGGGTGCGGGGGGATAGTTTGTTCAAGACGAGAGGACATCACACGTGATCGATGAAGCCACCAAGCGCCGCCGAGTTCTGCTGAAGCTGTCGGGGGAGGCGTTCGGCGGCGGCCAACTGGGCGTGAATCCCGACGTCGTGGGCCAGATCGCCCGTGAGATCGCCGAGGCCGTCGACCGCGTCGACATCGCCATCGTCGTCGGCGGGGGCAACTTCTTCCGCGGCGCCGAGCTCAGCCAGCGCGGCATGGACCGCGGGCGGGCCGACTACATGGGAATGCTCGGCACCGTGATGAACTCCCTCGCGCTGCAGGACTTCCTTGAGCAGGCGGGGGCCGCCACGCGCGTGCAGTCCGCCATCTCGATGACCCAAGTCGCGGAGCCCTACATCCCGCGTCGTGCTGTCCGTCACCTCGAAAAGGGTCGCGTCGTGATCTTCGGCGCCGGCGCCGGACTGCCGTACTTCTCCACCGACACCGTCGCCGCCCAGCGCGCGCTCGAGATCGGAGCGACCGAGGTCCTCGTCGCGAAGAACGGCGTCGACGGGGTCTACACGGCCGACCCGAACGTGGATCCGACGGCCACGAAGCTCGACCACGTCACCTACAACGACGCCCTGCAGAAGGGTCTGAAGGTCGTGGACTCCACGGCGTTCAGCCTCTGCATGGACAACGGAATGGATATGCGCGTGTTCGGCATGGAGCCGGCCGGAAACGTCACCCGGGCCCTTCTCGGCGAGACGATGGGCACCCTCGTCACCGCATGACGCGCCGCGCGGGCCCGGGGAGCCGGGCCCGCGCGCGACTAGACTGAACAGCCAGTCCCAACGAATGGAGTCACCATGATTTCCGATGTCCTCGCCGATGCCGGAGCGCGTATGGATCGCGCCGTGGAGGCCGCCAAGGAAGACTTCGCGACGGTCCGTACCGGACGCGCGAACCCCCAGATGTTCCAGAAGGTGCTGGTCGACTACTACGGCTCGCCCACCCCGCTGGCTCAGCTCGCCTCGCTGAACAACCCCGAGGCGCGCACTCTCGTCATCAACCCGTACGACAAGTCGGCGTTGAAGGCGATCGAGCAGGCGATCCGCGACATGCCGAACCTCGGGGTGAACCCGACGAACGACGGCAACATCGTCCGCGTCACCATGCCCGAGCTCACGCAGGACCGCCGCAAGGAGTACGTCAAGATCGTGCGCGGCAAGGGCGAGGACGCCAAGGTGCAGGTCCGCAACCTGCGCCGCAAGGCCAAGGACGACCTCGACGCGCTCAAGAGCGACGTCGGCGAGGACGAGCTGGTCCGCGCCGAGAAGGAGCTCGACACCGTCACGCGCACGCACGTCGACCTCATCGACGAGGCTCTCAAGCGCAAAGAGGCTGAGCTCCTCGAGGTCTGACCCCCATGCCCGACGCTCCCGAGATCGGCGACAGCGAGCCGGTCGATCCGTCCGTCTCGCCGCGCCGGGCCGATTCAGCGCGCCGTTCGCCGACCACGGGCGAGGGGGTGACCGCAATCGAGTCGCAGCTGCGCGCGATGCGGTCGGACGCCGATCAGCGGATCGCGCACGCCCGCGCCGAGTTCGACCAGGCCAACGAGCGGATCAAGCAGCGCACGGGGCGCGACCTCATCGTGGCGACCCTGATCGGTGTCGGCATCGGCGTGATCGTCATCGCCTCGCTGATCTTCGTCAAGTGGCTGTTCGTCCTGTTCGCGGCCGCCGCGATGGTGCTGGGCGTCCTCGAGTTCTCGCGCGCCCTCCAGGTGGCGGGGCGTCGCGTCGATGTGGTCCCGCAGCTCGTCATGGGGTTCCTGCTCCTGCTGAGCGGGTTCTTCCTGGGCCCGTGGGTGCACTGGATCGCCACCCTCGTCGCCGTCGTCGTCGTGATCGTCTGGCGCCTGACGGCCCAGATGTTCGCCGCCGACGGTCGCGCTCACATCGAGGTGATCGGCGACGTCCTCGTCGCGAGCTTCGTGCAGCTGTACGTGCCCTTCCTGACGAGTGTCGCGATGATCCTCCTCGCGCAGCCCCGCGGGGAGTGGTGGGTGCTCGCATTCCTCATCCTGGCGGTGGCGGCCGACACCGGCGCGTACGTCTCGGGCTTGACGTTCGGCCGGGGTGGTCGGCATCCGATGGCCCCCCGCATCAGCCCCAAGAAGACCTGGGAGGGCTTCGCGGGAGCGTGCGTCGCGGCGCTCGTGGCGGGCGCGCTCCTGGCCGCCTTCATGCTGCAGGTGCCGTGGTGGGCCGGTCTCATCTTCGGGGCCGTGGTCCTCGCGACGGCGACCGTGGGCGACCTCGGGGAGTCGATGCTCAAGCGGGACCTGGGCATCAAGGACATGAGCTCGTGGCTTCCGGGTCACGGGGGAGTGCTCGACCGCCTCGACTCGATCCTGCCGTCGGCGACCGCCGCCCTGGTGATGTTCTATCTGCTGTCCCCCCTGGGAGTGTCATGACCGAGACGCCGATCCACGACACCGTGGCCGCGACGCCGTTCCCCACGACCTCGGGTCGCACCAAGGGGTACGAGAAGCGCGCGGTCGACGTCTTCCTGGCCCGCGCGCGCGAAGCGTTCGAAGCCGACGAGGTCGGGGCCCTGCGCTCCTCCGAGGTTCGCGCCGCTGCCTTCCCGCTCGTCAAGGGCGGATACAAGGTGGAGGCCGTGGACGCCGCTCTCGGCCGTGTTGAGGACGCCTTCGCCGCGCGGGAGCGCGAGCACGCCCTCTCGCGTCTCGGCGCTCGCGCGTGGGTCGCCGAGACCCGGGACACGGCGCAGGTCGTGCTCGACCGTCTTCGTCGTCCGCGGGGTTCGCGCTTCGATCGCGTCGGCCTCTTGCGCTACGGCTACCGGGTCGACGAGGTGGACGTCGTCGCCGATCGCGTCGCCCGCTACCTCGCGGCGGGTGATCCGGTGACACCCGATCAGGTGCGCTCGGTCGCGTTCCGCATGCAGCGCGGGGGATACCGCGAAACCCAGGTCGACGCCGTCCTCGACGCCGTCGTCGAAGTGATGCTCGCGGTCGGATGACCCCGACGCGTGGCATCCGGCCTCGGGCGTCGGTAGAATCGAGCGCACTGTGACTTCTGGTTCGGAACTTTCGCGCGCATCCACGTCCCGTGTCGCCCGCCGGGGCGCCTCGGTCGACGTGGTCCCGCCGTCTCTCCCGCACCGTTCCAGCCCCCGCTGGTCGCGTCGTCGCGGTGTGGTCGGCGTCTTCGGGGCTGCGGCCGCGGTCTTGTTCGTCGGTGCCTACGTCGGCCCGATGGGCGCCTCTCTGCTGCCGGCCCAGGCCGAGGAGCCGCACACGGTCACCCTGTACGCCGAGGGTCTCGGCGACACGCAGGCCGTGTCGACCTCGGGCGAGAAGCAGGCGCCGCAACTCGACCGGGCCAGCTACAACGTCTACGTCAAGCCGAAGCCGACGCCCACCCCGACGCCGACGCCGTCCCGCGAGAAGGACTCCGGCTCCGGTTCGTCCTCGGGCAACGCCGGTCCCATGCTCTACACCGGCGGTGGCGCTCCCGCCGAGTGGATGGCCGCGGCCGGCATCTCCGAATCCGACATGGGCTTCGTGGACTACATCGTCAGTCGCGAGAGCGGCTGGAACCCGAACGCGACGAACCGCTCGTCCGGCGCCTGCGGCCTCGTGCAGGCCCTTCCGTGCAGCAAGGTCCCCGGCAACGGCTACGACCCGGTCGACAATCTGCGCTGGGGAACCGGCTACGCCACCGGGCGTTACGGCGGATGGGCCGGCGCCTACGCGTTCTGGTCCGCCAACCACTGGTGGTGAGCGGCATCCATGCCCCGCTCCCGTAAACGCCGCCCGGACTCCTCTCGCGGCGACGAGTCGCTCGACCGTCTGATCGCGGGGTGGAAGCGCACCGAGGTCAAGCGGGGCGGGGAGTGGACGGTGCAGCCCATCTCGGGCCCGCAGGCGGTCAAGGACTACCTGTGCCCCGGGTGCGGTCGGACCGTCGAGGCCGGAACCGCTCACGTGGTGGTCTGGCGCGCCGACGGCGTCCTCGGGGACGCGGCCGATCTCGCCGCCCGTCGTCATTGGCACACGCACTGTTGGAGGATCGCCTGATGGAGATTCGCGGACCCGTTCTTCTGCCCGCCCGTCGCGAGGACGTCGAGCTGCGCACGGTCGACGAGCTGACCCTGGTGGGCGAGCTGGCGCTCCCGGCCGATCGCGACCCGGTCGCCACCCTGGTCACGCTTCACCCCCTGCCCACGGCGGGCGGTTTCATGGACTCGCACATCCTGCGTAAGGCGGCGGGCCGGTTGCCGGCGTTGGCCGACCTCGCGGTGCTGCGTTTCAACACGCGGGGAACGACGTCTCCGCGCGGGACGAGCGACGGGGCCTTTGACGGGGGTGCGAACGAGTGCTTCGACGTCGCGGCCGCCGTCGATTTCGTCCGTGAGCGCGGTCTTCCGCGGCCGTGGCTCGTCGGCTGGTCGTTCGGCACCGAGCTGGCGCTCAAGTATGGTCGCGATCACGATATCGAGGGCGTCATCCTGCTCTCGCCCCCGCTGCACCGCGCGACGGCCGACGAGGTCGCCGCCTGGGCGGGCGACGAGCGCCGCATGGTCGTGCTCGTCCCCGAGTTCGACGACTACCTGCGTCCCGACGAGGCCCGCGAGCGATTCTCGTCGGTACCGGATGCCACGCTCATCGCGGTCGAGGGCGGCAAGCACCTGTGGGTCGGCGAGACGCAGACCCGTCGCGTGCTCACCGAGATCGTCGCGGCGGTCAACCCGGACGCCCTGCCACTTCCGGTGGAGTGGGACGGCGAGATCGCGGGCTGAACCCGCGCGCCGGTGCTCCGGCGTCGAGCCCGGGTGTTCGCGGACGGGCTCAGCGTTCGTTCTGCCGCGGGATGATGACCTCGCGGTAGATGATGAGGATGCTCGCGGCGACCGGGATCGCGATGAGCGCGCCGAGCAGGTTCAACAGGGCGCCGCCGGCCAACGCCGAGATCACGACGACGGATCCCGGCACCGAGACCGCGCGGTTCATGATGCGCGGCGAGATCACGTACGCCTCGATCTGCATGTACACGAGGTAGTAGATCGCGGCGGCGAGGATCGCCCACGTGGGGGTGCCGAGGCCCGGGATGAGGCACGTCAGCACGATGATCGTCGACCCCGTGAGGGTGCCCACCAGGGGGATGAGCGAGAAGAAGAAGGCGATGACCGCCAGCACGGCCGGGAAGGGCGCGTTGATGATCGACAGGAAGATGGCGCTCAGGACACCGTTGATGACTCCGAGGCTGACCTGCCCCATGACGTAGTAGCCGACGGAGTCGGTGATCTTCTCGGCCAGCTCGATGAATCGGGCGCGCTTCGAGGCCGGGACCAGCTGGTAGACGGCCGACTTCAGCGAGGGAGTGGATGCCGTGAAGTAGATCGTGAGGATCAGCACGATGAACGCGCCGCCCAGGCCGGCCGCGACGGCGCCGCCGATGGTGAGGAGGCTGTTGCCGATCATCGTGGAGATGCTGCCGACGTCGAGCGTGGAGAACCAGTGCTGGATCCCCGCCCAGACCTCGTCGATCTTCAGCCAGGGGAGGGTCTGCGACACCCAGGCCTGCACGTCGGTGACGATCTCGTTCCACCGACCGGGCTGCAGCAGCTGCTCGATCTGGGACACCAGCTGGGCGATCTGGCTCACGATGATCGGGACGACCATGAAGATGATCCCGGCGAAGACGCCGAGCACCGCCAGGATCGTCACCAGCACCGCCGCCCAGCGGGGGAGACCTCGACGCTCGAGGAACGACACGACGGGGTCGAGGCCGAGAGACAGGAACAACGCCGTGCCCACGTACAGCAGGATCGTCGACAGGTTCTGGACGCTGCCGATGAGCAGCAGGCCGACTCCGACGCCGAGCGTGGCGAGCAGAGCCACCCGAAAGGGATTGTGAATCTTCATGCCGAACGACTCCCGCATCAGCCGGGCTGACGTGCCCGTGTCGTCAGGATACTGAGCGGATGGCCCGACCGAGCGCGCGACGGGCCTCGCCGAGAACTTTCAGGCGCCCTCGGATAGTCTGAAATGTCGATTCGGTGGCGCCCGAGCCACCGGTGGGGATGGTGTGAAGCGTGAGATTCGTCTGGGCCGTGGTGGCATTCGTCATCGCTGCCGCCATGATCGGTGCCGGTATTGCCCAAAGGACCGTGTTCCACGGCCCTTCGGAGACCTCGGCCAACGTGCAGACCGACGGCTCGACGGCGTTCACGCTGATCGACGGCGCGGTGCTGACGAGCGTCCCCGGGGCGCAGACCCTGCGCGTCCAAGGCGATGGGGCGGTGTTCGTCTCGTACGGACGCACCGCCGACGTCACCGCGTGGCTCGCCGACGTCCCCTACACCGCGGTGACGCTCGACGGCGCCGGCACCGTTCAGACCTCCCAGGTCGCGCCGACGGTCACCCCCGCCTCGGGCGCCGCGACCACCGGACGATCGCCCGTGGACTCCGACCTCTGGCTCGACGAGTTCGAACAGACCGGATCGCTGTCGACCACTCTGCAGCTCCCGTCCGACATGAGCGTGCTCGTCGCTTCCGACGGAACGGCCCCCGCCCCCTCGACCGTCAGCCTCACCTGGCCGATCGACGACTCCACGCCGTGGGCCGGTCCGCTCATCGTCGGCGGCGGAATCGTCCTTCTGGCCGGTCTGGTGCTCTACCTGCTCGGCATCCGTCACGTCCGACGTCAGCGTCGTCCGCGCCGCAAGGGGCTGCCCCTTCCGGTCACCGAGCCGATTTCGACGGTCGACGCGGATGCCGAGAGCAAGGGCGTCGTGAGCCAGAGCCCCGGTCGCCGCGGAGGGTCGCGAGTCCGTGGTGCCCTGCGCGGTCGCCGCGCTCTGGTCGCCGTCCCCGCGCTGGGCGTGTCGATCACTCTGCTGGCGGGATGCTCGGCTGACGCGTGGCCGCAGCTCGCGGCGACCGAGTCGCCGAGTCCTACTCCGACGGTGATCGTCCCGGATGGGCAGTTCCCGCCGGCGGTCACCGAGGCGCAGGCGCAGCGCATCGTGGCGAAGGTCTCGTCGACCGTCGCGCAGGCCGATGCCTCGCTCGACGCGAACGTCGTCGCCGAACGGCTGTCGGGCCCGGCTCTCGCGGAGCGGCAGACCAATTACAAGCTGCGCGCCGCGATCCCCGACCGACCCGCCCTGCCCGCGATCCCGGCGGAGCCCGTGCAGATCGTGCTGCCGCAGACCACGGGAACGTGGCCGCGCACCCTCATGACGGTGGTGGAGTCGGCGGATGCCGCAACCCCCACGACCACGATCATGATGATGACGCAGCAGACGCCGTGGGAGGAGTACAAGGCCTCGTACGTCGGCAACCTCGAGGCCTCGACGAACCTTCCCGAGCTCGCGGCGCCCTACGTCGGTGCCACGCAGGTTCCGCCGGACTCGTCCTTCCTCGTCATGGCGCCCGAGAAGGTGGCCGCCGCCTACGCGGATGTCATCAACAACGGCCAGAACAGCGCCTCGTTCGCGAGGTTCGACACGGCGAACGACCTGTTGCTTTCGGCGATCCAGGACAACAAGACCAAGCGCACCGACGAACTCAACCAGACCGGTGCGGGAACGGCGGAGATCAGCTTCTCGGCCTCCGCGGGAGCCGCGACCCCCATCGCGCTGGCGACGCTCGACACCGGTGCGATCGTCGCGGTCAACGTGTACGAGAGCGACACCGCGAAGCCCACCAACAAGGACGCCGTGATCAAGCTGGACAACAACCCGGCGGTCAAGGCCCTGACCGGTGTCGACCAGTCGGCGACAGGCTTCACCACGACATACTCCGACCAGGTGTTCTTCTACGTGCCCAGCCAGGGCTCCGACGATCAGATCCGCCTGCTCGGCTACCGATCCAGCCTCCTCGAAGCGAAGGTGTCCCCGTGAGCACTCCCGCCCCCGGTTCCGTGATGCGCGGTGCCGTCGACCTCTCGTCGTTGCGCAACCGTCCCCAGCCGCCGGCGGCACCCGCCTCCGGCGCCCCCGCGACGCCCCCGCGCCCCGCCGGCGCGCTGCCCCTGGTCTTCGACGTGACCGATGAGACGTTCGGTGAGGTCCTCGAGCTCTCGCGCACCGTCCCGGTCGTCATCGATCTGTGGGCCGAGTGGTGCGGGCCGTGCAAGCAGCTGAGCCCCGTGCTCGAGAAGGTGGTCGCCGAGCTCGCCGGCCGCCTGGTGCTCGCCAAGGTCGACGTCGACGCGAACCCGCAGCTCGCGCAGGGCTTCCGCGCCCAGTCGATCCCCATGGTGCTCGCGCTCGTGGCGGGTCAGCCGGTGCCCCTGTTCACCGGGGCCGTCCCCGAGCAGCAGGTGCGCGACGTGTTCGCCCAGCTTCTGCAGCTCGCCGCTCAGCACGGCGTAACCGGTACCGTCCCGGTCGAGGGCGCCCCCTCCGCCGATGCCCCCGCTGCGGAGCCCGAGCTGCCCCCACTGCACGCGGAGGCGTTCGCCGCGATCGAAGAGGGCGACTACGCCCGCGCCATCACCGCCTACGAGCAGGCCCTCGCCGAGAACCCGCGCGACGCCGACGCGCGCGCCGGTCTCGGACAGGTGCGTCTGCTGGACCGCGTCCAGGACGCCGACCTCCAGGCGGCCCGTGCCGCGGCGGCCGCCGACCCGACCGGGCTCGAGGCACAGTTCCTCGTCGCGGATCTCGACGTCGTGGGCGGGCATGTCGACGACGCCTTCGGCCGTCTGCTCGACCTCTTCGCCGCGCTTCCCGCGGATGAGCGCGCGCCGGCGCGCGAGCGTCTGCTCGAGCTCTTCGGCCTCGTCGGCGACGAGGACGCGCGAGTGATCCGCGCCCGCTCGCGACTGGCCTCGTTGCTCTTCTGAGCCCGGACGTCGCACGGCCCCGTCCCCCCTAAGGGGGACGGGGCCGTCGTCGTTCGCGCGTGTGTCCGACCCCCGCTCCGGCACGGATCACCCCGCGCAGGGGCCGAGACGCCCGGGGTCAGCTCCCCGAACGGTGGTGGAGCCACAGCACCCCGAGAGGGGGGAGGGTCAGTGTCGCGCTTCCGCGACCATCCGTCTGTACCGCACCGAAGTTGCCCTGCCCCGAGCCGCCGAAGGCCTCGGCGTCGCTGTTGAGGATCTCGGTCCACGTGCCCGATTCGGGCAGGTCGAGGGGGAAATCGGTCAGCGGAACGCCCGAGAAGTTGCACACCACGGCGATCGTGTTGCCGTGGTGATCGCGACGGGCGAAGGCGAGGACGTTCGGGTTCCAGGCCGGGGCGCCGAGGCGCGAGAACGCCGCGCCGTCGTGATCACGCGACCACAGGGCCGCCTGCTCCTTGTAGACGCGGTTCAGCTCGGCGACGAAGGAGCGCAGTTGCGCGTGCGAGGGCTGGTCGAGCATCCACCAGTCGATGCTGCGCGACTCCGACCACTCGGACATCTGCCCGAACTCCTGGCCCATGAACAGCAGTTGCTTGCCGGGGTGCCCCCACATGTACGCCAGGAACGCGCGCATGTTGGCGAGCTTCTGCCAGTGGTCGCCCGGCATGCGACCGAACAGGCTGCCCTTGCCGTGCACGACCTCGTCGTGGCTGATCGGCAGGACGAAGTTCTCGCTGAACGAGTACACGAACGAGAACGACAGCTCACCCTCGTGGTGCGAGCGGTACATGGGATCGCGCCCGATGTACTGCAGCGAGTCGTTCATCCAGCCCATGTTCCACTTGAAGCCGAAACCGAGGCCCGCGTGCGAGGTGGGCGCCGTGACGCCGGGGAAGCTCGTCGACTCCTCGGCGATCAGGGCGATACCGGGGTAGCGCTTGTAGGAGGTCGCGTTCACCTCCTGTAGGAACCGGATCGCCTCGAGGTTCTCGCGGCCGCCGAACTGGTTCGGCGCCCACTCGCCCTCGTTGCGCGAGTAATCGAGGTAGAGCATGGAGGCCACGGCATCCACTCGCAGACCGTCGACGTGGAACTCCTCGAACCAGTACAGCGCGTTCGCGACGAGGAAGTTGCGCACCTCGTTGCGGCCGTAGTCGAAGATGAGCGTGCCCCAGTCCTTGTGCTCGCCGCGACGGGGGTCCGGGTGCTCGTACAGGGCCTCGCCGTCGAAGCGGGCGAGCGCGAAGTCGTCTTTGGGGAAATGGCCGGGGACCCAGTCCATGATCACGCCGATGCCCGCCTGGTGCAGACGGTCGATGAGGTAGCGCAGGTCGTCGGGCGAGCCGAAGCGGCTCGTCGGGGCGTAGTACCCCGACACCTGGTACCCCCACGAGCCGCCGAAGGGGTGCTCGGCCAGGGGAAGGAACTCGACGTGGGTGAAGCCCTGCGCACCGACGTAGTCGATGATCTCGTCGGCCGCGTCGCGGTACGACAGCCCCTGCTTCCAGGAGCCGAGGTGGAGTTCGTAGATCGACATCGGGCGGTCGATCGGCGCGGTGCGCGAGCGTTCGTCGATCCACTCATCGTCCGCCCACGCGTAGGTCGAATCGGTGACCACGGATGCCGTGGCGGGAGGGACCTCGGCGAGTCGCGCCATGGGATCCGCCTTCTCGATCCACTGGCCGCCGCGGGTGAGGATCTCGAACTTGTACCGCGTGCCGACGCCGATCTCGGGGACGAACAGTTCCCAGACGCCGCTGCCGCCCATCGACCGCATCGCGTGGCCGGCGCCGTCCCACCCGTTGAAGTCCCCGATGACGCGCAGGGCGCGCGCATCGGGAGCCCAGACGGTGAAGGCGGTACCCGTCGACCCGTCGAGTTCGCGCACGTGTGCACCGAGGATGCGCCAGAGCTCTTCGTGACGCCCCTCGGCAATCAGGTGCAGGTCGAGCTCGCCGACGGACGGCGCGTGGCGGTACCCGTCGTCGGAGACGTGCTCCGAACCGTCGTACGACGCGCGCACCGTGTAGGCGCCCGGGTAGGCCGCGACGGGCGCTTCCCAGATCCCCCCGCGGACGTGCTCGAGGGCGACCGAGGTGCCGTCGGCCAGTTCGGCGACCACCTCGCGGGCGAGGGGCCGGCGCGAACGGATGACCCATCCCTCGCCGGTCTCGTGCACGCCGAGCACGCTGTGCGGGTCGTGGTGGGCGCCGTGGGCCACGGCATCCAGGATCTCGGAGGGAAGGGAGGTCATCGGTTCTCCTTGACGTGCAGGATGTGTACCGGCTCGACGAAGGCGTCGAGGCGCACGAAGTTGTGGTCGGCCCAGGTCCAGACCTGTCCGGTGACGAGATCCTCGACCTCGTACGTGGCGCCGGGTTCGATGCCGAAGACCGTGGTGTCGAGGTGGACGGTCGTTTCACGGGCCGAGTGCGGGTCGACATTCGCGACCACGATGATCGTGTCGCTGCGACCATCGGGCGAGAGGGCGGCGTCGAGGTGCTTGGAGTACACGAGGATGCTGTCGTCGTCGCTCCAGTGCACGCTGAGGTTGCGCAACTGCCCGAGCGCCGGATGCGCGCGCCGCGCGCCGTTCAGCATGCGCAGGTACGGCGCGAGCGAGTCGCCCGCGGCTTCGGCGGCGGCCCAGTCGCGGAACTTGTACTCGTACTTCTCGTTGTCGATGTTCTCTTCGGACCCCGGACGCGCGACGTTCTCGTACAGCTCGTATCCCGCGTAGACGCCGTAGGTGGGAGCTGCGGTCGCCGCGATGGCGGCGCGGATCTTGTACGCCGGTCGCCCGCCGAACTGGAGGTACTCGGTGAGGATGTCAGGGGTGTTGACGAAGAGGTTGGGGCGGAGGAAGTCGTCGGTCTCGTGGGCGAGACCGGTGAGGAATTCCTCGAGCTCGTCTTTCGTGTTGCGCCACGTGAAGTAGGTGTAGCTCTGCTGGAACCCCGCCATGGCAAGGCCCTGCAGCGGCGCGGGGCGCGTGAAGGCCTCGGCCAGGAACACCGCGTCGGGCTCCTCGGCGCTGACGGTCGCGATGAGCCACTCCCAGAACTGCAGGGGCTTGGTGTGCGGGTTGTCGACGCGGAAGATCGTGACCCCCTGCGCGATCCAGTGGCGGACGATGCGCAGCACCTCGGCGCGGATGCCCTCGGGGTCGTTGTCGAAGTTGACCGGGTAGATGTCCTGGTACTTCTTCGGGGGGTTCTCGGCGAAGGCGATCGAGCCGTCGGGGAGGGTGGTGAACCACTCCGGGTGCTCGGCGACCCACGGGTGGTCGGGCGAGGCCTGCAGCGCGAGGTCGAGTGCCACCTCGATGTCGTTCTCTCTCGCGGTGCGCACGAAGGCGCGGAAGTCCTCGAGAGTGCCGAGGTCGGGGTGGACGGTGTCGTGCCCGCCCGCCGCGCCGCCGATGGCCCACGGCGAGCCCGGGTCTCCGGGCTCGGTGACGAGGGTGTTGTTCGGCCCCTTGCGATTGGTCTGGCCGATGGGGTGGATCGGCGGCAGATACAGCACGTCGAAGCCCATTCCGGCGACGGCCGGGAGCCGCTCTGCGGCGGTGCGGAACGTGCCGCTGACGATCGAGCCGTCCTCCGCTCGTCGTGCCCCTTCGGACCGGGGGAAGAACTCGTACCAGGCGCCGGCGCCGGCGCGCTCTCGTTCGACGAGCAGCTCGGCATCCCGCCCGACCGAGACCAGGCCCATCATGGGGCGGGCCTCGAACAGCGCCGCGATCTCGGGGTCGCGGACGATCTGGAGCGCGGTGTCGTCGTGCACGTCGGGATCGCGCAGGGCGCGGGCGGCGTCGTACAGGCGGTCCTTGTCGGTCCCGGGCCGCTTCTTCTCGCCACGCGCGCGATCGAAGAGCTGCGCGCCCATCTCTCGCATGAGGGCGACGTCGACGCCCGCCGCGATCTTGACCTCGGCGGCGTGCTCCCAGGTCGCGAAGTCGTCGGCGAAGGATTCGAAACGGAACCGCCAGACGCCCTGCTCGAGCGGAGCGACGAGCGTCGACCAGCGATCGAAGCCGTCGTTGAGAGGACTCAGGCGGTGCAGCGATTCGTCGCCGGACGGCGAGAACAGGCGCACCTGCACGCCGATGCGGTCGTGGCCCTCGCGGAACGCCGTCACCGTGAACGGCACGGCCTCACCGACGTACGCGGAGGGGCGAAACCTGCCGCCGGGCACGCTCGGGCGCGGGAGCGCCATCGGGATGCGCGGGGTGACCACGCTGCGCGAGGTGGGCGTCGGCTTGACCGGACGCACGGGAATCGAGGCGGCGCTGCGCCAGGGCAGCTCGGGCGAGGGAGTCGTCGTGGTGGCCACGGTCCGAACCTATCGCGGGCCACCGACGTTGCCGTACGGTTTCGCCCGGCCTTGACAGCGGGGCCGGATCAGTCGACGCGGAACAGTCGCATCGAGGCGCCGGCGAGGGGGACGACGTCTCCGGGCGCGAAGCGCTCCTCGTCATCGGACGGCGTCTCGTCGGCGCTCGACCAGAGCGAGACGTAGACCGCGTCCTCGAGATCGGGCAGGACGATATCGGTGGCGTCCTCGGTGCCGTGGATCACGAGGAGGACGCGGTTCGGGTCCTCTTCTTCGGGCGTCGAGGTCGCGAGGTACTGCAGGGTCCGGTGCGCCGGGTCGTTCCAGCGCTCGCTCGACATCGTCTCGCCGTTCTCGTCGAACCACTCCATGACCGAGGCCGAGGGGATCACCTCGCCGAGCCGGGCGAAGCGCTGGGGCCGCAGCGCGGGATTGTCGCGGCGCAGCCGCAGGAGGCGCTGCGTATGCGCGAACAGGTGCTCCTGCCACGGGGCGAGGTCCCACGACAGCCAGGTGAGCGCGGAATCGTGGCAGTAGGCGTTGTTGTTGCCGCGCTGCGTGCGTCCCATCTCGTCGCCGGCGGTGATCATCGGCACTCCCGCCGACAGCAGCAGCGTGCCCATGAGATTGCGCATGGCCTTGCGGCGGGTGGCGAGCACGCGCTCGTCGGTGGTGCGGCCTTCGGCGCCGTGGTTGAACGAGCGGTTGGTGTCGGCGCCGTCGCGATTTTGCTCGCCGTTGCCGAGGTTGTGCTTGACGTCGTACGAGACGAGGTCGCGCAGGGTGAACCCGTCGTGCGCGGTGACGAAGTTGACGCTCGCGAGGGGCCCGCGGTCTTCGGAGAAGGTGTTCGAGGATCCCGCCAGACGCGTGGCGAAGCCGCCGATTCCGACCGGTGCGGTGGCCGCGCGCCGGGCGTAGTCGATGTCGCTCAGCCAGAAATTGCGCACCCGATCGCGATAGCGGTCGTTCCACTCCAGCCAGCCCTCGCCGAAGTTGCCGGTCTGCCAGCCGCCCATGCCGACGTCCCACGGTTCGGCGATGAGCTTGGTGCCCGACAGCGCGGCATCCTCTCGGATGGCCGTCAGAAGCGGGTGATCGGGCGTGAAGGAGTGGTTGTCGTCGCGGCCGAGGGTGACGGCGAGATCGAAGCGGAAGCCGTCGATCTGCACCTCGTCGCTCCAGTACCGCAGCGAGTCGAGGATGAGTCGTGCCGCGGCATCCGTCGACGTGTTCACCGCGTTGCCGCAGCCGGTCTCGTCGATGTACGCGCCCTCGGCGGTCTGGCGGTAGTAGGCCTTGTTGTCGATGCCGCGCAGACTCGTGCGCGGACCCCCGATGCCCTCTTCGGCGGTGTGGTTGTAGACGACGTCGAGCAGCACCTCGAGGCCGGCCTCGTGCAGGAGCTTCACCATTCCCTTGAACTCGCGCAAAACGGCCTCTGGACCCTCGGCGCGGCTGGCGGCCGTGGCGTACGGCGCGTGCGGGGTGAAGAAGTTGAGCGAGTTGTAGCCCCAGTAGTTCGACAGGCCCAGCTGCAGCAGGCGCGGCTCGGTGGCGAAGGCGTGGACCGGAAGAAGCTCGACGCTGGTGACGCCGAGGCAGAGCAGGTGATCGATCATCGCCGGGTGCGCCAGTCCCGCATACGTGCCGTGCAGAGCGGGCGGAATGAAGGGATGCCGCTTGGTGAGCCCCTTGACATGTCCCTCGTAGATGACCGTGCGGTCCATCGGCACGCGGGGCTTGGTGGAGGTGCCCCAGTCGAAAGAGCCGTCGACGACCACGGAGCGCCAGTCGCCGTAGCTGCCCGAGACGAGCCCCCGCGAGTACGGCTCGATCAGGAGCGTCTGCGGGTTGAACGTGTGACCGGGACCGTGCGGCCCTCCGACGCGGATCGCGTATCGCGCGCCGGGTCGCAGCAGGGGAGTGGTGGCCTCGAACACGCCCCCGCCCACGGGGGTCATGGTGATGGTCTCGGTCGCCCAGTCGAGGTCGACGTCGTCGAAGACGAGCACCTGCATCGCGTCGGCGGAACCCGACCAGACGCGCAGGGTGCCCCCGTCGGGGCCGAGCCGCACGCCCAGGTCGTCGAGCGACGAGCGGAGCAGGGCGGGGCGGGCGGGCAGGACAGTCTCGGGTCGGACCATGCGTCTTAGGGTAGTGAAAGGCGCTGGAGATACCGGGAGGGCGAGGATGCGGGTGTACCTCGATCACGCGGCGACCACCCCGTTGCGTCCGGAGGCGCGAGAGGCGTGGCTCGCCGCCCACGACGTGCTCGGCAACCCCTCGTCGATCCACGGCGCCGGTCAGGACGCGCGTCGTCTGCTCGAGGACGCCCGCGAGGCCCTCGCGACCGTGCTCGGGTGCCAGCCGATCGAGGTCGTCTTCACATCCGGCGGCACCGAGGCGGCCAACCTCGCACTGAAGGGCCTGTGGTGGTCGCGCTCCGCCGACGTCGACGCGATCGTGCTCCCCGACGGCGAGCACCACGCCACGCTCGATGCGGTGGGGTGGCTGTCCTCGACGCAGGATGCGCACGTGCGCTCGGTACCCCTCGATCCGCTCGGCCGCATCGACGCGGAGGCGTTCTCTGCCGCTCTTCCGGGAACCGCCCTCGCGACGGCGCTCGTGGCGAGCAACGAGGTCGGAACGATCCAGGATGCCGCCGACCTCGCGCAGCGCGCGCTCGACGCCGGGGTGCCCCTGCACCTCGACGCCGTGTCGGCGCTCGGCCAGATCCCGTTGTCGTTCTCGGCCTGGCGGGGCTCGGGGGGCGCGCCCTCGGGCCTCGTGGCGATGTCGGTCTCGGCGCACAAGGTCGGCGGTCCCGTCGGCGTCGGCGCCGCGGTCGTCTCGCGACACGCCCGACTCACACCTCTCGTCCACGGCGGCGGCCAGCAGCGGAGCCTCCGCGCCGGGACGCAGGACGTCGCGGGCGCTTCCGCCTTCGCGGCGGCCCTCACGGCGGCCGAGATCGAGCGCAGCGGCGAGGCGGAGCGGCTCGCCGCGCTGCGCGATCGCCTGGTGGGCGGCATCCTCTCGTCCATCCCTTCCGCCCGGCTGCTCGGGCACCCGACCGAGCGGTTGCCCGGCAACGCGCACGTGCTGTTCCCGGATGCCGCGGGCGAGACGCTCCTGTTCCTGCTCGACATGGAGCAGATCGCCGTGTCGACGGGGTCGGCGTGCCAGGCCGGCGTGGCGGAGCCGTCGCACGTGGTGCTCGCTCTCGGGCTCGACGAGCGCGCGGCGCGATCGGTGCTGAGATTCACCCTCGGACACACCTCCACGGACGCCGACGTCGACGCCGTCCTCACCCGTCTCCCCGACGCCTACGCCCGGGCCGTGGCATCCGGCGCCCGTTCAGACCGACGTTCGTAGACTGGGACGATGCGAGTTCTTGCGGCGATGAGCGGTGGAGTCGACTCCGCGGTGGCTGCGGCCCGCGCGGTCGAGGCGGGTCACGACGTGGTCGGCGTGCACCTGGCGCTCTCGCGCGCCGGGGGAACCCTCCGGGCCGGCAGCCGCGGCTGCTGCACGATCGAAGACGCGATGGACGCCCGCCGTGCCGCCGACAAGCTCGGCATGCCGTTCTACGTCTGGGACTTCTCGGAGCGCTTCCGCGACGACGTGATCGACGACTTCGTCTCGGAGTACCGCGCCGGGCGCACGCCCAACCCCTGCATGCGCTGCAACGAGAAGATCAAGTTCGCGGCCCTTCTCGAGCGGGCCCTCGAACTCGGCTTCGACGCCGTCTGCACCGGCCACTACGCCACGCTCGTCGACACGCCCGAGGGGCGCGAGCTGCACCGCGCCTCCGACAACGCGAAGGACCAGTCGTACGTGCTGGGTGTGCTCACCGCCGAGCAGCTCGCGCACACCTACTTCCCGCTCGGGTCCACCCCGTCGAAGGCGCTCGTGCGCGCCGAGGCCGAGGAGCGCGGACTCTCGGTCGCGCAGAAGCCCGACAGCCACGACATCTGCTTCATCCCCGACGGCGACACGCGCGGCTGGCTCGCCGACAAGGTGGGCGCCGAGCGCGGCGAGATCCTCGACCGCACCGGAGCCGTGGTCGGCACGCACGAAGGCGCGCACGCCTTCACTGTCGGGCAGCGCCGCGGCCTGCAGCTGGGTGTTCCCGCGGCCGACGGCAAGCCCCGCTTCGTGCTCGAAGTGCGTCCCATCAACAACACGGTGGTCGTCGGGCCCAAAGAGGCGCTCGCGTGCTCCGAGATCGCGGGGGAGCGCTTCACCTGGGCCGGACGCGCACCCGCGGGCGAGCGCTTCGACTGCGACGTGCAGATTCGCGCGCACGCGGACCCTGTGCCCGCCGTCGCCGAGTTCGTCGACGGCGTGCTGACGGTGCGTCCCGAGACGCCTTTCGACGGGGTCGCCCCCGGGCAGACCGCTGTGCTCTACGACGGCACGCGTGTGCTCGGACAGTTCACGATCGACCGGACGGTGTCGGCGGTCCCGGTCGAGGCCTGAGGTCCGTCACACTTCGCCCTCGCCGTTCGACTCCTCTCAGAGACGCGATCTTCGCGTCCCCTACCTCGAGGAGTCTCCGATGACCCGTATCGACCTGTCCCGCACCAACCGCGGCGGTTACGCCGCCGTCCTTGCCCTCGAGGCGTACGCGCGCACCCACGTCGACAAGACCCTCTACGAGCTGCTCAAACTGCGGGCGTCGATCCTCAACGGGTGCGGGTTCTGCGTCGACATGCACGCCACCGCGGCGGCGGCGCACGGCGTCCCCGCACGGACGCTCCACGCCGTGGCGGCCTGGCAGCACGCCGGTGAGCTCCTCGACGACCGGCAACGCGCGGTGCTCGCCCTCACCGATGCCGTGACCCTCGTCGGACCGGAGAGTGTGACCGATGAGGTGTGGGAGCGCGCGGCCGCCTTCTTCTCGGAGAAGGAGCTCGGCTCCCTCGTGGTCGCCATCGCGACGATCAACGTGTGGAACCGCATCGCCCTGGCGACCGGGATGACCCCGCCGGTCGATGCCGCCCACCCCGTCGCATGAGCGTTGCCCGTCCTGCCGGTAGCCTCGGCGAGGTGACGATGGCCAGCCTCGCGTGGAGCACGGAGCGGGACCGACTCGTGGGGATCGCTTATCGGATGCTCGGAGACTTCGGCGCCGCGGAAGACGTCGTCTCGGACGTCGCCCTCGAAGCACTGCGGGCGGAGAGCGACGGCGATGAGGTGCGCTCGTGGGCGGCCTGGCTGACGACGGTCTGCGTCAGACGATCCATCGACCAGTTGCGTCGAGTGCAGGCCGCTCGCGAGGATTATCCGGGGCCGTGGTTGCCGGAGCCGGTCGCCACCGAGCGTCTGCCCGACGACGTGGTGGCGGGCCGCGAGATGCTGTCGCTGGCGGTCCTGCACCTCGCGGAGCAGCTGGAACCCGCGGCTCGTGCCGCGGTGGTGTTGCATCGGGCGTTCGCGATGACGTCCGTCGAGATCGCGGGAATCCTCGATCGCTCACCCGCGTCGGTGCGTCAGCTGATCTCGCGGGGAGAGAGGAGGCTCCAGCTGCGCGCCGAGCCGCCGTCGTCAGGCGCCGACCTCGGGGCTGTCCGCGCTCTCGTCGCCGCGATCGAGACCGGAGACGTCGCGGGCGTGGCGGGCATCCTCACCGATGACGCGATCCTCTGGGCGGACGGAGGCGGGCGGGTCAAGAGCGCGCTCAACCCCATCTTCGGCGCCGAGAGGATCGTCCGCTTCTTCGCCGGAATCCTCGAGAAGGCGGCCGCAGTCGGAGCCGTGATCTCGGCGCGGGAGGTGGACGTCAACGGCGAGATCGGGCTCTCGCTCACGGTGGGCGCCGTCACGGACGTCATCTCGCTGGAGATGAGGGGTGGGCTCGTCGCCGGCGTCCGACGGATATCGAACCCCGACAAGCTCTCGAGGGCGTCGTGAGCGGCGACCCGCCCGCGGCCGATGTCGGAACCCCTCCCTAAGCTGGATGCGTGACCGAGCACGATCAGCTTCCCGACCTCACCCTCGACGAGGCGCGCGCCGAGGCCGCGGACCTCACCCAGCGGATCGTCGGTGCGCGCGACGCGTACTACGGCCGAGACGCTGAGGTCGTCGACGACGCGACGTACGACGGATGGATGCATCGGCTTGAGGCCCTCGAGCGTCTGCACCCCGAACTCCAGGGGCAGGACAGCCCGACCCTGTCGGTGGGAGCCGCCGAGGCCACCGACCTCGCGACGATCGAGCACGCCGAGCGCATGCTCAGCCTCGACAACGTCTTCTCGCCCGAAGAGCTGCGCGATTGGGCCGTCAAGACCGAGGCCGCCGCGGGGCGCGCGGTGCACTGGCTCAGCGAACTCAAGATCGACGGACTCGCCATCAGCCTGCGCTACGAGAACGGCGTGCTCACCTCCGCCGCGACCCGCGGCGACGGTCGGGTCGGAGAAATCGTCACCGAGAACGCCCTGCGTCTCGCCGACATCCCGCGCGAGCTCGCGGGAGAGGGGCACCCGCCGATCGTGGAGGTGCGCGGAGAAGTCTTCATCCCCGTCGCGAGATTCGAGAACCTCAACCGACTCCAGGGCGAGTTCCGCGAGCGGGCGCTGGCCGAGGCTCGAGAGCGGGCCGCTGGCCGACGTGGGGGCCGCGCCTTCGACGAAGAGAAGGCCGAGATCGCGGCGGCTCGACGCTTCCCCGCGTTCGCGAATCCCCGCAACGCGGCCAGCGGCGGACTGCGTCAGCAGATCGAGAAGAAGACGGGCCTCGAACTCGAGGCCGGTCTCGCGCGCATCGACTCCCTCAAGCTCTACGTGCACGGCATCGGTGCGTGGCAGAACCCTCCCGTGGCCGCACAGAGCGAGATCTACGACCTGCTGGCGTCGTGGGGACTGCCCACCTCGCCGTACAGCCGCGTCGAGTCGACGATCGACGGCGTCGTGGCCTTCGTCGCGCACCACGGCGAGCATCGTCATGACGTGGAGCACGAGATCGACGGCGTCGTCGTCAAGGTCGACGAACTCGCCCTGCACGACGAGCTCGGTGCCACGAGTAGAGCGCCGCGATGGGCGATCGCGTACAAGTACCCTCCCGAGCAGGTGAACACGAAGCTGCTCGACATCGTGGTGTCCGTCGGCCGCACCGGACGAGCCACCCCCTTCGCGGTCATGGAACCCGCGAAGGTCGCCGGCAGCGTCGTGCGCCAGGCCACTTTGCACAACCAAGACGTCGTCAAGGTCAAGGGAGTGCTGATCGGCGACACGGTCGTGCTGCGCAAGGCCGGCGACGTCATCCCCGAGGTCCTCGGTCCGGTGGTCGAGCTGCGCGACGGCAGCGAACGCGCGTTCGTCATGCCGGCGGACTGCCCCGAGTGCGGGACGCCGCTGCGCCCCGCGAAAGAGGGCGACATCGACCTGCGGTGCCCGAACGCGCGCTCGTGTCCCGCCCAGGTGCGCGGTCGTGTGGAGCACATCGGGGCCCGCGGAGCGCTCGACGTCGAAGCCCTGGGAGAAGTCACCGCCGCCGCCCTCACTCAGCCCGAGGTGCCCGACCGGGCGCCGCTCGACACCGAGGCGGGGCTCTTCGACCTGACGGTCGACCAGCTCGTGCCGATCGAGGTCGTCGTGCGCGACTCCGAGACGGGGGAGCGCAAGGTCGATCCCGAGACCGGCGAGCTCGTGCGACGACTGCCGTTCCAGAAGCTGTCGCCGGCGTCGTACCCGCCGGGCACCGAGGACCTCGACCCGGCCGAGCGCCGCCGCCGCGGCATCCGCAAGGACTATCGGCAGGTCCTGCCGTCCGAGCAGGCGACCAAGCTCATCGCCGAGCTCGACAAGGCCAAGACCAAGGACCTCTGGCGGCTGCTCGTCTCGCTGAACATCCGGCACGTCGGTCCGGTCGCGGCCCGCGCCCTCGCCCAGTGGTTCGGCTCGCTCGAGGCCATTCGAGCGGCCTCGCGCGAAGAACTCGCGGCCGTCGAGGGTGTCGGCGGCATCATCGCCGACGCCGTCATCGATTGGTTCGACGTGGAGTGGCACCGCGAGATCGTCGACCGCTGGGCAGCCGCGGGGGTGCGCTTCTCGATCCCCGGCCATCCCGGACCCGGGGCGGCGGCCGCGGCGGGCGGGGTCCTCGCGGGTCTCACGGTGGTGGCGACCGGCTCGCTCGAGGGCTACACCCGCGAGGGGGCGCAAGAAGCCATCCTCTCGGCGGGCGGCAAGGCGGCATCGAGCGTGTCGAAGAAGACGGACTTCGTGGCGGCGGGCCCGGGGGCCGGATCCAAGCTCGCGAAGGCCGAGGAGCTCGGATTGAGAATCCTGGATGCCGCGCAGTTCCGCATCCTCGTCGAGCAGGGCCCCGCGGCCCTTGACGCGGCGACCGGCGACACCTCGGCCGAGGCCGAGGCCGAGGGCGCCGCGGAAGAGACCGCCGCCGGCGACTGATCGAACAACGGAAGGGCGGGGGCCGAAGCCCCCGCCCTTCGCGGTCGTTCTTGGTATGTGTCAGCCGGCGCAGACCGTGGCGGCCTCCGTGAAGCTCGCCTGCAGAGTGCTCACCTGGCCGCTCAGGCCGCTGGCCTTCGACGGGTCGGCGACGACGGTCTCGAGGAACGCGGCGTAGTCGTTGAGAGCGCCGCTGGCCTTCTTGGCCGCGGGCGCGACCTCCGCGTTGGTGATCGAGTCGAACTGCGTGCCGACGTCGGACGCGAGCTTCTTGAACGCCGCCAACGTCGCCTGCGGGTCGGAGCTGTCGACCGTGCTGCCCGCACCGCTGACCTCCTGGAACTGCGTCCGGACGATGTCGCAGGCGTCGGCCTTCGACTGATCCCCGGCGGGTGCGGCGGGCGACGCGGGCGCGGTGGTCTCCTGCGTCGTCGTGGTGCCGCTGTCGGTCATGCTGTCGTCGCTCGATTCGGCGGTGTTGCTGGCACCGCCGGAGCAGCCAGCGAGAAGGAGCAACGCGGAGGCTGCGACGAGAGCGAACGGAGTGCGCTTGATGATCATGTGATTCCCCCCAAAGGTCACACCCGGGCACGACGCGGCCCGGAATGCGCCCACGCTACCGAGCGCACGCGTGCACCGACCAATTCGGCCCCGGGTCTTGCGCGCCGAGGTCTGCGTGTAGCAGGGCGGTGGCGTCAGTCGGCAAGCAAGCGGTCGCGCACCTGACGTCGGAGCACCTTGCCGATGAGCGAGCGGGGCAGTTCGTCGACGACGACGATCTGCTTCGGAACCTTGTAGGGCGTCAGGATGCCGCGCGCGAAGGCCCGCACGGCTTCGGCGTCGAATTCGCCGGGGGTCGAGGGCACGACTGCGGCGACGACCTCTTCGCCCGAGTGCTCGCTCGGAAGGCCGACCACGGCGACATCGGCGATCGAGGGGTGTTGGCGCAGGACGTTCTCGACCTCGGTGGGGGCGACGTTGAAGCCTCCCGTGATGATGAGCTCCTTGATACGGTCGACGATCCGCACGAAACCGCCGTCGTCGATCGTCACGATGTCACCGGTGCGGAACCACCCGTCGACGAAGACCGCGTCGGTCTCTTCGGGCTTGCCGTAGTAGCCGGAGAAGACCTGCGGGCCGCGGACGAGGAGTTCACCGCGCTCGACGTCGGTGCGCGGGTCGTCGGGGTCGACGACCCGGCACTCGGTGCCGGGGAGGGGGAGGCCGACGGTCCCCGCGACGCGGTTGTCGGCGACGGGGTTGGCCATCAGCACGGGGGAGCACTCGCTCAGGCCGTAGCCCTCGACCAGATAGCCTCCGGTGGCTTCCTCGAACGGCACGACGAGATCGTGCGGGAGGGCCATCGCGCCCGAGATCGCGACGTCGGTACCGGTCAGCGAAACGCCCTTCTCGGTCGCCGCCGCGAGCAGCCGCTCGGCGATCGGGGGGACGAGGGGGAGGAAGGTCGCGGGGTGCTCCTTCGCGATGGCGAGTACGAGGTCGGGATCGAACTTGGGGAAGAGGACGAGACGCGCGCCCATCGACATCGCGAAGGTCACGCACAGGGTCAGCCCGTACGCGTGGAACATCGGCAGCACGGCGTAGACGACGCACCCCTCGCCGCGGACGATCTGCGGCACCCAGGCGCGGGCCTGTGCGGCATTGGCGAGCAGGTTCGCGTGCGTGAGCATCGCCCCCTTGGGGGTGCCGGTCGTCCCGCTCGTGTACTGGATGATCGCCAGGTCGGTCGACCCCGGTCGCGGGTGCGACGAGGGAAGGGGCGCGTGACGCACCAGGTCGGCCCAGTCGGCGGCATCCTCGGTCTTCGTCGTCAGAGCCGCGCGGGCCTCTCGCGCCTTCGCGAGGGGCAGGCGGAGGGCGAGTCGGGTCCGCAGGGGCATGGCGGTGGTCACGTCGACCGAGATGAGCGTGTCGACCGTCAGGTCGGCCGGGAACTCCTGGACCGTGGCGACGACTTTGCTCCACACGATCGCGTGCTTCGCACCGTGATCCTCGAACTGCTTGCGCAGTTCCCGCGGGGTGTAGAGGGGATTGTGCTCGACCACGACGGCGCCCAGGCGCAGGACCGCGTAGAACGCCACGATGTGCTGCGGGCAGTTCGGCAGCACGATCGCGACCGGGTCTCCCGCTTTCACCCCGCGCTCGGCGAGGGCTCCCGCGATGCGGGCGATGTCGGCGGCCATCTCGGCGTACGTCGTCTCGCGGCCGAAGAACTGGAGGGCGGGGGCGTCGGGGTAGTCGCGCACCGAGGCGTCGACGATGTCGACGAGCGAGCCGCTCTGGGGGTCCAGGTCTTCGGGGACACCCGGGGCGTAGCTCGAGGTCCAGGGCCGCGGGGGATCGAAGCTCGTCACCCCGTCAGCCTAGAGGTGGTGCTCGGCGGGGACAGGACCGCACGCGAACTAGACTTGCGGGGTGTCTGAAATCACTCCTGATCTCGTGCGCCATCTCGGTGTGCTCGCCCGGATCCAGTTGAGCGACGAGGAGGTTCAAAGCCTCACCGGCCAGCTGGATGCCATCGTCGACAACATCGCGAAGGTGTCCGAGGTGGCGACCCCCGAGGTCGTCGCCACGAGCCACCCGATCCCGCTCGAGAACGTCTTCCGTCCCGACGTCGTGCAGCAGCAGCTCACGCGCGAGCAGGTGCTGCAGAACGCCCCCGACCAGGCCGACGGCCGATTCCGCGTGACCGCGATCCTGGGAGAAGAGCAGTGATGCGCACCGTGCCGACCGATTTCCGGGGAGTCTCCACCTCCGACGCGACGAAGGAGCAGGGACGATGACCGATCTGACCCGCCTCACCGCCGCCGACCTGGCCTCCGCGCTCTCGAGCAAAGAGGTGTCGAGCGTCGAGGCCACGCAGGCCCACCTCGACCGCATCGCCGCCGTGGACGGCGACGTGCACGCCTTCCTGCACGTGAGCGACCACGCCCTCGCGGTCGCGGCCGACATCGACCGACGCCGCGCGGCGGGCGAGCAGCTGCACGAACTCGCGGGCGTTCCGCTCGCCGTCAAGGACGTGCTCGTCACCACCGACATGCCCTCCACGAGCGGATCGAAGATCCTCGAGGGCTACATGTCGCCCTACGACGCCACGGTCGTCGCGCGCTCGCGCGCCGCGGGCCTGGTGCCGCTCGGCAAGACCAACATGGACGAGTTCGCGATGGGCTCCTCCACCGAGTTCTCGGCGTACGGCCCCACCCGCAACCCGTGGGACCTCGACCGCATCCCCGGCGGATCCGGCGGCGGGTCGGCTGCGGCCGTCGCCGCGTTCGAGGCGCCGCTGGCCCTCGGCTCCGACACGGGCGGCTCGATCCGTCAGCCCGCGCACGTCACCGGCACGGTCGGCGTCAAGCCCACCTACGGCGGAGTGAGCCGTTACGGTGCGATCGCCCTGGCATCCAGCCTCGATCAGGTCGGCCCGGTCACCCGCACCGTGCTCGACGCGGGTCTGCTCCACGACGTCATCGGTGGACACGACGCGAACGACTCCACCTCGCTGTCCGACGCGTGGCCCTCGTTCGCCGCCGCCGCCCGCGAGGGGGCGACCGGCGAGGTCCTGAAGGGCCTCAAGGTCGGCGTCATCCGCGAGCTCGACGACCGCGGCTTCCAGAAGGGCGTGTCGGACTCGTTCCGCGCGTCGCTGGCGGCCATGGAGGCGCAGGGCGCCGAGATCGTCGAGATCAGCGCCCCGCACTTCGAGTACGGCGTCGCCGCGTACTACCTGATCCTCCCCGCCGAGGCGTCGAGCAACCTCGCGAAGTTCGACTCGGTGCGCTTCGGCATGCGCGTGAACCCGCAGGGGGCCGCGACCGTCGAGAACGTCATGGCGGCGACGCGCGACGCGGGCTTCGGCCCCGAGGTCAAGCGCCGCATCATCCTCGGCACCTACGCCCTGTCCGCCGGCTACTACGACGCCTACTACGGCAGCGCGCAGAAGGTCCGCACGCTCATCCAGCAGGACTTCGACGCCGCGTTCTCGCAGGTCGACGTCATCGCGACGCCGTCGGCGCCGACCACGGCCTTCCGCCTCGGCGAGAAGATCGACGACCCGCTGCAGATGTACCTCAACGACGTCACCACGATCCCCGCGAACCTCGCGGGCGTGCCCGGCATCTCGGTGCCGAGCGGTCTCGCCGCAGAGGACGGCCTGCCCGTCGGCATCCAATTCCTCGCCCCCGCTCGCGAGGACGCCCGCCTCTACCGTGTCGGTGCGGCCCTCGAAGCGCTGCTCGTCGACCAGTGGGGTGCCCCGCTGCTCGACAAGGCCCCCTCTCTCACGAACGGAGCGTCGCTCTGATGGCGAAAGATGCCCTGATGGACTTCGACGAGGCGCTCAAGATGTTCGAGCCCGTCCTCGGTTTCGAGGTGCACGTCGAGCTCAACACCGCGACCAAGATGTTCTCGGCCGCGCCCAACCCCGCCAACGAGGCCCACCACGGTGCCGAGCCGAACACACTTGTCGCTCCGGTCGACATGGGCCTTCCGGGCGCTCTGCCGGTGGTGAACGCCGAGGCCATCCGGTCGTCGATCAGCCTGGGCCTCGCCCTCGGTTGCTCGATCGCCCCGTCCAGCCGTTTCGCGCGGAAGAACTACTTCTACCCCGACCTCGGCAAGAACTACCAGATCTCGCAGTACGACGAGCCAATCGCCTTCGAGGGCTCGGTCGAGGTCGAGCTGGAGGACGGCACCATCGTGACCGTGCCGATCGAGCGCGCGCACATGGAAGAAGACGCCGGCAAGCTCACCCACATGGGCGGCTCGACCGGTCGCATCCAGGGTGCGGAGTACTCGCTGGTCGACTACAACCGCGCCGGCGTCCCGCTCGTCGAGATCGTCACGAAGCCGATCTTCGGTGCCGAGCACTCGGCGCCTGCACTGGCGAAGGCCTACGTCGCGACGATCCGCGACATCGTGCGCGGCCTCGGCATCTCGGAGGCGAAGCTCGAACGCGGAAACCTCCGCTGCGACGCCAACGTCTCGCTGCGCCCCCGCGGCCAGGAGAAGCTCGGCACCCGCACCGAGACCAAGAACGTCAACTCGATGCGTTCGGTCGAGCGTGCGGTGCGCTACGAGATCCAGCGTCAGGCCGCGATCCTCGCCAAGGGCGGGACGATCACGCAAGAGACGCGTCACTGGCACGAGGACACCGGTCGCACGTCTCCGGGGCGCCCGAAGTCGGATGCCGACGACTACCGTTACTTCCCCGAGCCCGACCTGCTGCCGGTGGTGCCCGCGCCCGAGCTGATCGAGGAGCTGCGCGCCGCGCTCCCCGAGCCGCCCGCGGCCCGTCGTCGTCGGCTCAAGGGCGAGTGGGGCTTCACCGACCTCGAGTTCCAGGACGTCGCCAACGGCGGCCTGCTCGACGCGGTGGCCGACACGATCGCCGCGGGAGCCGCTCCCGCCTCGGCTCGCAAGTGGTGGACGGGTGAGATCACCCGCGTCGCGAACGCGCAGGAGCGCGACGCGGCCGACCTCGTCTCTCCCGAGAACGTCGCGGCGCTGCAGAAGCTGATCGACGCCGGCACCCTCACCGACAAGCTCGCGCGCCAGGTGCTCGAGGGCGTCATCGCCGGAGAGGGCACCCCGCAGGAGGTCGTGGACGCCCGCGGTCTCGCCGTGGTCTCGGACGATGGGGCGCTCATCGCCGCGATCGACGAGGCCCTCGTCGCCCAGCCCGACGTGCTCGCGAAGATCCGCGACGGCAAGGTGCAGGCTGCCGGCGCCGTCATCGGCGCGGTCATGAAGGCGATGAAGGGCCAGGCCGACGCCGCGCGCGTGCGCGAACTCGTGCTGGAGCGCGCCGCCGCTCTGTAATCGACACCGGATGCCACGGCACCGCGCCCCGCGAGGGGTGGGGCCGTGGCATCCGTCGTTCCCGGCCCGGGGCGTGTGCACAGCCTCGGCGGTTGTCGCGGGACGACGGTCGAGGATGCGCGGGTCGCTGACCTCGCGCGGGCGCCGAGGACCGATGTCGGAGGTCCGGGGGAGAATGGATGCCATGGGACGAGGTGACGGAACGGGGCGCATCGTCTCGCGCCCCGACGCCGATGACACGGGCACGGGCATCCTGCACGTCGACATGGACGCCTTCTTCGCCTCGGTCGCCGTGCTCGACGATCTGTCCCTCGCCGGCAAGCCGCTCATCATCGGCGGGTCCGAGGGGCGCGGCGTCGTCTCGAGCGCCTCGTACGAGGCCCGCCGCTACGGCGTGAAGTCGGCGATGCCGGTGGCGATCGCCCTGCGGATGTGCCCGACCGCGATCGTCGTCAACCCTCCGTACCACCGCTACACCGAGATGTCGCGGCAGGTCATGGCAATCTTCCACGACGTCACCCCGCTGGTCGAACCCCTCTCGATCGACGAGGCGTTCCTCGACGTCCGCGGTGCGCGGCGGCTGTGGGGGAGCCCCGGCACGATCGCGCGAAACCTGAGGGCTCGGGTGAAGGCCGAGACCGGGCTGACCTGCAGCATCGGAGTCGCCGCGACCAAGCACGTCGCGAAGATGGCCTCCACGATCTCCAAGCCCGACGGGCTGCTCGTCGTGGCCGAGGCCGACACCGAGGCGTTCCTTCGCCCGCGTTCGGTTCGCGCGCTGTGGGGAGTGGGTCCCAAGGCCGCCGAGGCGCTCGAGTCTCGCGGCATCCGGCTCATCTCCGACATCCTCGACACCCCGCGGCCTGCGCTCGAGCGGGTGCTCGGTCCCGCGATGGGCGAGCGCATCTGGCACCTGTCGCGCGGCATCGACGCCCGCGAGGTGCACACGGGGCGCTCGGAGAAGAGCGTCGGTCATGAAGAGACGTTCCACACCGACATCTCCGACACCCGCACGCTGCACGTCGAGCTCCGCCGCCTCGCCGATCGCGTGGGAGCGCGCCTGCGCGCGCAGCAGTACGAGGCGTCGACGATCTCGATCAAGGTGCGCTTCTCGGACTTCACCACGCTCAGCCGTTCGCGCACGCTGCCCGAACCGACCTCGGTCGGCCAGCGCATCGGCGACGCGGCCATCGAGTTGTTCGACGGGATCGACCGACGCCAGGCCGTTCGCCTGGTCGGCGTGCGGGGCGAGAAGCTCAAGCCGGCGGCGATCGCGGCCACCCTGTGGGATGACGACGCCGAATGGCGCCGCGTCGAGGGAGCGCTCGACGACGCCACCACCCGCTTCGGCCGAGGGGCCGTCACCCGTGGATCGCTGCTCGGGCCGTCGCGCGGTGGGGGAGCCCTACCCACGAACCCACGGCCGTCGTACGACCACTGACACGCCGGTCCCGGTCGCGCAACGCCCCTCGATGCTCCGAGGCCGGGCCGCTACGGTGGTGCCATGCCCAACATCGCTTTGGAACTCGGCAAGCAGGCCACCAGCTTCGGCGTCACCTCCGCCTACGGGGAGCAGCAGGACGTGAACGGCGTCAAGATGATCCCCGTCGCCCTCACCTGGGCCGGGTACGGCGGCGGCTCCGACGAGCAGGGCAACGGTGGCGGCGGGGGCGGTGGCTACACGCTGCCCCTCGGCGCCTACATCCGCCGTGGTGACGATCTGCGGTTCGACCCGAACCTCGTCGCGTTGCTTGCCGTCGGCATCCCGTTCGTGTGGGTGGCCGGTCGCGCCCTCAGCCGTGTCATCCGCGCCCTCAAGAAGTAACGCGGGCCCGGTTGCCGACGCCCTCACCGCGGCTCTGGCCGCGGTGTCGGCGCGCATCGTCGCGGTCGGCGCCGCGAACCCCGTCGTCGCCCTCGACGGGCGCAGTGGCGCGGGGAAGAGCTCTTTGGCTCGACGCCTGGTCGCGGCATGGCCGGGCCGCGGACGCGTGCAACTCGTCGCCCTCGATGACGTCTACCCCGGATGGGACGGCCTCGCCGAGGGCGTCGAATACGCCCGGCGGGTCATCCTCTCTCCGCACGCGCGGGGGCTGATCGGCGTCTGGGAGCGGTGGGACTGGGAAGCGAGCGCGCGGGCCGACGCGTACGCCGTCGACCCCTCGCTGCCCCTGGTGGTCGAAGGTTCGGGACTTCTCACCCCCGAGGTCGCGCGACTCGCCGACGTGTCGGTGTGGGTCGATGCTCCGCCGGCGTCCCGCAAGGCGCGTGCCCTCGACCGCGACGGCGACACCTACCGTCCGCATTGGGATCGCTGGGCCGCGCAGGAGGACCGGCATCTCGAGGCGCACCATCCGGAACGGCTGGCCGATCTGGTCGTCTCCGTCCCGTAAAGGACGTCGACGACGCCGCTCACGCGCGATCGAGAGCTGCGACGAGACCGTCGAGGCGATAGCCGATCCAGTCGTACACGCCGTAGCGCGGGTCTTCGGGATCGTGATCGTCGTCGTTCTGGATGCCGAGACGGGTCGCCATGACCAGTCGCAGCGCCGAGAGCGTGCGCATCCACGCCAGGGCCTCGGTCTCACCGAGGGCGACGGCGATCGTCGCGTCGGGATCGAGGTCCGCGCCGTCCAGGCCGAGGGTGTGCAGAACCGTGGCGACGTCCTGCGACCGACGCTCGAGGAGGTCCCCGCCGGTCAGACGCCGGAACTCCCGACTCGCAGCCGCGTCGTCGGGGTAGGCGTCCGGAAGCAGGCGTTCCACCGCGGGGTCCTCGCCCGCGCGGGAGTCCGCCAGCAGATCGCGGAACTGTCCCACGATGCCGGCCAGATGCAGGGCCTCGAGCCCGCTGATCTCCAGCACGACGACGCGCTCGCTCACGCGGGGTCCTTCCTGACGGTGGCCCAGAGGCCGAAGTCGTGCATCGCCTGCACGTGGGCTTCCATGACTTCGCGAGGCCCTCGGGCCACCACGGCGTGGCCGTCGTGGTGCACGGCGAGCATCAGCCGGTTCGCGGTCGCGGCGTCGTAGCCGAAGTAGGTGCGGAAGATGTGGGTGACGTAGCTCATGAGATTCACGGGGTCGTTCCACACCACGGTCTGCCACGACGCCGGCGGAGCCGCCGCCAGATCGGTCTTGAGGTCGACATCGAGATCGAGGTCGGGACTCGCCACGCCCGCCATCACGCCCACCCCAGCTCGTGGAGGCGTTCGTCGTCGATGCCGTAGAAGTGAGCGATCTCGTGGACGAGCGTCGTGTGGATCTCGTCGCGCAGTTCCGCCTCGTCGTGGCACGCGGCGAGGTGCGGCTCCCGGTACACGATGATGCGATCGGGGAGCTCGCCGACGCCGTAGCGCTCGCGTTCCGTCAACGCCCAGCCGTCGTACAGCCCGAGGAGATCCAGGGACCCGTCCTCGGGGCGGTCCTCGACGACGAAGACGACGTTGTCGAGACCGTCCACCATGTCGTCGGGGAGCTGATCCAGCTCGTCGACGACGAGTTCTTCGAACGCCGACGCATCCATCTCGAGGGCCGAGCGCGCGTCGACGCGGTCGTTCACGGCGGGCCTCCCGGGGGTCTCGAACCGTCCAACGGATGCCGACAGATCGCGCCGACGTTCCGTGTCGATTCTACGGCGCGGGGGAGCGCCGGTCGCGAATGACGAAGGCCCGGCGAGCGATGCTCGACCGGGCCTTCTTCGTTGGGGTGGCTAACGGGACTTGAACCCGCGACCCCCGCGACCACAACGCGGTGCTCTACCGACTGAGCTATAGCCACCATGTGTCTGCCGCAGCAGACAACTGAACGATTATGTCATACGTCCAGCGTGAACGACGACACGGCCGAGGCCGAGACGGCCTTGGCCTCGTCGCTCGTGGGGCCCGGCTGGGGCACGAACACCGCGGCGCGGTAGTAGGCGAGCTCGCGGATCGATTCGCGGATGTCGGCGAGTGCGCGGTGGCCGCCGTTCTTCGCCGGGGCTTGGAAGTAGGCGCGCGGATACCAGCGGCGCGAGAGCTCTTTGATGCTCGACACGTCGACGTTGCGGTAGTGGAGCCAGCGGTCGACGCGCGGCATGTACTTCGCCAGGAACATGCGATCGGTGCCGATGGTGTTGCCGGCGAGAGGAGCCTTGCCCTCGACGGGCGCGAACCGCTGGATGTACTCGAGTGTCTGGAACTCGGCATCCGCAAGGCTCACTCCGTGCGGGATCTCGTCGAGCAGACCCGAGGAGCGGTGCATCTCGGTGACGAACTCGCCCATGTTGGCGAGGGCCGAGGCGTCGGGCTTGATCACGATCTGGAAACCGGGGTCGAGCACGTTGAGTTCGAAATCGGTGATGACGACGGCGATCTCGACGAGCTCGTCGACGGCCAGGTCGAGCCCGGTCATCTCGCAGTCGATCCAGACGAGCCGGTCGTTCTCGGAGGCGTTTACCATCCCCACATCCTAGTGAGGGGTGCCGACACCGGCTCTGGTCCCCCAGACACGATTCGAACGTGTGACCGGCGGATTAGAAGGCCGCTGCTCTATCCACTGAGCTACTGGGGGTCGATCTCAGGATATCGCCCGAGGCGTTCCCGCCGCGCCAGCCCCTGGCACATCTGCCGGGGCGGCGGTACATTCCGGCGAAAGAGAGCAAAGGAGCACTCATGTCCGAGACTGCGACGCGACGCATCTGGGTGGCTTACGGTCCGAACGGCGTCGTCGGGAAGATCCAGAAAGAGAGCGACGGCTACCGCGTTCACATGGCCGGCAAGGACGAGCCCCTGGGCGTCTACCCCTCCATGGAGATCGCGAAGAACGCCGTGCACTCGCACCTCAAGCCCGGCAGCGAGCGGCCCGAGTTCCGCGAGCACTGAACGGTGGGGCGGCTCCCGGTCCGCGGGAGCCGCCCCACCGTCGGTGTCTCAGGCGGATGCCATCGTCCGCGCGGGCGCCGCGGGCTTCGGAGTGGCCAGCAGCGGCAGGGCGAGGTGGACCAACGGCCCGATCCCGAGCGCGAAGACGACGGTCCCGATGCCGACGGTGCCGCCGAGCAACCACCCGAGGACGAGCACCGACCCCTCGACGCCGAGGCGGCACGCCCAGATCGGCCAGCCGAAGCGCGCGTGCATTCCGGTCATAAGGCCGTCGCGCGGGCCGGGGCCGAAGTGCGCTCCGATGTAGAGCCCGGATGCCACGGCCACCAGCACCACGCCGGCGACGAGCATGAGGGCTTGCAGCCAGAAGGTGTCGGGGTGGGGGAGCAGCCCGAGCGAGAGCTGGAGGCTCGTGCCGACGAGCAGGATGTTCGCCACGGTTCCCACCCCCGGCTTCTGGCGCAGGGGGATCCACAGCAGGAGCACGCCCAGGCCGACGATGTTCGTGATCCAGCCGATGCCAATCCCCGTCACGCGCGAAAGTCCCTGCGCGAAGACCGTCCACGGGTCGACTCCCAGGCCGGCCGCGACGGTGACGGCGCAGCCGAAGCCGTAGAGCACGAGTCCGAAGAAGAGGCGCAGGATCCGAGAAGACATGTGGCGATCCAATCACGGGATTGGCTTTGGTGCAGGATGCCAATTCGACTACGGTGGCCGCATGGACTCGCGCGTATCGGCCCGCACCCTCGCCGCCTCTCTCGGTGGCTGGCGGGGAAACGGCCCCGCCTACGAGGCACTCGCCGACGGTGTCCGTCTGCTCTGCTTGGACAATCGCCTCGCTCCGGCCACGGCCCTGCCCGCCGAGCGCGAGCTGGCGGCGATTCTGGGAGTGAGTCGCACCACCGTCGCCGCCGCGTACCAGAGCCTGCGCGACACCGGACACATCGAGAGCCTGCGCGGGAGCGGGAGCGTCACCCTGCCCCTGCGTCGGACCGACCCGGGCCGGCACGAACCGGACGCCGAGACGATCGATCTGCAGCAGGCGAGTCCCGCGGCTTGGCCCGGGCTTCCGGGGATCATGGCGGAGGTCATCCAGGACGCGCCGGCACTCGTCGCGCGGATCGGATACGACGTCGTCGGCGATGTGGGCCTGCGTACCGCGATCGCCGAGCACTACCGCGCGAGAGGTCTCGCCACCTCCGCCGACCAGATCCTCGTGACGACGGGGGCGCAGAGCGCGATCCACCTGATCGCCTCGGTGCTCCTGCACCGCGCCGACCGGGTCATGATCGAGACCCCCACCTACCCTCACGCGGCGGATGCGTTCCGTCGGGTCGGGGCACGCCTGGTGGGCGTGCCGGTCGACTCCACCCACGGATGGGACCTCGAGCGCGCGGAGCAGACGTTCGCGAGGGCGCTGCCCTCGCTGGCGTACCTGATGCCCGACTTCCACAACCCGACGGGGCGCACCATGACCGCGGACGAGACGGATGCCTTCGTCGTGGGCGCGCGCTCGGTCGGGACTCTCCTGGTCCTCGATGAGACCACCGCACAGCTCGACATCGATCGGCGATCGCAGTCGGCGGCATTTCCCGAGGATGAGCGCGTGATCCGCGTCGGCTCCCTCGGCAAGACGGTGTGGGGTGGACTGCGCGTCGGGTGGGTGCGCGCAGCGCCCGACATCGTGCGGCGCCTGGCCAGCGGTCGACCCGTGCACGATCTGGGGACTCCCGAGCTCGAGCAGGCCATCGCGGCGCGCCTCATCCCGCGACTCGACGAGATCGCCGCGCAGCGCGGCACCCTGCTGCGTGCGGGTCGCGACAGCCTGGTCGAGGAGCTGAGGCGACTGTTTCCGGAGTGGGACGTGCCCGAGGTGCACGGCGGTGTGTCTCTCTGGGTCGGGATCGGCGAGCCGCTGAGCACGCCGTTGGTGATGTCGGCGCGGGCACGAGGGCTCGCCCTCTCCGCCGGATCGCGATTCGCCGTTGAGGGCGGCCACGACCGTCGTCTGCGCGTGCCGTTCACCGCGTCGCCGTCGACGCTGCGGCGGGCGGTCGGCATTTTGCGCTCAGCGTGGGACGACGTACGCGGCGGAAGCGCGATTCCTTCTCGAACGGACTTCGCCACCGTCGTCTGAGCACAGCCCGACCGCACCGGGAGACCGGATGCCGAGCGCCGCACGGTTCTACCGGAGGTACCGCAGGCACTCGACGGCGTCGGCGGACGACCAGAACTCGCCGAGGCGACGGAAGCTGCCGGAGGCGGAGTGGAACCGCTCGGCGGCGTAGCGCCACCCTCCGTCGGCGGCGATCGCGCGGATATGACCGACCACGATGCCGCGCGGATCGGCGATGCGCCACAGGCCGGCGGCGACGTGCGTCGCCGCGCCCCACCCGGCCGGACGCGGTGCCGGAGCGAGGTCGTTCCACAGTGCGGTGCTCATGGGATGACGGTAGAACCAACCTCCGACATCGACGCCGGTCGTCTCCGGGGTCCGTCCTCCCCAGGCGCCTGATCGCCGGAATCATCCACAGAACCGCCGGATCGACCCGCGGCGTACGCATCGATCCAGTCATTCTGAGCGTGGCTCCGGCATCCGTCGGGCACACGGATGTCGGAGCGCACACCACGTCGAGAGGAACAACGGACATGAGCGATCACATCACCCTGGTGGGCAACATCGTCGGCGAGCTGGAGCAACGCGCCACGCGCGGAGGCGGGCCCATCGCGGCCTTCCGCATCGCCGTCGGCGAGCGCAAACTCGATCGCGAGCGCGGGGAGTGGGTGGACGGGCACACGAACTACTACAACGTCTCGGCGTTCGGAGACCTCGGGGCTCACGCGCTGCACTCCCTGCGGAAGGGGCAGCGGGTCGTCCTGACCGGCCGTCTGCGGCTGCGCGAGTGGGAGAACGACGTCAAACGCGGGGTGAGCGCCGACGTCGTCGCCGACGCCATCGGCCACGACCTGCGGTGGGGCACCACGCGGTTCGAAAAGGCGGCGCGGTCGTCGGGCGCCCCGAGCGTCGCGGCCTCAGAGGCGGCGGGGCCGGAGGCGGACGAGCAATGGGCGATCCCCGGGGCGTCGGAGGGGGTCGCCGGTGACGTCGAGATGGTCGGCGCGAGCGCCGGGGGCAGCGGGGGATCGTCGTCGGACGCGGTCGCGGACGAGGCCGGTCCGTTCTGAGTCGGGGTTTCACGGCGGCGCGGGGGACGGTCGCGGCGCGGGCGATCGCGTCGTCCGGAGCGGGGTGTGGCGGAGGGGTCCGTAGACTCGGACGCGTGTCCCGCCTCCTCGGTCGTCCCCTCGCCGCCCTGACCCTCGTCGCGGTGCTGGGCCTCGCCGGGTGCACCGGCGAGTCGCCCGCTCCCGGCCCCGTCGAGTCCGTCCCACCGTCGGTCTCGGCCTCGCCGTCGTCCACGTCCACGCCGACGGCGCCGGCCGCTCCCGCGCTCGTACCCGGGGGGACCGCGGCGCAGAACTTGCCGTTCTTCACCCAGGTCGTCTCCGGAGTCTGGTCGGGCCCCGATCAGGTGGCCGGGCGCGCCTACATCGACGCTCTCGCCGCCGCGGGCTTTGACAAGGCCGCGATGCAGGTGACGCCCGACCGGACCACGGTCGACAACCCCGCCGAGAGCATCGAGTTCTCCGTCCGCATCGGCGATCAGTGCCTGGTGGGTCAGGTCGGCCCCTCGATCGGCAATCCCGTCACCGCGGTGCTGCCCGGCCTGTCGTCCGGCGGGTGCCTCATCGGGCAGACGCGCGCCATCGACTGGTGACCCGGGGCCGACTCACGTCGGCGGGATACCGCATCGCCCCTAGACTGGACGGGTTATGGCGGAATACATCTACTCCATGGTCCGCGCTCGCAAAGCTGTGGGCGACAAGCTGATCCTCGACGACGTCACCATGTCGTTCCTCCCCGGTGCCAAGATCGGCATGGTCGGGCCGAACGGTGCGGGTAAGTCGACGATCCTGAAGATCATGGCGGGGCTCGACAACCCCTCCAACGGCGAGGCCCGGCTGAGCCCCGGCTTCACGGTCGGGATCCTCATGCAGGAGCCCGAGCTCGACGACAGCAAGACCGTCCTCGAGAACATCCAGGACGGCGTGGCGATCAAGCCCAAGCTCGACCGCTTCAACGAGATCTCGGCCCTCATGGCCGACCCCGATGCGGACTTCGACGCCCTGCTGGCCGAGATGGGAACGCTGCAGGAAGAGATCGACGCCGCCGACGGCTGGGACCTCGACTCGCAGCTCGAGCAGGCGATGGACGCGCTGCGCACCCCGCCGGCCGACGCCTCGGTCGTTCCGCTCTCCGGCGGTGAGCGTCGTCGCGTCGCCCTCGCCAAGCTCCTCCTGCAGAAGCCCGACCTGCTGCTCCTCGACGAGCCCACCAACCACCTCGACGCCGAGAGCGTGCTCTGGCTCGAGCAGCACCTCAAGGCGTACAAGGGCGCGGTCATCGCGATCACCCACGACCGGTACTTCCTCGACAACGTCGCGGAGTGGATCGCCGAGGTCGACCGCGGTCACCTGTACCCCTACGAGGGCAACTACTCGACCTACCTCGAGAAGAAGGGGCAGCGCCTCGACGTCCAGGGCAAGAAGGACGCCAAGCTCGCCAAGCGCCTCAAGGAGGAGCTCGAGTGGGTCCGCTCCAACGCCAAGGGCCGCCAGGTCAAGTCGAAGGCGCGTCTCGCCCGCTACGAAGAGATGGCAGCCGAGGCCGAGCGCACGCGCAAGTTGGACTTCGACGAGATCCAGATCCCCGCGGGCCCGCGCCTGGGCAGCATCGTCATCGACGCTAAGAAGCTCGAGAAGAGCTTCGGCGACCGCTCGCTGATCAGCAACCTCAGCTTCAACCTGCCGCCGAACGGCATCGTCGGTGTGATCGGTCCGAACGGTGTCGGAAAGACCACGCTGTTCAAGACGATCGTCGGCCTCGAGCCCCTCGACGGCGGCACGCTGAAGATCGGCGAGACTGTCAAGATCAGCTACGTCGACCAGTCGCGCTCCAACATCGACCCCGAGAAGACGCTGTGGGAGGTCGTGTCTGACGGACTCGACATCATCACCGTCGGCAAGACCGAGATCCCGTCGCGCGCGTACGTGTCGAAGTTCGGGTTCAAGGGCCCCGACCAGCAGAAGAAGGCGGGCGTCCTCTCCGGCGGTGAGCGCAACCGCCTGAACCTCGCCCTCACGCTGAAAGAGGGCGGCAACCTGCTCCTTCTCGACGAGCCGACCAACGACCTCGACGTCGAGACGCTGAGCTCGCTCGAGAACGCGCTGCTCGAGTTCCCCGGTTGTGCCGTGGTCATCACGCACGACCGGTGGTTCCTCGACCGCATCGCGACGCACATCCTCGCCTACGAGGGCACCGAAGAGCACCCCGATCAGTGGCACTGGTTCGAGGGTAACTTTGAGGCCTACGAGGCGAACAAGGTCGAGCGTCTCGGTGCCGACGCGGCCAACCCCTCGCGCTCGACCTACCGCAAGCTCACGCGTGACTGACAGCCCCGCGCAGCACACCCCCGACGAGGGTCCGGCGGTCGCCGGACCCTCGCGGGTGCACGTGCCCATCCACCTCCGCTGGGGCGACCTCGACGCCCTCGGGCACGTCAACAACACCTCGATGTTGAAGCTGCTCGAAGAGGCACGGTTGCGCGCGTTCTGGCACAGCGACGGCGAGGGAGAACCGCTCCCGACGGCGGTGTTCGACATGGACGTGCTCGAGAGCGGCGGCGATCGCGCCACGCTCATCGCCCGTCAAGAGATCGAGTACCTGCGCCCGGTGCCCTACAGCCAACGCCCCCTCGACGTGCGCATGTGGATCGGCGCGATGGGCGGGTCGAGCGCCGACATCTGCTTCGAGGTCTACAGCCCCGTCGGTGACGCCGAGCCCGTGCTCTACGCCCGCGCCACGGCCGTCACGGTCCTCGTCGACACCGCCAGTGGTCGACCCATCCGCTGGACCGAAGCGGAACGCACCGCTTGGGCGCCGTACATCGGAGACCCGATCGAGTACCGCCGGGGCCGTTCCCGCGGGTGAGCCCGCTCCACGGGACCCCGCGTATCCCGCGCCCGTCGTAAGACGCCGGAGCCCGGTGACGCCACTCGCGGGCCCGGGGCGTTCCCCGCCCGCCGGGAGCCGACTCTCGTCAGCACCCTGCGGAACCCGGCCGGCGCACGCCGCCGCCGACCCGCGCGACCTCGTTTGGCGAGGGCCGCCGGGTGTCGGCATCCGGGATCATCCGCGCGGGACGCGCACCATGACCTCTTGCGCGACGCTGGCCACGAGCGCGCCGCCGCGCGTGTAGATGCGTCCGGTGGCGAGTCCTCGGCCCCCGCGTGCGTTCGGGGACTCCTGCACGTACAGCAGCCACTCGTCGACGCGTCCCGGCCGGTGCCACCACATCGCGTGGTCGAGGCTCGCGACCTTCAGCCCGGGGGCGTTCCACGCGACGCCGTGCGCACGCATGATCGACTCCTGGATCGTGAGGTCGCTGAGGTAGGCGAGGGCGGCGCGGTGGACGGCGGGGTCGTCGCCGACGGGGCGACGCAGCTTCATCCAGACCGCCTGCCGGGGCACGTGCGGGCCCTCGACCGAGGCGTACAGCGGCGAGGTCACGTGGCGGACGTCGACAGGGCTCTCGGAGAGGATCCTGCGGCTGATCGGGTGCAGGGTCTCGACCTCGAGCGAGGGGGCGTCCTCGGGCTGGGGAATCCCCTCCGGCATCGGCTCGAAGTGCTCAAGTCCCGGGTCTTCGTCCTGGAACGAAGCGATCATCGAGAAGACCGGGACGCCGGACTGGAACGCCTGGGTCCGCCGAGTCGAGAACGAGCGGCCGTCGTGAATGCGGTCGACGGAGAAGGTGATGCCGTCGGAGGGGTCACCCGGGCGCAGGAAGTACCCGTGCATCGAGTGGACGGTGCGCTCAGCCGGGAGGGTCCGAGACGCTGCGACGATGGTCTGCGCGAGCACCTGACCGCCGTACACGCGACCGGTGGGCATGGCCTGCGACACCCCCGTGAAGATGTCTTCGGTCGTGCGCGCTCCGGCATCGCGGAGGTCGAGCACGCTCAGCAGCGACGCCACGGGATCGATGGCCTCGGACACACTGACTCCCGTTCCGGTACGGCGAACCCGCACCGCTTGATAGTTTAGGGCGGGTGTCCGCGCGCCTGTTGTTCCCCGACCCGCAGGCCGCAGCCGACCTGCTCACCTTCGCCGCCCGAACGATCCGTCTCGGTGACGGCACCGTGCGACTGCGAGCCGACGGGGGAGTGCTGGTCGCCACGGCGGCCCCTCTCGCCCCGCGCGGACTGCTCGATGCCACGCCGACCGTTCTGGGTCTGCGCGTCTCGGCGATCGACCCCGAGCTCGAGTGCGACCTGGTGGTCGAGGCGTCCGCCCTGCTCCCCGCCCCCGACGACGCGTCCGCGGTCGTGCTACCTGAGACCGCGACCTCACCGGCCTGGGCGGGCATCTCGCCCCCGCGCGGAGGATGGGAGCAGACGGATGCCATCGACTCGGCCGTACTCGCCTCGCGCGCGCAGTACGGGGTCGCGGCCGTCGCCGACGCCCTTCCCGCCGACCCCGGCGAGGACATCGTGCGCCTCGTGCGGGCCCAGGTCTGGGGTCAGCCCGACGAAGCACTGGGGGGACTGCCCCTGGGCACGGCCTTCGCGGCCTTCGCTCTGGGCTTCATCGCGGGGTCCGAGCAGGCGCCCGTGCGTCGCAGCGGTGCGTGGACGCGCGTGAGTCTCGCGCGCGGCCACGTGCTGGTGCGCGGTCCGGTGCGTTCGGGGCTCACCGCGGTGCGCGCTACGGGGAGCTGATCCAGCAAGCGCACAGGTGGCCTTCATACGCTGAGGGCACGCAAGGGGAGTACTCCCGACGCGACGTATCCGTCATCACGAGTCCACGATTGGATTCCGGGTACGTCGGTCCGAAAGGACGGAGGAGACCTTGACGCCGCGGTCGCGTGCCGCCCGTCGAGAGGTCCTCCCATGGTCTCGTTCTCCCGTCTGTTCGATCTCGCCTCCAAGGCCGCCGGAAAAGCCGCATCCTCGTCGCGCCCCCCGGGTGCCTCCGGAGGAAAAGACTGGCGCGACATGGTGCGCTCCGCGGCCGACGCCGTGACCGGCGATCGCGGAGCGAGCACCCCGCGCGCCGCGACCCGCGGCCCCGCGTCGAACGGGCGGTACGCGCCGCCCGCGGCATCCCGTCCCTCGTCCGCTCTGCCGGACGCCGACCGTGCCGCCATCGCCCGCTACGACTACCTCCTGCGCACGGCCGACCCCGACCGGGTCGAGCAGATGCACCGCGAAGCGTTCGCCCGCCTCACACCGGCGCAGCGCGCGCACGTGAAGGAACGGATGGATGCCGATCTGGCCCCTCACGAGCGCCCGCGCACGGACACCGCGGACGACCTCGCGCGAACGGCTGCGCGTGCCGAGGCCGCGCGTCCCGGACGCATGTCCGGGCTGCTCGCAAAGGCCGGGCGCGGCGGTCTGATCGGTGCCGGCGCCGTGGGCGCCGGGGGCCTCCTCGCTGCGGTCGCCGGGGGAGCCGTGGTCAGCGCCGTCGCGGCGCCCCTGCTCGCGCAGGCCGGGCAGATGGGCGTCGACTTCGCGGGGCTCGCAGAGGGCGTCGACCTCGAGGCGATGGCATCCGGCATCGATCTCGCCTCGCTCGCCGAGGGCACAGGCCTCGGCGAGTGGGCCGGAGGAGCTCAGGATGCCGTGTCGGGGGCCGGCGAGCAGATCAGCGGTTTCGGCGAGGGACTGTCGAACCTCGACATCCCCGGGTTCGGGGACTTCCTCGGTCGGTGATCAGTCGTTCGCGCGGACGGGCAGGCCCGTATCGGGGCGCCCGTCCTGGCGCGGGCCGATCCCGCGCGGCTCGAACGTGTTGACCATCGCGTAGGCCGCCCGCTCGAGGTAGTCCCACAGGGGCTCTTCGAACGCGGGCGGCAGGGCGATCTCGTCGACGGCGGCGCGCATGTGCCGCAGCCAGCGGTCGCGGGCGTCGGGGTCGACGTGGAACGGCATGTGGCGCATGCGCAGGCGCGGGTGTCCGCGCGTCTCGCCATAGGTCGTCGGGCCGCCCCAGTACTGCGCGAGGAACAGGGTGAGGCGTTCGGCGGCCGGGCCGAGGTCCTCTTCGGGGTACATCGGTTTCAGCACCTCGTCGGAGGCGACGCCGCGATAGAACGCGTCGACCAGCCGACGGAATGTCTCCATCCCGCCCACCTGGTCGTAGAAGCTGACGGGCTCGGTCATGACTCGTCCTTGTCGTCGGCGCGGACCGCCGGAGGAGTGGGCTTGGGCACGTCGGCGCCGCGAGCCGGGGGCAGGTCGACGATGGCCGTGGGGGTGTCGTCCTGAACGGTCTTCTTCTTCACCTTGGCAGGGGGCGCTTCGCCGGCGTGCTCGTCAGCGGTCTCGGAGGCGTCCATCTTGCTGCGGCGCGGGCGCCAGATCGGGCGGCTCGCGCCGACCGCGACCTGGGTCTCTTTGGTCTTCGGCGGGTGCGCTCCGCGGACGCTCTGCGCGCCCTCCGCGCCCGTCAGCACGATCGAGTTGAGCTGGGGGAGCGCGATGCCCATCGCATCGATGGCCTTCTTCAGGCGCGCGCGCAGCTCGCGGGCCACGTCGTCCTTCGCGCTCGAGCGGGTCTTCATGACGAGGCGTATGACGAGGGCGTCGCCGCTGATCGACTCCAGGCCCCAGATCTCTGGCTGCTCGATGATGCGCGAGCGCCACTTCGTCTCTTTCGCCATCGTCTTGGCGGCGGTCAGCATCGCCTTCTCGACGTCGTCGATGTCGGCATCCACCGGTACGGCCAAATCGATGATGACGCGCGACCATCCCTGGGACATGTTGCCGATGCGGGTGATCTCACCGTTGCGCACGTACCAGAGCGTGCCGTTGACGTCGCGGACGTGGGTGATGCGGACGCTGACGAACTCCACGATGCCGGTCGCAAGCCCCAGGTCGACGACGTCTCCGATGCCGATCTGGTCTTCGGCGACGATGAAGATGCCGTTGAGCACGTCTTTGACGATGTTCTGGGCGCCGAAGCCGAGGCCTGCACCGATTGCGGCGGTGAGCAGCGTGAGCGAGGCGAGCGCGTCGGGCGCGACGATGCTGGCGATCCACACGAGCGCGACGATCACGAGGATGACGTTGACGATGTTCTGCAGGATCGTGCCGAGGGTGCGGGTGCGCTGAACGAGCCGCACCGCGCTGAGCGGCGAGCGATCGAGCGCCTGCGTGTCGTCGACGCGGGCCTTGCTCTTCGCCCCGTTGACGATCCGATCCACCACGCGGCGGATGATGACGCGAAGGATCCAGGCGGCGACGGCGATCCCGATGATGATCCCGAGCACTCTCAGCAGCACACCGCCGAAGCCGAGCAGCTGATCGCCGATCCAGGCCCAGGTGTCGGGATTGGCCAGATCGCTCGGCGAAGTGATCGAGGGCGATGGGACGGGCGAGGGGTTTTCGGCGAGAACGGACATCGGATTCAGCCTAACGACGGATGCCTCGGCGCCGGCTGAGCGTCGAGGCATCCATCGGGGATCGGATCAGGCGTCGCGCGAGCGGAGCGCGATCCACCCGAGCAGAAGGGGCCCGATCACCCACCCGGCCATCGTGAGCGCGGGCTCCATCAGGTCGGTCGCCCCGGCCCGGGTGAGGCTGCCGGCTGCGCTGACCGGAAGGTAGGTGCCCGCCTCGACGACCCACATCCAGTCGGGGCCCGCGATCGAGAACAGGCTCAGCATGATGGGCAGCACGAAGAGCACTCCCACCGTGACGGCGATCGCACCTGCGCCGCTGCGCAGGACGAAACCGAAGCCGACGCCCATGAGGGTGAAGCAGGCCATCGAGAGCACGCCGAGGGCGAGGGGCACGATCGAGTCGGCCGGCGTCGCCCAGTCGATGCCCGTGCCGCCCAGCAGGGGAGCGGTCGCGGCGATGGCGACGGCGTAGATGATCACGGTGGTCACCATCATCGTCACGGCCACGACGAGCGCCTTCGCCAGCAGCACGGCACCGCGACGGGGCTCCGCGGTGAGCGTCGAGCGGATCATCCCGGTGGAGTACTCCCCGGTCACGACGATCGCGCCGAGGATGCCGGCCACGAGCATCGTGAACTGGGTGGGCGCGAGGATGACGTTCGTCGGCTCCATCCCCCCGCCCTTGCCGCTCGTGGCGAGCGCGATGAGCAGCGAGATCCCCACCGACAGCGCGGCGGTGACCCCGAGCGACCACCAGGTCGAGCGGAGCGTGAGGATCTTGATCGCCTCGCTCCTCAGCAGGTGCGCGAAGCTCAGGCGCGGGGTGCTCGGGTGCGTCGCCCGGCGGGGCGCGGCGGCGAGGGCGGTCATGCGATCTCCTTGGTCTTGTACTCGACGGAGTCGTCGGTCAGGGCGAGATAGGCGTCCTCGAGGGAGCCGACGCGCGGGCTGAGTTCGTAGAGGGGGATGCCGCGGGCGGCGGCGATGTCGCCGACCGTTTCGGCCGTGATCCCGGTGATCTGCGCCGCGCCCGGCTCGACGGCCGAGACGGTGGCATCCGGGATCTCGAGGGCGGTGACGAGTTCGCCGAGGCGGGGGGAGCGCACGAGCAGGGTGGTCGTGGTCCAGGTGCGGACGAGGTCAGGGAGGGCCGCGTCGGCGAGCACGCGTCCGCGCCCCAGCACGATCACGTGATCGGCGGTCTGCGACATCTCGCTCATGAGGTGGCTCGACAGCAGGACCGTTCGACCCTCGCCCGCGAGATGGCGCACGAACTGGCGCACCCAGCGGACGCCCTCGGGATCGAGGCCGTTGACCGGTTCGTCGAGGATCAGCGTGTGCGGGTCGCCGAGCAGGGCGGCCGCGATGCCGAGGCGCTGACCCATGCCGAGCGAGAAACCACCCGCGCGCTTGCCGGCCACCGATCCGATGCCGGTGAGCTCGATCACCTCGTCGACGCGGGCGTTCCCGATGCCGTGCGTCGCGGCCATGGCGCGAAGGTGGTTGCGCGCCGATCGGCCGGTGTGGATGGCTTTCGCGTCGAGCAGGACGCCGACCTCGGTGAGGGGCGAGCGAAGGTGCCGGTAGTCCTGGCCGCCCACGGTCACGCGGCCGGCGGTCGGGCGGTCGAGGCCGACGATCATGCGCATCGTGGTGGACTTCCCCGCACCGTTGGGTCCGAGGAAGCCGGTCACCCGCCCAGGGGCCACCGTGAACGAGACGCCGTCGACGGCGGTCTTGTCGCCGTACCGCTTGGTGAGGTTGTCTGCAACGATCATGCCTCCACGCTAGGGACGGCGCCCCGGTCGCCGCGTCCTCCGTTCGGATGATCGCGAGCGACGGGAGGATGACCCCGCAACGACGGATGCCCCCTCCCGAGGGGGAGAGGGCATCCGACGTTGACGCGGTTTACTGGGCGTCGCGCTCCTGGACCGCCAGCGCGCGCTCGACGCCGGCGAGGTTCTCACCGACGAGGCGACGAAGCGCGGGGGCGGCGTCGGCGTTCTGCGACAGCCACTGACGCGTCGCGTCGCGCAGCGCCTTGTTCGCCAGGGCGGCGGGATACAGGCCCACGATCAGGTACTGCGCGATCTGGTAGCTGCGCGACTCCCAGATGGGCAGCAGCATCGCGAAGTAAGGCTCGACGAAGTCGGCGAGCACGTCGACCGTCGTCGGGTTCGTGAAGCCCGAGGCCGTCGACCGAACGATCGTGTTCGGCGCGTCGGCGCGCTCGATGAGCGAGTCCCACGCCTCCTGCTTCGCCGCGTGCGAGGGGAGCGACGCCTTGGCCATGGCCGCGAACTCCCCGCCCTTCGCCGTGTTGTCCGCGGCGCGCGCCTCGTCGATGTCGGCCGCCGTGACCACGCCCGCGGAGGCGAGCGAGACCAGGAGCTGCCACGACAGGTCGGTGTCGATCGCGAGGCCCTCGAGTGTCGTGTCGCCGTCGCGGAGGGCGCGGACCGTCTCGGCGTGGGCCGGGGTGGAGGCCGCCGAGGCGAACGCCGTCACGAACTGCAGCTGGCTGTCGCTGCCGGCCTCGGCCTTCTGCGCCAGCTCCCACAGGCCGTCGGCCACGCGCTCGCGCGCCGCGTCACGGGTCGCGGGGGCGACGTACGAGTTCGCGGCGAGCTGCAGCTGGCCCAGCGTCGTGCGCACCGTAGTCGATTCGGTCTCGGAGCCGATGTTCTGCAGGACGAGGTCGAGGTAATCGGTGGCCGAGGCCTCGGCATCCCGAGTCTGATCCCACGCCGCACCCCACACGAGCGAACGCGCGAGCGGGTCGGAGATGTCCTTCAGGTGCGCGATCGCGGTGGCCAGCGAGCGCTCGTCGAGACGGATCTTCGCGTAGGCGAGGTCATCGTCGTTGAGCAGCACGAGGTCGGGACGACGGATGCCACGGAGCTCGGCGACCTCGGTACGGTCGCCGTCGACGTCGATCTCGACGCGGTGGACGCGCTCGAGCGAGCCCGACTCGGTCACCGAGTAGAAGCCCACGCCCAGGCGGTGCGGGCGGATGGTGGGGTAGTCGGCAGGGGCGGTCTGCACGATGGCGAAACGCGTGATCGTGCCGTCCGCTCCCTCTTCGATGAGCGGGGTGAGCGTGTTGACACCCGCCGTCTCGAGCCACTTCTTGGCCCAGTCGCCCAGGTCGCGACCGCTGGTGGCCTCGAGCTCGACGAGCAGGTCGCCGACCTCGGTGTTCGACCACTGGTGCTTCTGGAAGTACGCGGCCACGCCCGCGAAGAACTGCTCGATACCCACCCAGGCGGCGAGCTGCTTCAGCACGGAGCCGCCCTTGGCGTAGGTGATGCCGTCGAAGTTCACCTGCACGTCTTCGAGGTCGTTGATCTCGGCGACGACCGGGTGGGTCGAGGGGAGCTGGTCCTGGCGGTACGCCCAGGTCTTCTCCATCGCGTTGAAGGTCGTCCAGGCGGCCTCCCACTCGGTGGCCTCGGCGGTGGCGATCGTGGAGGCCCACTCGGCGAACGACTCGTTCAGCCAGAGGTCGTTCCACCACTTCATGGTGACGAGGTCGCCGAACCACATGTGCGCGAGCTCGTGGAGGATCGTCACGACGCGACGTTCCTTCACGGCATCCGTCACCTTGCTGCGGAAGACGTAGGTCTCGGTGAAGGTGACCGCACCCGCGTTCTCCATCGCGCCGGCGTTGAACTCAGGGACGAAGAGCTGGTCGTACTTGGCGAACGGGTAGGGGAAGCCGAACTTCTCCTCGAAGTACGCGAAGCCCTGACGGGTCTTCTCGAACACGTAGTCGGCGTCGAGGTACTGCCACAGGCTCTTGCGGGCGAAGACGCCGAGGGGGATGACGCGGCCGTCGGCGCTCGTGAGCTCGCTGTAGGTCGCCTCGTAGGGACCCGCGACGAGAGCGGTGATGTACGAGGAGATGCGCGGAGTGGCGGGGAAGTCCCAGCGGGCGGTGTCATCAGAGACGGCGACCGGCTCAGGCGTGGGGGAGTTGGAGACGACCTTCCAGCGCGCGGGGGCGGTGACCGAGAAGGTGAACGCGGCCTTGAGGTCGGGCTGCTCGAACACGGTGTACATGCGGCGCGAGTCGGGCACCTCGAACTGCGAGTAGAGGTAGACCTCTCCGTCGACGGGGTCGACGAAGCGATGCAGACCCTCACCGGTGTTGGTGTATTCGCAGTCGGCCTCGACGACGAGCTCGTTCTCGGCCGCGAGGTCGTCGAGCGCGATGCGCGAGTCGCCGAAGACGGCGGCGGGGTCGAGCGAGCGGCCGTTGAGGGTGATGGCGTGCACGGTGCGCGCGATCAGGTCGATGAAGGTCGACGCGCCCTCGGTGGCGGCGAAGGTCACGACGGTGCGCGAGGCGAAGACCTCGTCTCCGCGCGTGAGGTCGAGCTGCACGTCGTAGGAGTGCGTGTCGACGATCGCGCGACGCTCCTGCGCTTCGATGCGGGTGAGGTTCTCTCCTGGCACTGGCGTTCTCCCGGGGATCTGGGTGGTTTGTCGCAGGTGACGCGGTTGACGTCGGTGACAACCGTATAAGCCTAGTAGCGAGATATCTCGCGTCCGCGCCTCGCGCGGGAGTGCGAGGATGTGATCGTGAGCACGACCGACACGGACACCAGCCCTGAGACCGTCCTCTACGCGTCGCCCGCCGCGGCGTCCGGACCCAAGTGGGTCGAGACGCCGGTGGCGTACGACGGCATCCTCCTCGCCGGCTTCGGCGGGCCCGAGGGTCAGGACGACGTCATCCCGTTCCTGCGCAACGTGACGCGTGGGCGCGGCATCCCCGATGAGCGACTCGAAGAGGTCGCCCACCACTACCGTCACTTCGGCGGCGTCAGCCCGATCAATCAGCACAATCGCGAGCTCAAGGCCGCCCTCGAGGCTGAGATCGCCAAGCGCGGACTGGGTCTGCCCGTGTACTGGGGCAACCGCAACTGGTCGCCGTACCTCGAAGAGGCCGTCACCGAGGCGGCCGAGGCGGGCGATACGACCCTCCTCGCGATCGCGACCAGCGCCTACAGCTCGTTCTCGAGCTGCCGTCAGTACCGCGAAGACTACGCCCGTGTGCTCGAGGCGACCGGTCTCGGCGAGACGGTGACGATCGACAAGGTCCGTCAGTTCTTCGACCACCCGGGCTTCGTGAGCACCTTCGTCCGGGGCGTGACGGATGCCGTCTCGGCCTACGTCGCCGACGGGATCGCGCCCGAGAAGATCCGCGTGCTCTTCTCCACGCACTCCATTCCGAGCGCCGACGCGGAGCGTTCCGGCCCTCGCGACGTCGAGTTCGGAGAGGGCGGGGCCTACGAGGCGCAGCACAAGGCCGTCGCCGCCTTCGTCATGGCCGAGGTCGCCGCCGCCGTCGCCGACGTCGAGTGGGAGCTCGTGTACCAGTCGCGCTCGGGCCCGCCCACGCAGCCCTGGCTCGAGCCCGATGTCAACGACGTGATCGCGGAGCTTCCCGGCCGCGGCGCCGAGGCGGTCGTCATCGTGCCCCTCGGTTTCGTCAGCGACCACATGGAGGTGCTCTGGGACCTCGACACCGAGGCCATGGAGGCCGCCGAAGAGGCGGGCATCCGTGCGGTGCGGACGCCCACGCCGGGCATCGACCCCGCGTACGTCTCGGGTCTGGTCGACCTGGTCGAGGAGCGGCTGAAGGGCACGCCGAAGGCGGAGCGCCCCCACCTGACCGACCTGGGCCCCTGGTACGACGTGTGCCGCCCGGGGTGCTGCGAGAACATCCGGGCCGGTTTCAAGCCGGTCGCCGCAGGTCTGCGTCCCTGACGACCCCGTACGCCGCCCGTTCCTCACCGGGAGCGGGCGGCGTCGTCATGTCCGCCCTCGATGTCGGACCCGCTCAATAGACTTGCCGCATGCGCATCCACATCGGCACCGATCACGCCGGTCTCGAGTTCTCCACCCAGATCCAGCACCACCTCGCCGCTCAGGGGCACGAGGTCGTCGACCACGGCCCGGTCGAGTACGACGCCCTCGACGACTACCCGGCCTTCTGCATCCGCGCAGCGCAAGCCGTCGTCCGCGATCAGGCCGCGGGCGTCGAGGCCCTCGGTGTCGTGTTCGGCGGCTCGGGCAACGGCGAGCAGATCGCCGCGAACAAGGTGCTCGGCGTGCGCGCGGCGCTCGTGTGGAACATCTCCACGGCCGAGCTCGCCCGTGAGCACAACGACGCCAACGTCATCTCCATCGGTGCGCGACAGCACACCTTCGACGAGGCCGCGTCGTTCATCGACCGCTTCATCGCGACGCCCTTCTCGGGTGAGGAGCGCCACGCTCGCCGCATCGGGCAGCTCGCCGCCTTCGAGCAGGACGGGGTGCTGCTGCCCGACCCGCGCGCCGGCGAGAAGCAGAACACCATGACCGACGCGAGCGACTCGTTCGACCCCGAGGCAGGCTGATGCCCGAGGGGCATTCCGTCCACCGCATCGCGCGGCAGTTCGACCGCAACATCGTGGGACGCACGGTCTCGGCATCCAGTCCCCAGGGGCGTTTCGTCGAAGGTGCCTCGGTCATCGACGGCCGCGAGGCGCTCGAGGTGCGGGCCGTGGCGAAGCAGATGTTCCTCCGCTTCGACGGAGACGTGTGGCTGCGCGTGCACCTCGGCATGTACGGCGCCTGGGACTTCTCGGGCGAGGTGGTCGTCGATGCGACCATCGCCTCGGCCAACGGCCGCATGGGCCAGACGAATCAGCGCGGCACGGTCGTCGACGACGAGCCGATCCTGGATACAGCGGGCGAGAACTCCCTGACCTCGATCGGCGCACCACGTCGCACGCGCGTGCGCATGTCGGAGCAGACGACGGGGCTCGAGGAGCAGAACGAGTGGCCGCCGCCGGTGGTCGGTCAGGTGCGCTTGCGCCTGCTCACCGATAACACGTGCGCCGACCTGCGCGGACCGACAGCCTGCGTGCTGCAGACACCCGACGAGGTGCAGGCGACCATCGCGAAGCTCGGGCCCGACCCCCTCGTCGACGACCTCGCAGAGGGCGAGGAGCGCTTCACCGCCACGGTGCGCAAGAAGCCCACGCCCATCGGTCTGCTGCTGATGGACCAGGCCGTCGTGAGCGGCATCGGCAACGTGTACCGCGCCGAGCTGCTGTTCCGCGCGCGGCAGAACCCCCACACGCCGGGTCGCGACGTACCCGAAGAGGTCGTGCGGGGCATCTGGCGCGATTGGGCGACGTTGCTGCCGATCGGTGTCGAGACCGGTCAGATGATGACGATGGACGGGCTCGACCCCGCCGCCTATCGCCGCGCGATGGCGCGCCGCGCCGACCGGCACTGGGTCTACCACCGCGAAGGACTGCCCTGCCGCGTGTGCGGAACCGCGATCGTCATGGAAGAAGCCGCCGGGCGCAAGCTGTACTGGTGCCCGAAGTGCCAGGCGTGACCGAGCGGATTCCGTCCCCGGCGACGGGCTCAGGGACCCACACGTCTCGCCAGACCCTTCGACAGGCTCAGGGACCGGGGCAGGAGGCGGCTGAGCCTGTTCGAGCCGCCCCGCGCCGCGTTCTAGGCTGATTCGGTGCGTCAGAATCCGAGCTTCACGATGACCGACGTCGGTGAGATCCGTCGTCTCATCGACCTCAACCCCTGGGTCACCCTCGTCAGTCAGACCGACGACGGTCTCGTCGCCTCGCACTACGCGGTCATGCTCGACGACACCCGCGACGACCTCACGATCGTGGGCCATGTCGGCAAGCCCGACGACGCGATCCTCGGTCTCGGCGACCGGGAACTGCTCGTCGTCGTCCAGGGCCCCCACGGCTACATCACGCCGCGGTGGTACGGGGACGTCCCTGCCGTGCCGACGTGGAACTTCGTGTCGGCGCACCTCAGCGGCATCCCGGAACTTCTCTCTCCGGAAGAGAACCTGCGGGTACTCGAGCGCCTGGTGGAGCGTTTCGAGGGAGATGGTGACGACGCGAGAGGGCTGTACGCGGTGCCCAACGACGCCGCCTTCGTCGAAAGGCTCGAACGCGGGACCATGGGGTTCCGCCTCACGCCGACGCGGGTGACGGCGAAGCGCAAGCTCAGCCAGAACCGTCCCGCGGAGGTCGTCGAGACGATCATCGACGGTCTGACCGCCGAGGGGCGCCACGAGCTCTCCGTCGAGATGCGTCGCGCCGCCGACGCGCGGGTCCGCCCGTGATCGGCGAGAACGTCGGGTTTCTCCGCGCGGTGCGTGTCGCCGGACCCGGACGCGAATTCCTCCCGACGTCCGAGCCCGTCGACATCGTCATCGCCGACGGACGGATCGCCGACATCGCGCCGACCGGCAACCTGCGGCCCACCGGCGCCGTCCTCGAGGGGGAGGGCGGGTGGCTTCTCCCCGGGCTCTGGGACCACCACGTGCACGTGCTCCAGTGGGCCCTCGCGGCGGATCGCGTGCCCCTCGGCGAGGTGGCGAGCGCGCGCGACGCCGCCACGATCATGGCGCTCGCCCCCGAGTCCGACGGCCGCCGGGTCGGTTCCGGATTCCGCGACGGGCTCTGGTCCGATGTGCCGAGCCTGGAGTTGTTGGATGCCACCACCGGGGGCGTGCCGACGTACCTGATCAACGCCGACGTCCACAGCGTGTGGATGAACACGGCGGCCTTCCGACGCGAGGACTTCGAGCCCGTGGCATCCGGGATGCTCGTCGAAGAGGACGCGTTCGAGATCTCGCGCCGTGTGAACGCCGTCGAGGCCGACGTCGCCGACGCCGCCGTGGAGCGCATGGCCCGCGCGGCCGCGGCTCGCGGGGTCGTGGGTCTCGTCGACCTCGACATGACCTGGAACGACGCCCCCTGGCAGCGGCGAGCGGCGCGCGGATTCGACACCCTGCGCATCTCGTACGGCACGTACCCGCAGGACCTGGATCGGGCCATCGCCGAGGGCCTTCGCACGGGCGACCCCGTGAGGGGATCGTCGAACGGTCTCGTGCGGGTCGGGCCGCTCAAGGCGATCACCGACGGCTCGCTGGGCACCCGCACCGCGGCGTGCGCCCACCACTATCCGGGCGACACCGGCAACCACGGGTTGCTGACCGTCCCGCCGGAGGAGCTCGTCGACATGATGACGCGGGCCACGGCGGCCGGACTCGAATGCGCGATCCACGCCATCGGCGACGTGGCGAACGCCCACGCGCTCGACGCGTACGCCCTCACCGGCGCGGTGGGCACCATCGAACACGCGCAGCTCGTCGCGCACGCCGACATTCCGCGCTTCGCCCGTCTGGGGGTCGCCGCGAGCGTGCAGCCCGAGCACGCGCTCGACGATCGGGACATGACGGATGCCATCTGGGCCGAGCAATCCGCGCAACCCTACCCGCTACGGGCCCTGGCCGACAGCGGCGCGAACCTGCGCTTCGGTTCGGACGCGCCCGTCGCGCCCCTCGACCCCTGGGCCGCGATGGCGTCGGCCGTGTTCCGCACGCGCGACGGACGCGACGCGTGGCAGCCGCACCAGCGGGTCGACATCGACACGGCGATCGCGGCCTCGACGGCGGGGGGATCGACCGCACCCGCCGAGATCTCACCGGGTGCCGTCGCCGATCTCGTCATCGTCGGGGCCGACCCGCTGACCGCCGACGAGCGTGGACTGCGCGCGATGCCCGTCCGTGCGACGCTGCTCGCGGGTCGCGTCACGCACGGCGCCTGACGCACGGTCGTTCTTTTCCGCGTGAGGGGTCACTTTTTGTCGCTTGGCGCGTCTCCCGACGACAGGAGGTGACCCCTCACGCGCGCGGCGGAGGGGTGGGGGAGCGGGAGACGTGCCGGAACGACGAAGGGGGCGGTGCCGAAGCACCGTCCCATTCGAGGAAAGTCTTACGCGGCGAGGTGCGCGAACAGGAACCAACGGTCCTTGTCGAGACCGCGCTTGATCTCGATCGCCACATCCTGGCTCGACATGTCGATCTCGTCGAGACCCTCGATGGCGGCTTCGATGTCGACGAGCACCGCGTCGATGTCGGCGATCACGGCGCGGATGACCACGTCGGACTGCGCGAAACCAGCGGGGATCTCAGTGGCCTTCGCCTTGGCGGCGACGGTCGACAGGCGCGAGTCGATGGGAAGACCCAGCGCGACGATGCGCTCAGCGGCCAGGTCGGCCCACTCCTGCGCGTGAGCGACAACCGAGTCGAGCAGCTCGTGCACGCCGATGAAGTTGGCGCCGCGGACGTGCCAGTGCGCCTGCTTGCCGTTGACGACGAGCGCCTCGAGGCCGATGACGACGGGGGAGAGGAACTGGGCGGTGCCGGCGGCCATCGTCGGGTCGACGGTGGTGGCGGCGGGGGTCTGGACGGTGCTCATGGGTGCTCCTTAGGCGACGTTCGAAGTCTCGTTGGATGCAACGCTACTCACGTGGGAGCATTCCGCAAGCAAGATGAGGCTCGGCTAAATCCCTGGTGAATAGGCAATCCTCACCTTCCTTGGTCCCGTCTCAGCCCCAGGGCGAGACCGAGGGTCACCACCGCGGCGGCTCCGGCGACGAGCATTCCCCAGGGCGTTGATCGGATGCCGGTCCACGCGAGAGATCCTCCGGTGTGGGCCGGGTCCGCGAGGGTCGGACCGGGCTCTCCGGTCGGAGGGTCGGTCGCTGTCGCATCCGTGAGCCGGACGACGGGCGTCACGACGGCGTCAGCGTTGCGCGAGATGTTGCCGGAGGCGGCATCCATCCTCACTCCGAGGTCGACACGCAGCGTGTCACCCGGCGCGATCACCGAGCTCACCCATTGGTCGCCCTGCGGCACCGGGGTCGAGGCCACGACCAGGGTGAGAGAGCGCGCGAACGAGATGTCGCGCGGGTCCGTGTCGACGGGGGCGGTATCGAGGCGCAGCCCCGCCCGTGCCGGATCGGGACTCGCGTTTCTGATCCAGAGGGTGGAGGTGAGCGTGCCACCCGGAACGATGCGGTCCGGCTGGTCGAACAGACGCACCGCTCCGTCGGAGACGAAGCGCGCCCCATCGTCGCTCACGAGCAGCTGGCTGGACGAAGCCGATGCGGGAGCCGGCGTCAGCAGGGGAGCGGATGCCGTGACGAGGATCAGAGCGAACGCCGTGGTCGTTCTCCGGTGGCGATGCGAACGGAGGAGATCGAAGATCAGCAGGACCAGGCCGTAGCCGACGACCGCGACACCGACCGCCGCGATGACGATCCCTCGCTCCTGTCCTCCGAAGATGATCCCCGGGTACCCGAGATACGGCACCGCGAAGACCACCGTCCCGCGAAGTTGCTCGCTCTGCACCGGGGGATCGTCGGCGTCGTTGGCGTCTCCGCGCGTGATCAGCAGCCGCGCGCCACCGGTGCTGCTGGTCGTGCCCACCACGCGGTGGGTTACCACGGCGGGTTCGCCCGAGCGCAGCTGATAGGTCACGACATCCCCGACCCTGACGTCGTCGATCGACGACGGGCGGACCGCGATCAACGTCCCCGGTGGCATGCCCGGTTGCATGCTCGCGGTCAGGACGGTGTACGTCTGCGCGCCGAGGAGCAGAGGGATCACCACGGTGATCAGGGCAAAAAGCGACACCGCGAAGAGAAGGACAGTGCCCACGATGGCGCGCGCCCGAGTCCACCTCGGCCGTTCCGGCGGCGGAGTGGTGGAGCCGGGAGTCCGGGGATCCTCGATCAGCTCTGACATGTGACGCCCCCGAGCAGTCCGCCGACCAGGCTGGAGAGGACGATGGGCTGCCCGTTGCTGGGCGGTGATGTCCACTTCTGGGTGACGGCGGTGACGGTGATCACGACAGTGCCGCCCTCGAGCAGCGCCCTCAGCACCGACGCCAGGAGCGACGACAGCACAGAGCCGGTGATATCGATCGTCGTGGCGGTCACGCCCGTCGCGACCACCTGGGTGGCGCCGTTCGCGGAGTTCGTGGCGGTCACGGTGTACGACGTCGCGTCGGTGATCGGGGACCACGAGATCTGCGCGTACGACGACAAGCCGAGTACCGCCGGCTTCGACGTGCACGTCGTGACGGGCGCCGCGAGTGCGGACGTGCTGAGCGAGAACGCCGGCGCGGAGGTGGACGCACGCCACGCGGCCGCGGCGGCGGTGGGCACGGCGAGCGCCAGGGCCAGGGCGGCCGCGAGGGCGACGACCGCACGACGACGGCTCACGACGTCGCCTGATCGACGGTGACGGTGATCTGCGGGGTGAGAGCAATCGCCTGGGTCGTGGACGGAGCATTCGGGTCGAGAGTGACGCGCAGGCACAGGTCGACCGACGCTCCGAGCGCGTATCCGCCAGCTGGGGCGTACCCACCCGCGGGCAGGGGCGTTCCCGTCCCGCAAGCCCCAACGAACACCTGTGTCGAGACGTATGGCGTGAGCGCTGCCGACACCGACGCCGCGGCGTTCACCCGCCAGCGCAACGTGTCACCCGACCCGGTCGCACTCACACGCAGGGCCGCGGTGTCGCTGGAGCGCCCCGGCACGAGCGGTTGCCACGCGCTCCAGCTCCCCGCCCAGCTCGCGGTCGCTCCGAGTGAGCCGGTCGAGGTCACCCCAGCGGTGACCGGGTGGCGGTCCGACCAGACGGCGTGTGCCGCCAGTGTGCCGGGGCCCAGCACGAGCGCTGCGACGAGGACCGCGGTCCACCGGACGCGCCGTGGAACGCGATCGTCGCGACGGTGCATGGGTCGTTCCTCAGCTGGAGGCCTGGGTCAGCGAGAACGCGAGCTGGTTGAGGTCTACGGGGGTGTTCACGCCCACGAGGTTGGGGGTCGTCGAATCGAAGGTGACCGTGACGGTGGCGGTCAGGGTTCCGGCCGTGGCGGGAGTCACGCGATAGGTGTTGGTCCCCGTCTGCGCGCCCAGGCCGGTGATGTTCACCGCGACCTTCACGTAGGGGGCTGCGGGACCCGTGACGAAGCTGGCGCCCTGGGTGACCGCGAGGTCGGCGGCCAGGGTGTCGCCGACGAGGGTGACGGTCACCGGCTGTGTGAGCGTGAGCACGTCGCCGGGGACGATCTTGACGTTGGTGAGGTTCGACACCGACGTCGCCTGCCCGAGGACTCCCTTCAGGCTCCACGAGCCCGTGCCGAGCGACAGGGCGAGGTTCCCGGAACTCACGGTCCCCGCGGTCAACGCGGTCTGCGTGCTCCAGAACGCGTAGGTGCCGCCCCCGCCGAGAAGCAGGGTCGTGCCGGCCGCGATCGCGAGGATCGCCTTGGTGCGGCGGTGTCGCCGGGCCGGGCGGTCGGCGCGGGTGCGGGTAGCGGGTTCGGTCGACTGCGACATGAGGTCTCCAAGGGCGATGCGGGTGTGGTGGGACCGAAACTATGAGCCGTGATCAGGATCGCCGCTACTGATCCGCGGGCCGGAGCTACGGTGTTCGTCCGCGCTCGGTAGTGCTCTCGCGCTTCTCGGTAGCTCCTCGGTAGGGCTAGCCTCGGGCTCATGCCGATCGCCCTCGATGCCTCTGTTGTCGCTCTCAGCGGAGCCGCTCCGAGCCTGCACGACACCGCGTTCGTGGCATCCGGTGCGCGCATCATCGGCGATGTCACTCTCGGCGAACAGGCCAGCGTCTGGTACAACGCCGTCGTGCGCGGTGACAGCGCGCGCATCGTCCTCGGCGCACGCAGCAATCTGCAGGACAACGTGTCGGTGCACGTCGACGCCGGGCGCCCGGTCACTATCGGTGCCGACGTCTCGGTGGGGCACAACGCCGTTGTGCACGGCTGCACGATCGGCGACGGCTCGTTGATCGGTATGGGCAGCGTCGTCCTGTCGGGCGCCGACATCGGTCCCGGATGCCTGATCGCCGGGGGAGCTGTCGTGCTCGAGGGCACCGTCATCCCCGAGGGGTCGCTGGTCGCGGGCGTCCCCGCGAAGGTGAGGCGTGCGCTCACGCCGGAGGAGCGGGCGAAGATCCTCCGTAACGCGCAGACGTATCTCGCGCACGTCGAACGCCACGGCTCGGCGACGCGGATTCAGGATGCCGCAACCCCGGCGGACGGCGAGAGTTCCGGCGCGTAACCTCGCGCGCGTGCACATCACATCGCTCGCCCCGAACGAGATCTTCGTCTTCGGCTCGAACTCGTCGGGGGCGCACGGCGGGGGAGCGGCACGGTTCGCGATGGACCGCTTCGGCGCGATCTGGGGTCAGAGCGAAGGCCTGCAGGGTCAGTCGTACGGGATCGACACGATGTCGGGACTCGGCGTCTTCGAGGAGCAGGCGCGGCGCTTCGTCGCCTTCGCCGCGGAGCATGCCGAGCTGCGCTTCCTCGTCACCGAGGTGGGCTGCGGCATCGCCGGATACCGGCCCGCGCAGGTCGCCCGGTTCTTCGTGGGCGCGCGCCAGAACGTGGTTCTGCCGCAATCGTTCACGCGGGAGCTCGAGGGCTGAACCGCCGGCGTCAGCGTCCGAACTCGAGCGCTCCTCCGGCGAAGCTCACGCCGTCGGGCAGTCGGGCGTCGGCGGCCTCAGAGCTCACAGGAAAGTCCAGGTCGAAGGCGTCGACGTCGTCTGCCGTCGCGAAACCCGCGAACGCGACGCTGTATCGCGCCGGGAGCAGCGAGGCGTAGGTCGACTCGGCCCCCAGGTCGAGGGTGAGCGCGCCCGAGATCACCAGCCGGCCGTCTCCGCCGGCGGAGCGCAGGATGGTCGGCATACCCGACCACTGCTCGATTCGCGGCGGATCCGCCTGGTTCAGCATCAGATTCAGCTCACGGTCGTCGTCGCCGAGGTGGTAGTCGACCTGGACGGCGACCTTGCCGTCGACATCCGTGGCGACGGAGATGCGCGCGTCGGCGGGGTGTTCGGCTGCCTTCGCGTAGAACTCGTCGGTCATCGCCTCCCGTGGGAACGACGTGGTGTCGGAGAGGTACGTAGACGCCTGTTGCGCGGCACCGCGTTCGAGAGCGGTCATGAACGCGGTCACCGTCTCACGCTGCGCGCTGAAGTCGCCGCCGGAATCGGGACTGCCGGTGCAGGCAGCGAGACCGGCCCCCATGATCGCTGCGAGCGACAACGCGAGAGCTCGTCGTGTGACCGTCGTTCTGCGCATCGTCCGCCCCGTTCGCCGCCAGCGTGCGCGCCCTCCGCGCACGGCAGAAAACGTAGCGAACACCGGGGCATCAGCGAGAAAGTCGCGAATCGATGCGCGATGCGCTAGCAACGGCTCGGACAAGAAATGGAGGGGCTGACGAGAATCGAACTCGCATCATCTGTTTGGAAGACAGAGGCTTTACCACTAAGCTACAGCCCCGAATTTCCGCGGTTTTCTGACGAACCGCGGAGTCGGACGACCCCTACTCTACGACACCCTGAGGCCCGTCGCGAACGCGGGAAAGTCGGTATCCCTCCGCTCTCACACGCAAGGGGGTCGGCGAAATCGGCGCAGCCAGGGGGATCGACTAGACTTTCAGCGGTCGTTTCGTCGGCGCGTGCCGCGCGCCGCCCCGGGGCGTAGCTCAGCTTGGTAGAGCGCCCGCTTTGGGAGCGGGAGGCCGCAGGTTCAAATCCTGTCGCCCCGACGAACGGCCCCACAGACCACAGGCCCAATCGGCCCCCGCGTGCGCGCGGGCCACACGAGGAGAACGAACCGCATGGTCAACAGCACCGTCGAGAAGCTCAGCCCCACCCGGGTCAAGCTGCACATCACGGTTTCGCCCGACGAGCTCAAGCCGAGCATCGCCCACGCCTACGAGCACATCGCCCGCGACGTGCAGATCCCCGGCTTCCGCAAGGGTAAGGTGCCCGCGCCGATCATCGACCAGCGCATGGGCCGCGGCGCCGTCATCGAGCACGCCGTCAACGAAGGGCTCGACGGGTTCTACCGCGAGGCCGTCGAGGCCAACGACCTGCGCGTCATCGGTCGTCCGAACGCCGAGATCGTCGAGCTCCCCGAGCTCAAGGACTTCTCGGGCGACCTCATCGTCGACGTCGAGGTCGACGTTCGCCCCGAGTTCGACCTGCCCGCGTACGACTCGATCACGGTGACGGTCGACGCCGCCGAGGTCGACGAGGCCGGTATCGACGCCGAGCTCGACCGCCTGCGTGCGCGCTTCGGCACGCTGATCACGGTCGACCGTCCCGCCAAGACCGGTGACTTCGTCGAGCTCGACCTGGTCGCCACGATCGACGGCAACGAGATCGACCGCGCCGAGGGCGTGTCGTACGAGATCGGCTCGGGCGAACTGCTCGAGGGCATCGATGAGGCCATCGAGTCGCTCACGGCCGACGAGCAGACCACGTTCCGTTCGAAGCTGGTCGGCGGCGAGCACGCCGGTGAAGAGGCCGAGGTCTCGGTCACCATCACCGCCGTCAAGGAGCGCGAGCTCCCCGAGGCCGACGACGACTTCGCGCAGATGGCGTCGGAGTTCGACACCATCGCCGAGCTGCGCGAGTCGCTCAGCGAGCGCGTGTCGCAGCAGTCCGTCTTCACCCAGGGTTCGGCCGCGCGCGACAAGTTCATCGAGGCGCTCCTCGAGGCCGTCGAGATCCCGGTTCCGCCGCAGCTCATCGAGGACGAGGTGCACCAGCACCTCGAGGGCGAGAACCGCCTCGAAGACGACGAGCACCGCGCCGAGGTCACCGAAGCGAGCGAGAAGCAGTTCCGCACGCAGATGGTGCTCGACAAGATCGCCGAAGACGCCAACGTCCAGGTGTCGCAGGACGAGCTGACCCAGTACCTGATCCAGTCGGCCGCGCAGTACAACATGGCGCCGCAGGACTTCGTCAACGCGCTGCAGCAGGGCAACCAGCTGCCCGCGCTCGTCGGTGAGGTCGCTCGCAACAAGGCCCTCGCGATCGCGCTCGGCAAGGTCACCGTCGTCGACACCGACGGCAAGCCCGTCGACCTGACCGGTTTCGTCGCCGTCGAGGGCGAAGAGCCCGTCGAGGGTGACGACGCTGCGGACGAGGCTCCCGCCGAGGAGGCCGCCGTTGAGGAGGCTCCCGCGAAGGCTCCCGCCAAGAAGCGCGCCCCCGCGAAGAAGAAGGCCGACGCTGACGAGGCGCCCGCCGCGGAGGAGGCCCCCGCGAAGGCTCCCGCCAAGAAGCGCGCCCCCGCCAAGAAGAAGACCGACGAAGCCGCCGACAGCGAGTAAGTCGTGACGAAGGGGGCGGATGCCGTGGCATCCGCCCCCTTTTCCGTCCCCGGGCGCCGTCCGGGGGAACGACCCCGCTGAGTGTCCAGAACACTCGGACCGCATCTCGAGCGTCCCGGGGTGTTCTGAACATGCAGTGCGTGAGCGTGGGATCAGAACGATGATGAGGATGCGACACATGAACGACTGGCAGAGCAGGGTGGATGCCGTCTGGGCCCATGACACGCTGAGCCCCGAGCTCGTGATCGAGCGGATCGATGAGCTCGCCACCGAGCGCCCGGCGGACGATGCGGTGGCGCTGTTCGAACGCGCCGGGGCGCGCGACTCGGCCGGCGTCGAAGACGAGGCGGAGGTGCTGTACCGCCGCGCCCTGGAGATCGGGCTCGACGACGAGCGACGCACGCGGGCGACGATCCAACTCGCGAGCACGATCCGCAACCTCGGCAAGACCGAAGAGTCGCTCGCGATGCTCGAGGCGGAGTACGAGCGCGAACCGCGCGGGCCTCTGCACGACGCGGCCGCCGCCTTCTACGCCCTCGCGCTCGTGTCGAACGGCAAGCCCGAGCGGGCGGCATCCATCGCCCTTCAGGCCCTCGCCCCGCACCTGCCGCGCTATGCCCGTTCTGTGACGGGATATGCGCGAGAAATCGCCGACAACGCGCGCTGATCCGCCCGCGGCGAACACGGCATCCCGCTCCGGAACGCGCCGGTAGATTCATTTCAGATCACGGAAGAGGAGCACACATGCCCGAACCCCTTATGGCAACGAGCGTCTTCGACAGACTGCTCAAGGACCGCATCATCTGGCTCGGTTCCGAGGTGCGCGACGACAACGCCAACGAGATCTGCGCCAAGATCCTGCTGCTTGCCGCAGAAGACCCGCAGAAGGACATCTACCTCTACATCAACTCACCCGGCGGCTCGATCACGGCCGGTATGGCGATCTACGACACGATGCAGTTCGTGCCGAACGACATCGTCACCGTCGGTATCGGCATGGCGGCCTCGATGGGCCAGCTGCTGCTGACCAGCGGCACCAAGGGCAAGCGCTACATCACGCCGAACGCGCGCGTGCTGCTGCACCAGCCCCACGGTGGCTTCGGTGGAACGTCGAGCGACATCCAGACGCAGGCGCAGCTCATCCTCGACATGAAGCGCCGTCTCGCCGAGATCACCGCGGCCCAGACCGGCAAGAGCGTCGAGCAGATCAACGCCGACGGTGACCGCGACCGCTGGTTCACCGCTCAGGAAGCCCTCGAGTACGGCTTCGTCGACCACATGCGCGAGCACGCCACCGACGTCACCGGCGGCGGCGGAACCGCGGCCTGAGCCGAGAGGAAAAGGACACCATCATGAACATCCCCACTTTCGGCGGCGCCGCATCGCACATGCCTTCGAGCCGCTACGTCCTTCCTCAGTTCGAGGAGCGCACGGCCTACGGCTACAAGCGCCAGGACCCCTATAACAAGCTGTTCGAAGACCGCGTAATCTTCCTCGGCGTGCAGGTCGACGACGCGTCGGCCGATGACGTCATGGCCCAGCTGCTCGTGCTCGAGTCGCAGGACCCCGACCGCGACATCATCATGTACATCAACTCGCCCGGTGGCTCGTTCACGGCCATGACGGCGATCTACGACACGATGCAGTACGTCTCGCCGCAGATCCAGACGGTCGTGCTCGGTCAGGCCGCCTCCGCGGCATCCGTGCTGCTGGCCGCCGGCGCCCCCGGCAAGCGTCTCGCCCTGCCGAACGCCCGCATCCTGATCCACCAGCCCGCCATGGGCGAGGCCGGACACGGACAGGCGTCCGACATCGAGATTCAGGCGCAGGAGATCCTCCGCATGCGCACCTGGCTCGAAGAGACCATGGCGCGCCACACCGGTCAGGACGTCGCGAAGGTCAACAAGGACATCGACCGCGACAAGATCCTCTCGGCCGCCGAGGCGATGGAGTACGGCATCGTCGACCAGGTGCTCACGACCCGCAAGCGCACCCCGGCGGCCCTCACCGCCTGACGCGCTCGCGACACGACGAAGCCCCGCAGACCCGTTTCGGTCTGCGGGGCTTCGTCGCGCGTTGGGGGTTGTCGTGCGCGGGGCTCCGGACCGCGAGACCGCATCTGGGTGACGAATCGGCGTCACGCTGCAACGGACGCGTCAGCGAGATGCCGTCTCGGCGCCGCCTGCCGCCGCGGCGGGGTGGCCACAGCGGCAGCTCGACGTGCGCGACGATCGGGTGCGAGACCGGATGCCGGGAGTCCGCCGTGGGCGATCACGACACCGCCGCGCGCGCGAATGCCCTTGGATCACCCGGGCTCGGGTTAGGCTCGGGTAACACACCGGCGGGGGCCGGGTGACGGGAGGAACCGGCCATGGCACGTATCGGTGAGAGCGCCGACCTGTTCAAGTGCTCCTTCTGCGGCAAGAGCCAGAAGCAGGTACAGCAGCTGATCGCCGGTCCGGGCGTCTACATCTGCGACGAGTGCGTCGAGCTCTGCAACGAGATCATCGAAGAGCGCATGGCCGAATCGTCGGCCGGGGAGGTCGCCGAGTTCGACCTGCCCAAGCCGCGCGAGATCTTCTCGTTCCTCGAGGAGTACGTCGTCGGGCAGGAGCCCGCCAAGCGCGCCCTCGCCGTGGCCGTCTACAACCACTACAAGCGCGTGCGCTCGCACGGCACCCTTCAGCCCGCGGAGCAGCGCGCCGAAGAGATCGACATCGCCAAGAGCAACATCCTGCTGCTCGGGCCCACCGGTTGCGGCAAGACCTACCTCGCCCAGACCCTCGCGAAGCGCCTCAACGTGCCCTTCGCGGTCGCCGATGCCACCGCCCTCACCGAGGCCGGCTACGTCGGTGAAGACGTCGAGAACATCCTGCTGAAGCTCCTGCAGGCCGCCGACTTCGACGTCAAGCGCGCCGAGACCGGCATCATCTACATCGACGAGGTCGACAAGATCGCCCGCAAGGCCGAGAACCCCTCGATCACGCGCGACGTGTCGGGCGAGGGCGTGCAGCAGGCGCTGCTGAAGATCCTCGAGGGAACGGTCGCTTCGGTTCCGCCGCAGGGCGGCCGCAAGCACCCGCACCAGGAGTTCATCCAGATCGACACGACGAACGTCCTGTTCATCGTGGCCGGGGCCTTCGCGGGTCTCGAAGAGATCATCTCGGCACGCGTCGGCAAGCACGGCGTCGGTTTCGGCGCTCCGCTGCAGCGCAAGGAAGACGCGCCCGACCTGTTCAGCGAGGCCCTGCCCGAGGATCTTCACAAGTTCGGCCTGATCCCCGAGTTCATCGGTCGCCTGCCCGTCGTGGCATCCGTCTCGCCCCTGGATCAGGACGCGTTGATGGAGATCCTCACGGCACCGCGCAACGCGCTGGTCAAGCAGTACCAGCGGATGTTCGAGCTCGACGGTGTGCAGCTCGAGTTCGAAGAGGACGCGCTGCGCGCGATCGCCGACCTCGCCGTTCTGCGGAAGACCGGCGCGCGCGGTCTGCGCGCGATCCTCGAAGACGTCCTGGGCCCGATCATGTTCGACGTGCCCTCGGCCGACGACATCGCTAAGGTCGTCATCACGCGTGCGGCCGTCGAAGACCGCGCGCAGCCGACCATCGTGCTGGCGCAGAAGCGACGGAGCGCGTAACCCGCTCCGCTCACACCTTCACCTACGGACCGGGGGGACCGAATGGATGTCGATACCGACCAGCTGTCGCTTGCGCAGCAGGTGCTCGAGAGGCAGGCCGAACACGGGCAGGCGATCGGGGAACACCTCGAAACGTACGCCCGCCTGAATGCGGGAGAGTTGGGCCTCATCCTGCAGCTGTTTCAGCCGATCAGCGACGGCATCGTCGACGTCGGAAAACGCGTGGCCGACATGTCGTCGCAGGCTTTCGGCATCGGCACCGAGCGGATGGGCGAGACGGTCGCCGCGTACCGCGCTGCCGAGCAGACGGCGCACGACGCGATCGCTCAGGTCGCCGCGTCTCTCGGCGTCGACACGCCGCCGTATGCGCCTGGCACCGCGCCGATTCTCGGCGCTGCACAGGGCGGGGCATCGAGACGCTACGGCGAGCCCGACGGGAACCTGTTCAACCAAGCCTTCTGGGACGGCTACTCGGCCGTCGAGTGGGCCGACGGGACGGCATCGGGAATCTCCGACCGCGTGGGAGACGGACTCTCCGCGTCTCGAACGGTCACCGAGAAGCAGGACGTGCGCTCCTTCCTCTCTCGACCCCAGGGCGAGGATCCCGAGATCGAGAGCATCCGTTGGAAGGCTGGTCCGATCTTCGGCGGAGTGGACTGGCTCTTCGAAGAGCTCGTCGGCTACTCACTATTGGAAGAGGTGACGAAGCCCTTCTCGGGCGACTGGGAGCGCATGCGCGAGGCACAGTTCGCCTGGACGCACGCGGGGGACGCCATGAGCGCGATCGGTCAGAACGCGATGGGGCTTCTGCCGCCCCTCGCGTCGTGGACCGGCAAGGGCTCCGAGGCGTTCGTCGCGGCGGCCGGCGTGATGTCGCAGGCCCACACCGTCGTGGCAGGACCCGCGGGCACCGTGGCGACGGCGATCAAGGTGCTGATCCTGCTGTGCAAAGAAGCCGTCGGTCGGATCTTGAAGATCCTGGCTCGGCTGTCGGAAGATCTTCTTCGTATTGCCGCAGCCGCAGCCGTGCCGGTCGGTGGCTGGGTCGTGGCGGCGGTGAATGCAGGAGTTACGGTCTACAAGCTCATCGAGGATGCACGATGGGCGTACAAGTGGATCAACATGATTTACGACCTCGTATCCGGAATGGTGAGCAACATCGGCACGATGACGGACAGTGCGATGCGAATGGCTGATCTTTACGAGGGACTTGCTCGCGGTGCGGCGGTGAGAGTTTGATGGCCCCAATGCATGACGCGTTTCCAGATCACATCCCCGGACCCGACGACGAGCGTCTGGTCGGTGACTTCCGAACCATGGCCGAGACTTTTGCACGTTTGCTGCAAGAGGACGTCGAGCGTGAGGATCGGCGGTCCGCCATCGAGGCGGAGGCGCGACGAGAAGCCGACGAGAGTCGCGCGGCCCGCGCTCGCGCGGGCGAAATGGGCGCGGATTGGCGCATCGTGCAGTCTCGGATCGATCTAGGCGAGACAAGTTTGCGCGCGGTTTTCGGAGGAGACGACCAGAGCGCGGCGGCGCAAGCGTTGCGCAAGATGTCACTGGACAACGTGCGCTCGCTTCGCGACTCCTGGAACGAGGCCGACGATGGAGAAGAATCGGACACTAACCGCACCGCGCCCGACGCCGAGTTCGACGCTGCCGTTCGACAATCGCGGGAGCGCCACGCTGAGGCATTGACCAAGATCCGCGACGCGCTGGACCTCGCGCGTCGCGGACCGTGAAGAGGAGCATTGAATCAATGACGATCTTCTCCATCAAGCCGGACAGTCTTATCGACACGGCGTCCTCGATCGATGCCGCGGCGCACCGCATTGCGTCTGAGACGGCAACACTCTCATCTGCCCGCGACGCGCTCCTTGGCGCATGGAAGGGCGAAGCGGCGACCTCCTACGCCGCCAAGCAGACGACCTGGCTCAACGACGTGACTCACATGGTTGATGTCGGCCGTGCGGCCGCCGAAGCTGCCCGCGTGGCCGCCCAGGCATACCGCGATGCTGATGACGCCGTCGCGAGAGCGTGGTCGCTGTGACCTCGAGAGATCGCGGCGAGGACGCGCACGTCGCCCCGCTTCGGTGGAACGGAATCGATCCCGGCGGGGCACGGCTCGTCGTGAACGAAGATCCTGTCGACCTTCTCCGCACGGCGGTAGACGTGCTCGTGCGCTCCGGTTTCGTAGACGGCGGTGATGCTTATGCGAACGCCATCCGCCAGCTCGGCTCGGAGTGGGTTGTGCGTGACGTTCGCCTCGGAGACATCAAACAGTCACGGAAGCGGAGCGTGCTGGAATTCTTCGCCGAGGGCACGGGGCTGGAGTTCTTTCCGCGGTTCTGGCGTGGCGCGACTCCGACCCTCGTCGTCGCTGCAGCCCGGTCGCTAGGTGACGCGTCAGAGCTCGTGGTCTATCCGCATTACTCGACCCGCGGTGGCTCGTACGCCAACGACGCCGCCCCTCTCCTCCGGGGAGCGGTCACGGAGATTACCGATCTGTACCGTTCGAGAAACCGGCTCGTCTCCAGCGAGAAGCTGCTCTCCATCAAGAACGACGGCTCACCGGCGTCGCAAGCAGTCGTGCGCGAGGTGCTCGGCTGGCGCTGACGCGCACGGCAAGATGGAGAACGTGCTCTCCGACCTCGATCTGCCCACGACGGTGACCGCCCGCATCGGCGAGGTGACCGTCCGCCGGGCGAAGCCGACCGACCTGCCCGCGTTGATGGCGCTCCTGGCAGATGACCCCGTCAGTGCGGCGCGCGGCGATCGCGCCGATGCCTCGGACGAGGGAACGTACGCCACCGCATTGCGGAGCGTCCTCGAGGCGCCGTTGAATGATCTGATCGTCGTCGACGACGCGGCGGGGGTGGTGATCGGCACCCTGCAACTCACTGTCATCCCCGGCATGGCACGTCAGGGGGCCACCCGGCTGCTCGTCGAGGCGGTCAGGGTGTCTTCGAGTGTGCGTTCCGGTGGGATCGGCAGCGCGGTGATGCGCTGGGTGATGCACGTCGCCGCACCCGCGACCGGCGCGGCCCTCGTGCAGCTGACCTCCGACGCTGCGCGCGTGGACGCCCACCGGTTCTACACGCGTCTCGGTTTCGCCGACTCGCACGTCGGCTTCAAGTACGCACTCTGACGCTACGTGCCCGGACGCCGAGAGCGGCCGGGCACGTCGACCTCAGCCGGCGAGACCGCGGCGCTGCAGAAGCGGCTGGATCTCGGCATCACGGCCCCGGAAATCCCGGTAGGCGGCAAGAGGATCGCCGGAACCACCGACTCCCAGCAGCTTCTGGCGGAACCGGTCGCCGTTCTCGCGCGTGAGGCCGCCGTTCTCGCGGAACCACTCCACGGTATCGGCGTCGAGCACCTCGCTCCAGATGTACGAGTAGTACCCGGCGCTGTAACCGCCCGAGAACACGTGGGCGAAGTACGTCGAGGCGTAGCGGGTGGGGACGGCGGGATTGTCGAGTCCGATGTCCGCGAGGGCCGCCGCCTCGAAGGCCGCGACGTCGATGTCGGCCGACGCCTCCTCGACCGAGAGGCCGTGCCACGCCTGGTCGATCCAGGACGCGGCGAGGTACTCGCTCGTGGCGAAGCCCTGGTTGAACGCCTCGGAGGCGTGCAGACGCTCGACAACATCGGTCGGCAGCGGCTCGTCGGTGTCGATGTGACGGGCGTAGTTGGTCAGGATCTCGGGCCAGAGGATCCACATCTCGTTCACCTGACTGGGGAACTCGACGAAGTCGCGGTAGACGGCCGTTCCCCCGAAGTGCGGGTACGTGACAGTGGCGAACAGTCCGTGCAGGGCGTGGCCGAACTCGTGGAAGAGCGTGGTGACCTCGTCCAGCGTCAGCAGCGTCGGGGTGCCGGGGGCGGGCTTGTTCACGTTCAGGTTGTTGACGACGACCGGGGCGGTGCCGCGGAGGGCCGACTGCGTCACGATCGAGTTCATCCACGCCCCGCCGCGCTTGCTGTCACGCGTGTACAGGTCGAGCAGGAACAGCCCGAGCTCGCTGCCGTCGGCGTTGTGCACCTCGAAGACGCGAACGTCGGGGTGATAGCCCTGAAGGTCGTGGCGTTCGGTCATGCGGATGCCGTAGAGCTTCTCGGCCGCGAAGAACACGCCGTCGCGCAGCACCCGCTCTGCCTCGAACCACGGACGCAGGGCTGCGCGGTCGAGGTCGTAGCGCTCGGCGCGGACCTTCTCGGTGTAGAAGGCCCAGTCGTGGGCTTCGATCCGGATGCCATCGGCCTCGGCAATCTTCTGCAGAGCCTCTTGCTCGGCCCGGGTGTTGGCGGCAGCGGGGGTGGCGAGTCGGCGCAGCAGGTCGCGCGCGGCATCCGGAGAACCCGCCGTCTGATCGGCGAGGACGGCGGCGGCGTGTGAGGGGTAGCCGAGTACCGCGGCGCGCTCGGCGCGCAGGCGCACGATCTCGCGGAGGACCGCGCGGTTGTCGTTGTCGTTGCCGCGCGTGGCGCGCGAGCGCGAGGCCTCGAGCAGACGGCGACGGCTCTCTCGGTTCGTCAGCGACGCGAGCAGAGGGTGACCGGTGTACAGCGTGAGGTTCACGACGTAGCGCCCGTCGAGGCCGCGACTCGTGGCCGCCTGCGCCGCCGCCGAGAGCTCACCGTCGCTGAGGCCGTCGAGCTCGTCGGCGGAGTCGAACACCACCGCGAGCCCGTTGGTGTCGGCGAGCAGGTTCTTCTCGAACGTGGTCGTCAGCACCGACAGTCGCTGGTTCAGCTCCGTCAGCTCCTGCTTCTGCGCATCGTCGAGACCGGCGCCGGCCAACGACATCTCGCGGTGGTACCGCTCGACGAGGTAACGGCTCTCGGCGTCGAGGCCGAGGGAGTCGAGCTGCGCGTGCACGGCGGCGATCCGGGCGAACAGATCGGCGTCGAGGTGGATCGCATCGCGGTGCGCCGACATGAGGGGAGCGAGCTCCTCCTCGACGGCCTGGATCGCGAGCGTGCCGTCGGCGGAGGCCACGGTGTAGAAGGTGCGCGCGACGCGGTCGAGCATCTGCCCGCTGCGCTCCAGGGCGACCAGTGTGTTCTCGAACGTGGCCGCGTCGCTCTGCGCGGTGATCGCGTCGACCTCCGCCCGCTGCGCGGCGAAACCGGCGCGGAAGGCGGGGAGGTAGTGCTCGACGTCGATGCTGCCGTAGGGCGGCAGGTCGTAGGGGAGCGAGGGCGGCGCGAGGAGGGGATTGTTCACGGCATCCGTCATTCATCCAGCCTAGGCGCAGTCGTGGACGGGGTGCAGAGAAGATGTTGCAAAGGATTCCGTGCAAAGGTATCTTTGCATTCATGGTCGACAGGTCGGAGCCCCGCGAAGAGCGTGTTCTGGATGCCGGCGCGCTCCGCGCCCTGGCGCACCCGCTGCGCGTGCGGCTCTACGACATCCTCAGCCAGTACGGCCCGCAGACCGCGAGCAGCCTCGCGGAGCTGACGGGGGAGTCCACCGGAGCGACGAGCTACCACCTGCGGGCGCTGGCCCGTCACGACCTCATCCGCGAAGTCGCCGATCGCGGAACCGCCCGCGAACGCTGGTGGGAGCGTCCGGCCGGCAGCGTCACGCTGACCAACCCCGAGCTCGAGCACACGCCGTCGGGACGCGCCGTGCTGGAAGCCGTTCACTCCGAGACCCTGACGCTGCGTCACCAGCAGCTCATGCACTTCGCCACGCACGGCTGGGACGAGGACGAAGAGTGGCGCGACGCGTCCGTGATCTCGACCGCGACCGCGCGCCTGACCGCCGAGCAGTCGCGGGATCTCGTGCAGCGCATCGGGGCGCTCATCGATGAGACCGTCCAGCGTTACCGCGATCAGGAGGGCGAGGGCGTCCGCCCCGTGACGATCCGCAACGACGTCTTCCCGCTGCCGACCGAGAGGGGCTCCGCATGACCGCCGTCACCCGCACCATCGCCCTGCCGGTGCGTCCCACCCGACTCGAGGCCGCGCTGCTCGCGCTGTCGCGAGCGATGGCCCGCGCCGCCGAAGAGCGGATGCGCCGTCGCGCGTGGGCCGTCGAGGCGGAGCCCGCGCGGCGAGCCGGACGTGCCGCGTCGCTGGCGATGTCGGCGGATGCCGCGCGGTACCTGCTGCCGCGGTGACGCCTCAGGGCCCGGGGCTTGTCGAGGCCCGCGACCGGTGAACCGCCGGTGGCTTCGACAGGCCCAGCCACCCGAGAAACGCAACGCACAGAGCCCGCCGACGCGCGAAGGCGTCGACGGGCTCTGCGATCGCGAGCGGTGAGGCTCAGGCGAACTCGGCGTCGTCGTCGTAACGCACGACGACCTCGCCCGCGGCATCCTGGCTCACGATGACCCCCGTGTCGAGCTCGGCGACGGGGCGCCCCTCGAGGAAGGTCAGCGTCCACTTCGGAGCGGGCGCGCTGAGCCCATCGGGGTTCAGCGCGGCTTCGACGGCGGCGATCTGGGCGTGGAGCACCTCGGGAACAGCCTTCGGTGGCTGTTCGCGGGCGGTCCAGCGGGTTCCGAGTTGCATCAGGCCTCCTGGGGTGCGAACACGATGTCGGTCACGGTGGTGGTGTCGGCCTCGGCGAACGAGATCATCTCGATGCGGCCCACGGCGCGCAGGTCGCCCTCGGCGAGGCGCAGAGCCTCGACGTGCGGCCCCGACACGGTGAGCGAGGTCACCGGCGTCTTCTGCGAGGCCTTCGCCTCGGTCTTGGCGCGACGGATGCCGATGAGCGCAGCACTCACGGCGGTGAGCACGGCCGGGTCGCCCTCGATGCCGAGCGGCTCGGGCCAGGCCGCGGTGTGCACCGAACCCTCTTCGAACCACGACCACACCTCTTCGGACGCGAACGACAGCACGGGCGCGAACAGACGGACGAGCGTCGACAGGGCCGTGCGCAGGGCAAGGGCGGCCGAGGCCTGGCCCACGTCGGACTGGTCGTACGCGCGCTCCTTGACGAGCTCGAGGTAGTCGTCGCAGAACGTCCAGAAGAACGACTCCGTGATCTCGAGCGCCCGCGCGTGGTCGTACGCCTCGAACGCCGCGGTCGCGTCGCGCACCACGGCATCCAGCGTCGCGAGCATCGACGCATCGAGCGCGTGCGTCACCTCGGCGCCCTCGGGCACGGGGAACGACAGCACGAACTTCGCGGCGTTCAGGAGCTTGATCGCGAGGCGGCGACCGATCTTCACCTGCGTGGGGTTCTGGGGGTCGAACGCCGCGTCGGTGCCGAGGCGGCTCGACGCCGACCAGTAGCGCACCGCGTCGGAGCCGTGCTGCTTCAGGATGTCGGCGGGCGTGACGACGTTGCCCTTCGACTTCGACATCTTTTTGCGGTCGGGGTCGACGATGAAGCCCGAGATGGCGGCATCCGTCCACGGGCTGCGGTCGTCTTCGAGGGCGCTGCGCAGCATGGTCGAGAAGAGCCACGTGCGGATGATGTCCTGACCCTGCGGCCGCAGGTCGAACGGCGACACGAGATTCCACAGCTCCTCGTCGCGCTGCCAGCCACCGGCCAGCTGCGGGGTGAGCGACGAGGTCGCCCAGGTGTCGAGGATGTCGCGCTCGGCGTCGAACCCTCCGGCCACGCCGCGCTGGTCTTCGGTGTATCCCGGGGGCACGTCCACTGTGGGGTCGACCGGCAGCGCCGCGAGGTCGGGCGTCAGCACGCGCGAGTAGTCGCGCTCACCGCTGTCGTCGAGGCCGTACCAGACCGGGATCGGCACGCCGAAGAAGCGCTGCCGCGACACGAGCCAGTCGCCGGTGAGGCCGCTGGTCCAGTTCTCGAATCGCACGCGCATGAAGTCGGGATGCCACGACATCTCGCGACCGAGCGAGATGAGGCGCTCGCGCAGCTCGGCATCCCGTGCTCCGTTGCGGATGTACCACTGGCGCGTCGACACGATCTCGAGCGGGCGGTCCCCCTTCTCGAAGAACTTCACGGGGTGGGTGAAGGGCTTGGGAGCCCCCTCCATAGTGCCGGACTCCTGCAGCAGCTCGACGATGCGCTTCTTGGCGCTGAACACGGTCTTGCCCGCGAGCTCGTCGTAGGCCGCCTTCGCGGCATCCGTCACGATCACATCGGGAGCCTCGGCCACGATCCGGCCGTCCTTGCCGATGATCGTGCGGTTGGGGAGGTCGAGCTCGCGCCACCAGATGATGTCGGTCACATCGCCGAAGGTGCAGATCATGGCGATGCCCGATCCCTTGTCCTTCTGCGCGAGGGGGTGCGCGAGCACGGGCACCTCGACGTCGAACAGCGGGGTGCGCACGGTCGTGCCGAACAGCGGCTGGTAGCGCTCGTCGTCGGGGTTGGCGACGAGGGCCACGCACGCGGGCAGCAGCTCGGGGCGGGTCGTCTCGATGAACACGTCACCCGAGCCGTCGGTCTTGGCGAAGCCCACGCGGTGGTAGGCCGCGGGCTGGTCGCGATCCTCGAGCTCGGCCTGCGCGATCGCGGAACGGAAGTCCACGTCCCACAGCGTCGGCGCGAGGGCCTGGTACGCCTCGCCGCGCTCGATGTTGCGCAGGAACGCCAGCTGGCTCGTGCGGATCGAGTCGTCGGAGATCGTGCGGTAGGTCTGGGTCCAGTCGACGCTGAGGCCCAGCTCGCGGAAGAGATCTTCGAACTGCTTCTCATCTTCGACGGTCAGCTGCTCACAGAGCTCGATGAAGTTGCGGCGGCTGATGGGCACCTGGTCGGCGGCCTTGCTGCTCTTGTTGTCGCCACCCGCGAACGGCGGGGTGGAGTCGGCGTCGTAGGGGAGCGAGGGGTCGCAGCGCACGCCGTAGTAGTTCTGCACGCGGCGCTCGGTCGGCAGGCCGTTGTCGTCCCAGCCCATGGGGTAGAACACGGTCTTGCCGCGCATGCGCTCGAAGCGCACCTTCACGTCGGTGTGCGTGAACGAGAACACGTGGCCGATGTGGAGACTTCCGGATGCCGTCGGCGGCGGGGTGTCGACGGAGTACACGCCCTGGCGGCCGAGCTCGGCTGCGCGCAGGCGGTCGAAGACGTACGTGCCGCGTTCACGCCACGCGGCGTCCCACTTCTGCTCGAGGCCTTCCAGGGCGGGCTTGTCGGGAATGGTGGCCATAGGAGTACTCCTCGAGCGATATGGGCGGCACTGTGTGAGCGTGCCTGATGGGTTCTAGGTCCCACGATACCGGGGGTCGCGCGCGAGGCGGGAATCTTGCGTGACTCGCCAGGAATTGTCGCTTCGCGTCCCCCTGGGCGACAATTTCTGGCGACTCGCGCGGAGGATGCGCGGCCGTTCGCTGCCGGCGAGCACCCCGCGCCGGGGTTTCCGCACCCGGTCCAGGAACCCCGGTAAGCTGAAAGCCTTCCCACCAGAGATTCCGAGGTTTCTCCATGCCTTCTTCGCTTTCGCGTCGCGTGCTGTCGGCGGTCGCCGTCGCGGCCGTCTCCGCCCTCTCGCTCTCCTCCTGCGCCGGGTCGGACCCCGCCGCGCAGGGCGACGGCGAGGTCGTCTGGGCGATCGAGGGAGCGAACCTCTCGGCCGGGCACATGGACCCGCAGACCAGCCAGCTCGACGTGTCGGCGATGGTGCAGCGCGCGGTGCTCGACTCGCTCGTGTTCCAGGAGGCCGACGGCACGTTCTCGCCGTGGCTCGCCGAGTCGTGGGACGTCGAGGACGGCGGCGCGAGCTACCTCTTCCGTCTGCGCACCGACGTGACCTTCCACGACGGCACGCCCTTCGACGCGGCCGCGGTCAAGGCGAACTTCGACCGCATCGTGAACCCCGACACCGCGTCGGCGCAGGCCGCCAGCATGCTCGGCGGCGAGCTGTACGCCGGCACCGACGTGGTCGACGAGCACACCGTGCGCGTGCGGTTCACGCAGCCCTACGCTCCGTTCCTGCAGGCCGCCAGCACCGCGCTTCTCGGCTTCTACTCGCCGAAGGTGCTCGAGACCAAGGCCGACCAGCTGAAGGCCGGCGGCCCCGACGTGACCGTCGGCACCGGCCCGTTCGAGCTCACCGAATACACGCCCGACCAGGACATCGTGTATACCCGCAACGACGACTACACCTGGGGTCCCGACGGCGGCGGTAAGCCGAGCTTCAAGACGCTGCGCGTCGACATCCTGCCCGAGGCGTCGGTGCGCGTGGGCGCGCTGTCGAGCGGCCAGACCGACGTGGTCACCAACCTGCCGCCGAACCTCGTCGCGCAGGTTCCCTCTGACGACACCGTGAAGTCGATCGCCTACCCGGGACTGCCGTACTCGCTGTTCCTCAACGAGAAGTACGGCGTGTTCGCCGACCAGAAGGTGCGTCAGGCCTTCACCCGCGCGATCGACGTTGACGCCGCGGTGAAGGAGATCTTCTTCGGCCAGTACCCCCGCGCTTGGAGCGTCCTGGGCGCGACGACCCCCGGCTACGACGCGAGCCTCGAGAACTCGTGGCCCTTCGACCAGGCTCAGGCCAACGCCCTCCTCGACGAGGCCGGCTGGACGGGACGGGATGCCGACGGCATCCGCACCAAGAATGGTCAGCGCCTCACCGCGCGCTGGATCGCGTGGACTCCGGTTCCCGACGACCGCGCCGCGCTCGCCAACGCCGTGCAGAGCGACCTGAAGGCCGTGGGCTTCGACCTGCAGCGCGAGGTGCTCGAGCCGGGCGCCTACAACGAGCAGTACGGACCGAAGACCTACGACGTCACCGACTGGGGCTTCTCGGGCGTCGACGCCGATCTGCTGCGCAGCCACCTCGCCACCGACGGGTTCCAGAACGCCTCGCAGGTGAGCGACCCCGCGCTCGACGCGCTGCTCGAGCAGGGCGCCTCGACGACCGACCCGGCCGCACGCAACGCGATCTACGCCCAGGTGCAGCAGTGGAACGCCGAGCAGGCCGCGATCGTGCCTCTGTACAGCCCGGCCCTGATCAGCGCCGTCGCCCCGAAGGTCTCGGGCCTGACGTTCGACCTGTACGGCCGCCCGCTGTTCGCGACCGCCTCGGTCGGCTGAGCCGCCGGGTTTCAGACACACTATTCGGATGCCACGTTCTCGCTCGCGCGCCCTGCTGAGGCGCCTCGGCGGGATCGTGGCATCCGTCGTCCTGGTGCTGTGGGGGGCGGCGACGCTGGCGTTCGTGGCGTTCCGGATCATCCCGGGCGACCCGGTCGACGTGCTGCTCGGACCGCAGGCGCAGGTGAGCGAGGCGGTCAAGGCGGGCATCCGCAGCGACCTGGGGCTCGACCGGCCCGTGCTCGAGCAGTATGCGACGTTCCTCGGCCGACTCGTGCGCGGCGACCTCGGCGAGTCGTATCAGCTGCGCCAGCCGGTCGTCGAGGTCATCGGGCGCCAGCTCGCCCCGACCCTGCAGCTCTCGGCTCTCGCGCTGGTCATCGCCGTCGTGCTGGCCCTCGCTTCGTCGTTGATGGTGCGCGGGCGGACCGGTCGGGCCGTGGCATCCGGAATCGAACTCGTCGTGCTGTCGTCGCCGGTGTTCTGGACGGGGCTGCTGCTGCTGAGCGTCTTCTCGTTCCAGCTCGGGTGGTTCCCGGTATCGGGGGCGCGGGATGCCGCGGCGATCGTGCTGCCCGCGGTGACCCTGGCCCTGCCGGTCGCGGCCCTGCTGTCGCAGGTGCTGCGCGACGGGGTCGAGGCGGCCGAGCGCGAGCCGTTCCTCACCACCGTGCGCGCCCGCGGCGCGACACCCCTGCGTGAGAGCGTGCACCACACGCTGCGCCACGCGAGCGTCGGGGGAGTGACGCTCGCCGCCTATCTCGTCGGGTCGTTGCTCGGCGGTGCGGTGCTCGTCGAAACCGTGTTCGCCCGGCCCGGCATCGGGCGCGTGACGCTGACCGCGATCACGGATCGCGACCTGCCGGTGATCACCGGCGTGATCCTGCTGAGCGCCCTTGTCTTCGTCGTGGTGAACACCGTGGTCGACCTCGTGGTGCCCCTGATCGACCCGCGGCTGCGGACGGCGGCCCCGGCGCTGGCCGCACGCACGGCGGTGCCCTCATGAAGCGCCGCGGCCAGGCCGTGGCGCTCGGGATCGCCGGTGCCGTGCTCGCCGTCATCGCCCTGGCCGCCGTCGCCCCGGGTCTGCTCGCCACGCACGACCCGCTACTGACCGACGTGCGCGCGACCCTGCAGCCGCCGAGCGCGGCGCATTGGTTCGGCACCGATCAGAGCGGCCGCGACGTGTACTCCCGCGTGGTCTACGGGGCCGGCCGTTCGGTCGGCATCGGCCTGCTCGCCACCGGCCTAGCGCTGGTCGTCGGGGTGATCGCCGGTTCGCTGTCGGCCGTCGCGCCCAGATGGGCGGATGCCGCGGCCATGCGCGTCGTCGACGTGCTGCTGGCGTTTCCCGAGTTCCTGGTCGCCCTGCTGGTCGTCGCGGTGCTCGGCCCCGGCCCGGTCAACGTCGCGGTCGCGGTGACCATCGCCGCGGTACCCGTGTACATCCGCCTGGCGCGGGCGCAGACGCGCACCCTCGCCGCCGCGGAGCACGTCGAGGCCGCACGGACCATCGGGGTTCCCGCCGCCGTCGTGCACGTGCGGCACGTGCTGCCGGGCGTGCTGGGTGCGGTGAGCGTGCTGGCCACGATCGGCATCGGCACCTCGATCCTCGCGGCGGCCGGGCTCAGCTTCCTCGGCCTCGGCCCGACCGAGCCCACCGCCGAATGGGGCCTCATGCTCTCGGCCGGACGCAACCTGCTGCTGCAGGCGCCGTGGGTCGCCGTGTTCCCCGGGCTCGCGATCACCGCGACCGTCGTGAGCGTCAGCGTGATCGGCCGCGTCCTGCGGGCTCGAGCCGAGGAACGCGACGCATGAGCGGATTGCGGCTGCGCGGTCTGCGCATCGACGGCCCGGCCGGTGCGATCGTGCGCGGGCTGGACCTCGACGTCGCCCCGGGCGAATGCGTGGCGATCGTGGGGGAGTCGGGCACCGGCAAGTCGGTGAGCGCCCGTGCCCTGCTCGGGCTCGTGCCCGCGGGCCTCACGGCGCGCACCGACGAGCTCGAGATCGACGGCGTCGACGCCCGCTCGTTCGGTGAGCGGCAGTGGCGCGGGCTGCGCGGCCACCGGATCGCCCTGGTCTCACAGGACGCCCTCGTCTCTCTCGACCCGCTGCGACGCATCGGCGCCGAGGTGGCCGAGCCCGTGCGCATCCACGAGCCCGAGGTGCGCGGAGCGGCGCTCGCCGCACGCGTGCGCGAGAGCCTCGAGCGCGTCTCGCTCCCCGAGCCCGACGCGCGAGCGCGGCAGTACCCCCACGAGCTGTCCGGCGGTCTGCGGCAGCGCGCGCTGATCGCCTCGGTGCTGGCCGCGAACCCCGCCGTACTGGTTGCCGACGAGCCCACCACCGCGCTGGATGCCACCGTTCAGGCCCGCGTGCTCGACCTGCTGCGTCGCATCGCCGACGACGGCGTGGCCGTGGTCTTCATCAGCCACGACCTCGGGGCGGTCGCCCGCGTGGCGGATCGCGTCGTCGTGATGCACGAGGGACGCGTCGTCGAGACCGGGCCGACCGCCGAGGTGCTCGCCGCTCCGCGCGACCCGCACACGCGCGCGCTCGTCGCGGCGGTGTCGCACGAGCCGCTCCGCCGGGCACCGCGCACGGACGCCCCGATCTTCACCGCCGACGCACTGATCAAACGTTTCGGCGAGCGGGCCGCGGTCGACGACGTGTCGATCGAGGTGCGCCGCGGTCGGACCCTCGCGGTCGTGGGGGAGTCGGGGTCGGGCAAGACAACCCTTGCGCGCCTGATCGTCGGAGTGGCGGATCCGGATTCCGGGACCATGACGTTCGCGGGACGCCCCTGGTCGCCCGGGGTCGCCCGCGGCGCCGCGCGCACCCGCGTACAGCTCGTGCAGCAGAACCCGTGGGGCGCCCTCGACCCCCGCTGGACCGTGGGTCGCACGCTCACCGAGGCCGTAGCCGCCGGGGGAGTCCCGCGCTCCGAGCGTCGCACTAACGTCGCCGCCCTGCTCGAAGAGGTGGGCCTCTCGCCCGCGTTCGTCCGGCGCCGACCCGCACAGCTGTCGGGCGGACAGCGACAGCGCGTCGCGATCGCCCGCGCCCTCGCCGTGACGCCGGACCTTCTCGTACTCGACGAGCCGGTGTCGGCGCTCGACGCGTCGGTGCGCGCTCGGATCCTCGACCGCCTACGCGCCCTGCAGGCCGAACGCGACCTCGCCATGGTGTTCGTCACGCACGACCTCGACGTGGTCGCCGGTATCGCCGATGACGTGATCGTGATGAAGGACGGGCGCGTCGTCGACTCGGGCACCGTGTCGTGCGTGTTCGCCGCCCCGCGGCATCCGTTCACTCGGGAACTGCTGGCCGCGGCCGGTCTGGGCGTGCCCGGCGCGTGAGCCGGGGGTCGTGTCCGGCCTCTGCCTGCGCCGAGTGTCCATGACACCCGGACGAGTCCGCCCCTGCGTCCGTGTTTCTCGGACGCTCGACGGCCGCGCACACCCCGCAGCGCACCCCGCGCGGCTCGCGTAGACTGGATGTACACGCACCGATCCGGCCATCACCGGGGAGCACGCGGAAGAAACGGGTTCAGGCCCGGAGTAGAACCGCGCGGGGCAGGCCCGTCACAGCCGCAGTGAGAGTGGCGCCGGTCCCGAACGGGGGCGGCGCAACGCGGGGTGGTACCGCGGTCCGCACGGATCGTCCCCGCAGGTGGATCCCAACCTGCGGAGAGACATGACCTACCCACGCCCCTCATCCTTCGGCCCGGCCGCCGACGCGGCATCCGTCGTTCCGAGCCCCCGCTTCCCGTCGATCGAGAATGACACGCTCGCCTTCTGGGCGCACGACGACACCTTCCGCGCGTCGATCGCGAACCGCGAGGGCGCCGAGGAGTGGGTCTTCTACGACGGCCCCCCGTTCGCCAACGGCCTGCCGCACTACGGCCACCTGCTCACCGGGTATGCGAAGGACGTCTTCCCGCGCTTCCAGACGATGCGCGGCAAGAAGGTCGACCGCGTCTTCGGGTGGGACACGCACGGCCTTCCCGCCGAGCTCGAGGCGATGAAGCAGCTCGGGATCACCGAGAAGGACGAGATCGAGGCGATGGGGGTCGCGACCTTCAACGCCAAGGCCCGCGAGTCGGTGCTCGAGTACACGCGCGACTGGCAAGACTACGTCACGCGTCAGGCCCGCTGGGTCGACTTCGAGCGCGGCTACAAGACGCTCGACACGACCTACATGGAGAGCGTGCTGTGGGCGTTCAAGACGCTCCACGACAAGGGCCTCGCCTACGAGGGCTACCGCGTGCTGCCGTACTGCTGGCGCGACGAGACGCCCCTGTCCACGCACGAACTGCGCATGGACGACGACGTCTACAAGATGCGTCAGGACCCCTCGGTCACCGTGACCTTCCCGCTGGTCGGGGCCAAGGCCGAGGCGCTGGGTCTCACGGGCGTCCGCGCACTGGCGTGGACGACGACGCCGTGGACGCTGCCGACGAACCTCGCGCTGGCCGTGGGTCCCGGCATCCGCTATGCCGTGATCGAGGGCGGACCGAACGGTGCCGCCGACGTGCACCGCGCTCCCGACGGCACGCCCGACGAGGCCTTCGAGGCCGTCGCCCACCGCTACCTGCTGGCCGAAGACCTGCTGCCCGGCTACGCCAAAGACCTCGGATACGAGAGCGCGGATGCCGCCCGCGAGGCCGTCCAGTCCACGATCCTGGGCTCCGAGCTCGAGGGCGTGTCGTACGACCGCCTCTTCGACTACTACGCCGACGCTTCTGTCTGGGGCACGCAGGACGCGTGGAAGGTCCTCGTCGACGACTACGTCACCGTCAGCGACGGCACGGGCATCGTGCACCAGGCTCCCGCCTACGGTGAGGACGACAAGCGCCTGGCGGATGCCGCGGGCCTGCCGACGATCATCTCGCTCGACGATAGCGGCCGCTTCCTCTCCGCGGTCACCGACGTCGCCGGCGAGCTGTGGATGGAGGCCAACCGCCCCCTCATCCGCCTGCTCAAGCAGGACGGCCGACTGCTGCGCGAAGCCTCGTACGAGCACTCGTACCCGCACTGCTGGCGCTGCCGGAACCCCCTCATCTACAAGGCCGTGTCGAGCTGGTTCGTGCGCGTGACCGACATCAAGGACGACCTGCTGGCGAACAACCAGCAGATCACCTGGGTGCCCGAGAACGTCAAGGAGGGCCAGTTCGGCAAGTGGCTCGAGGGCGCGCGCGACTGGTCGATCAGCCGCAACCGCTACTGGGGTTCGCCGATCCCGGTGTGGAAGAGCGACAACCCCGACTACCCGCGCGTCGACGTGTACGGCTCCCTCGCCGACATGGAGGCCGACTTCGGCCGCCTGCCGGTGAACGCCGACGGCGAGGTCGACCTGCACCGTCCCTACATCGACGACCTCACGCGTCCGAACCCCGACGACCCGACCGGCACGTCGACGATGCGTCGCATCGAAGACGTGCTCGACGTGTGGTTCGACTCGGGATCGATGCCGTTCGCGCAGGTGCACTACCCGTTCGAGAACCACGAGTGGTTCGACGAGCACGCCCCCGCCGACTTCATCGTCGAGTACATCGGGCAGACCCGCGGCTGGTTCTATGTGATGCACGTGCTCTCGACCGCGCTCTTCGACCGCCCGGCCTTCACCGGGGTTTCGTGCCATGGCATCGTGCTCGGCAACGACGGACAGAAGATGTCGAAGTCGCTGCGCAACTACCCCGACGTGCGTGAGGTGTTCGATCGCGACGGCTCGGATGCCATGCGGTGGTTCCTCATGTCGAGCTCGGTGCTGCGCGGGGGCAACCTCGTCGTGACCGAGGAGGGCATCCGTTCGGGCGTGCGCGAGTTCCTGCTGCCGCTGTGGAACGCGTGGTACTTCTTCGCGACCTACGCGAATGCCTCGGGCGCGGGCGGGTACGAAGCCGAGTGGCGCACCGACTCCACCGACGTTCTCGACCGCTACATCCTGGCGCTCACCGGCGACCTCGTCACGAACGTCGCGGCCGACCTCGAGGGGCTCGACTCCACGACGGCCGCCGAGCGTCTGCGCGACTTCGCCGAGGTGCTGACCAACTGGTACATCCGCCGGTCGCGCGACCGCTTCTGGGTGGGCGTGACCGACGACCCGCGTAGCCGTGAGGCCTTCGACACGCTCTACACCGTGCTCGAGACGCTGACCCGCGTCGCCGCCCCGTTGCTGCCGCTGGTCACCGAGCGCGTGTGGCAGGGCCTCACGGGCGGCCGGAGCGTCCACCTGACCGACTGGCCGGACGCGTCGGCGTTCCCCGCAGCCGTTGACATCCGCACCGCGATGGACACCGTGCGCGAGGTCTCGAGCGTCGCCAACGCGCTGCGCAAGCGCGAGGGAAAGCGTGTGCGCCTGCCGCTGCCGCGTCTGACGGTGGTGACTCCGGATGCCGCGGGCCTGGCGCAGTTCGAGGACCTCGTGCGCGAGGAACTCAACGTCAAGGACGTCAAGCTGGTGGAGCTGAACCTGCAGTCGTTCGATGAGTTCGGTCTCGCGCAGCGCCTCGTGGTCAACGCTCGCGCCGCGGGACCGCGTTTGGGCAAGCGCGTGCAGCAGGTCATCCAGGCCGCGAAGGTCGGGAACTGGGCGGAGACCGACCGCGGCATCGTCGTCCAGACGCCGGACGGTGAAGTCGTCCTCGGCCCCACCGAGGGCACCCTCGAGACCGATGCCTCGCGCCTCGCGGAGGGAGAAGCGGTGGCCCTCCTGAACGCCGCCGACGGCTTCCTCCTCCTCGACACCGTCACCACCCCCGAGCTCGAGGCCGAGGGCCTGGCGCGCGACATGATCCGCGGCATCCAGGACACCCGCAAGGCCGCCGGCTTCGACGTGAGCGACCGGATCGCCCTCACCCTCGCATTCGACGACGCCGGGGACGCGGCCGCCGTCGCCCAGGCGTTCGATGTCGCGGGCGTGGCATCCGAGACCCTCGCCGAAGGCGTCGTGCTGGCCAGCCGTACCGAACGGCTCATCGAGCGCGGGAACGTGGGCGAGCCCGAGTTCGAGAACGTCCTCACCGCCAAGACCTACGCGAACGTCGGCGCCGTCACGGTGGCCGTCGCCCGGATCGGAGCCCCCGCATGAGCGATCGCACCAGGGCGGATGCCGTCTACTCGGCGCTGCTCGAACGACAGGGCGAGCAGTGGGTGCAGCCGCGCGTCGAGCGCACGCGCCGCGTGCTCGAGCTGCTCGCCGACCCGCAGCGCACGTACCGCGTCATCCACGTGACCGGCACGAACGGCAAGACCTCGACCAGCCGCATGATCGAGAGCCTGCTGCGCGCGATGGGGCTGCGGACGGGCCTGTTCACCAGCCCGCACCTCGAGCGCTTCACCGAGCGGATCCTCATCGACGGAGAACCCGTGGCCGACGCCGCGATCGCCGACGCGTGGGACGAGATCCAGCCATTCGTCGGCATGGTCGACGGCGAGCTCGAGGCCGCCGGGGACGCCCCGCTGACGTTCTTCGAGCTGCTCACGGTGCTCGCGTTCGTCGTCGCCGCCGACGCGCCGATCGACGTGCTCGTGCTCGAGGTCGGCATGGGCGGGGAGTGGGACTCCACCAACACCGCCGACGGCGACGTCGCGGTCTTCGCGCCGATCGACATCGATCACACCGACCGCCTGGGGTCGACGATCGCCGAGATCGCGACGGTGAAGGCCGGCATCATCAAGCCGGGTGCCGCCGTCGTCTCGGCCGCCCAGCCCGACGAGGCCCTGCGCGCGATCCGCGCTCGCGCCGAGAAAGAGGGAGCGACGGTCGCGGTGGCCCCCGACGGCTTCGCCCTCGAGGGTCAGACCCTCGCCGTCGGCGGACAGCAGCTCGACATCCGCGGAGTCGCGGGCACGTACCGCGAGGTCTACCTGCCGATGTACGGCGCGCACCAGGGTTCCAACGCGGCCCTGGCCGTGGCGGCGGTCGAGTCACTCATCGGCGGCGGCACCCAACCCCTCGCCGCCGACGTCGTGGCCGACGGCCTCGGCAACGCGACTTCTCCCGGCCGCCTGCAGCTCGTCGGCACGGCGCCGACGGTGTTCGTCGATGCGGCGCACAACCCGCACGGCGCGCGGGCCCTGGTCGCCGCCCTCGACGAGTCGTTCGACATCGACGAGTGGGGCGCGGTGGTCGGCATCCTCGACGGGAAGGACGCCGTCGGCATCATGTCGGCGCTCGTGCCCGCCGTGGTCCGGGTGTTCGCGACGGCGCCCGACAGTGACCGCGCGACCGACCCCGACGTGATCGCCGACGTGGCCGAGGCCGCCGACCTTCCCGTGACGGTGCACCCGACCCTCGAAGACGCCGCCGACGCGGCGCGCGCATGGGCCGCGGAGTCCGACCGCCGTGCGGTGGTCATCGCCGGATCCGTCGTCCTCGCCGGTGAGGCCCTGCGCCTGTCGGAGCTCGAGGACTGGAAGTCGGGGTGGCAGGGGTGAGCCCGCGCGAACCCCGTGCTCCCCGCGTTCGTCGTCAGCGCGGTGCGCAGGAGTCGCTCGGTGCCGTCGTCCTCGGCTTCGAGTCGATCATCGTCTTCCTCGGCGGTCTCGTCGTCTACGGCCTCAAGGTGGTCCCCGCGGGCATCGAGCCGTGGTGGGGGATCGTCGGCGGCGTCGTCATGGCGATCGCGATGGTGGCGGTGTCGGGATCGCTCCGGCACCGGTGGGCGTTGTTCGCCGGGTGGGCTCTGCAGGTGATCCTGCTGCTCGGCGGTCTGCTCGTTCCGGCCCTCGCCGTGGTCGCCGTCATTTTCGGTGGCATGTGGGCGTATGCGACGATCAAGGGAGCGGCGCTCGATCGTCAGAACGCACGACGCGCCGCTTCCCCCGACCTCTCGAACGGAGAATGACCCATGGCTACCGAAGAGACCCTCGTCCTGGTCAAGCCCGACGGCGTCGCCCGCGGCCTGACCGGCGCCATCCTGGCCCGTATCGAGGCGAAGGGCTACGCCCTCGTCGACATCCGCCTCGTCGAGCCCGACCGCGAGACCCTCGCCCAGCACTACGCCGAGCACGAGGGAAAGCCGTTCTACGAGCCGCTGCTCGAGTTCATGATGTCGGGCCCCTCCGTCGCGATCCGCCTCGCCGGCAACCGCGTCATCGAGGGCTTCCGCTCGCTCGCGGGCACGACCGATCCCACCACCGCCGCCCCCGGCACGATCCGCGGCGACTTCGGCCGCGACTGGGGCCTCAAGGTGCAGCAGAACCTCGTCCACGGATCCGACAGCGTCGAGTCCGCCGAGCGCGAGCTCGCAATCTGGTTCGCCTGATCCCGGATGCCATGAAGGCCGCCGCCCCGCGTGGGGTGGCGGCCTTCGTCGTTCGAGGGCGAGGTGGCTGAGCTTCGCGAGGTCGCCGAGCCTGTCAGAGCAACGGGCCCCCGCGGGGCAGGTCCGTCAGGAGCGCGAGACCCGTGCCCGGCGTCCCGCCGCCATCCATGACACCGGTCCGAGTACGGGGACCATCACGATCACCAGCGCCCACGTCAGCACACCGGTCGACGGGAGGTGTCTGGCACGCCGGGAGAGGCTCACGATGGCCCACGCGGCAAGACCGAACGCCACGAGCGCGACCGCCGACCAGACGAGGTCGTACGCGGCGGTCATCAGTGGGTTCACGGCATCCATCCCTCGACGCGAGGACACGAGGGGCCACGCCCACCCGGTCAGAGCTGGGCGAGAACGTTCAGCCGCACCTGCGCGATCACTGCGACCACCGCGAACGCCACGATCGTCATGAGCGGCACCCATGCCATGAGCCGGTCGGCGATCTCGCGGACCCGCTCTCGAGGAATCACGCCCTCGCGCAGCACGTGCAGCGTCACGACGAAGAACGACGGGATCACGACCGACCACGTCACCATGCACCAGGGGCACAGCGTCGCCAGGACGAAGAGGCTCTGCGTGATGAGCCAGATCACGAAGGTCAGGGCGAAGGCGAAACCGACCCAGAACAGCGCCCAGAACCACCGCGCGAACCGCGCGCCGGCCAGCAGCGCCGTTCCGACGACGATGGGCGCGATCCACGCGGCGAGCCCGATGATCGGGTTCGGGAAGCCGAACACGCTGCCCTGGGACGACTGCAGATTCGTCGAGCACTGGACCAGCACGCTGAAGTCACAGGATGCCGCACTGCCCGGGTTCTCGAGCTGGTGGAAGCGCTCCATGGTGAGCGAGAACGCCGCCCACCAGCCCACGACGCCCGCGAAGATCAGCCAGATCGCGACCACGACCGGACGGCGGGGGGTGACGGTTTCACTCATGCCGCGATTCTCTCACCGACGCCCTATGGGGTCGCTTTGAAGGCGGTCGCTCCACCTTGGTTCGTCTGACGATGGACTCGCGCCGTCGCGGGGTCGGCAGGCGATGTCGCGTCCGAGCGCAGCAACGGTCCGGGAGCGCTCGCTCGTGAGTGCGGTGAACGATGTGGTCTACGACCTGCGCCGAGAGGCCGGTCTATGCGTTCACCGTTGTGCGTCCTTCGCAATGCTCTCGGTGTCCTCCATCGAGATGGAGCCATCGCTTCTCACCGGCACATCAAATTGTTGGAGCGTCGAGCCCAGGTCGATGAGCGTGTCCTCCGAGTCACGGAACGACAGCTCCAGGTAGGTGGAAGGGGGTGGCGTGTTGCTGAGCACGACGTCGATGACTTCGCTGACGAGCCGGGGGGAGACGGCTTCGTTCGCATCCTCGGCGGCGTCGAGGGTTCCTCCCACGTGCAGCGCCTCCACGAAGTCCGACAGACCGACATCAGCCCACGCTGCAGAGATTCCCAGCTCAGCTTGCTCCAGCGCCTCGGGAATCCGTGCTTCGTACGACTCGTCGTGAAACGGGAGTTGACTGCATCCGGCCGCGCCCCCGACGGCGAACATCATCGATGCGAGCGCGATCACGCGCGTGCGGCGCCTCACGCGTTCACCCCCGAACCCACCGCGTCCTGCTGCACTGTGGAGGAGACCATCGAGGCGTCGTCCACTCCGTCCGCAACTCGATCCGCCGGATCCTGCGCCGACGTCGGCAGTTCCCGCGCTCGAGCGGCGACGATGTTCGCAAGGGGCACGACTAAGCCTCTGTTCAGAAGACCGAAAGCGTCCTCGGATAGATCCGCTCGCACGTCGTGCCCCGTCGAGTTGGAGGCTCGGGATGCATCACGAGCCAGCGCGGCCTGCATTTTCAGGCCGCCACCGTCGATCTCGATGCGTTGATTCGCTGCGGTCATCGTCCGGCCCCCTCGGAAATCGTCCTGGCCTCGTCCATGGTTCGGCGCCAAGGCTCTCCGACATCCGTCGGACGGCGGCGTCCGCCGCGTCCCGCTGCGCATCGCGAACGGCTGGACAAGGTCATGGTGACCTCCTTCGCCGGAACTTCGACCGTACCGAGCCGCCGCTTCGTGCGGGAAGCCTCTGTGGATAAGTGCCCACGACCGCGCGGTCGTGGGCGTTCTCCGCGGTTCGTGCGATAATGAAGGCTGATGTGACCGCGGCCGCGCCGCAGGAACATCACCCAGAAGACTTCGGGCGATGACCGCCCTTCGCAGCACGAGCCGCAGGCCGGCTGCAGACCGAGTGAGTTCGCGGCCCCGCCGGGTGCGGCGCTGCATGAGATTTCGTCGGACGACGCGCGGTGTCGTCCGCCAGGGAGTACCCCGACATGGCCGATGTGACAGACGAACAGAACCCCACCGACGAGACGCCGATCTCTCCGGACACCGCCACCTCCGACGTCACCCCCGCGGTCGATGAAGAAGAGGCGGCGGTCCAGGATGCCGAAGACGCGGCCGCCGACGACACCGAGGCGCCCGCGGTGCTCGACGTGGAGGACATCCCCGCCGCCACGGACGACCCGTCCGAGGTGGACGCGTCGGAGCAGTCCGCCCCGGCCGCGGACAAGGCCGAGCCGATCGCGGAGGCCGAGGTGCCGGCATCCGCTTCTGTTGCGGATGAGTCGGCGTCGACCGCAACGGCGACGGAGCAGCCCAAGGTCGCTCTCGCCCCGGCCGAGACCCCCGCCGAGACCGAGACTCCGGCTCAGCCCGAGACCCCCGCCGAGCCCGAGAAGCCCGCCCGTCCGACCGCCGTGTCGCTCGGCCTGCTCCCCGAGAACTTCGTGTCCGCCGTCTCGACGGCCCTTCACTTCTACGCGCCCGCGCTTCCGCCCGTCGTGATCCGCGATGACTTCGATGACCGCGACGACGAGGGCCCCAGCGAGCGTGCCTCGGCGAACGCCCGCCGTCGCAACCGCCGCCGCGGGGGACCGAACGACAACCGCGACGATGCCCCCGAGGCTCCCGCCGCGCCCCCCGTGCGTCAGCGCGCGGTCGAGGTCATCACCGAGCCGCAGCGCATCAAGGGTTCCACGCGTCTCGAGGCGAAGAAGCAGCGTCGCCGCGACGGTCGCGAGGCCGGGCGCCGTCGCCCCGTCGTCACCGAGGCCGAGTTCCTCGCCCGCCGCGAGGCCGTCGACCGCGTCATGGTGGTGCGTTCCAAGGCCGGTCGCATCCAGATCGCCGTGCTCGAAGACAACGTGCTCGTGGAGCACTACGTCGCCCGCAACCAGGACGCCTCGCTCATCGGCAATGTCTACCTCGGCCGCGTGCAGAACGTGCTGCCCAGCATGGAGGCCGCGTTCGTCGACATCGGTCGCGGCCGCAACGCCGTGCTGTACTCCGGCGAGGTCGACTGGGACGGCGTCGAGACCAACAACCAGCCGCGTCGCATCGAGCTCGCCCTCAAGTCGGGCGACCGCGTTCTCGTGCAGGTCACGAAGGACCCCGTGGGCCACAAGGGCGCGCGTCTGACGAGCCAGATCTCGCTCCCGGGCCGCTACCTGGTCTACGTGCCCAACGGAACGATGAACGGCATCTCGCGCAAGCTCCCCGACACCGAGCGCGCGCGTCTGAAGAAGATCCTCAAGGAGGTGCTCCCCGAGTCGTCGGGCGTGATCGTGCGCACCGCCGCCGAGGGCGCCACCGAAGAGCAGCTGACCCTCGACGTGCAGCGCCTCACCTCGCAGTGGGAGCACGTCTCGAGCCAGGTCAAGACGATCCAGGCGCCCGCCCTGCTGCACTCCGAGCCCGACCTTCTGGTCAAGATCGTGCGCGACGTCTTCAACGAGGACTTCACCCGCATGCTCATCCAGGGCGACGAGGCGCTGCAGACGATCTCGTCGTACCTGCAGGGCGTCGCCCCCGACCTGCTCGAGCGGGTCGAGAAGTACGAGGGCGAGCAGGACCCGTTCGACGCGTTCCGCGTGACCGAGCAGATCGAGAAGGCGCTCGACCGCAAGGTCTGGCTGCCCTCGGGCGGCTCGCTCGTGATCGACCGCACCGAGGCCATGACGGTCGTCGACGTCAACACCGGCAAGTTCGTCGGCTCGGGCGGAAACCTCGAAGAGACCGTCACCAAGAACAACCTCGAAGCGGCCGAAGAGATCGTGCGCCAGCTGCGCCTGCGCGACATCGGTGGCATCATCGTCGTCGACTTCATCGACATGGTGCTCGAGTCCAACCGCGACCTCGTGCTGCGCCGCCTCATCGAGTGCCTGAGCCGCGACCGCACGAAGCACCAGGTCGCCGAGGTGACCTCGCTGGGTCTCGTGCAGATGACCCGCAAGAAGCTCGGTCTCGGTCTGCTCGAAACCTTCAGCGAGGCGTGCGAGGTGTGCGCAGGTCGCGGCGTCATCGTGCACCACGACCCCGTCGTCAAGCACCGCCCCGCGGGTTCGTCGAGCAACGGAGGCGGCAACGCGAACGGCGGATCGTCGAACCGTCGCGGACGCGGTGGCAACGGCGGCTCGAACGGCAACGCGTCAACCGGTGGCGGCAACGGCGGTAACGCCGCGCAGGGCAACGGCGGGGCGAACGGCAACGGGGGAGCGGCGGCGCAGGCCGGCGGCACCCACGTCATCACCGAGGGCGTCAAGTCCGCTCTCGCGCAGATCGCGGCGTCGACCGTCAAGCCCACCATCGACGACCCGGCCCTCGTCGAGGCGGCGGTCGTGGCATCCGTCGAGGCCGTCCTCGAGGCGAAGACCGAGTCGGCGTCCGAGGCGCCCGCCCCGGCTCGCGAGAAGCGCCCCCGCAAGAAGCGCGAGCCCAAGGCGCCCCGCACCGAGAAGGACGCCCTGCTCGAGTCGGTCCTCGAGGCTCTGCCCGAGCCCAAGGCCCCCGGTCAGGGACGCTCGCGTCGTCGCGTCACCACTGCGGCTCTCACCGGCACCCCGGTGAACGCTCAGCCTTCGTCGGAGGCCTGAGCCCTGCTCATCCCGCGTGAGGGGTCGTTTTCCGTCGCCGAGCATCGCTCCCGGCGACGGAGATCGGCCCCTCACACGTGTGTGCGGACGGGGGACGGATGCCGCGGACTCGCTCCCGTCGTCAGGGATGCAGCCCGTGGAGCCGGACGCTCAGGGGTGAGGGCGCCGCTCGCGTGCGGTGATCCGCAGTCCCGAGGCACGCAGGCGCCGCACGAGCTCCTTGCCGCCGACGTGCTCCGCCCCCGCGCGGACGAGGTCGGCGTGGCGCTCGTCGGGCACGTCATAATGGTCGAGGTCGAACGCGCGGCGCGGGATTCCGGCCGCTGCGGCGAATGCGTGCAGTTCGTCGAGATCGCTGTCGCTGACCAGGTGAGCCCACAAACGTCCGTGCGCGGGCCACTGGGGATCATCGATCAGGATTGCCATTCCGCGATCCTACGGTCGACACGCGGGTCGAATGCTTTTGCCGGATGCCTCCGGGTGAGCTAAACTTGACCCTTGGTGCGTCGCGTCCACTCCTGACAGGAGCGTGACCCCGCGGGCTCTGCTCGCCGGATCGCACCGAGACTTGGGTCGTCAGACCCTCCCGACGTCATCAGACAACCGGAGCTCCGCGCTCCCGAACGAAAACAGGTGTGAAGTGGTTTACGCAGTTGTGCGCGCCGGCGGCCGCCAGGAGAAGGTCCAGGTCGGCACGGTCGTCGTGCTCGACCGCCAGAAGGCGAAGATCGGCGAGAGCATCCAGCTGCCCGCCGTCCTGTTCGTCGACGGCGACGCGGTCACGACCGACGCCGACAAGCTCGCGAAGGTCTCGGTCACGGCCGAGGTGCTCGGCGAGGAGCGCGGTCCGAAGATCGTGATCCAGAAGTTCAAGAACAAGACCGGCTACAAGAAGCGCCAGGGCCACCGTCAGGACCTCACGCGCGTCAAGATCACCGGCATCAAGTAAGAGCCAGGAGACGCAGAGATGGCACACAAAAAGGGCGCAAGCTCCACCCGTAACGGTCGTGATTCCAACGCACAGCGCCTCGGCGTGAAGCGCTTCGGCGGCCAGGTCGTCCTCGCCGGCGAGATCATCGTCCGCCAGCGCGGCACGCACTTCCACCCCGGCGCCAACGTCGGCCGTGGTGGCGACGACACGCTGTTCGCCCTGGCACCCGGTGCGGTCCAGTTCGGCGCGAAGGGCGGCCGCAAGGTCGTCAACATCGTCACCGCAGCAGCGGAGTAATTCCCGCGCTTCGGCGCACGAGGGGGTGGGCGGCTGCCCACCCCCTCTTCTTTTTTCGAGTCGGCATCGCCGGCCACACCCGGAAGGACCCGCCATGGTCACCTTCGTCGACCGCGTGACCCTGCACCTGCGTGCAGGAAAGGGCGGCAACGGCTGCGTCTCGGTGCGCCGTGAGAAGTTCAAGCCGCTGGCCGGTCCCGACGGCGGCAACGGAGGCAGCGGCGGCGACGTCGTGCTCGTCGCCGACCCGCAGACCACGACCCTGCTGTCGTACCATCACTCGCCGCACCGCTCGGCGGGCAACGGCGGGTTCGGCATGGGCGACCACCGTTCCGGTGCGCTCGGTGAGGACCAGGAGCTTCCGGTGCCGCTCGGCACGGTCGTCAAGGACGTGGACGGCAACGTGCTCGTCGACATGCTCACCCCCGGGATGCGCTTCGTCGCCGCCCCGGGCGGCCTGGGCGGGCTGGGCAACGCGGCACTGTCGTCTCCGAAGCGCAAGGCACCCGGTTTCGCCCTGCTCGGAACCCCGGGCTACGAGGGCGACGTCGTCCTCGAGCTCAAGACCGTCGCCGACGTGGCGCTGGTCGGTTTCCCCTCCGCCGGCAAGTCGAGTCTGATCGCCGCGGTCTCGGCCGCGCGCCCCAAGATCGCCGACTATCCGTTCACGACGCTGCACCCGAACCTCGGTGTCGTGCAGGCGGGCGACGCGCGCTTCACGATCGCCGACGTGCCCGGACTCATCGAGGGCGCCAGCGAGGGCAAGGGCCTGGGCCTGGAGTTCCTGCGCCACGTCGAGCGGTGCACGGCTCTCGTGCACGTCCTCGACTGCGCCACTCTCGATCCCGGCCGCGACCCGCTGAGCGACCTCGACATCATCCTCGCCGAGCTGGCGGCTTACCCGGTCCCCGAGGGCCAGGTTCCGCTGCTCGACCGCCCGCAGATCATCGCCCTGAACAAGGTCGACGTCCCCGAGGCGCACGAGCTCGCCGACTTCGTGCGTCCGGATCTCGAGGCCCGCGGTTTCCGCGTGTTCGAGATCTCGACCGTCAGCCGCGCGGGCCTGCGCGAACTCACCTTTGCGCTCGGTGAGATCGTCGAGGAGCACCGTCTCGCCACGATCGATCAGACGCCGCCCGAGCGCGTCGTCATCCGCCCCCGCGGTGCCGAGAAGGACTTCACCATCAAGGTCGAGGGCGGCACGTACGGGCCGGTCTACCGGATCCTCGGCGACAAGCCCGTCAAGTGGGTGCAGCAGACCGACTTTCAGAACGAAGAGGCCGTCGGCTACCTCGCCGATCGTCTCGCCCGTCTCGGCGTTGAGGATGGACTGTTCCGCGCCGGGGCGGTCGCGGGTGCGACCGTTGTCATCGGCCCCGGTGACGGCATCGTCTTCGACTGGGAGCCCACACTCACCTCGGCCGCCGAACTGATGACCGCACCGCGCGGCACCGACCCGCGTCTCGTGCAGAACCCGCGCCGCACCTCGTCGGAGCGTCGAGAGCAGTACCACGAGCGGATGGATGCCAAGGCCGACGCCCGCGCCGAGCTCGAGGCCGAGCGCCGCGCGGCGCGTGCCGCGGGCATCACCCCCGACGGCGACTCCTCCCGGCTCGAGTTCGAGGACGAGGAGCGGTGACAGCGACGACGCGCGCCGACATCCCCGGCGCGGCCCGCGTCGTGGTGAAGGTCGGTTCGTCGTCGATCAGCGGAGACGGTGCTCACCGCATCGACACGATCGTCGAGGCCTTGTCGCGCGCGCACGGCGCGGGCACCGAGGTCGTGCTCGTGTCGTCGGGTGCCATCGCCACCGCGTTGCCCCTGCTCGATCTCGAGGGTCGTCCGAACGACCTCGCGACGCAGCAGGCTGCGGCGGCGGTCGGTCAGAACGTCCTCATGTGGCGCTACCAGACCTCGCTCGACCGCTTCGGTCTGCTCGCGGGTCAGGTGCTGCTGACGGCGGGCGACCTCGAGAACGCCACGCACCGATCCAACGCGCGCCGCGCGATGGAACGCCTGCTGGGTCTCGGCATCCTGCCGATCGTGAACGAGAACGACACCGTCGCCACCCACGAGATCCGCTTCGGCGACAACGACCGACTGGCCGCCCTCGTCGCCCAGTTGATCGGTGCCGACGTCCTCGTGCTCCTCAGCGACATCGAGACGCTCTTCACGTTGCCGCCCAGCGAGCCCGGCGCCCGACCGATCACCGACGTCGCGTGGGGCGATGACCTGTCGGAGTTCGAGTTCGGCGCGGGAGTGGTCAACGGCGTCGGCACCGGGGGAGCGGCGACCAAGGCGTCCGCGGCCAAGCTCGCCTCGACCGCGGGGGTGGGCGTGCTCGTCACGAGCGCCGACCTGGTGGCATCCGCTCTCTCGGGCGAGGATGTGGGCACATGGTTCGCCCCCAACCCCGACCCCGTGACCCTGGCGACCGGCTCCGTGGGCGCCGTGACCCGCGCCGGTACACTGAGCGCATGACCGTGATCGCCGCCTCCGTCGACGAGCGCCTGCGTCTGGCCAAGGACGCGGCGCGAGAGATCGGTCTGCTCGATTCCGCGCGTAAGACGGCCCTCCTGCACGCCGTCGCCGACGCGCTCGAGACCTCGTCGTCAGAGATCGTCGCGGCCAACGCCGAGGATCTCGACAGAGGGCGCCACGATGCCATCGGCGAGGCGCTCCTCGACCGGCTGCGTCTCGACGACACGCGCGTGGCCGCCCTCGCCGCGGCGGTCCGCGATGTCGCGGAGCTTCCCGATCCGGTCGGCCGTGTGCTCGACCGCCGGACCCTGCCCAACGGCTTGCAGCTCGAGAAGGTCGCGGTGCCCTTCGGTGTGGTCGGGTCGATCTACGAGGCCCGACCCAACGTGACCGTCGACATCGCCTCGCTCGCTCTGCGTTCCGGCAACGCCGTGGTCCTGCGCGGAGGGTCGGCGGCGCAGAGCAGCAATGCCACGCTCGTCCGGGTCATGCGCGACGCGCTCTCGAACCACGGGGTGAGCCCCGAGGCCATCCAGAGCGTCGACGACTTCGGTCGAGACGGAGCGAAGGCCCTGATGAACGCGCGCGGGCTCGTCGACGTGCTCGTGCCGCGGGGGAGCGCCGGTCTCATCGAGACCGTCGTCACCGAGTCGACCGTGCCGGTGATCGAGACCGGCGCCGGGGTGGTCCACGTCTACCTCGACGCCACGGCCCGTGACGACTGGGCCCGCGACATCGTCCTCAACGCGAAGACGCAGCGGCCGAGCGTCTGCAACGCCGTCGAGACCTTGCTCGTGCACCGCGAGGCCGCCGACCGGTTGCTGCCCGAGCTCCTGGCATCCCTCGTCGACGCCGGCGTCACGGTGCACGGCGACGCCGACACGCGGGCGCACGATGCGCGGGTCGTGCCGGCCACCGACGAGGACTGGTCGCTCGAGTACGGCACCCTCGACCTGGCCGTCCGCGTGGTGGACGACCTCGATGACGCCCTCGCGCACATCCGCCGCTACTCGACCCACCACACCGAGTCGATCATCACCGACGATCCCGCGGTCGCCGATCGTTTCCTCGCCGAGGTCGACTCCGCCGTGGTCCTGGTGAACGCCTCGACGCGCTTCACCGACGGAGGCGAGTTCGGCTTCGGGGCCGAGGTCGGCATCTCCACCCAGAAACTTCACGCCCGCGGACCCATGGGCCTCGCCGAGCTGACGAGCACCAAGTGGCTCGGGCGCGGCGACGGCCAGGTACGCGCCTGACCGCCTAAAATGAGACGCGCGCCTCGCGCAGACCTCTGATCGGAGCACTGATGACTTTCGTCGCACTTCTGGCCCACGCCGCAGAAGAAGGCGCCCACCACGGTGGCAACGTGCAGGCCCAGACCTTCTGGTACGGCGCCGTCGCGTTCCTCACCTTCGTGGCCCTGAGCCTCGTGACGCTGTCGTACCGCAACGTGTCGAACCGTCACGCGCACAAGGCGGCGGCGTACACCCAGAAGCACGGGACGCCCACCCCCGAGGCGCACGGCCACTGAGGCCCACCGTATGTCGGTGACGCGCGCCCCTCGCATCGGGGTCATGGGTGGGACATTCGATCCCATCCATCACGGTCACCTGGTCGCCGCCAGCGAGGTCGCCCAATCGTTCGATCTCGATGAGGTCGTCTTCGTGCCGACGGGGCGTCCGTGGCAGAAGGACGACGTCACCGAGAGCGAGCACCGCTACCTCATGACGGTGATCGCCACGGCATCCAATCCCCAGTTCACGGTGAGCCGCGTCGACATCGATCGTGCGGGGCCCACATACACGATCGACACCTTGCGCGACCTGCAAGAGCAGCGTCCCGGTGCGGAGCTGTTCTTCATCACCGGCGCCGACGCGGTCGCGCAGATCCTCAGCTGGCGCAACCACCAGGAGCTCTGGGATCTGGCGCACTTCGTGGCGGTGTCCCGGCCGGGTCACGTCCTCACGACCGAGGGGCTCCCGTCCCAGAACGTGAGCCAGTTGGAGATCCCCGCCCTGTCGATCTCGTCCACAGACTGCCGCGCCCGTGTGCGCCGAGGCCACCCCGTGTGGTACCTCGTGCCCGACGGCGTCGTGCAGTACATCGCGAAGCACCACCTCTACCGGAGCACAGCATGAGCACTCCCGAGAACCCCGAGACTCCCGCGCTGACCCGCCGTCAGCTGCGCGAGCTCCGCCAGACCGGCGCGACGCCCATCATCGTTCCGCAGCCCGAGGGCGAGACTCCGGATGCCGAGACCCCGGCCGCTCCGGTCGAGTCGGCCGAGGCGCCGATCGTCGATCGCGTGCCCGAGCGCGGCGTCGACGAGAGTGCGGGCGAGGGGCACGCCGCGTCGGACCGCGCCGAGGCCGAGGCCGAGCCCGCGTCGGCGGAGCACGAGCCCGCCGTGTCCGAGGAGCCCGCGCCCGTCGAGCAGCGCGACGAGCCCTTCGCACCCGCTCTGCGCCCCGACTCGTTCGACGGGTCCTTCGGCGACGGCGACTTCGGTGTCACCGGTCTCACGCGTCGACAGGTCCGTGCGCAGGAGAAGATCCGCACGGCCGCGGTCCCCGTCATCAGCTCCGACCTCGAGTCGTCGATGTCGCGCCAGAACACCGCTCCGGCACCGCAGGCCGAAGAAGAGTCCGCTCCGCCCGCCATCTTCCGCCCCGCCGCCCCCGACACCGCCGAGAGCCCGATCTCGTCGGACGAGAACGGACCCGGCGCCTCGGTCGTCAACCCCGCCCTCGGCTCCGAGCTGCTGGACGGGGCGACCCCCGAGGTCTCGCTCCCCGCGTCGTTCGATCAGCTCATCTCACGCAACGCCGCAGCGAGCGGCGCCGTGTCGACCCCGAACGCGCTGATCCTGTCGCAGACCCCCGCCGGCGTTCCGCTGGTCGGGCCCGTCACCGCGACCGGTGAGGTCATGATCACGGGCACGTTCGAGCTGCCCGAGGGTCTGGGGTCGGTCGGTCACGCTCCCGGCACCACCGACGGCCGCGACGCCGACGCCGTGCTCCTCGACGGCGAGCTTCCGCCCGCCTCGTCCCCCACCCCGATCGCGGCGAGTGCCGCAATCAGCACCGTGAAGCAGCCCGGCGAGATCATCCGCCCGCCGGCGCCCGAAAAGGGGAGCAAGCTCCTCATCGGGCTCATCATCACGACCGGTGCTCTCTTCCTGGCGGTGGCCGTCACCCTCGGCCTCGCCTTCACGACAGGAGTCTTCCGATGACAGCCACCGACAACGGTCGCGAGATGGCGCAGATCGCCGCCCTCGCCGCCGACGCGAAGGGCGGCGACGACATCGTCGCGCTCGACGTGTCCGAACCCCTCCCGCTCGTCGACATCTTCCTCCTCGTCACCGGTCGCAACGAGCGCAACGTCGCCGCGATCGCCGACGAGGTCGAAGAGAAGCTCCTCGAGCACGGCCACAAGCGCGTGCGTCGCGAGGGCCGACAGGAGTCCCGCTGGGTCCTGCTCGACTTCGGCGACCTGGTCGTCCACGTCTTCCACGAGGAAGAGCGTGTCTACTACGGCCTCGAGCGGCTCTGGAAGGACTGCCCGGTCGTCCCGATCGAGCTGCCGACCCCGGCGAACGCCACCGACTGATGATGCTGCCGTCGACGCCCTCTGCCCCCGCGGCAGGGGGCGTTCTCGTTCGTACGCCGGATTCATAGACGCGACAGCGCATGCTGGGTCGGTGTCACCGACCTCGCACCGCGTCCGCCGCAACCGGCGTCGACTCCTGCTCATCGTCGCCGCCGTCGTCACCACGGCCGTCGTGGGCACCGTGGCCTTCGTCGCGGTCAATCTCGCCGGCGCAGCCAACGGCATCCATCATTCCGATGCCGAGCTGCCCACCGCCGCTCCGGGCGTCGCCCAAGACGAGGGCGAGCAGAACATCCTCATCATGGGCCTGGACAGTCGGGTCGACGAGGACGGCAAGCCCTACCCCCAGGAGATCTACGACGCGATCCACGCCGAGGACGCATCGGTGGGCGGCTACAACACCAACGTGCTCATGTACGTGCACATCCCCGCCGGCGGCGGGCAAGCGGTCGCCGTGTCGATCCCGCGCGACGACTACGTCGACTACGCGGGCGCCCCCGGTGGGACGAAGAAGGGCAAGATCAAAGAGGCGTACGGGCGGGCTTTCGCCGCGAAGAACGACGAGCTCCGCGCGGCGGGCGTCGCGGAGGACGACGCGTATCAGCAGGCCCGCGACGCCGCACGCACCGAAGAGATGCAGACCGTGTCGCAGTTCTTGGGCGGCGTCCCGATCGACCACTTCGTCGAGGTGACGATGGCGGCGTTCTACCGGGTCGCACAGGCCGTCCAGCCGATCTCGGTGTGCCTCAACCACGCGACCGCCGACACCTACTCGGGAGCGGACTTCGTCGCGGGGGAGCAGCAGATCGACGCCGCACAGGCGATGGCGTTCGTCCGCCAGCGTCGCGACACGAAGTACGACGACGTCTTCCTCACCGACCTCGACCGCACGCGCCGTCAGCAGGCGTTCATGGTGTCGCTGGCGCTGAAGCTGCGCGACGCGCAGACCTTCACCGACTTCGGGCGCCTGCAGGACCTGCTCGACACCGCGAAGCAGTACGTGGCCGTCGACAAGGGCTTCGACCTGCTCAGCCTCGCCTCGACGGCCCAGCGCCTCGCCGGGGGAGACGTGACGTTCCAGACGCTCCCCGTCGAGCGCTTCGGCACCGTCGACGGCGAGAGCGTGAACATCGTCGACCAGAAGGCCATCGCGGCTCAGGTCGGTGCCCTGCTCCACCCGGCTCCAGCGGCGACGACGGACCCCGGGACGGATGTCACCCCGAACCTGACCGATGCGCCCGCGACGAGCGCTCCGGCGGCGTCTCCTTCCCCGACGTCGTCGGTGTACACCGACTCGCAGCAGCCGATGCGCGCGGGGTCGGTGCCCTGCGTGAACTGAGGCGAGCGATTGGGCGATGCAAGGCCAATCGGATTGAGGGGACCACCCGACCATTGGTGATGCCCTCTGCGTGCCGACGAAGACCAATGAGAGATCGACTTCCTATTGCCAGAGGGCGCTAACTCTCACTTCTGCCGCCTGCAATATCGCCCTCGACACTTCGAGTGACTTCGTGGTCTCATCAAGCACCTTCTCCATTGCGCGGACGGCACTCATCCATTCGGCCTGCGCCCGATCGTATTCTTGACGCGCTTCGCCCGTCCACTGGCTGCGTAGTTCTGAGCTTCTCTTCGATAGCTCATCCAGCTCGGCTCGTATTTCGCGTGTCGCGCCCCTCAGGCGGTCCACGAATTGAGCGTGTTGCTCGGTGTCGAGAGAGATCACGATTCCGGCAGGGTCACTGGTCGGAACGCTACCGAATTCGGCGGCCTTTCGGCTTGCAAGTAATGACAGAAGATCTCAGCAGCTTCCTCTGGACCGAAATAGTCGTCGGGTCCGCCTATGCCCGATGTCTCTTCGTTTTCAAGGGCTCCGCCGATGTGAGAGAGACGTGACAGAACCCACTCGTCCGACTCCCAGCGGCCCCATTCGATGATGAGTCCCGCGGGCGTGCGAGCGGTCTGTAGGAATGGGGCATCATCATTCCTGAAGGTGGACACCTCTTTGTCATCCGGAACCCGCTGAACCACAAGAGTGTTGCCCACGCTTGGCAGGCCAAGCCTGTCTACCAGGCGCCGTATCGTTCGCTCGGCACTGGAAGCGCCACGCGGCAGAGTGGTCACAGTGCCACTGTCAGTCGAGTAAGCAAATTTGCCAATTCTGTCGATCACGGTACCTCCGTCGGCATACGAACACCAACGACGTCGGTGATCTTGATCTGCTCACCGTTAAGCCTAGCCGTGGCCGGCGTGCCACTATTGACGATGTCGTCGAATATTCTCTGGTCAGCTGTTTTCGATGCTCCTCCTGATTTTACTTCGATGGCGGTCCACGTGCCGTCGCCGTTGTCGACAAGACCGTCGTACTTGCGCCCGTTGGGATTGCCCCCATCCACTTTGGCGGCAACCTGGTCTCGTACGACGGTTACATCGTTTTGGTCCGCATACTCATCGAGTCCGCGCTGCTCGGCGGTCTTGCCGGGTGGTGACGAACCGTCCCCTTGAGCGAAGCGCCCTCGTTGGTCGCGCGGTTGCACCATCTGCACGCGTCCATCGCCGATAGCGTCGGTCGTTATCTGAGCGGCGCCAGCCCCTGCGAGCGCCAGTCCAGAGCCGGCGACCGCTAGCCCACCGGCTATGGCGGGTGCGCCCACCGTGGCTCCAACGCCTGTCAATGACGCGGCACCCCCGTGCCCATCATCGCTCCACCGCCCGCAACGAGCCCGACGCCCCCGAGGAGCGCTAGTAGGGCGTCCGGATTTCGGATCATCGAATTCAAGGCGGACGCCACTCCATTAATGGAACCGACTGCTACATCGACGGTCGAGCCGATCAGCAGCTCGCCCCAGACGGAAGCAAGACCCTCGGGACAGCCCACGGAGATAGTTCGGGCGGCTCAAGCGACTCTAGCTGCGACGCAGCTACGTCGCCCGCCGTCCTCAACTCCTCCCGCGCTCCCTCAAGCACAGCCGTTGCCTCGCTGCGAGCCGGCTCCCCCCCTATCGCGGTAGTACGGCAGTATCTCGGTGGGTCGCGCTCGAGTCAGGAGGGATCGGTACTCAGCCAGCCCTCTAGCGCTGTCGAGCTCGCCCTTTTCCCACAATTCGATCGCCCTCGCCGCCTCACCCTGCGCCCACTCGAGCACACCTGCGTAGTTCTCCGTCAGATTGGCGAGCAACAGCAGGTGGATGGCAGCTTCATCCCACGTCGAAGCGGCCGCTTCTAGTCGAGTGGCAAAGCCAACCGAAGCTTCGCCGTCCCACCATCCGGGGGAGCAAGTGTCCTGAGTTGAGAAGCAACATATTCCGCCTTCGACGATCTCATACGCCACGATGTAGCCAGCTCATACACACTCGCCGACGATCCGGGCACAAGCGCCGTCGGATCTCGCGTCTGTCCCAGCTCAGGCAACTCCTCACCCGTCCCTAGTAGACGCATGCAGGTCGGACCGTTCATAAAGATCGGCGCTGGATCGAAGCCTCACAGCTACCTCGTCGATGAAGGACGTTGCACCTGACCAAAGTGATGTGGCTTCTCCGACAGCTTGCGACAGGCGTGCCTCTAGCGCAGAGTGTCCGCAGTTCGGGACGCACGTCTCGCTCATGGGGCTCAGGCTGTTGTGCAAATCATCGAGCGCTCGCGCTGCTCGTCTCAACTGCTCCGGATCGGCGGAAAACTGCATCCTCAACCTCCTCCTTCGTCGATGGACACTACCTAGTCGCGCCGCACGTCGCCATAGGGCTTCGGCCTGTCTTCATTCCCGCCTCGGGCCTGCGATCTCTCAGGAAGCGGGCCCCTCAGCCGTACCGCTCGCGGTACCGAAGCTCGGCCGCCGGGTGAAGGGCGATCGGCGAGGTGTCGATGAGACTCGCCGGTGTCAGATATTGGATGCCGAGGGCATCGGGCGCAACGAGCTCGGGGGCGTCGTCGATGAGGGCGTCGACGAGGGCGCGAGCGAGCGAATCGGCGAGGTCGGCGCGCGCGAGCAGGAGGTTCGCGACACCGATCGTGGGGACGGCCCTGGTGGCGCCGTAGACGCCGGAGGGGATCGTCGTGGCGGCGTACACGTCCGGGAACCGCGCGCTGAGCTCCGCGAGAGCGGGGGTCGTGTCGATCACCGAGACCGGGACCTGCTCGGCGAGGGTGGCGATCTGCGGGGTCGGCACCCCGCCCGACCAGAAGAACGCGTCGATCCGTCCCGCGGCGAGATCGTCGACGGCTCCGCGGAACGTACGTTCCACCGTCCGGGGTCCCGCGCCGCTCGACGGGTCGAGTCCGGAGGCGTCGAGCACCCGCCGCGCCGTCGCCGCAGCGCCCGACCCCGGGGCGCCGAGCGACACGGTGCGCCCCGCCAGGTCGGCGAGCCGCGAGATCCCCGCGTCCGCGCGCACGATGCACTGCAGGTAGTTCTGGTAGACGCGTCCGATCGCGACGATGTCGTCGGCGGCATCCGCTGCCGAATCCACCAGCGAGAGGCCGAGGTCCACGCGGCGCTCCCGCAGAAGGCGGAGGTTGTCGATGCTGCCCTCGCTCTGCAGCGGCGAGACCGAGACCGCGGTCGACGCCGCGGTCGCGGCCGCGAGCAGTTGACCGAACTCGAGGTAGCTGCCGCCCGGCTCGCCGCAGCCGAGGACGAGGGGCGTCGATGCGGGCGCGGAGCAGGCGGCGAGCGAGAGGACACCGGCACCCGCGACGACCGAGAAGAACGCGCGTCGGGTCAGAGCCGTCATCACCGCCTCCACTCGAGTCGCGCGGCGAGGCCGCCCATGGCCGAGCGCTCGAGGTGCAGAGTGCCGCCGGCCGCCCGCATCAGCTCGGCCACGATCGCCAGGCCCAGGCCGGTTCCCGGGGTCGACCGGGAGGCGCCCGCGCGCCAGAACCGGGTGCCCATGCTCTCGAGGTCGGCGTCGGCGAGATGCGCGCCCGAATCGTCGACGCGCAGTGTCACGCCCTCACCGTCGTCGTCCAGGGTCAGACGCACACGGGCTCCTCGCCCGGCGTAGTTGGCGGCGTTGTCGAGCAGCACCTGCACCATCTCTTCGAGGTCCGCCCGGCCGCACGGCACCGCGACGACCATGTCGTCCGCGTCCTCCAGCGTCACGCCCGCCTCGTCGAGCCGCCACCGGTGCAGATCCCCGAGCTCGGATGCCGACACCCGGCACTCGCGCTCCGCCCCCTCGTCGCGCGCGGCGTCGTACCCCTGCCGCGAGGCCGAGGCCCGGTGCTCGGCGTTCGCGAGCGTCAGCATGCGTTCGACGGTGTGCTCCAGCCGATCGAGGTCGTGGTCGACCGCGGCGAGGTCGTCAGCGGCATCCGGATCCCGGGGGAGTGAGTCCACCCGCAAGCGGATGGCGGCCAGGGGAGTACGCAACTGGTGCGACGCGTCGGCCACGAAGCCGCGCTGCTGCTCGAGCGTGTTCTCGACCTCGTCGGTCATGGTCGTGAACGCCCGGCTGAGCCGGCGGAGCTCGGGCGGCCCGGTCGGACGAAGGGGAACGGGCTCGCGGTGGGCGGTGAGCGCCGCGACTGCGGAATCGAGGGCGCGCACCGGCCGCAGGATCCACCGCGTCCACAGCAACGATGCGCCCATGAGTGCGGCGAGGAGGAGGAAGCCGACGACCGCCACGAGCGCCCACGCCGCACCGACATCGGCCTTCGCGCGTGCGAGGTCGACCTCCAGCACCACCACACCGGTCGACAGATCGCCCGCGGCGATGACGGGGACGGCGACCAGTGCCGTGTCCGGCGCCCACGGGGTGACGCGCGGAAGAGACACCTGCGGGATCGCCCGCGACGCCGCCCCGGCGATGGAGCGCACATCGACGTCGGGCGAGAGGCCCCCGGCCGATGCCACCGCGTCACCGCTCTCGTCGAGCACGAGCACGGCCTCGCCGTACACCGCGTAAAAGCGGTCGGCGTAGGTCTGCAGGCTGGACGTTCCGCCCTGCACGAGAGCCGTTCGGGCGCGCTGGACGACCTGATCGAGCGACGCCTGGCGCTGCAGGGCGACCTGCTGCGTCCGCGAGTCGGCGATCGACTGGGCGACGGGGATGAGCACCGCGATCACGGCGATGAGCCCGAACACCAGCAACGGGAGCAGGACGCGTAGCTTCACCCGGCATCCTCGAGGCGGTATCCGAACCCGCGGACCGTCGTGATCGTGACCTCGGGAAGCTTCTGCCGCACCTGGCCCATGTGCACGTCGAACGATCGCGACGACGCCGCGTACGCGTCGCCCCACACCTCGTCGAGGATGACTCGGCGACTCACGACGGTCCCCGCGCGACGGGCGAGGGACAGCAGGATGCCGAATTCGTTGGGCGTGAGCGACACCTCACGGTGTGCGACGCTGACGCGGCGGGCGTCGACGTCGATCGACACCTGGGAGGTCTCCACGCGCATCGGCTCTTCGGGCGGACTGTACCGGCGCGTGACGGCGATGAGTCGGGCGAGGAGTTCGTGCAAGCGTACGGGCTTGACGAGGTAGTCGTCGGCACCGAGCGACAGCGCGCGGACCGTCGAACGTTCGTCGCCTCTCGCCGTCACGACGATCACCGGGATCTGGGAGACCTCGCGCAGGTCGCGGAGCACGTCGAGGCCGTCGCAATCCTCGAGGCCGAGGTCGAGGAGCACCGCCTGCGCGTCTCGGTGACGGAGGAGCACATCGCTGCCCCGTGACACCCGGGTGCACGTGTGACCGGCGCGGCCGAGGGCCGAGACGAGGGCCGCGGCGACGGAGCCGTCGTCCTCAGCGACGAGTACGTGCATGCTCCATCGTAGGCACAGGCTCCGCGGCCTCGCGGCCCACGAATGTAAGGCGACTGTAAGGATCTCGCCCGGCGGCGTCGGCGGCGGCCACGATGGCCGATACGCCTCGTCACCGCTGCCGGAGGCCTCTTCCGACGGCGGTGACGAGACGACCAACGTCCCTCGACCGATCGGATTCCTCATGTCAACGACGACGACGATCCCCACGAGTCTGCGGCGTTCGATCTCGAACACGCTCAAAGGCTCGGCCGGCAACCTCGTGGAGTGGTACGACGTCTACGTCTACTCCGTGTTCGCGGTGTACTTCGAGTCGCAGTTCTTCAGCTCCGACGACAAGAACTCCACCATCTACGTGTGGGCGATCTTCGCCGTCACCTTCCTCATGCGGCCGATCGGCTCGTGGTTCTTCGGCCGCTTCGCCGACCGGTACGGTCGCCGTCTGTCGTTGACGGTGTCGGTGTCGCTCATGGCGTTCTGTTCGCTGGTGATCGCGTTCGCCCCCACGGCCGAGATGATCGGCGTCGGTGCCGTCATCATCCTCGTCTTTGCCCGTCTCGTTCAGGGCTTCGCGACCGGAGGCGAGTACGGCACGAGCGCGACCTACATGTCCGAGGCCGCCATGCCCGGTCGCCGCGGCTTCCTCTCGTCGTTCCACTACGTCACCCTCGTCGGCGGTCACGTGCTCGCACAGACCACGCTGCTCATCATGGTGCTCACCCTCGATGACGAGGCCATCACCGCGTGGGGCTGGCGCGTCGCCTTCGCGATCGGCGGTGTCGCCGCCGTGGCCGTGTTCTGGATGCGCCGCACGATGGACGAATCCCTCGAGAAGCACGTGCTCGACGACAACAAGGCGGGCCGCGCGAAGGACTCGGGCTCGATGCGCGATCTGCTCGTCAACAACTGGCGCCCGCTCCTGCTGTGCTTCGCGGTCACGGCCGGCGGCACCGTCGCGTTCTACACGTACTCGGTCACGGGGCCGAACATCGCCAAGACCGCGTTCTCGGGCGGCGATGTCGTCACCGGTACCGTGATCAACCTCATCGCGCTGACGGCCCTCATGCTCATGCAGCCCCTGGGCGGCTGGCTGTCCGACAAGGTCGGTCGCAAGTCGCTGCTCGTCTTCTTCGGCGTCGGCGGCGTGCTCTACACGTGGTTCCTCATCACGATGCTCCCGCAGCAGACCAACGAGTTCGCGGCCTTCGCGATCCTGCTCGGGGGCTTCGTCATCCTGACCGGTTACACCTCGATCAACGCGCTCGTGAAGGCGCAGCTCTTCCCGACGCACGTGCGAGCCCTGGGCGTCGGCCTCGGGTATGCGCTGGCCAACTCGCTCTTCGGCGGCACGGCGCCCTTGCTGTACGCCGGAGCGCAGTCGACTTCGCAGGTGCCGATGTTCATCGTGTACGTCACGGTCATCATCGCCGCCTCGCTCGCGGTCTACATCTTCGCGCTTCGCAACAAGGCGCCCAACTGGCTCGACGACGAGCTGGTCATGCGCGAGACGCGCGAGGCGAAGTCCCGCGAGGCGGTGTCGTCCCGCTGACACGCTCACGAGGGGCGCCTTCTTCGTCGAGGGGAGGCGCCCTTCGTCGTGCGCGTGCCGGTGAGGCGGTTGTCGCGGGATGCCGCGTGCCCGGCGCACGGCGTGACCTCAGCGATCCGCGCGGATTCGGTGGCATCCCGCGCTTTCGGGCTGAGGTCGTGCGAATCACCGAGGTTGTGCGGAGCGGAGGGATACCGTGAGCTCCGCCCACCGGGACAGGCCGTCTCCGGAAACGACGAAAGCCCCCGCCGAAGCGGAGGCTTTCTCTCGTGGTGGACCTGAGGGGACTCGAACCCCTGACCCCCTGCATGCCATGCAGGTGCGCTACCAGCTGCGCCACAGGCCCGTTTTTTGTTTTCCGCCCCGTTTGAGGCAACTCCATGAGCTTACAACACAGATCGCGGACGCAAGAAATCGGCGCCGTCGGGCGTGTCGCCCGCTTCGGTTACGGCGACAACGACCGCCCGCCGAAGAGCCTGCCCGCGCTCGCTCAACGCGCGCTGGCGCACGACGTACTCGGCTTTGCCCTCGGGGGTCTCGATCGCCACCGGCGCGTACCCCCAGTCGGTCAGGTCGTAGGGGGAGGCCTGCATGTCGAGCGTGCGGATGTCGCGCGCCAGCTCGAACGCGTCGAGCAGCATCGACCCGGGGACCAGCGGCCCGAGCTTCACCGCCCATTTGTAGACGTCCATCCCCGCGTGCAGACAGCCCGGCTGTTCCCTCGCCACCTGGTCGTCGCGACGGAGGGGGGTCCGGTTGAGCGGAACGGCCTCGGGCGTGAAGAAGCGGAACGCATCGAAGTGCGTGCACTTGAGGTCGTGGGCGTCGACCACCGCGTCGGTGCCGTCGCGACCCATGCGCAGCGGAACGGCGTGCCGGACCTCGTCGGCGCGGTAGGCCATCGCCCACTCGTGCAGACCGAAGCACCCGAACTGCGCAGGTCGATCGAGGGTGGCGCGCAGCAGGTTGACGATGCCGCGGTACATCGACCCTTTCTCGGTGCGGAAGCGTTTGGCATCCACGCGCATGCCCCCGGGCTCGGCCCGGTACCACCTCCACGCGGCGCGTTCGTCGGCCCCTTCGAGCACGACCCCGGGGCCCGGATGCCACCGCCGCAGGATGGCGGGCTTGTAGGAGTAGTACGTGAAGAGGAAGTCTTCGACGGGATGCTTCTGCGCGCGGCTCGCGCGGGCACGGTGATCGGCGGTGAGCGCGTCGGCGCGATGCGCGTGCTGTTCGGCGGCGTCCGTCCACTCCGCGTGCGTCAGGACGGTACGGGTCGCGTCCAGGGTCACTCGACCGACTCGATGAGGTCGGGGGAGTCGTTGCGGACGTTGCCCACCGCCGCCGACACCACGTGGTCGTCGAGCGTCTCGGCCATGTCGGGCGCGGCGTCGATGGCCGCGTCGAGGATGTCTCCGACGTTCTCGGTCGTGGGGTCGAGCCAGGCGTCGGCGAAGTCGGGATCCATGAACAGCGGCATGCGGTCGTGGATGGAGCCGAGTCGTCCGATCGCATCGCGCGTGAGGATCGTGCAGCTCAGCACCCAGCGGGCGGGGTCGTCGTCGGCGAGGGCGGGGTTCTTCCACCACTCGTAGAGCCCCGCGAAGAACAGCGGCGAACCGTCGGCGGGGTGGATGTAGTGGGGCGTCTTGCCCTCGTCGGTGGTCTTCCACTCGTAGTAGCCGGATGCCGGGATCACGGCGCGCCGCTTGATGAGGGCGTTACGGAACATGGGCTTGTCTTCGACCTCTTCGGATCGCGCGTTGAAGGCCCGTGCGCCGATCTTGACGTCTTTCGCCCACCCCGGGATGAGGCCCCAGCGCGCGACCTCGAGTCGGCGGACCGGGGGCTCGCTCTTGATCGAGTCGAGCACGATGCCGACCTGCGACGTCGGAGCGATGTTGTACGAGGGCCGGGGTAGCTCGTCGGCCTCGACGTCGACGCGCAGCACCCCCACGAGCTCGGAGGCTACATTGGCTACGACGAAACGACCGCACATGCCTCCACCGTACGCGCCACCTCCGACATCGGGCCTCGCGCTCGGTCGGTCGCGCTCCGCGCGTGCTCAGCCGGGAGACGTGAGATTCCATGGACGTCTCGCGAACGTAAGGTGACGCCGACACCGCGGCATCCGGGATCAGGCCTCGTTCGAGATGACGCCCGTGCTACGCAGCCGCTCGAGGAGGCCCGCGCCGTCCGACGCCGTCACCCAGGGCACCTCGGCGGCGGAGTGGTCGTCGACGACCGTCCGTCCACCGGCGAGCACCGCTTCGGCGGGGAGCAACCGCCGGATCGCGACGGCCGCGACGTTCTCGGGGTGCTCGATCGCGAAGCTGGTGTAGATCGCGTCGTCGTGCTGGCCGTCGTCGCCGACCAGGAGCCACTTCACGTCCGGGAACTCCGCGGCCAGGCGTCGGAGGTTCTGCTCCTTGTGCTCTCGCCCGCTGCGGAACCACCGGTCGTGGGTCGGGCCCCAGTCGGTGAGCAGGAACGATCCGGCGGGGAAGAGGTGGCGGCGCATGAAGCGGGTGAGCGTGGGCGCCACGTTCCAGGCGCCGGTCGACAGATAGACGACGGGTGTCCCCGGGTGTTCGCGCGTGAGTCGCTCGAGCATGACCGCCATCCCGGGGACGGGCTGGCGCGCGTGCTCGTCGACGACGAAGGAGTTCCACGCGGCGAGCAGGGGGCGGGGGAGCAGCGTCACCATGACGGTGTCATCGACGTCGCTCACCACGCCGAAGCGCACGTCGGACCCCACGATGAACACGCGCGTCTGGGCCGGCTCGCTGCCTTCGACCGACATCGTGATGCTCTGCCAGCCGGGGCTGAGCGTTGCGGGGAGCTTGGCGTCGATCACTCCGCCGCGGTCGGCGACGACGCGGTGCGTGACGCCGTCGATCGTGACGTCGACCTGTCCGAAGCCGACCGGCACGGCCGCGAAGCTGCGCCACCCGCGCAAGCTCGCGAACTCACCCGTCGACGTGCGCTTGATCGGCGGGGCGATGAGCACGCGGCCCAGCACGCGGACCCATTCCTCGGTCCCGTACCCCGGGAAACCCGTGACGGCGGGACGCAGTCCGCGGGCGCGCGCTCGACGTTCGCGCCAGCGGTGGAAACGGCGCTCGAGTCGGGCGAACCAGAGCACTTTGGCGCGAGGGGAACGAGGCATCGTCCTCAGTCTTTCACGTCACCGTCCACCGATTCGAGAGGAGCGGTTTCGTCGGCGAGGTGGCGACGTTCGAGCCGCTCGATGATCTTCTTGCCGATGAAGACGAGAACGATGAAGGCGACGAGGATGCCGACGAAGATATAGCCCGCGCCGTGGATGCGGTCGGACAGCTCGCGGTACGTTCCCGCAGCGGACGCGGCGACCGTCACGTACAGGCTCGCCCACACGACGCACGCGGGGGTGGTCCAGGCGAGGAAGCGGCGGTAGCTGTAGCCGCTCATTCCCACCGTCAGGGGCACGAGCGAGTGCAGCACGGGGAGAAAGCGCGACAGGAAGATCGCGGGTCCGCCGCGACGACGGAGGTACCGGTCGGCCCGCTCCCAGTTGCGTTCGCCGAGCTTCTGGCCGAGGCGCGAGGCGCGAATGCGCGGACCGAAGTAGCGACCGAGCCAGAACCCGAGGCTCTCACCAATCAGTGCGCCCACCACGATCGCCGCGGCCAGCACGACCCCTTCGACCGGAGACGCGACGGCGGTGCCCGCAACGATGACCATCGTGTCGCCCGGAACGACGAGCCCCACGAGCACGCTGGTCTCGAGCATGACCGCGATCCCGGCGATGATCGTGCGCAGCACGGGGTCGACGTTCTGGACGACGTCGAGCAACCAGGTGAGGATCTCGTTCACCTCCGTCAGCCTAGGGCCGGATCCCCGCTCTAGCCTGGGAGCGTGCCCCACTCCGCCCCTCCGTTCACCCTGTCGCGGTGGGTCGACCCCGAGGCGGCTTTCCTGCACGTCTTCGCGGCGGGCGGGGACGTGTTCTGGCTGGACGCCGGACGCGAGTCGTCGACGGGGTGGAGCTGGATGGGCGCGGGTCGCCTCGACGACGCCTCGGCACCCCTGCGGAGGGATGCCGCCCCCGCCGGCGGACCGGCGGATGCCAGCGGCCCGTTCCGTGGCGGCTGGGTCGGCTGGCGCTCGTACGAAGGACGGGACGCCTGGCTGCGCGTCGACGCCCTCGTCGCGTTCGACCACGCCCTCCGCCGCGTCCACGTCTTCGGCGACGGCGACCTCGCCGCGCGGGTCGCGGGCGCGCCGCACCCGGTGACCGTGGGCGCGGCGGAGCCCCGGGGTATGGCATCCGGCCGAGTAGAGCCCGAGCGGTACGCCGAGCTCATCAGCGCTTGTCGCGAGCGGATCCGCGAGGGCGACGCGTACCAGCTGTGCCTCACCACCCGCTTCACCGTGCCCGGGCGGCACGACGCGGTCGCGGTGTTCCGCCGGCTGCGGCAGGCCTCGGCCTCGCACCACGCGGGTCTCATCCGCATCGGCGGCACCACCCTGGTCAGCTCGTCTCCCGAGCGCTTCCTCGAGGTGCGCGACGGTCGCGTGCACACCCACCCCATCAAGGGCACGCGTCCTCGCTCGACCGACCCGGACCGCGACCGGGCGCTCGCCGAGCACCTGCGAGCGGACCCCAAGGAACAGGCCGAGAACGTCATGATCGTCGACCTCATGCGCAACGACCTCTCCCGGGTGTGCGACCCCTCGACGGTCGGGGTCGACCGGCTGCTCGACGTCGAGACGTACCCCACCGTGCACCAACTGGTGAGCGAGGTGTCGGGGCGGCTCATGCCGGGCACCACGATCGGCGGGCTGCTCGATGCCGCGTTCCCCGCCGGGAGCATGACGGGCGCGCCCAAGCAGTCCGCGATGCAGATCCTCGCCGGGCTCGAAGGCGAGGAACGGGGGATCTACTCGGGAGCCTTCGGGTGGATCGGCGACGACGGGACCGCGGACCTCGCGATGGTCATCCGGAGCGTCGTCGTGGAGCAGGATGCCGCCTGGGTCGGGGCAGGAGGGGGCATCACGTGGCGCTCGGTCGCGGCATCCGAAGTCGCCGAAGTGGGGATCAAGGCCCGGGCTCCGCTGGCGGCCCTGGGAGCCGAGGTCCCGCCTGGGTGGTGACCTGCGCGTCCGATAGCCTGGAGGTTGGCCCCCGCGGCCTCCCGACCTTCACGATTGGCTTCATCCGTGTCTCAGAACTCCGCACCAGACCCCCGCGAGGGGGGCTTCGACACCCACGCCATCCAGGCGAAGTGGCAGCAGGCTTGGGCCGAGAAAGACCCGTTCCGCGCCGGTGGCGACGACGACACGCGCCCCCGCAAGTACGTGCTCGCGATGTTCCCGTACCCCTCGGGCGATCTCCACATGGGTCACGCCGAGAACTACCTCTACTCCGACATCGTGGCCCGCTTCTGGCGACACCGCGGGTACAACGTGCTCAACCCCATCGGGTGGGACTCGTTCGGCCTGCCCGCCGAGAACGCCGCCATCAAGCGCGGCGCCGACCCCGTCGAGTGGACCTACGCGAACATCGCCCAGCAGAAGGCGAGCCTGAAGGACTACGGCGTCTCGTTCGACTGGAGCCGCGTCCTGCACACGAGCGACCCCGAGTACTACCGATGGAACCAGTGGCTGTTCCAGAAGCTGTACGAGAAGGGCCTCGCCTACCGCAAGGACGCCCTGGTCAACTGGGATCCGGTGGACCAGACCGTCCTCGCCAACGAGCAGGTGCTGCCCGACGGCACCAGCGAGCGCAGCGGCGCCGTCGTCGTCAAGAAGAAGCTGACGCAGTGGTTCCTGCGCATCACCGACTACGCCGACCGCCTGCTCGACGACCTCAACCAGCTCGAAGGCTTCTGGCCGAGCAAGGTCATCCAGATGCAGCGAAACTGGATCGGCCGTTCCGTCGGCGCCGACATCGCGTTCGAGATCGAAGGTCGCGACGAGAAGATCACGGTCTTCTCCACGCGCCCCGACACCCTGCACGGCGCGACGTTCTTCGTCGTGGCCCCCGAGTCCGACCTGGCCGCCGAGCTCGCGGCATCGGCTGATCAGGGTCTGCGCGAGAGCTTCGAGGCCTACCTCGCCCAGGTGCAGCGCGCGACCGACATCGAGCGTCAGGCCACCGACCGCCCGAAGACCGGCGTGTTCCTCGGCCACTACGCGATCAACCCGATCAACGGCGAGAAGCTGCCGATCTGGGCCGCCGACTACGTGCTCGCCGACTACGGACACGGCGCGGTCATGGCCGTGCCCGCGCACGACCAGCGCGACCTCGACTTCGCGCGCGCGTTCGACCTGCCCGTGAAGGTCGTCGTCGACACGACCGCGCCGATCACCGGCGCGATCCCGGTGATCGAGCTCGACGACGAGGGCGTGCCGATCGACCCGCTCGGCGACATCGACGACCTGGATCCCGTCAAGACCGGCATGGCGCTCACCGGAGACGGTCGCATGATGAACTCGGGCTCGCTCAACGGGCTCTCGAAGCGTCACGCAATCGCCCGCATGATCGAGGAGCTCGAGGCCAAGGGCGTCGGCCGCGCCGCCAAGACGTACCGCCTGCGCGACTGGCTCATTTCGCGTCAGCGCTACTGGGGGACGCCCATTCCGATGCTTCACGGCGAGGACGGCTCGATCACGCCCGTTCCCGCCGACCAGCTGCCGGTGACGCTGCCCTCGGTCGAGGGGCTCGACCTGAAGCCCAAGGGAACCTCGCCCCTCGGCGCGGCCACCGACTGGGTGCAGGTGACCGACCCCGAGACGGGCCAGACGCTGCTGCGCGACCCTGACACAATGGACACGTTCGTCGACAGCTCGTGGTACTACCTCCGCTTCCTCTCGCCGAACAGTGAGACCGAGGCGTTCTCGGCCCGCGAGGCGAACAAGTGGGGCCCCGTCGACTTCTACATCGGCGGCGTCGAGCACGCGATCCTGCACCTGCTGTACGCGCGCTTCATCACCAAGGCGCTGTTCGACATGGGTCTGGTGGACTTCACCGAGCCGTTCTCGAGCCTCATCAACCAGGGCATGGTCATCCTCGACGGCACGAAGATGTCGAAGAGCAAGGGCAACCTGGTGCTGTTCCAGGAGGAGCTCGACGCCCACGGCGCCGACGCCCTGCGCGTGGCCCTGGCCTTCGCGGGTCCGGTGGAGGACGACAAGGACTGGAACGACGTCTCGACCACCGGTGCGGCGAAGTTCCTCGCCCGCGCCCTGCGCATCGCGCACGACGTCGACAGCGAGATCGACGTGGTCTGGGCCGAGGGAGACGCCTCGCTGCGCCGAGTGACGCACCGCCTGCTGGGCGATGCCGCGAACCTCGTCGAGCAGACGAAGTTCAACGTGGTCGTCGCGCGCCTGATGGAGCTGGTGAACGCCACCCGCAAGGCCATCGACGGCACGCCCGGTGCGAGCGACCCCGCCGTGCGCGAGGCCGCCGAGGTCATCGCGATGACCCTCGACCTGTTCGCCCCGCACACCGCCGAGGAGATGTGGGCGACGCTCGGGTACGACGGATTCGTCGGGCTCGCGACCTGGCGCCAGGCCGACCCCACGCTGCTCGTCGAAGACACCGTCACCGCGGTCGTGCAGATCGACGGCAAGGTGCGCGGCACGCTCGAGGTCTCGGCCAAGATCGGCGCCGACGAACTCGAGGCCATGGCCCGCGCCGACGAGAAGGTGCTGCGCGCGCTCGGCGAGCGCCAGATCGTGCGCGCGGTCGTGCGCCCGCCGAAGGTGGTCAGCTTCTCGACGAAATAGGTTCTCTGATTCCGGATGCCACCCCACCGGCGCTCTGCGGAGTGCGGGGGCGTGGCATCCGGCGTCTTCTGACCGTGTGGAGGAGCGGCGCTCGAAGAGACGTGCGCCTCGCCGAATCGTTGCGAGGTGAGTGCCCGCGGAGCGGTCAGCGGGCGCGAGAGTAGGCGCCGCCGTCGCGGGAGCGCTCGAGGAGCCCGGCATCGACCAGATACCGGCGCATCGCCGCGACGTCGTCGACGATCGCCGCCAACCGGTCGTTGACCGCCCGTTCGGTGAGGATCTCGCCCGGCTCGGTCATTCGCCCGACGATGTGGAGAAGGACGGCGTCGCGGTCGGCGGCTCGAGAGGGGGAGACCGCGAGACGGCCGTCGACGAAGAAGCGGTCGATGCCCGTCGCGCGGGGCGCGGCCGGTGCGGAGCGCAGGGCGTCGCGGAATACCTCGGGCTCGGTTCGCCATCCTGCGCCGTCAGGGGAGATGAGCCCTGCCGAGAGCAGCGTGTCGAGGAGGCGTCGACGCTTTCCGGGTGACAGGGCGTCGAGGGCTTCATCAACCGGCTGGGCGAGCACGATCCGCGCGTACACGTCGCGTGCGCGATCGTCGGCGAGGGCTGAGACCACGGCGCGCCATGTGTTCGTAGACATCGCTCCAGCGTAGGTGCGGGTTCTGCACAGCGCGGGAATCCGTCCGGCTGTCCACGAAAGATCGATCTTGTGCCGCGCGCCGGCAGCCTCGGTGCCTAGCGTCGTGGCGTGACCGAACCGTCCTCCTCCTCGTCCCTTCGCGAGGAGTCGCAGCGCACGGTGATGCGGGGAGCGTCGATGAAGCAGTCCCGTTCCCCGTCGAACGCGGGTGGCACGGAATCAGAAGAGCGCGACGCTGCGAATCCACTCCCGCGCGCTCTTCCCCCGCGAGCGCGCCTCGGCATCGGCGCGGTCATCGTCCTGGTGCTGCTCGCCTTCGCCGTGACGATCGGCATCGGCATGCTGCGGGGCGCCACCGGTGCCGAGATCGTCGACGAAACGGCATCCCCCTCGACGTCTTCCGCCGCCTTGCCCGCGGAGGCGGGACTGTACGCCCACGTCGCGGGAGCGGTGCGCGAGCCCGGGCTGTACCGACTCGATGCCGGTGACAGGGTCGCCGACGCGATCGCCCGGGCGGGAGGCTTCGCCGACGACGCGCAACGCGACGGGGTCAACCTCGCCAGGCCTGTGGCCGACGGTGAACAGATCGTCGTCCCGGTGGTCGGGGCAGAGACTGCCGCACCCGCCTCGGGCGGCGGCGGCAGCACGGGTGGCGCGCTCGACCTGAACACCGCGACGCGCGAGCAGCTCGACGAGCTCCCGCGCATCGGGCCGGCGATGGCCGACCGCATCCTCGCGTGGCGCGAAGCGAACGGTCGTTTCACGAGCGTGGACGATCTGCTTTCGGTGCCGGGGATCGGGGAGAAGATGCTCGCGGGCATCCGAGACCTGGTGCGCGTGTGAGGGGGCGTCCCGGCGCGCGCCGCCGATCCCTCCGGGCGGTCTCGGTCGCCGTGGCGACCTGGGCGACCGCGGGTGCGAGCACGATGATTCCGGATGCCACCCCGCTCGCGGTGGTCCTCGCCCTCGCTGCGTGCGCGACCACCGCGGTCGCGTGGCGGCGGTCGGCGGTGCTCGCGATCGTCGCGGTCGCGCTCGCCTGCTCGGCCGCGGCGGCGGGGACCGTGGCGACGGCGGGATCGACGCGGGCGCAGATCGCCGCCCTCGAGGCCGACGGAGGGCGCCACCTCGAGCTGGAGGTCACCGTCAGCGGGCGCATCGACGGCTCTCCTGACGGCGGCGCGTGGTTCGACGCCGTCGCCACGCGGGTGCGCGCGGGCGCTCTCGCCGTCACGGGGAGTGTCCCCGCGCGGATCCTCGTCGATGCCGAGGGACGGTCGGCGCTGGAAGCGGCGAGCATGGGCAGCGAGGTGCGGCTGAGGGGGCGGGCCGTCCCCTCCGACCCGGGGGAGCGCGCCGCCCTCGTCGTCCGGACGAGTTCCATCGAGTCGGCTTCGACCCCGGCGGGCGTGTGGGCGTTCTTCGAGGGACTGCGCGACGGCCTCGTCGCGTCGACCCGCGGCCTGCCCCAGCCGGGAGCGGGTCTGGTGCCGGGGCTCGCCGTGGGTGACACGACGAGCCTCGACCCCGACACCGAGGCCGCGATGAACGCCTCGTCGCTGTCACATCTCACGGCAGTGTCGGGGGCGAACTGCGCGATCGTCGTGGGTGCGGCATTCGCCCTGCTGGCGATGTGCGGTGCGTCCCGCGGCGGGAGGGTGGTGGGGGCGATGCTGGTGCTGGCGGCGTTCGTCGCGCTGGTGACCCCCGAGCCGAGTGTCATCCGCGCGGCCGCGATGGCGGCGGTGGCGATGCTCGCGCTCGCACTCGGTCGACCGGCGATCGGCGTGGCCGTCCTGTCCCTCGCGGTGACGGTTCTGCTGGTGGTCGACCCGTGGCTCTCCCGCTCCCTCGGCTTCGCCCTCTCGGCCGCGGCGACCGGGGCCCTCCTCCATCTCGCGCGCCCCCTGGCCGGCGGATTGGCGCGATGGATGCCGCGCGCCCTCGCCCTCGCCCTTGCGGTGCCCACGTCGGCCCAGCTCGTCTGCGGCCCGCTGATCGTCCTCATCGACCCGCACGTACCCCTTCTCGGTGTCGCGGCCAACCTCGTCGCCGACCCCGCTGCGGCGCCCGCCACGGTCGCGGGAGCCCTCGCCTGCATCGCCCCGTTTCCCTGGCTAAGGGACGGTCTGACGGCCCTCGCCTGGGTGCCGGCCGCGTGGATCGCGGCTGTCGCGCATACGACCACGGCGGTGTCGGCCCAGAACCTGCCGTGGCCCGACGGTCTCGTCGGGGCGGCGTTGCTCGCCGGCGTCGGCGCGGCGGTCAGCATCGCCGTCGTCAGACCGCGCCGGTTGCCCCGGATCACCGCGATCTCATCCGCAGCCGTCGCCGTGGTCGTCGGCCTCGTCCTGGGGCAGACGGCGGTCCGCACCGTCGCAGGGCCCCTCACCGTGCCCGCGGCGTGGCAGGTGGCCATGTGCGATGTCGGTCAGGGCGACGCGACGCTCTGGCGGTCCGGAGACGCCGTGGCGCTGGTCGACACGGGACCCGAACCCGAGGCACTGACCCGATGCCTGAAGACGTTCGGGGTGGACCATCTCGCCCTCGTCGTCCTGACGCACTTCGACCTCGACCACGTCGGCGGGTCCGCGGCGGTGATGGGGCGGGTCGATCTCGTGGTGCACGGGCCGCCCGACGAGGCGGCCGACCGACGACTCCTGGACCGGTTCTCGGACGCCGGAGCGCACCTGCAGGAGGCGACGACCGGCATGACGGGCACACTCGGCGGCACGCGGTGGCAGGCTCTCGGTCCCGCCCCGAACACCGAGGCCGGAAACGACGCCTCCGTCGCCCTCGACGTCGCCGGCGCGAACTTTCCTCGCACGGTGCTGCTCGGCGACCTCGGCGAGCAGGCGCAGTCCGCCCTCCGACGGCGGATCGATGTCCCGCGTGTGCAGGTCGTGAAGGTCTCCCACCACGGCAGTGCCGACCAGGATGCCGCGTTGTACCGGGCGCTGCACCCGGCGGTCGGGCTCATCGGGGTCGGTGCCGACAACGACTACGGGCATCCGACCGCGACGCTCCTCGACATCCTGGCGGCGCTGGGAAGCACTGCGGCGCGCACCGATCGGGACGGTGCGCTGGCGGTCTGGCTCGACGAAGGGGGGCGACTCACCCTGTGGCGCGAGCGCGCGGGGACGGGGGAAGGGGCTCGCGACCCGACCGGCGATGTCGGAGCCGGTCGGTAGGCTGGGGGAGTGACTCCGGCTCCCCGACGCTCCGCCCCCGCCAAGGCGAAGTCGGCCATTCCGCAGGTGTCGTGGCGTTCCCCTCAGCCCGCGCCGATCGTTCTGGTCTCGGGCCCCGAAGAGGTCTGCGCCGAGCGCGCGATCGCAGGCATCCGATCGATGCTCAAGAGCGAGGACCCGAGCCTCGAGGTCACCGACATCCGTGCCGACGACTACGCCGCCGGCACCTTGCTCAGCGTCACGTCGCCATCGTTGTTCGGCGAGCCCCGACTCGTCCGCGTCAGCGGCGTCGAGAAATGCAGCGATACCTTCCTCACCGAGGCGGTGTCGTACCTCGCCCACCCGCAGGACGGCGCGACGGTCGTCCTGCGCCACACCGGAGCGAGCGTTCGCGGCAAGAAGCTGCTCGACGGCATCCGCGCGGGTCAGGGCAGCGGCATCGAAATCGCCTGCCCCGCGGTCAAACGCGACTCCGACCGATTTGATTTCGCGGTCGGCGAGTTCAAGGCCGCGCAGAAGCGCATCGCCCCCGTCGCCCTCAGGTCGCTGGTCTCGGCCTTCGCCGACGACCTCACCGAGCTGGCCGCGGCATGCCAGCAGCTCATCTCCGACGTCCCCGGCGACATCGACGAGCGGATCGTCGAGCGCTACTACGGGGGCCGCGTCGAGACCTCGGCCTTCACCGTGGCCGACACCGCCATCGCCGGGCAGTACGGCCCCGCCCTGCTCGCGTTGCGGCACGCGCTGGCATCCGGGGCCGATCCCGTGCCTCTCGTCGCCGCGGTCGCCATGAAGCTCCGCACCATGGCGCGCGTGGCGGGCACCCGCGAGTCGTCGTCGATGCTCGCTCAGCGCCTGGGCATGAAGGACTGGCAGGTCGACCGCGCCCGCCGCGACCTCGTCGGCTGGACCGGCAACACGCTCGGCATGGCGATCCATGCCACCGCGCGCGCCGACGCCGAGGTGAAGGGCGCATCGCGAGACCCCGTCTTCGCTCTCGAGCGCATGATCACGATCATCGCGACTCGGGCACCCTACGGTGGCTAGCCGGTGGCTCGCCGTCGCGTCCGACACGACGCGACGGCGAGCTCGGACTCAGGCCGTGAACCCCACTCGCGCATCAAGAATCTCGAACAGGCGCTGACGCCACGGAATCGACGACCAGCCGTGGTCCGCTCCGTCCACGACGGTGAGTGACGCCCCGGGAAGCAGTTCTGCGTAGCGAGCGCCGTACTGTACCGGCACGATCACGTCCTGCGTTCCATGCACGATGTCCGCGGGGCCGGTGAAGCTCGAGACGGGTCCGTACACGTCGAGCCCCGCGGCCACCTCGTCGACGAACGCCATACCGAGCGGCATCCCCCCGAAATCGAACCAGCCCTGCGCACGGGCCGGCGCGAGGGGCCGACCCTGGATGGCGTCATGCACCGTGATGTCGTCGACGACGACGCCCGCGGGCGACCACAGCGTCAGCGTGCGCACAAGCTCGGGCACGCGAGCCGCGGCGAGAGCGGACTCCACGGCGCCGAGACTGTGCGCCACGACATGGATGGGCCTGTCGACGGCGAAGGCACGGATCATGCCCACCACCTGCTCGACCTCGTCACCGATCGTGATGTCGGCGAATTCGCCGTCGCTCATCCCCTGGCCGAGCCGGCTGTAGCTGCGAACAACGGCACCACGATCGGCGAGGTGACGCGCCGTCTGCACGAACAGCTGGTGTCCGCCCGTCGCGTCGGCGCTGAAGCCGTGGACCAGGAGCACCCGCGGCGCGTCGGCCGAGGCGCCGGCGACGGGCTCCCCCTGCCAGCCGCGCAGGGTGCGACCGCCGTGAGAGAGGGTCAGGGGGGTGTGTCGCGGGTCGGCGGCCATCAGTTCGACCGCTCCGACCAGCCGGCGGGCAGGTCGCCGGGGGCGGTGTCGACGACGGACTCGTCGTTCTCGCCGACGCGCTCGAACAGCGTGATGTGGGCGAACTCCGGAACGACGTAGATCGGGTAGGTGGGTCCCTCGTCGCGGTAACGCTGCATCTCGTCGAGGTGGTCGTTTTGGAACAGCACGGTCTTGTGCCCATCGATTTCGATCCACCGAGGGAAGAAGATGGTGCCGTGTAGCACGCGCGCGGCGGGGAGCACGTTCACCACGACGCTCGTGCCCGTCGGCTCGTTCCACGAGACCTTATAGACGTCCGGCGCGAGAGCGACGAGGTCTACCGTCTGATCCTTCACCCAACGGCCGCCGACGTGTCCGCTGTGGATGCGGTAGTCGATCGTCGTGGCGTTCTTGACGTACATCTCGTACCGCCAGCCGTTGGCATAGGTGTAGATGAAGCGGTGGCCGACGATGCCGGACAGATCCTGGGGCGGTTCGGGGTGGGCAACGGTGGTGGTGACGTTCATGAAATGAGTTTGTGACCAAACTAGTTCGGTGTCAAACACATATTTCACTAGAATTCGACGATGGACGATGGCATCCTCCACACCGCCGGCCTCCTGGCGCATCAGCTCGGTCCGCTCCGCCGCGCCGTCCTCCGGGCTTCCCGATCGGCAGCCGACCTGCCGGACATTCCGGACGCGCAGATCGAGGTCATGCGTTCGCTCGCGACGACAGGGGAGAGCGCACCGTCCGACCTCGCCGACACGCTCGGTCTCGCCCGGTCGACCATCAGCAACCTGATCTCGCACATGGAGAAAGCGGATCTCATCGAACGGCACCTCGTCGCCGGCGACGGACGACGTACACGCGTCGGACTCACGCCACTTGCCGAGACGCGCCTGCGCGCCTTCGATGATTCGGCCGCACACATCCTCAGCGTGGCTCTGCGCGACCTATCCGCGAACGACGTCGCCGCGATCGCCGCCGCGCTGCCTGCCCTCGACCGACTGCAGCACAGCATCGTCGACGGCTGATCGCCCGGCCAGGGCGGCACGCGGTCGCATGGCGTCATGACGAGAACGCAAAGGCCCGCCCCGTGGAACACGGGACGGGCCTGGAACGATATGCGGCTCAGAGAGCGGCGACCGACTTCGCGATGGCCGACTTGCGGTTCGCGGCCTGGTTCTGGTGGATGACACCCTTGCTCACGGCCTTGTCGAGCTTCTTGGTCGCGGTGGCGAGCGCCTTGAGGGCCGCTTCCTTGTCACCGGCCACGACGGCCTCCTTGGTGCGACGCACGTGCGTGCGGAGCTCGCTCTTGACGGCCTTGTTGCGCTCGCGCGCCTTCTCGTTTGTCTTGTTGCGCTTGATCTGCGACTTGATGTTCGCCACGTCGACGGTCTTTCGTTTGAGTGAGTATGGGATGTGCCGGGCGAGCGGTAGAGGGGCGCTGCACCGGCGATCGTGGAGGTCGGGAAGAACCCCACACGCAAGCCAAGGACCGAGTCTATCAGGTCGATGCCTCGATCGTGGTGAGCGCCACCTCCAGCAGTGCGTTGAAAACACGCGGACGCATCGCCCGATGCCGTGGGGAAGCGACGTGCACGACGCCGCGACGAAACCGGCGACCGGGGGACGAGGCTCGGCACCGACGTACTCGATGGACAACAGCCCGCCCATGGAGTGGCCCACCAGCAGCACGGGACCGCGGGTCGCGGCATCCTGTACCGCTGCATCGATCGTCGCGAACGCTCCGTCGAGCGTGAACGCCTCGTCGCGGCGCGTTCCGTGGCCCGGCAGGTCGACCGCGGTGACCGGAGTGCCACGCCGTCGCAGATGCGCGACCTGCGCCCGCCACATGGTGGCGGACGTGCGGATGCCGTGCACGAGCACGACCTGGACCGCCATGGCATCCACTGTAAAAGCTCCGGATGCCGTGGTGCCGAGCCTCCGGGGACGGCGATGTCGGCGCACCACCGTAGAATCGACGGAACATGTCACCGCGCGCCCTGAAGCCCCTCGAGCCGTCTGCCACTCCGCCGGAGCAGATCCGCAACTTCTGCATCATCGCTCACATCGACCACGGCAAGTCGACGTTGGCCGACCGCATGCTGCAGATCACCGGCGTCGTCAGCGACCGCGATATGCGGGCACAGTACCTCGACCGCATGGACATCGAGCGCGAGCGCGGCATCACGATCAAGTCGCAGGCGGTGCGGATGCCGTGGGCCACCAGTGACGGCACGTTCGCCCTGAACATGATCGACACGCCCGGTCACGTCGACTTCACGTACGAGGTCAGCCGATCGCTGGCGGCGTGCGAGGGAGCGATCCTGCTCGTCGACGCGGCTCAGGGCATCGAGGCGCAGACCCTCGCCAACCTCTACCTCGCGCTCGAGAACGATCTGACGATCATCCCGGTGCTGAACAAGATCGACCTTCCCGCCGCCGACCCCGACAAGTACGCAGCCGAGCTCGCCGGTCTCATCGGCGGCGACCCCGCCGACGTGCTGCGCGTCAGCGGCAAGACCGGCATGGGCGTCGAAGAGCTGCTCGACCTGATCGTCGCGAAGATTCCCGCCCCCGTCGGCACGGCCGATGCCCCGGCCCGCGCGATGATCTTCGACTCGGTCTACGACGCCTACCGCGGTGTCGTCACCTACGTCCGCATGATCGACGGTGCCCTGCAGCCGCGCGAGCGCCTGCAGATGATGTCGACCGGCGCGACGCACGAGGCCCTCGAGATCGGCGTCTCGAGCCCCGAGCCCGTCCCCACCAAGGGTCTCGGCGTGGGCGAGGTCGGCTACCTCATCACGGGCGTGAAAGACGTGCGCCAGTCGAAGGTCGGCGACACGATCACCACGCACCGCAAGCCCGCGACCGACGCGCTGCCGGGCTACACCGACCCGAAGCCCATGGTCTTCTCGGGCATCTACCCGATCGACGGCAGCGACTACGCCGAGCTGCGCGAGGCACTCGACAAGCTCAAGCTCTCCGACGCGTCGCTGCAGTACGAACCCGAGACCTCGGTCGCCCTCGGCTTCGGCTTCCGCTGCGGCTTCCTCGGCCTTCTGCACCTCGAGATCATCACCGAGCGCCTCTCGCGCGAGTTCGGTCTCGACCTCATCACCACCGCTCCGTCTGTGACGTACGAGGTCACGACCGACACCGGCGAGACGGTGTCCGTCACCAACCCGAGCGAGTACCCCGACGGCCGCGTCGCCTCGGTGTCGGAGCCGATCGTCAAGGTCGGCATCCTGCTGCCCAAGGACTACGTCGGCACGGTCATGGAGCTCTGCCAGACGCGCCGCGGCACGCTGCTCGGTATGGAGTACCTCAGCGAAGACCGCGTCGAGCTGCGCTACCACATGCCCCTCGGCGAGATCGTGTTCGACTTCTTCGACCACCTCAAGAGCCGCACGCAGGGCTACGCGAGCCTCGACTACGAACCCGCAGGTCAGCAGACCGCCGATCTGGTCAAGGTCGACATCCTGCTGCAGGGCGACAAGGTCGACGCGTTCAGCTCGATCGTGCACCGCGAGAAGGCCTACGCCTACGGCACGCTCATGGCCGAGCGCCTGCGCAAGCTCATCCCGCGCCAGCAGTTCGAGGTTCCCATCCAGGCCGCGATCGGTGCGCGCATCATCGCGCGCGAGACGATCCGCGCCATCCGCAAGGACGTCCTCGCCAAGTGCTACGGCGGTGACATCACCCGAAAGCGCAAGCTCCTCGAAAAGCAGAAAGAGGGCAAGAAGCGCATGAAGATGGTGGGCCGCGTCGAGGTTCCGCAGGAGGCGTTCATCGCCGCCCTGTCGGGAGACGTCGAGACCAAGAAGTAAGGCACCACACCGAGAGGGGTGAACCATGCGCAGGCAGAACTTCACCGATGACACGGTCGACTACGCGGCTGTCGGCGCCACCCAGGCGCACGATCTCATGCAGTATCCGCCGGAGCACTCGATCCCCGCCGAGGATTCGTGGCGCATCGGCAGCGGTGAGGAGCGCTTCGCGGCCGCGGGCGAACTGCTGCTGTCGTGGGCGCCGCTGCGCACCAGCGAGTTGAGCATCACGGACGTGCGGCCCGCCGCCAACGCGGGGTACTCCGGCGTCGGCTTCGACGCCGACGGCGCCCCGGTGGCCCCGTCGAGCCTGCAGGCCGAGCAGCGTTTCGCCGCCGACGGAACGCCGTTCGTGAGCCCCGGCACCGGCGTGCGGTTGCACGGCAAGGTCGACGGCCACCGCGCCGACGCCGAGCTGCGCGTGATCTCGGTCTTCGAGGAGCCCCGCCGCGTGGGCTTCATCCTCGGCACCGTCGGCCACTCGATCGTCAGCGGCGAAGAGCTGTTCGCCGTGGAGTGGCGCGACAACGACGAGGTGTGGTTCGTCGTGCGCGCCTTCGATCGGCCGACGGCTCCGTCGTACCGCCTGTTCTCGAGCCGCGTGCGCCGTCGACGCAAGGCGCTGTTCGCCCGCTACCTGCGCGCGATCTCGCCGCTGTACTCGTCCTGATGGGTGGTCCGCTCCCGCTCGGAGACCCGGCCCCCGCCGACGGACACCTGCCCGCCGACCTCGAGATCGACCCGACCGCCGACTTCGGCGTCTACCTGCACGTGCCGTTCTGCCGCGTGCGCTGCGGCTACTGCGACTTCAACACCTACACCGCCAGCGAGCTGCGCGGCGCCCGGCAAGACGACTTCGCCGACACGCTGAACGCCGAGGTGCGTCTGGCGGGTGGAGTGATGGATGCCGCCGGTGGTCGCCGCGCGGCATCCACCGTCTTCTTCGGCGGAGGAACGCCCACCCTGCTGCCGCCGGGCGACCTGGCGCGCATGCTCGACGCGGTCCGCTCGGAGTTCGGAATCGCCGACGGGGCCGAGGTCACCGTCGAGGCCAACCCCGACACCGTCGACGACACGGTCGCCCGCACGCTCGCCGACGCCGGCGTCACCCGCCTGTCGATCGGCATGCAGTCGGCCCGGCCGCACGTGCTCGCCGCACTCGACCGCACCCACGATCCCGCGAACGTCGCCACGGCCGTCGCCGCGGCCCGCCGTGCCGGTCTCGACGTCTCGGTCGACCTCATCTACGGCGCGCCGGGAGAATCGCTCGACGACTGGCGCGCCTCTCTCGAAGCGGCCACGGCCCTCGAGCCCGACCACGTCTCGGCCTACGCGCTGATCGTCGAAGACGGCACCAAGCTCGCGCGCCAAATCCGCTCCGGGGTCGTGGCCGAGCCCTCCGACGACCTGCAAGCCGACATGTACGAGCTGGCCGACGACCTGCTCGCCGCCGCCGGATACGACTGGTACGAGGTGTCGAACTGGTCGCGCGACGTCGCGCACCGCTCGCGTCACAACCTCGCCTACTGGCGGGGGACCGACTGGTGGGGCTTCGGCCCGGGCGCGCACAGCCACGTCGCGGGGCTCCGCTGGTGGAACGTGAAGCACCCCGCCGCGTACGCCCAACGCCTGGCCTCGGTCGAATCGCCCGCGGCCGCGCGCGAGCGGCCCGACGAGACCGCGCGACGGCTGGAGTCGGTGCTGCTGCGCAGCCGCATCCGCGAGGGTCTGGCCGTGTCCGAGATCGTCGGCGAAGGGCGGAAGGCCGTGGCATCCCTCATCGCCGACGGTCTCATCGAGGGCCGGGATGCCGTTCACGGGCGCATCGTGCTGACGCTGCGGGGACGACTCCTGGCGGATGCCGTGGTGCGGGCGCTCACGGTCTGACCGGCGACGCGGCCGGTGGGGGAGCTCGTTCCGGTGCTCGCGTGCCGACCTCGCCGAGGGGGCTCTCGGGCGTTGAACGACCGGCGGAGGGCGACTCCGCGAGCCGCCTCGGCACCGTGCCGAGGCGATCCCGTAGAATTGGCACTCCGCAGATGCGAGTGCCAGACGGGAGGAGCAGCTCATGGTGTCGGAACGTGGCCTTCAGGTGCTCCGCGCGATCGTGCAGGACTACGTCGACACGCGCGAACCCGTCGGCAGCAAGGCGATCGTCGATCGGCACGCCTTCGGGGTGTCGGCAGCGACCATCCGCAACGACATGGCCCTGCTCGAGGACGAAGAGCTCATCGTCGCCCCGCACACCTCGTCGGGGCGCGTCCCCACCGACAAGGGATACCGCGTCTTCGTCGATCACCTCGCCGAGCTCCGCCCGCTCTCGGGCGCACAGCGCAGCGCCATCACGTCGTTCCTCGACGAAGCGGGCGACCTCGACGATCTGCTCGCCCGCACCGTCCGCGCGCTCACGCAGCTGACCGGACAGGTCGCGATCGTGCAGTACCCGTCGTTCGCCCGCGCCAACGTCAGTCACGTCGAACTGGTCGCCCTCGGCGGCCCGCGCGTGCTGGTGATCCTGGTGACCGACACGGGCCGGGTCTCGCAGCGCATCGCCCTCGTGCCCGCAGAACCCGGCGAGACCGACATCGTGCAGCTACGCGCTCGCGTCGGGGCGCTGCTCGTCGGGCGCAGCGTCGCCGATAGTTCGCAGCAGGTGCAAGCCGTGCTGGCCGACGGGCCGCGCCCGGGTGTCACGCTGGACGTGCTCGCCGACGCGGTGCTGCGCATCGTGGGGGAGGAGCTCGAGGAGTTCCGTCAGGATCGCCTCGTCATGGCCGGCGCCGCGACCCTCGCCAAGCGCGAGTCCGACTTCCGCGGGAGCATCTACCCGCTGCTGGAGGCGATCGAAGAGCAGGTGACGCTCCTGCGTCTCATGAGCGAGATGGTGGCCGACGAGAAGGGGCTGTCGGCGAGCATCGGTCGTGAGAACGAGCCGTTCGGACTCATCGAGGCCTCGGTGCTCGCCAGCCGGTACGACGGATCCACCGGCGGGGCCCGCGTCGGGCTGCTCGGTCCAACGCGCATGGACTACTCGTCCAACCTCGCGGCGGTCCGTGCCGTCGCGCACTATCTGACCCGGATGCTCGAAGACGACGACGCGTCTCGCTGACGTCGACTCCTTCGAGCACCCCACCCGAGAACGACCCCGCGCAAGCGGACAGGAAGGCGATTGTGGCTGACCACTACGAGGTCCTGGGCGTCGAACGCGATGCCAGCCCCGAAGACATCAAAAAGGCGTACCGCCGACTGGCACGCCAGCTGCACCCCGACGTGAACCCCGGAGAAGACGCCTCCGAGCGCTTCAAGCTGGTCACCCACGCCTACGACGTGCTGAGCGACCCCGAACAGCGCCGCCGGTACGACATGGGCGGCGACCAGAACCCCTTCGGCGGCGGGGGAGCGGCCGGCTTCGGCGGGTTCAGCGACATCTTCGAGACGTTCTTCGGCGGGGGCGGCCAGGGTGGTGGCGGACGGGGTCCGCGTCCGCGGTCGCGTCGCGAGCGGGGACAAGACGCCCTGGTCCGCGTGACCCTCGACCTCGGCGATGTCGTCTTCGGTACCCACCGCGACCTCGAGGTCGACACAGCCGTGCTGTGCGAGACGTGCCAGGGCGCGTGCACGCAGCCCGGGACCAGCGAGGTCACGTGCGACATCTGCCACGGCTCCGGCCACGTGCAGCGCACGGTTCGCAGCCTGCTCGGGAACGTCGTCACCAGTGCCCCCTGCAGCGTCTGCCAGGGTCACGGGACGACCATCCCCTACCCGTGCGGGACGTGCCAGGGTCAGGGCCGCGTTCGTGCGCGCCGCACGGTCTCGGTCGACATCCCCGCCGGCGTCGAGTCGGGCCTGCGTCTGCAGCTGCCCGGGTCGGGCGAGGTCGGTCCCGCCGGCGGCCCCAACGGCGACCTGTACCTCGAGATCACGGTCGAAGCGCACGAGGCCTTCAGTCGCGAGGGAGACGACCTCGTCGCGACCCTCGAGGTGTCGATGCCGGATGCCATTCTCGGCACGAACACGTCTATCGAGTCCCTCGACGGCAGCGTCGACCTCGAAGTGCGCCCGGGCGTCCAGTCGGGCGACGTCTTGACCATCAAGGGCCGCGGGATCACGCCGCTGCGCGGAAGTCAGCGCGGCGACCTGCGCGTCGGAGTGCACGTGGTGACCCCCACGCGTCTGGACCACAGGGAGCGCGCCCTCATCGAGGAGTTCGCCAAGCGCACGAAGGCCCCCAAGCCGCGGCTGGCCGAGCACCAGCAGGGGATGTTCAGCAAGTTCCGCGACCGCTTCCGGCACTGACCGTGGTGCTGCACTTCGTCACCGACGACGCCGGGAACGCCCACGCGAGCGACACCGTCGTGCTGACCGGCACCGAGGCGCACCACGCCGCCGCCGTGCGGCGCGTGCGCGTCGATGAGGGGGTGACACTGGGCGACGGTCGCGGAGCCTGGCTCACGGGTGTCGTGACCGCGGCGTCACCGAAACAGGTCGAGGTACGGGTGACGGGGCGCGAGGTGGTCCCCGGACCCTCGCCGCGCTTCGTGCTCGTCCAGGCTCTGGCCAAGGGCGACCGCGACGAACTCGCCGTTCAGGCGGCGACCGAGCTCGGCGTCGACGCGATCGTGCCCTGGCAGGCCTCGCGCAGCGTCTCGCGCTGGGATACCAAGGCCGACAAGGGCCTCGCCCGCTGGCGAACGATCGTCCGCGAAGCGGCCAAGCAGGCGCACCGGGCCTGGATCCCCGAGGTCGAGGGCGTGGCCCGCACGGCCGACCTCGTGCGTCTCGCCGCGACCTCGCTCGTGCTGGTGCTGGAGCCCTCGGCATCCGACCGTCTCACGTCCGTCGCGACAGAAGCCTCCAACGGGCGCGACGTCGTGCTCGTGGTCGGCCCCGAGGGCGGCATCGCGCCGGAGGAGCTCTCGGCCCTGGCCGATGCCGGCGCCCGACTCGTACGCCTGGGCGACACGGTCCTGCGCACCTCCACCGCGGGGGCCGCGGCCATCTCGGTCCTGTCGGCGGCGCACGGGCGCTGGTGATCTGGGCCTCGCCTCGGCGCAACGGCCCCGCCTCGATGTCGGAGGCCCTCACTAGACTGGATGCCATGAGCGAGCCGTCGATCTTCACGCGCATCCTGCAGGGCGAGATCCCCGCCGAGATCGTCGCCGAGACCGAGAACGCCTTCGCGATCCGCGACATCGCGCCCCAGGCGCCGGTGCACCTGCTGGTGATCCCCAAGACGCAGCAATACCGCAACGTCGTCGAGCTGGCCGCGGGCGACCCCGACCTGCTCACCGAGGTTATCGGCCTCGCGAACTCCGTCGCCGCCGAGCACTCCGACGGCGACTTCCGTCTGATCTTCAACACCGGCGAGGGCGCCGGTCAGACCGTCTTCCATGTGCACGCCCACGTCCTCGCGGGCGGCCTGAACGAAAAGAGCCTGGGTGGCTGATTCCCCCGAAGAAACCGTTTCCGACCGCATCGAGGTCGACGGCGTGGCCATGGTGCAACTGCTCGGCCCGCAGGATCGCCTGCTGCGCGTCGTCGAGAAGGAGCACCCCGACGTCGACGTGCACGTGCGCGGCAACGAGATCACCCTCTCGGGCACGCCCGACGCGGTGCGCGCGGCCCGCGGCCTCGTCGACGAACTGCTCAGCATGACCCGCTCGGGTCACGGACTCGACCCGGCCGACGTGACCAGCTCGAACCGCATGCTGCGCTCCGACGGCGGCCCCCGTCCGTCCGAGGTCATGGGCGAGGCGATCCTGTCGTCGCGCGGCAAGACCATCCGGCCCAAGACCGCTGGTCAGAAGGAGTACGTCGACGCCATCGACGAAAACACGATCGTGTTCGGCATCGGCCCCGCCGGTACCGGCAAGACCTACCTCGCGATGGCGAAGGCCGTGCAGGCGCTGCAGCGCAAAGAGGTCAACCGCATCATCCTCACGCGTCCCGCCGTCGAGGCGGGGGAGCGGCTCGGGTTTCTCCCCGGCACGCTCACTGACAAGATCGACCCGTACCTGCGGCCGCTCTACGACGCGCTCAACGAGATGATGGACCCCGACATCGTCCCCAAGCTCATGGCGACGGGAACGATCGAGGTCGCCCCACTGGCCTACATGCGTGGTCGCACGCTCAACGACTCGTTCGTCGTGCTCGACGAGGCGCAGAACACCACGCCCGAGCAGATGAAGATGTTCCTCACGCGCCTGGGCTTCGGCACGCGCATGGTCGTCACCGGCGACATCACGCAGGTCGACCTTCCGCAGGGCGCCTCGGGACTGCGCCTCGTCACGCGGGTCCTCGACGACATCGACGACATCCACTTCTCGCGCCTGACCAGCGACGACGTCGTTCGACACAACCTCGTCGGCCGCATCGTCGATGCGTACAGCGAATACGACGAGAAGCGCCTGGCCGCTCGACGTGAACGCGACGAGGCCTCCGAATTCGCCACCCGTGCGGAGCGACGCGGCCCCGGTGCCGCCGGTCCCCGCGATCACCTCCCGAGACGAAACCGCTCATGACGATCGAGATCAACAACGAGTCCGACCACCAGATCGACGAGCAGGTCCTGCTGCGTCTGATGGAGTTCAACCTCCAGGAGCTGCACGTCAGTCCCGACGCCGACGTGGCCATCGTGCTCGTCGACGAGGGTGCCATGGAGTCCCTGCACGTGCAGTGGATGGACGAGCCCGGCCCCACCGACGTGCTGAGCTTCCCGATGGACGAGCTGCGTCCGGGCTCCGAAGACGCCCCGACCCCCGCGGGCCTGCTGGGCGACATCGTGCTCTGCCCGGCCGTCGCCGAGACCCAGGCGGTCGCCGCGAAGCACTCGACGCAGGACGAACTGATCCTGCTCACGACGCACGGCCTGCTGCACCTCCTCGGCTTCGACCACGCCGAGCCCGATGAGGAGCGCGAGATGTTCGGTCTGCAGCGCGAGCTCATCGCCGGCTTCCAGGCCGTCGAGCGCCAGCGCCGCGCATGACCGAGGCCCTCCTCCTCGTCGCCGCGTTCCTGCTCGTCGCCTTCGGCGGGCTGATGGCGGCGTTCGAGGCGGCCCTGGGCGTGACCTCGAGAGTCGATCTGATCGAGCTCGGATCGGGCGGCCGTAACGCTCGGGCACTACGCCGCATCGGCGACGACACCAATGCCCACGTCACCGCCGTCTCGTTCATCCGCGTTCTGGCCGAGACGACCGCCGCCGTGCTCGTCGCGGCCGCGTTCATGCTGATCTTCGACAACATCCTGCTCGCCGTTCTGGCCGCGGCGGTGCTGATGACGGGCATCTCGTTCGTCGCCGTCGGGGCGAGCCCGCGCTCAGTCGGACGCCAGCACGCTCGGGGGCTCCTGCGAGGCGGCGCGCCCGTCATCCGGGGGATGCGAATCCTGCTCGGACCCCTCGCACACGGGCTCGTGGCCGTGGGGAACCGCGTCACGCCGGGAGTCGCGCACTCGACGTCGTTCGCGTCGGAAGAGCAGTTGCTCAGCATCATCGACGAAGCGGCTGAGAACGAACTCATCGAAGAGGACGACCGCGAACTCATCCACTCGGTCTTCGACTTCACCGACCGCTATGTGCGCGAGGTCATGGTGCCCCGCACCGACATGGTGAGCGTGGACGCGGCCGCCACCTCGCGCGAGGCCCTGGCCCTCTTCCTCGAGAAGGGCGTCTCGCGCATCCCCCTCGCCGATGACGAAGCCGACGATGTCGTGGGCGTGCTGTACCTGAAGGACCTCGTCCAGTTCGGCTTCCGCGACGAGGCCGGGTGGCGTGATGCTCCGATCCGCCGCATCGCGCGGCCCGCGGTCTTCGTCCCCGAGTCGATGAAGGCCGAGACCCTGCTGCAGCAGATGAAGAAAGACGCCGTGCATGTGTGCCTCGTCGTCGACGAGTACGGCGGCGTCGCGGGTCTCGTGACCCTTGAAGACCTCATCGAGGAGCTCGTGGGCGAGATCGCCGACGAGTACGACGCCCCCTCGACCGAGATCGTGGAGCTACCCGACGGCCGATACCGCGTCAACGCGCGGCTGGGCCTCGACGAGGTCGGCGACCTGTTCGGTCTCGAGCTCGACGACGAAGACGTCGACTCGATCGGCGGGCTTCTGGGCAAGGCGCTCGGCCGTATCCCGCAGCCCGGCGCCACCGCCGAGCACTCCGGCCTCGTGATGACCGGCGGGGCCTCTCGCGGCCGCAACCGCGGAATCGCCACCGTGATCGTGGAGCGGGCTGAGACGATGGACGATGAAGACGCCGAGGCCGACGCCTCGTCGCGTGAGAGGAACGACAGATGACCGACACCCGATCCGGTTTCGTGACCTTCGTGGGCCGGCCGAACGTCGGCAAGTCCACGCTGACCAACGCCCTCGTGGGCGAGAAGGTCGCCATCACGAGCGACAAGCCGCAGACCACCCGCCGCGCGATCCGAGGCATCGTCAACCGTCCGGCCGGCCAGCTCGTAGTGGTCGACACCCCCGGCATCCACCGCCCCCGCACCCTGCTCGGTCAGCGGCTGAACGACCTCGTCGAGCAGGTGCTCGGCGACGTCGACGTGATCGCGTTCTGCGCCCCCGCGACCGAAAAGGTCGGCCCCGGAGACCGCCGCATCGCCGAGTCGCTCTCGGGCTACCCGCGGGCCAAGAAGGTCGCTCTGGTGACCAAGACCGACGCCGCGACGCGGGATCAGATCACCGAGCGCCTCATCGAGGTCGACGCCCTGCGCGAGGACTGGGCCGCGGTGATCCCGCTCTCGGCCGTGACGAACGACCAGCTCGACGTGCTGAGCGACGAGTTGCTGGCGCTCATGCCGGTCGGGCCCGCTCTGTACGACGACGATGTGGTCACCGACGAGGCCCTCGACGACCGCATCGCGGAGATCATCCGCGAGGCCGCCCTCCACGGCGTGCGCGACGAGCTCCCGCACTCGATCGCCGTGACCGTCGACGACGTCGCCAAGCGCGAAGACAGCGATCTCACCGACGTGTGGGCCAACATCGTCGTCGAGCGCGACAGCCAGAAGGCGATCATCATCGGCAAGAAGGGCTCGCGCCTGGCCGACGTCGGCGCACGCGCCCGCGCCGGCATCGAGCCGCTCGTGGGCGGACGCGTCTACCTCTCGCTTCACGTCCGCGTGGCCAAGGAGTGGCAGCGCGACCCGAAGCAGCTCGGCCGCCTGGGCTTCTGACCGACCCGGGCAGCACACCTCACGCCGGGGGCTACGCTCAGCGGCGACGACGCGAAACGAAAGGCGTGACCATGGCGAAGAGGTGGACGGCTCCGGCTCCCGGGCCCATCGATCAGTGGAGCTTCGACGAGGTCGAGGTCGCACCCCCCGGTTCGGGCGAGGTGACGATCCGCGTGCACGCGGCGGGTGTGAACCCGGCCGATGCGAAGCACGTCGCCTCGGCGCGTCCCGGCGCGGAGTTCCCCGTGCCGATCGGCTACGAACTCTCGGGCGAGGTCACGGCCGTCGGTCCCGGTGCCGTCGGCGGCTCGGGCGAGCTGACGGTCGGCGACGAGGTCGTCGCGTTCCGCGTGCAAGGCGCCTACGCGACCAAGATCACGGTTCCGGCCCGCGACGTGTTCGCCAAGCCCGCGACCCTCTCGCACGCCGAGGCGGCGAACCTGCTGCTGGCCGGCACCACCGCGGCCGAGATGATCCAGGTCACCCGCGTGACCGAGGGTGAGACGGTGCTGCTGCACGCGGCGTCCGGCGCAGTGGGCGTGAGCCTGCTCCAGCAGGCGCGCGAGCTCGGCGTCCGCGTGATCGGCACGGTGGGTCCGGATGCCGAGGACTCGGCGGAACGCGTCCGTCGCTACGGCGGTGTCCCGGTGGCCTACGGCGACGGACTGCGCGAGCGCGTCGAAGAGGCGGCCGAGGGCGCCCCGATCGCCGCCGCGTGGGACGCCGTGGGCACCGACGAGGCCATCGACGTCTCTCTCGCCCTCGTGGCGAAGCGCGACCGCATCGTCACGATCGTCGATCCCGAGCGTGCGAAGGCCGACGGGTTCCTCTGGATCGCCGGAGCGCGGCCCGAGAGCGCCCGCTTCCGCGACATCGCGCGTGCGCGGGTGCTGGAGCTCGCGGCGTCCGGAGTTCTCAAGGTTCCCGTCGCGCGCACCTACCCGCTCGCCGAGGCGATCGACGCGGTGCGCTTCGTCATGGACGGCCACCCCGGCGGCAAGGTCGCCCTGCTGCCGTGAGCGCGTCGCCGTTCGTCCTGCCGCCCGCGCCGGACGCCCTCGAGGTGACCCGCGAGCGCGTACGTTTGCGCCCGTTCGAAGAGCGCGACCTCGAGGCCATGGCCGCGTACCGCGGTGACGCCGAGGTGTGCCGCTTCCTCCCGTTCGAGCCCCAGTCGCCGGACGACATCCGGGGCCGCATCGGCCACCTGTTCGGCAGCACGACCCTCGAGGGCGAGCGTGGCGGCGTCGTCCTCGTCATCGAGAGGGACGGCACCGTCATCGGCGACCTCGTGCTCTTCCACCTCGACGCCGACGCCGGATCGGCCGAGATCGGGTGGGTCTTGAGCCCCGCGGCATCCGGTCGAGGCCTGGCCACCGAAGCGGTGCGCGCCCTGATCGACACCGCATTCGACGTGTACGGGTTGCGTCGGCTGACGGCACAGATCGACGCCGACAACGTCCGCTCGGCGGCCCTCGCCGAACGGCTCGGTATGCGACGCGAAGCGCACTTCGTCGAGAACGAGTGGTTCAAGGGCCGCTGGAGCGACCTGCTCGTCTACGCCGTGCTCGACCACGAGTGGGCGGCCGCCCGACGGAGCGCCTCGTGAGGGACTGCTACGATCGCTGCATGCGCTTCGGTGGCCAGCTTCTTCTTGGTTGCCGCGACGAGTCCTCGATCTAAGGGCCTTCCTCGTCGCGGAGATCGTCGTCGGCCCCACCGAACGAATCTAAAGAAGCGACACATCATGAAGAACACCCAGAAGCCCACCTCCGCTCCGGTGCACAAGTACCGTCCGTTCCACGAGCAGATCCGGGTCGACCTGCCCGATCGCACGTGGCCCTCCAAGCGCATCGAGGTCGCACCCCGCTGGTGCGCCGTCGACCTGCGCGACGGCAATCAGGCGCTGATCGACCCGATGAGCCCCGAGCGCAAGCGCGTCATGTTCGACCTGCTCGTGAAGATGGGCTACAAGGAGATCGAGGTCGGGTTCCCGAGCGCGAGCCAGACCGACTTCGACTTCGTCCGTCAGCTCATCGACGAGAACCTGATCCCCGACGACGTCACCATCCAGGTGCTCACCCAGGCGCGCGAGCACCTGATCGCCCGCACCTACGAGGCGATCGCCGGCGCCAAGCAGGCCATCGTGCACCTGTACAACTCCACGAGCGTGCTGCAGCGCGAGGTCGTGTTCCGCACCGACGAGCAGGGCATCGTCGACATCGCGCTCGAGGGCGCGCGCCTGTGCAAGAAGTACGAGGCGACGATTCCCCAGACCGAGGTCTACTACGAGTACTCGCCCGAGAGCTACACCGGCACCGAGCTCGAGTTCGCCCTGCGCATCTGCAACGAGGTGCTCGAGGTCTTCGAGCCGACCGCCGAGCGCAAGGTCATCCTCAACCTGCCCGCCACGGTCGAGATGGCCACCCCCAACGTCTACGCCGACTCGATCGAGTGGATGTCGCGCCACCTGAACCACCGCGAGAACGTCATCCTGTCGCTGCACCCGCACAACGACCGCGGCACCGCCGTGGCCGCCGCGGAGCTCGGCTACATGGCCGGTGCCGACCGCATCGAGGGCTGCCTGTTCGGCAACGGTGAGCGCACCGGCAACGTCGACCTGGTCGCCCTCGGCGTCAACCTGCTGACGCAGGGCATCGACCCGCAGATCGACTTCAGCGACATCGACCAGGTCAAGCGCACCGTCGAGTACTGCAACCAGCTGCCCGTTCCCGAGCGCAGCCCCTGGGCCGGCGACCTCGTCTTCACCGCGTTCAGCGGCTCGCACCAGGACGCCATCAAGAAGGGCTTCGAGGCGATGGCGGCCCGCGCGGACGCCGAGGGGAAGACGGTCGACGAGATCGAGTGGGCCGTTCCCTACCTGCCCATCGATCCGAAGGATTTGGGCCGGTCGTACGAGGCGGTCATCCGCGTCAACTCGCAGTCGGGCAAGGGCGGCGTCGCGTACCTGCTGAAGGCCGACCACGCGATCGACCTGCCCCGCAAGCTCCAAATCGAGTTCTCGGGCGTCGTGCAGGCGCGCACCGACGCCGAGGGCGGCGAGGTCTCGAGCGCACAGATCTGGGACATCTTCAACGACGAGTACCTGCCCTCGACCGTCGACGACCAGCGCTGGGGCCGCTTCGAGCTGCTGTCGACGCGCTCGTCGAGCGACATGTCGGGCGACGTGCACCTCGACGTCTCGCTGCGCGACGGCGACACCACGCACCCGGCCTCGGCCGTGGGCAACGGTCCCGTCGCAGCCTTCCTCGAGATCGTGCGCGCACAGGGGTTCGATGTGACGCTGTACGACTACGTCGAGCACGCCCTCAGCTCGGGCGGCGACGCGCAGGCCGCGGCCTACGTCGAGCTGCAGGTCGACGACCAGCGCCTGTGGGGCGTGGGCATCGACGGCGACATCTCGACCGCGTCGCTCAAGGCGATCGTGTCGGGCGTGAACCGCGCGATCCGCACCCGTCAGGACTCCGGCGCCCTGGCCGGCGTCTGACCCGCGCGAAAGAGACGAAGACCGTGGCCTACGTCCACGGACACCACGAGAGCGTGCTGCGTTCCCACGCCGTGCGCACTGTCGCCGACTCGGCGGCCTATCTGGTGTCTTCGCTGTCGGCCGGCACCCGCATCCTCGATGTGGGCGCCGGCCCCGGCTCCATCACCATCGACCTCGCCGACCGGGTCTGCCCGGGAGAGGTCGTCGGGGTGGATGCCTCGTCGGACGTCGTCGAGGTGGCTCGAGCCGCCGCGGGGGAGCGCACGAATGTGACCTTCCGCACCGGCGACGCCTACGCCCTCGACGTGCCCGACGCCTCGTTCGACATCGTCCACGCCCACCAGGTGCTGCAACACCTCGAGCGTCCCATCGACGCCCTGCGGGAGTTCCACCGCGTCGCGGGGCCCGACGGCCTGGTCGCGGCGCGCGACGTCGATTACGGCGGCGTGATCTGGCATCCGCTCATCCCCGCTCTCGACGACTGGCTCGAGATCTACCACGGCGTGCACCGCGGATCGTCGGGCGAGCCCGACGCGGGTCGGCGGCTGAAGGCGTGGGCGCGCGAGGCGGGGTTCACCCGCATCGAGGCCAGCGCGAGCGTGTGGGTGTTCGACACGCCCGACAGGCGCGCGTGGTGGGGCGACATGTGGGCCGACCGCGTGCTCGCCTCGGCGTTCGCCGGACACGCGCAGCGCCTCGGCCTGGCCGACGACGCGCAGCTGCAGCGCATCTCGGACGCGTGGCGGGAGTGGGCCGAGCACCCCGACGGGTGGATCCTGCTGCCGCACGGCGAGGTTCTCGCCCGCTGGTGATCGCGGGTGGGCGTCGATGCGAGGATGAGACCGTGATCCGCGTCGACGCCCTCTACCGCTACCCCGTGAAGGGCTTCACGCCCGAGAAGCGCGACAGCCTCGTCATCCAGGACGACGGCCGCGTTCAGGGGGACCGCTCGCTCGTGTTCCGCTTCGCCGATGCCCTCGAGCCGGCGGATGCCACGTTCCCCAAGAGTCGCGGACTCGCGCTCATGACCTTCCCGACGTTGGCGCGCGTCGACCTCACCCTCGACGACGACGCGCTGACGCTGCGGCTCCGGGTCGACGACATCGACGTCACCGCCGATCTCAGCGACGCGGGCCGCGCCCGACTCAGTGAGGCGGTCACCGCCTACCTGCGCACGACGAGCGATGAGAAGCTGCTCGAGGCCGACGGCATCCTGCCCCTGGGTCTTCTCGGTGACGGTCGCACCGCACGCTTCCAGGACCGCCCGCGCGGATTCATCTCGCTGCACGGCTCCGCCTCGGTCGAAGAGGTGGATGCCGCGGTGCCGGCGCCCGTCGACGATCGCCGGTTCCGCTCGAACATCGTCGTCGGCGGCACCGCGCCGTGGGCCGAGCTCGAGTGGCAGGGACGCGTGCGGATCGGCGAGGTCGAGTTCGAGGTGCAGAAGCCGATCGAGCGCTGCGCCGCGATCACCGCGAACCCCGACACGGGGGTGCGCGACGCCCGGCTGCTGCGGGTGCTGACGAGTGAGTTCGGCCAGTCCGAGCCGACGCTGGGCATTCTGCTGCTGCCGGTCGCCGACGGTGGCACGATCCGCGTCGGCGACGAGGTCACGCCCCTCGCCTGACGGCGAACCGTCTCGCGCGAGTCGCCAAATTTTGTCGCCTCAGCAGGTGCTCGAGCGACGGATCTTGGCGACTCACGCGCGCGGGGACCGCCTCACTCGCCGCCGTCGGAACGGATGATCGGGATGCCGGTGGTCTCCACCGCGACCTTGCGGCGGTAGATCTTGCGCTGCTCGGGCAGCGAGAGGTCGAAGATCACGGCGAGGACGCGGATTATCGTCGTCACGATCACGCCGATCACCGCCGCGATCGGAAGCGGCACGCCGAACGCCGCCGTCGCGGCGAGCACGACGCACCCGCCGCCGGCGGCCACCGCGTAGAGCGAGCCGACATGCATGATCGCGACCGGCAGGCCCATGAGCACGTCGCGCAGCACGCTGCCGCCGGCGGCCGCCAGGACGCCCACGAACACCGCGGGCACTGCCGGCATGCCGAGTGCCAGCGCCTTCGAGGTCCCGAAGGCTCCGAACAGACCGATGACGACGGCGTCGAGCATGACGATCGCACGGTTCAGCCGCTGGAAGATACCCGACAGGAGCATCCCGACGATCGACGCGAGGGTCGCGGTGATCAGATACCAGTTGCTCTGCAGCGTGGCGGGGGTGAGCCCGAGCAGCAGGTCTCGGATGAGACCGCCGCCCATCCCGAGCAGGATGCCGATGATCGCCACCCCGAGCAGATCGAGGCGTCGCTGCCCCTGGAAGCCGGACGCGAACAGCGCGCCCTGCACACCACCCAGGGCGACGGCGGTGAGATCCGCCCACAGGGGGATGACGAAGACCGAGGCGTTCACGGCATCCATTCTCCGGGACGCGCGCGATCGGCGTGCGGAGGCGCGTGCGCGGAGTCGGAGATACGCGCGTCACCGCGGCGCCCGCGATGCGTAGCACCCGGGGCGGGTCGCCGTCCAGGGTGAGCTCAAGCAGCTCGGATGCGATTTCATCGAGGGCAGGGGGGCCAGTTCGGTGCGCCCGGAACGTCGATGCGACCACGAGTCGCCGGAGGGGACTGCAGATGCATTGGGGGGCGAATTCGAGCGTGGCGGTGGCCGTGCTCGTCGCGGGGGCGATCACCACGATCGTGACGGCGATCATCCGACGTTCACCGTCGGCGGCGACGGCTCGAGCGACGCGCGAGGGCGTGCTGTTCGTCGTGTCGACGCGGAAATGGCAACGCGTCCTCATCCGCACGGTCGGCATCTCGGTCATCGTGCTCGGCAGCCTCCTGCTCCTGGCCGCGGCGGGCGTGAAGGATCCCGAGACGAGCATGGTCATCGCCGGGGCGGCGATGTTCGTCGGCGGATTCCTCTTCGTGCTCCTGGCGCGGGGGATGAAGCGCATGCGACTGGAAGTCACTCCCGACCTGGTGTGGTCGTTCGGTCTGGTGCGCGGACCGAACGCGGTGCCGCTAGCCGAGATCACCCGGTTGGAGCCCAATCCGGGCGACCGGTTCGGCGGCATCCTCGCGAAGACGGAGGGCACGACCCGATTCGGCGCGACCCGTCTCATGCTGGGCTACCCCCAGCTCATCGACTTCCTCCAGCACACCCGCCCCGACCTGCCGATCCCCGACGGATCATGGCCCCTTCAGCAGAGAGCGGCGACCTCGCGCTGATCCGAGCGGCGCGCCACGGCAACTCGGGGCCGCTTGACGGGGGAGCGGGCGGATAATGGATTGTGCCCACCTACCGCGACGAGGTCGTGGTCCTGCGTACCCACAAGCTCGGGGAGGCGGACCGCATCCTCACCCTGCTCAGCCGCCGCAACGGCAAGATCCGCGCGGTCGCGAAGGGCGTACGTCGCACCTCGTCGAAGTTCGGCTCGCGTCTCGAACCGTTCATGGTGGCCGACGTGCAGCTGTTCAAGGGTCGCAACCTCGATATCGTGCAGCAGGCCGAATCGCTCGGGTCGTACGGGGCCGAGATCGTGGCGGACTACGACGTGTACACCACCGCCAGCGCGATGGTCGAGACCGCCGACCGCCTCAACGAGGCCGAGGCGACGCCCCAGCAGTACCTGCTGCTGGTCGGTGGGCTGCGCTCGCTTGCGCGCGGTGAGCACTCCGAGCGCAGCGTGCTCGACTCGTACCTTCTGCGCGCGATGGCCCTGTCGGGGTGGGCGCCCGGCCTGACCGAGTGCGCGCGCTGCGGCACCATCGGCGACCACGACTACTTCCTGCCGCAACTCGGCGGCGTCGTCTGCTCGACCTGCGCCCCCGCGGGTTCGCCGCGCGTCGCTCGCGACACGGTCGACATGCTCCGCGCCCTCATGGCCGGGGAGTGGAAGACGATCGACGCCGCCCCCGGACGCACGATCGCTGCGGCCTCGGGCCTCGTGGCGGCGTACGCGCAGTTCCATCTGGAGCGCGGCATCCGCTCCCTCTCGCACCTGGAGTCGCATCGATGACACCCAAGCCGTTCACGCACCGCGACGCCGTGCCGTACCGCCCCCTCGACTGGACGGGCGAGTACCCGCCGGCCTTCCCGAAGGGCGCGGTTCCCGAGCACGTCGCGATCGTGATGGACGGCAACGGCCGCTGGGCCAACCGGCAGGGCCTGACCCGCGTCGAGGGCCACCGCGCGGGTGAGGCGGCCCTGCTCGACGTCGTGGCGGGTGCCATTCAGGCGGGCGTGAAGCACCTGTCGGTCTACGCCTTCTCGACCGAGAACTGGTCGCGCTCACCCGACGAGGTGCGCTTCCTCATGGGATTCAACCGCGAGGTGCTGCACCGCCGCCGCGATCAGCTCAACGAGTGGGGCGTGCGCATCCGCTGGTCGGGTCGCAAGCCGCGCCTGTGGGGCTCGGTCATCAAAGAGCTGCAGCACGCGGAGCGCCTGACCGAGGGCAACTCCACACTGACCCTGACGATGTGCGTCAACTACGGCGGCCGAGTCGAAATCGTGGATGCCGTGCGCCGCATCGGCGACGACATCGCGTCCGGCAAGCTCAAGCCCTCGGCCGTGACCGAGAAGCTCATCCGCAAGAACCTGTACCAGCCCGACATGCCTGACGTCGACCTTTTCGTGCGCTCGAGCGGCGAGCAGCGCACCTCGAACTTCCTGCTCTGGGAGTCGGCGTACGCCGAGATGGTGTTCCTCGACACCCTGTGGCCCGACTTCCGTCGCACGCACCTGTGGGAGGCCATCGAGCACTACCAGTCGCGCGATCGCCGGTTCGGAGGGGCTGTGGACAAGCCGACGGCGTGATCGATGCCGTTGACGGAATAGATCGACGATTCGAGAGGTTGCACGCGATATGACGGATGCCATCAAGATCGACGTGTGGAGTGACATCGCCTGCCCCTGGTGCTACATCGGCAAGCGGAACCTCGAGAACGGCCTGGCCGCCACGGCCGCTGACGACGACGCGCCGGTCGTCGAGATCGAGTACCACTCGTTCGAGCTCTCGCCCGACACCCCCGAGGACTTCGACGGGGGAGAGGTCGACTACCTCTCGCAGCACAAGGGCATCTCGCCCGAGTCCGCTCGCGAGATGCTCGACCGCGTGACCGGCGTCGCCGCCGATGCGGGACTCGCGTACCGCTTCGACATCCTCAAGCACACCAACACCGTGAAGGCGCACGAACTGCTGCACTTCGCGAAGGAGAACGGCAAGCAGCTCGAGCTCGCCGAGGTGCTCATGTCGGCGTACTTCCTCGAGGGCAAGCACGTGGGTCGCGACGACGACCTGATCGCCCTCGCCGTCGAGGTCGGTCTCGACGAGGCGGAGGCCCGCGAGGCCCTCGCCTCGCAACGCTTCCGCGCGGCCGTCCGCGCCGACCAGGAGCAGGCCCGCCAGTTCGGCATCACCGGTGTGCCCTTCTTCGTCATCGACGGCAAATACGGCGTGAGCGGCGCGCAGCCGGTCGAGGCCTTCAGCCAGATCGCCCGCCAGGTGTGGGGCGAGCGTCGCGAGGCCACGGAGACCGCCGACGCGTGAGGCTCCTCCACAGCGGTGCTCGTTTCCGATTCGTCGGGGGCGGGCACCGCTGTCGTTATCCGTCTGGGAGAATGGTGAAGTGAATACGGCAATGGCACCGACGCGGTCCCTCCGCATCGGCAACATCGAACTCGACGCTCCCGTCGTGCTCGCCCCGATGGCCGGCATCACGAACACGGCGTTCCGTCGCCTGTGTCGCGAGTACGGTGCCGGGCTCTACGTGAGCGAGATGATCACGACCCGCGCGCTGGTCGAGCGCAACGAAACGACGATGCGACTCATCCAGCATCACGAGTCCGAGACCCCCCGCTCGATCCAGCTCTACGGCGTCGACCCGGCCACCGTCGAGGCCGCGGTGCAGATGATCGTCGCCGAAGACCACGCCGACCACATCGACCTCAACTTCGGCTGCCCCGTGCCCAAGGTCACGCGACGCGGCGGGGGAGCGGCCCTGCCGTGGAAGACCTCGCTGTTCCGCGAGATCGTCGAACGCGCCGTCAAGGCCGCGGGCGACAAGCCGCTGACCATCAAGATGCGCAAGGGCATCGACGCCGACCACCTCACCTACCTCGAGGCCGGGCGCATCGCCGAGGGCGCGGGCGTCGCCTCGATCGCGCTGCACGCCCGCACGGCATCCGAGTTCTACTCCGGCCAGGCCGACTGGGCCGCGATCACGAAGCTCAAAGAGACGGTCACGAGCGTTCCCGTCCTCGGCAACGGCGACATCTGGTCGGCTGACGACGCCGTGCGCATGATGGACGAGACCGGCTGCGACGGCGTCGTCGTCGGCCGCGGCTGCCTCGGCCGCCCGTGGCTGTTCGGCGACCTGGCACGCGCGCTGGGGGGACCGGGAGCCGCGCACGGCGAGCCCGTCGACGCCACGCTCGGTTTCGTCGCGAAAGCCTTCCGCCGCCACGCCGAGCTGCTCGTGGAGTTCTTCGAAGACGAGGGGCGCGGATGCCGTGACATCCGCAAGCACGTCGCCTGGTACTTCAAGGGCTACCCCGTCGGCGGCGAGCTGCGCGCGAGCCTCGCGACCGCGTCGACCCTCGACGAGATCGACGAGCTGCTGGCCACGATGGAACTCGACGCCCCGTACCCGGGTGCCGCGGCCGAGGGGCAGCGCGGTCGCGCGGGCACGCCCAAGCGCCCGGCCCTTCCCGACGGCTGGCTCGACTCCCGCGAGATCGGTCACGATGCCGGTCGCGCCCTCTCCGACGCGGAGTTGCACCACAGTGGCGGTTGAGGCGTCGCCGACGGTCGCCCGACCGCTCGGCTACGACGACGTCGACGCGGCGCGCTTCCACGTCGAGAACCACCGCTCCCAGCGCGACGACTTCGCGCGCGACCGTGCGCGCGTGCTGCACTCGGCGGCGCTGCGCCGACTCGCGGCCAAAACCCAGGTGCTGAGCCCCGCGAGCCCCGCCGACTTCGCCCGCAACCGCCTCACGCACTCGCTCGAGGTCGCGCAGGTGGGGCGTGAGCTCGCGACGGCCCTGCAGCTGTCGCCCGACGTCGTCGACACCGCGTGCCTGAGTCACGACCTCGGCCACCCGCCGTTCGGCCACAACGGCGAGCGTGCGCTCAACGAATGGGCCGAAGACATCGGCGGGTTCGAGGGCAACGCGCAGACCCTGCGCATCCTCACCCGCCTCGAGCCGAAGTCGTTCGGCGCCGACGGCGAGCCGTACGGCCTCAACCTCACCCGCGCGAGCCTCGACGCCACGTGCAAGTACCCGTGGACGGTCGACGAGCCGGTGCCCGACCCGGGCGGACGCTTGAAGTTCGGCGTGTACCCCGACGACGAGCCGGTGTTCCACTGGATGCGCGGCGGAGCCCCCGCCCGCCAGCGCTGTATCGAGGCCGAGGTCATGGACCTCTCGGACGACATCGCCTACTCGGTGCACGACTTCGAAGACGCGATGGTCAACCGTTACGTCGACCCGGCCCGCCTCGCCTCGCGCGTCGGTCGCGAGGGGCTGCTCGACGCGATCCAGCGCTGGGTGGGCTACGACTTCGTGCGCGACGACCTCGCCGCGGGCCTCGAGCGCCTCATGGCCATGCCCGAATGGATCACCTCGTTCGACGGCACGCGCCCTGCGCTCGCGCGGCTGAAGAACCTCACGTCCGACTTGATCGGCCGCTTCGCACGCGCCGCCACCGCGGCCACGCGCGAGGCGTATCCCGCCGACGAGCTGACCCGCTACCGCGCCCACGTCATCGTGCCGGCCGAGGTCGAGGTCGAGATGGCGGTGCTCAAGGGCATCATCGGCGCCACCGTCGTCTCGATCGACGGCCGCAAGGTGCTGTACCGCGAGCAGCGCCACGTGCTCAAGCGCCTGGCATCCGCCCTCTGGGAGAACCCCGGCGCCCTCGACGCCCTGCACGCCCCCGACTTCGCCGCGGCCACCGATGACGCCGCGCGCCGCCGCGTCGTTGTCGACCAGGTCGCGAGCCTCACCGACCAGCTCGCGATCGCGTGGCACGGCCGGCTCGTCGGAGAGGTGGATGCCGCCGAGCTCGGCGTCTGGGCTCCCGGCGCCCGCGCCGCCCGGGGAGCGGATGCCTGATGCCCCGCATCCGCCAGTCCGACGTCGACGAGGTCAAGGCGCGGGTCAACATCGCTGATGTCGTCGGTGAGCGCGTCGCGCTGAAATCGGCGGGCGTCGGGTCGATGAAGGGCCTGTGCCCCTTCCACGACGAGCGGAGCCCCAGCTTTCACGTGCGCCCACAGGTCGGGTACTACCACTGCTTCGGCTGCGGCGAATCGGGCGACGTGTACTCGTTCCTGCGCGCCATGGACCACGTCTCGTTCACCGAGGCCGTCGAACGCATGGCCGCGCGCGTCGGCTTCACGCTGCACTACGAAGACGGCGGGCCCGCGCCCGAAACGACCGGCCGCTCGCGCCTGTACGCCGCGAACGCCGCGGCGGCGGAGTACTTCCGCGCGCAGCTCATGACGCCCGAGGCTGACACCGGCCGCCGCTTCCTCGGCGATCGCGGGTTCGACGCGGGCGCGGCCGCTCACTTCGGCGTCGGCTACGCCCCGAAGGGCTGGTCGCACCTCATGGACCACCTGCTCGCGCAGAAGTTCACCCGCGACGAGCTGCTGCAGGCGGGGCTCGTCTCGCAGGGGCAGCGTGGCGTCTACGACCGCTTCCGCGGGCGGCTCGTCTGGCCCATCCGCGACGTCACGGGGCAGGTGATCGGTTTCGGCGCGCGAAAGCTCTACGACGATGACCAGGGCCCCAAGTACCTGAACACCCCCGAGACGCCGATCTACAAGAAGGCGCAGGTGCTCTACGGCCTCGACCTCGCCAAGCGCGACATCTCGCGTTCGCACCGGGTCGTCGTGGTCGAGGGCTACACCGACGTCATGGCGTGCCATCTCGCGGGCATCACCACCGCGATCGCGTCGTGCGGTACCGCCTTCGGCAGCGACCACATCACGGTTCTTCGCCGGGTGATGGGCGATGACAGCTCGTCGGGCGAGGTCGTCTTCACCTTCGATCCGGATGCCGCGGGGCAGAAGGCGGCGCTGCGCGCCTTCGCCGATGAGAAGCGCTTCGCCGCGCAGACGTACGTCGCCGTCGCCCCCGAGGGCCTCGATCCGTGCGACCTGCGCCTGCAACGCGGCGACGGAGCCGTGCGCGCGTTGATGGAGAACAAGGCGCCCATGTTCGAGTTCGTCATCGATCAGCGCCTCAAGGACTTCGACCTCTCCAGCGTCGAGGGTCGGGCCGGCGCCCTGCGCGCGGCGGCGCCCATCGTGGCCGACATCCGCGACCCCGCGCTCCGCCCGGGGTACGTCCGCGTGCTCGCGCGCCGCCTCGGTCTCGACATGCCCGAGGTGCAGTCGGCCGTCGAGCGCGCGGCCCGCGGCGCCGACCGCGCCGAGAAGCGCGAGACGCGCAAAGACAGTGAACCCGCACCGATCGCGATCTCGGTCACGATGGCATCGCTCCCGAACAATCGCGATGTCGCCCTCGAACGCGGCGCGATGATGGCGTTCCTCCAGTACGGCCACCGCATCGAGCCGGACGTGTTCCTGCGGGCGCTGCAGACGCCGTTCAGCTATCCCGCGCTCGAGGCCGTTCGCAGTGCCCTGGCATCCACCGATCTGTCCCAACCCGGCTGGGCCGTCGCCGCGGTCGAGGCCGTCCGCGAGCCCTTCCGGTCGCTCGCGGCGGAGTTGCTGACCGCCGAGTTCCCGGCGCGCACCGAAGAGGGAGCTGTCGCCTCGGCGAACGACCTCGCGCGGGGCCTGCTCGTGCGCGAGCTCGAGCGCGAGAAGAACGAATTGCTCCGCGGCATCCAGCGGGTTCCTGCCGATTCCGATGAGGGCAAGAGACTGCGCTTCCGCCTGCGCGAGCTGGACGCCGATCGTCAGCGACTCGTCGCGACCTGAGGGCTCGCTGCCGCGCGCCGCTGGCATCGCTCGTGCTCGTCGGGGAGGATGAGGGAATGCCCCGGACCCTCGACACCGACGTCGCCCTTCGAGCCGACGACCTGTCTCTGGCGCGTAGCGGCGTGCGCGTGATCGACGGGATCACCTTCACCCTGCCCGCCGCGCGCACGATGATCGTGCAGGGAGCGACGGGATCGGGCAAGACCTCGCTCGTCTCGCTCCTCGCGGGCCACCCCGACGACGGGCTGGCGGTCGTCGGGGGAGACGCGCGCGTGCACGGCATCTCGGCCCGCAGACCCGGACGCTCCCGCCGCGAGTGGGTCTTCCACACCGGCTACCTGCCGCAGGGGGCCGGAGCCGCGCTTCCCTCGCGCCTGACCGTGCAGGACGTGATCGCCGAGCCCATCACGAGCCGCGACCGCAAGGTCAACTCGCGGGCTCTCGCGGTGCGCGTGGCCACGCTGCTGGACGAGATGGAACTGCCGCTCGGCACCGCGCCGAAGTATCCCTACGAGCTCAGCGCCGGCATGCGTCAGCGCGTCGCTCTCGCTCGCGCCCTCGTGCTCGAGCCGCGTCTGTTCGTCGCCGACGACCTGTACGCCAACCTCGACCTCGAGGTGCGCGCCGCGGCTCGCGCGTCGATCACGCGGCGTCGCGACGAGCGCGGCATGGCATCGCTCATCGTGACGAACGACGCAGAAGCGCCGAAAGACCTGGATGCCGATGTCCTGGTGCTGCACGCCGGTCATACCGTCGGACTCAGTCATGGCGACCAGGCCGTGCAGTGGACACCCGACGGCACGCCCGAGAGGCGGATTTCGGCCGGTTGATTTTTCCGCCGCCCCCGCGTGCTGTTAGTATCGTGGGGTTGCCCGCCGCAAGGTGAGCATGATCCTCGGTAGCTCAATTGGCAGAGCAATCGGCTGTTAACCGATAGGTTCTTGGTTCGAGTCCAAGCCGGGGAGCCAACCGAAGGCCCGACGCATCAGCGTCGGGCCTTCGTCGTTGCGCGGGGCCTTTCGAAACGGCGATGAGCTCTGGACAGCATAGGGATCACCGCCGTGCGAGGCTCGCCACGAGAGTCGCATCACGGCGTGAGCGGAAGGTGCGCCCTCGACCGGACCCGCGGATCCGCTAGTTCGCCGGGACGTCTGCGATCTGCCCTGCGCCCGGCCCCTTGCCGTTGTTCGCGCCGTTCCCCTTGCCGTTGCCGTTCCCCTTGCCGCTGCCGTTCCCGTTGCCCGGCGAGCCCGCACCCGGCGCCGTGCCGGTGCTCGCTCCGGGGGAGGGGGAGGTGCTCGGCGTCGGGACCGCGCTGTCGCCGCCCGGTTCAGGGGTGTTGGGCGCCGGCTCGACGACGGCGGAGCCACCGGAGCCGGGCGAGCCCTGACCGGGCTGCGAGACCCCGCCACCCGGCGCCTCGATGACGGGCGGGGCGGGGGAGGGCTGCGTGGGCTGCGAGCTGCCGGGGTCTTTCGCCGGCGGCGGGGTCTCGGCATCCGTGTTCGACACCGGCTCGACGGATGAGGGGACGTCCTCGGCCACGACGGGGCCCGGCGTCGACGAGGGAGCCGGGGTCGAGGCGCGGTCCGTGGCCATGTCGGACCCGGCGCCGAGCGAGAAGGCCATGACGTGCCCGCCGATGACGAGGGCAGCGCCGGCGGCGGCTCCGGCCCACAGCACGCGGCGTCGCCGCGAACGCGGGTCGCGCGCCGATGTCGAGGGGACACTGCCGGCTCCCACCGACGCGGCGGCCGACACCGGTGCGGTCGTCTCAGCACGGGAGCGCGGGAGAGTCCTCGGCACCGCAGCCGCGCCCACCGGCGCCACCGGCTCGGCGCGCGCGGCAGGCGGAGTGACGGGGGCGGTCATCAACGCGGTCGGCATCGCCCATGACGCCGCCGGCGCAGCCGCCGGGGTCGCACCCGTCTCGAGGGCCAGGGCCTCGGCGCGCTCGACGACGTTCGCCGCTGTGGGCCGTTCGTCGGGATCGAAAGCGGTCATGGACGTCAGCAGGGACTGCCACTCGAAGCCGTACGATCCCGGGATCTCGGGCTGACGAGCGAGGCGAGCCAACAGCGTCTCCTGTAGCGTTCCTCCGCCGAAGGGGTGCAAGCGCGTGAGCGCCTCGATGGCGAGGAGCCCGAGTGCGTAGACGTCCGACGCGGCACGGGGCGCCTCCCCGCGCACCTGCTCCGGGGCGAGATAGGCGGCCGTCCCGATGACGGTTCCGGGGGTGGTCAGGCGTGTCGCCCCGATCAGACGGGCGACGCCGAAGTCCGCGAGCACGGCCTCGTGCGAACGCACCCCGCCTCGCACGGGCCGCAGGAGCACGTTGGACGGCTTCACGTCCCGGTGCACGATCCCCGCGTCGTGGACCACGGTGAGCGCCCCCGCCAGGTCGGCGACGATCCCCGCGACCTCGGCGGGTGCGAGAGGGCCCTGCTCGATGCGCCGCTGCAGCGACGGGCCGTCGACGAGCTCCATCACGAGGTACACGTGATCGTCGCCAGTGAGGCGAGCGTCGTACAGGGTGACGAGCGAGGGGTGCGCGAGGGCCGCGAGGGCTCGCGCCTCCGACATCCGGCGAACGGGTTCGGGTTCGTCGGCGGCGTCGGCGTAGAAGATCTTGATGGCCACGTCGCGCGCGAGCACCTCGTCGCGCGCGCGGAAGACGCGCCCCATCCCGCCGGCGCCGATCCGCTCGCGCAAGATGTAACGGCCGCCGAGGATGTCGCCCGCGTGGGGCATCGCGTGGTCGGACGAGAGGCTCATCGATTCCTTCGAGCAGGACCGCCTGACGGCGAGGGGGAGGGATGCCGGGACGCATCCGTCGAGTGGGACACTATGCCCGCGCGGCCCCTGGCAACCGGGGGTGGCGGGGGCCTGCTCCGACGCGCATAATGGTGGCTCGATTCGGGGGCAGGCTCTGCGTTCCCCGTCCCATGCGAGTGCGTGAGGGGGCTGTGCTTCGGCCTCATGGGAGCGGTTCCACTAAGCTCTTTGCGGCCGCCGACGCCGGCCCGAGAGGATCCGACGTGCCCGCCCCCGCCTCTCGTGTGCGTCGCGACCTGCAGGGGCTTCGCGCCATCGCCGTCGTCGCTGTCGTCGCCACGCACCTGACGGGGTGGCCCCGTGGTGGTTTCGTGGGCGTCGACGTGTTCTTCGTCCTCTCGGGGTTCCTCGTCACGGGAATCCTCCTCTCCGACCTGGACCGCGAGGGCACGGTTCGACTCGGAGCCTTCTTCGCGCGACGGGTGAAGCGGCTGCTCCCCGCCGCGCTGGTCGTCCTCACGGCCGTTGTCGGCTCCGCCTTCCTGGTCTTCTCGCCCGTGCGGGCTGAAAGTACCCTGACCGATGCCCTGTCTGCGGCGGGTCTCGTCTCCAACTGGCACTTCGGCCTCGAGGGCCGCGACTACTTCGCCTCAACGGGTGTCTCGCCCCTCCAGCATTTCTGGTCGCTGTCGGTCGAAGAGCAGTTCTCTGTGGTCTGGCCCTTGCTCGTCCTCCTCGCCGTCGCCGCTCTTCCGGCCGCCGCGCGCCGCGCACGAGGGGGACGCGTGGCGGTGGGACTCCTCGCCGGGGCGGTGGTCGTGGCATCCGGGATCGTCGCCGTCGTCCAGACACCGGCCGATCCGAGCCTGGCCTACTTCTCCACGCTCACGCGGGCGGGTGAACTCGCCACGGGTGCCGTGATCGCGTCCGCCGCTCCCGTGCTCGCGCGCATCCCGGCGGCGGCCCGCGGCATGCTCGCCTGGGCCGGGGTGGCCGTGATCCTCGCGGCGTTCTTCGTGATCGACCCCGCGGGCCCCTTCCCGGCGCCCGCGGCCGCGCTCCCGGTGATCGGTGCGGCGCTCGTGATCGGCGGGGGGATCGGCGGCGATCCCCGCCACCGGCACCTTTTCGTGCTCACGAACCCCCTCGCCGTCACCCTCGGTGATGTCTCGTATTCGCTCTACCTCTGGCATCTGCCGGTGATCGTCTTCGCCGGCGTCCTGCTCGCGCCCGGGCCCGCCGCGACGGTGATCACGATCCTGGCCCTGCTCGTCCTGACGGTCGCGACCTCCCTCGGCGTCGAGCAGCCGTTCCACCGTTCGCCGTGGGCCGCGCCTCGCGCGGCGGAGCCGACGTCTCCTGCCCCGGCGGTCCCCGAAGCGCGCCCGGCGTCGCGCCCTCCGCGCGCGCTCGCCTCGCGACCCGCCGGGTACGTTCCCGGTCAGCGGTACTACCCCGGGTCCCGCGCCGCGGTCGCCGCGGTCGCCCCCGCCGCCGCAGCGGTCGTCGCCCCTGCACCGCTCCCGACACCGGAAGAAGAGCGGATGCCTGCACCCGCGGCATCGCTCCCCACCGACGCCGCACCCGCGTGGGCCGCTTGGCGCGCGCGCTTCGCCCCGCGCGTGGCGATGGCCGGCGCCACCCTCGCGATCGGCTCCGGCGCCACCGCCCTCGCCGTGATGTTGGCGTACGGAGCCCCGACACTCCCGGGACTGCCGGCGGCAGCCCCCGCCGCGGTCGACGTCGCGGCCCAGGCCGGTGACGCCCTCAGCGCGCTGCAGGCGGAACTCGCGGCCGCGACCACCGCCACCTCGTGGCCCGACCTGCACCCCTCGCTCGACGAGGTGCAGCGCTCTTCATCATCGGCGAACCGCGCGCACGACTGCTTCACCCCGGGGGTCGCTCTCGACGCCGGCCGGTGCACGTGGGGCTCCGCCGACGCCCCGCGACATCTGTACCTCGTGGGCGACTCGAGCGCGATGGCGTACGCGCCCGCGTTCGCGAAGCTCGCCGATGACAGCGGGGGAGCGTGGCGCGTCACGACGGTCGGAATGTACGGATGCCGTTTCACCGATGTGCTCGTCGAGAGCCGCGATCCGTCGGTCATGGCCGGCTGCGCCCAGCGCAAGGCCGACGTCGCGGCGATGATCGGCGCCTCGCCCGCCGACCTGCTCGTGGTGTCCAACGCGTTCACGCTGGGGCGTTCGGTCGATGGACGCGACCTGAGCGCCGGTGATCTGGCATCCGCCATCGCCTCCGAGGTCACGGGATGGGCGCCCGCGGGCCACACCGTCTACCTCGCGCCTCCGCCCCATGGCGTCGACCTCGGCCGCTGCGTCTCTCCGCTCACCGGCCCGTCGGCGTGCCTTGCGGGCGTGGACGATGTGTGGACGCAGATGGAGGCCGCGACCGAGGCCCATGCCGCGACCACGGGTGACGCGGCGATCAGCTCGCTTCCCTTCAGCTGCTGGCAGGACATCTGCCCCGCGTTCGCGGGCGACACCCCCGTGCGGTACGACGACACCCACCTGACCCCGGCGTTCGCGGAACGATTGACGCCGATTCTGCGGGGCGAGCTCGCGGCGCGCGGACTGTACTGATGAAAGCGGCCCCGGTCCCGCGCGTAGCTGCGAGGCTGGGGGCGTGATCTCGCCTCCCGACGCCCCGACCCCCGACCTCGACGCGTTGCGGTCGTGCCTGCTCCCGGAGCGCGGGGGACAGGTCGACGACAGCATCCCGCAGCTGGCGGACGCCGACCCCGACTTCTGCGCCCTCGCCCTCGTCCTGCCCGACGGCTCGGTGCAATCGAGTCGACAAGCGGACGTCTCGTTCAGCGTGCAGTCCGCGGTCAAGCCGTTCCTGTTCGCGCTGGCGCTGCTCGACACCGACGGCGCGGCGCTGGATCGCGTGGGCATCGAACCGACCGGCGAGTCGTTCGACGCCCTCAAACTCGAAAGCGGCACCGGCCGGCCGCCGAACCCCATGGTCAACGCCGGGGCGCTGCTCACGGCCTCGCTGGTCGAGGGTGCCGATGCCGAGGCGCGCATGGTCCGCATCGCGCGCGGGCTCGCCGCCTTCGCCGGACGCGAGCTCGACGTCGATGAGGACGTGGCGCACAACGAACATCTCCTCGGCGATCGCAACCACGCCCTCGCCCACCTCATGCGCGCGGAGGGCACCCTCGAACCGACGGCCGACGACGCTGTCGCCGTGTACGCCCGCGCCTGCGCGACCCTGGTGGATGCCGAGACCCTCGCTGTCATGGGCGCCACTCTCGCGCTCGGCGGAGTCAATCCCCGAACGGGGGAGCGCGCCGTGCCTGAGCGCGTCGCGCGCGACGTCATATCGGTCATGGCGACCTGCGGCGTCTACGACGGATCAGGACGGTGGATGCGAGCGGTCGGCATCCCGGCCAAGTCGAGCGTCTCGGGTGCGATCGTGCTCTCGGTTCCCGGGCGTCTCGGCGGCGCCGTCGTGAGCCCGCCGCTCGACGAGCAGGGCACGAGTGTGCGGGGGCGTCTCGCGAGCGAAGCCCTCAGCGACGACCTCGCGCTGCACTCCTTCGGGGCGGGCTGACGACACCCGCCGAGGGATGTGTCGACCGCGACCCCCTCACGCCTAGGCTGACGCTATGGGGGCACGGGGGATCTATGTCGCGACGACCATCCGCGCGACGCTCGACCAGGTGTGGACGGCGACGCAGGACCCGTCGCAGCACGTGCGGTGGGACGTGCGCTTCTCGCGCATCACACCCACCACGAGCGACGCGGACGGCGCCGCGCGCTTCGTCTACGAGAGACGCACACCCGTCCACACCGTCCGCGGCGATGGCATCAGCATCGGCGAGAGCTCACGCCCCGACGGCAGCCGTACCTCCGCTCTGCGGTTCACCACGGCCGACCGCCTATCGCCCTTGCGCGACGGTCGCGGCTACTGGCGGTACGAGCCGGTGGACGACGGCATCCGGTTCTCCACGGGCTACGACTACGCGGCGGGGTGGGGCCCGCTCGACGTGATCGTGCGTCCCCTCGTGGGTTGGGCCACCGCGTGGAGCTTCGACCGACTGCGCCTGTGGCTCGAAGCGGGTGTCGAACCGGAGCGTTGGTCGCTCGTGCATGCCGTCGCCTTCTGGCGGAGAGATCGCCCCCGCGCGTCGCGCTGCGAGAGGGTCCCCCCGCACCGACGGCGTGCGCTCGACGACGCACCCGCCACGCTCGCCGCACTGCCCGCGCCGGGAGGCCAACGATGACCTCGATCTTCGCGCGGGCGATGGGCTCCGATTTCGACCGCCTGCACCCGATGATGCAGCGACGCTTCGGCGTCGGCCTCGACGACGATCAGGCGTGCGTCGGCCGCGGCGTCATGAGCGAGATCCGGCGCGGACCCTGGTGGACGGTCCCGTTCCTGCAGTTCGGAAAACTGCGGAACATCCTCGTCCCGGCGGTCGGCGAGGACGTGCCCTTCACCATCTGGAACAGTCCATACCTCGACCCCTTCGGTCGTGAGACCGTGACCTTCGTCCGCGAGTACGAGGTGGGTGGGCGCTCCGCGCGGTTCGACGCGACGATGATCCTGCACGACGGACGGGTCATCGACTACCTCGGCACGCATCAGCATCTCGCCGTCGACCTCGACCTGAAAGTGGACGACGACGGCGGACTGCTCCTCCGATCGGGGGAGCAGCGCTTCTACGAGGGGCCGGTCGGCTTCCGGTTCCCGATGCTCTTCAGCGGCCGCGCCACCCTCCGCGAACGTTTCGACGACACCGACGGCCGGTTCCACGTCGACATGCGGGTCGACAACGACCGCTTCGGTTTCCTCTTCGGCTACCGCGGCAGCTTCACCTGCGAATGGATGCCGGCCTCCGGCGCCCCGCCCCACGTCTTCCCGCGGCGCCACGAATCCCGCGTCTGACATCGCCCGCACGCGGGTGTGAGAACATCGGCGCAGTGTCGCCGGATCGACATCTCCGAAGGAGTCCCCTCATGCAGCCAGTCGTGCGTCGTCGCGCGTCGCGCACCGTCACCGTCGGCGTCGTCGCCGCCCTCGCTGCCACCCTCACCGGGTGCGGGCAGGGGACGAACGTCTCGGACGACTACGCCCAGATCTGCCGGGACAATTCCACCCAGAAGCGACTTCCCGACGACGATTGCAACAACCACGGCGGCAGTGCGCACTGGTACTACCTGCCGCTCGGCTCCAGCAGCCGGACGGTTCCCGCGGTGGGGCAGCCGGCCACCGGTGGTTCCGACAGCCTTCCTTCGGGCAAGACCGCTGCCCGCGGCATCTCGAGCGACGGAGACAGCGTCTCGCGCGGCGGCTTCGGCGGCTCGGGCTCCGACGGAAGCCACGGCAGCTGATGCGGCGCATCGAGCTCGACCCGCGTCCCGACTGGGAGCGCACCATCAAGCAGTCCGGCCTGATCTATTCGCACTCCGTCCGCGACGACGGGACGGCGGTGGAGTACTGGAACGACGGCGCCGCCTACGTGTTCACCCTCCCCGAGGTCGAAGAGCTCGAGAAGCAGACCGAGGAACTGCACCGCATGAGCCTCGAGGCGGCCACATACATGGCATCCGGGGCACTCGGTCATCTCGGGCTCAGCCCGAAGGCGTTCGAGCTCGCGCAATGGTCGCTCGAGCAGGACGAACCCGACGTCTACGCCCGCTTCGACCTCGCCTACGCCGGCGACGGCTCACCCGCCAAGATGCTCGAGTACAACGGCGACACCCCCACCGGTCTCATCGAGGCGTCGGTCACGCAGTGGTTCTGGTTGCAGGACAGGATCAAGAGCGGAGCGCTGCCCGCCGACACCGACCAATGGAACGGGCTGCACGAGGCCCTGGTGGAGCGCTGGCGAACCCTGTTGCACCGCTCGTTGAACGAGGGGGAGGGCGGGCGACTGTTCGTCGCTCACTCGGATGCCGACACCTACGGCGAAGACTGGGACACCGTCGCCTACATGCGCGACGTCGCCGGCGAGGCCGGGTGGGAACACACCGGCATCGAGATGAAGGAGATCGGCTGGCACCACGGCGCGCGGCAGTTCGTGGGCGTCCCGGAGCCCTGGGGCTCGTCGCGGAGCATCGCGGCGCTGCCCGGAGACACCCCGGGCACGCAGTACCCCGTGATCCGCAATCTCTTCAAGCTCTACCCGTGGGAGGACCTCGTCTCGGGCGAGGACCGCGTCGTCGGCGACCAGGAGTTCGGGGCCCTGCTCATCGCCGGTCGCGGACTCTTCGGCCGGTGGTACGAGCCGGCGTGGAAGATGTTCCTCTCGAACAAGCTCCTCCTCGTGGCCCTCTGGCGATTGTTCCCCGGCCACCCGAACCTGCTGCCGGCCTATGCCGACGGCCCCAACGGCATGACCGACTTCGTCGTCAAACCTGTCTTCGGTCGAGAGGGCGACGGCATCCAGGTGCATCGCCGTGACGGCAGCGTGACCTCGAACGGGCAGGAGTACCGCCGCGAGGGGACGGGTCGCGAGCGCGTCTGGCAGCAGTACCACGAGTTGCCCGACTTCCCGGGATCGCAGGGGAGCAATCACCCCGTGCTCGGGTCGTGGGTGATCAACCAGGAAGCGTTCGGCGTCGGCATCCGCGAATCCGACGGACCGATCACCGACTATTTCTGCCGGTTCGCGCCGAACATCATCGAGAACTGACGGCGCCGCCCCGCGGCTCGCCCTTCACGCGTCGATGTCGTCGACGCCCGGCATCCACGAGATGCCCGGCTTGCCCCACTTGCGCTTCTTCGCGATCTTGGCCGCCACCCGGCTGTCCTCCTCGTCGAGACGATCCACATACAGGATGCCGTCGAGGTGATCGAACTCGTGCTGGAGGATGCGCGCGCGCCAGCCCGTGACCTCGATACGGACCGCGTGACCGTCGAGATCGGTGCCGGTGAGCAGCGCCGCCTCCGACCGCCGCAACGGGAAGCGTTCGCCGGGGAACGAGAGACATCCCTCGCTCTCTTCGTCGGGGTCGGGGTAGCCGGGCTCCATCGGACGGATCCACAAGTCGGGGTTGATCACCACGCCGCGCCAGGGTCGACCCTCGTCGTCCTCGTACGTGTAGGTGAAGATGCGCAGGCCAACTCCCACCTGCGGGGCGGCGAGACCCACGCCGGGGGCGGTGTCCATCGTCTCGAACATGTCGGCGACGAGCGTGCGCACCTCATCGGTGATCTCGTCGACACGGGAAGCGGGAGCGTGCAGCACGGGATCACCCATGATGCGAATCGGGAGTACGGCCACGTCACCAGCCTAACCAGCGGACGGCGGGCTATCGTCGGAGGGTGATCCCGCTCGATGCCACCCTCAGCGACGGAATCGACCAACTCGTCGGTGTCTTCCGCGATCCCCGTATCCTCCTCGGCATCCCGTTGGCGCTCCTCGGAGCGGTGTTCATGTCGTTCGGCGCGCAGTACCAGCACCGCGGGGTGCAGAAGGTCGAGCGCCTCTCGGGCAAGACCACCGGCGGCCTCTCGCGCAAGCAGCTCACGTCTCTGCTGACACGTCCCTCGTGGGTCGCGGGCACCGTCATGCTCGGACTGGCGATCGTGTGCCAGCTCTCGGCGCTGTCGGTCGCACCGCTCATTCTCGTTCAGCCTCTCGGTGCGATCGCGCTCGTGATCACGACGGTGTTGAACGCCCGCGTCTCTGGCCAGAAGCCGACGCGGCAATCCCTGATCGCGATCGCCCTGTGCGTGGGCGGCATCTTCATCTTCGTGACGATCGCAGCGTTCTTCGCCACCGAGCACGTGGTCACCGAGCGCGAACTGTGGATCATCCTCGGCATCCTCGCCGTCGTGGTCATCGTCTTCGGCGTGTTCTGGGTGCTCGTGCGTCGCCGGGCGCAGGCACTCTTCTACATCATGGCCGCGGGGGTGATCTACGGCTTCGTCGCGACCCTCGCGAAGGTCGTCATCAGCCGCGCGCAGGCCGGCAACTTCGAGTGGCTGACGATGCTGTGCCTCGTCGCTCTGCTGGCCGCGGTGGCCGTGGGCGCGTACTTCGTGCAGACCGCGTACTCGGTCGGTCCGCCCGACCTCGTCATCGCGGGGCTCACCGTGATCGACCCGATCGTCGCGGTGTTGATCGGTCTTCTCGTCCTCGGCGAGGCGTCGACGGCCCCCGCGTGGGCGCTCATCGGCTTCGTCATCGCGGGCGCGATCGCCACCTGGGGCGTGATCCAGCTGACCAAGCATCACCCTCAGGTCACCGCGGACGGAAAGCCGGCGAAGCCTCGGGTGAAGTAGGCCGTTCTTCTGGTGGCTCCGGTGACAGCGAATACCTGTCGCGGAGGATCCGCCGCACCGCCCGGGCAGCCGGTGAAGGTCTCGATGCCTCTATCGCCCCCATTGGACCGCCTCGGCGACCTCTGGATCCAACGGCGGCGCCTCGAGAGGCCGATGCAGATCACCGATTCACCAGAGATTCGAGTCGTTCGCCGGTGAGAGAGAGTGACTGGCCGTTGACGGCTTCAGCGATGCCGAGGTCCTCCGCCGCCGTTTTCAGCGAGATCCGGATTCCCCCTTCTTCCTTCGCGTAAAAGCCGACTCCGCCGACTCTCATGTCTTCTGCGCTTCGGGCGACAACGCCCAGGATCGGGCCGAGAGTCTCGGCCGACACCGAGTAGCCGGGCTGCAGCGCGTCTGGCTCCAGGATCACCGACACAGTAAGGTCGCCCGAGAACGACGACAGATAGATGGCTTCCGCGCTGTGAACGCCGAGTCCTCCGTTCTTGAGCTGCCTCGCAAGGTCATCGGCACGCTCTTGCCCGGTCGGTCCACCTATGGAGCAACTGCCAAGCGCGGTGGCAAGGACAAGGCTCGACACCGCCAGCGCCGCCCCACGTTCTCGGATGTTCATCGTGACCCCACCGCCCGCTGGACTGCCGGGTCATGCCTGAGCGATGCAGTACTTGTCACCACTCTCGGCACACGTCGAGGGAATCCGTTGTGGTGGCTTCTGGCGCCGGCATGCTCGAAGCGCCGCAACACGCTGACTGCGGGGCGATCGGTGTGGATAACACCATGGCAGCGCCGGCCTTGTTCATTGATCACGCGCCGCAGTTTGAACGGCACTGGTGCGCTCCACAGGGACGAGCGCGGATCACTGTTTAGCAAGAGAATCAAGCCGCTCTCCGGTTAGGTGGAGCGAGCTCCCGTTGATTGCCTCACTGATGCCGAGCTCGCGCGCCGCCCCGACCATTGAAACGTCGATCCCGCCCTCTTCTTCAGCGGAGAAAAAAACAGCACGATCCTGTCCCGTTTGCCCGCCGATGGAACAACCACCGAGCAAAGTTGCGAAGAAGAAGCCAGCAATTGCCGTACTTACTCTGCGCTTGCCGCCGTTCATCGAACGCCCAAGGCCCGCACGCCACGGGCGCTACGCGCCTCAGCCAGTATGCGAAGTGTTTCAGCGGCCCGGCGCAAGCGAAGACCTCGGCGGGCAATTTGATCCGATGTGTTCTGACCTGACTTCAGTGCCAGACCCCGCGTAGTGGCCACCGCCACCACAGCCAGTCCACGTGCTCGTAATCGCATCATTTTTCTCGGCTCGCGGTCACTTCCCGGCGTAGGAGGTCCATTCCTCCGCGACAAGCGTCAGCGAATCGCCGTTGAGTGACTTCTGAAGCCCCAGCTCGGTCGCGGCATCTCGGAACGACAGGTCTTTCCCCGATTCGTCATCCGCGTAGAGATACAGGCTTGTCACTTTCATGTCTGCAGCGTTGTCTGCCGTGACCATGAGGATGCGTGTCAGGGTCGCGGCGGCGACCTCGCGGCCGCCCGGCTCCAAACCATCGGAGGAGAGCTTCACTGTGACGGTCAACCCGCCCGCGGCAGAGGGAGTCGTAACCACTTTCGCGCCCACGACACCGCTGCCCGCGGATTCGAGCGCCGCTGTCAGCCGCGCCTCCTTCTCGCCGGTGCTGGGCCCGCCGAAGCAGGCGGTCAGCCCGAACAAGAGCGCAACAGCCAAGACGGTGAGGCCTGGACGAAGAGAACGGATCATCGTCTCGCAAGCCTTTCGAGTCGTTCGGGGGTGAGAAGGAGTGCACTTCCGTCGAGGGCCTCAGCGATGCCGAGGTCCTCCGTCGCCCGCACCGTAGAAACGTCGGTTCCTTCCTCATCTTCTACGTAGAAAACAACTCCGCCGACATTCATCTCTTCGGCGCTTCGCGAAACGATCCCCAAGACACGACCGAGAGTCTCCGCTGTGACCGACTCTGCAGGCTGCACCACGTCAGAGCTGAGTACCACCGTCACGGAAAGATCGCCCGAGAACGAGGATTGAAAGATCGCCTTCGCGCTCCGCACGCCGAGCCCCGGATCCTCCAGCTGACTCGCGAGCTCATCGGCACGATCTTGCCCCGTTGGTCCGCCTATCGCACAACCGCCGAGCGCTGCAGCGAGGACAAACCCCGCCACCGCCCGCCCTGCTCCACGTGTGAAGGCACCCATCATGATCCCGACGCCCGCGCAGCTACCAGACCACAGTTGTCATACACATCAGCAAGCTTAGGAAGAGGGATTTCGCACCTGATCGAAACCCATTTATGTCGGGTCACCATTTCCTGATAGCTCGCAAATCAGATTGCAACAAGGTAAGGGACTTCCCATCGACCGCGTCAGTCAATCCGAGATCGCCTGCTGCGGACGCGAGCGAAACGGCCTGACCTTCTGAGTCCTTTGCATATAGATCCATTGATCCGAGCCGCATCTGCTCCGTACCGCGACCAATTGTTGCGAGGATCGGACGAAGAGTGTCCGAAGATACAGATCCGTATTCCACAACTGAATCGTCAAGGGTAACGCGCAGAACCATCGTGCTCGAGATCGACCCGGTGTAATCGGCGGTCGCCTCGCGAATGCCGAGGTTGTCCGACTCGAGTTGTGTGACGAGCTGGTCCGCTCGTTCCTGCCCAGTCGGTCCGAAACCAGCGCAGCCCGCAAGAAGCCAGGTCGCGGCTGCCAGGAAGACTGCGGCTTTGATCGTACGAGCAGTGGGGCGCATCATTCTCCTAGTGCCCGCGCGCCGGCAAGGTCACATTCGTCGTAAACCTTGCAAAGATTACGAATGACTTGGGCGTTCCTATTTAGCCGATCCTTGCGCTGCTCGGCTTCGGCGATCGCGCGTTCGTTGGCGGCCACCGCCGCCTCAGACGCGGCCCCGCTCGTCATAGAGCGAAGCGCTTCTGTTGCCACTGTTAGCTGCTTGAGGTTTTCGTCAAGATCGGCAACCCGAGCCTCCAATGCCACCGCGTGGTCAAGGAGGGGGCCAACGCGGACGTCAAGTCGGGGGGCCACTGAAGTCAGGCCCCCGTCCGGTGAGTCGAGCGCAGATGCGCGACAAGGGGCGATGATTCCCCAAGAAGGGACGCTGCTCGCTGCGCTGCCGCCTCGCGCGCAGATCTCTGGGCTCTGGTAATCGTATCGACGAGGATGGCCTCGAGCGCCTGCGCGTCGCCGGCTCGAGGGGGGAGCTTGACTCGCAAAATAGCGCCCTCCGCATTAGCGGTGACCTCGCAGTCTCCAAAATCACTCCGATAAGTCGATTGAACAGAACGCAGGTCTTCCGCATTATCGGCGAATGCGTCCCTGGTCGCTCTCGCAGCTTCGATTTGGGAATCGAGGCGTGCCCTAACGGCCTCTAAACGATCTTCTAATTCGCGAGTCACGGCTTCATTCCCCCGCTCTTGCCACGTATACATTTTCAACTTGACCGTCCAAGAAACCCCAATCATTCTTCAGACTACCGCCTGAATCCAGATACTTTCCAAAGTCGTCCTCGTACGTTGCGGCGTTGTGCGTCTCATTCACATCGGTACTGCCACCCGGATCGGCGAGCATGACCCAATCGACATTGGCGGGAACCGTCGCCGAAATTCCGACCGCGGGCCCCCACGGACTGCCCTCGACATGCGGTCGGAAATCGTACGGAGTCTTGTCCAGCTTTGCGACAGGATCTGAAACATGTTCCACCTGGAGAACGGGGACGCTCGATGGGATCTTGAAGTTGTCGATAGGCGCACCGTTGGTGACTACGCCCACAGTGTTATACGGAAGGGATGAATCCGCGCCAAGATTGCCGGCCATAATCCCGCCCTGGCTAAACCCTGACCACACGACGTCTGAGCCAGGCGGCACTCCGGCGTCCGATAGCGCCTGCATAACAGCACGCTCGTACTGCGTTCGGAAGATTGGGTTGTCCATAAGCGTAAGGGCGATATTGCTGTCCAGATCATTCAATGGCCCAGCGTCCTTGAATGTATCGGCCCACTCGCCGTCGCCCAGAACGGCCTTTAGCGCGCCCCAGTCAAGCGTCGAGGGGAGGTTCACGAGGCTATAGGTCGACCCGTCTGGACGGCGGATCGTTGACACGCTGATTGCCGTAGATTCGGTGCCGCCGATGCCGTCAACGAGCTTATTCCTGGTGAGGAGATCGCGAGGCGAGGATATCTCGCCCTGGTCCATGAGCTTCTGATAGTCCTCTGCACCTACGGCGTCCCTCGGGTCGAATTCAGTCACGCGCGGTGCGGACTTCAACAGATCTCCGAGCCCCGTTCCCAGGAAGTACCCAAATACGCCGCCTCCGCGTGCCGCGATGCCGGGCAACATGCGACCTAGCAGATCCTGAAGGACGACCAAGCCATCACCGACGATGGGCCCCAGCTCCCCGAGAAGACGCCCCAACTGCCCGAGCGCCGTGAGCAGCTGCTCGATCAGATCCCGCGCCAACACGATGATGTCCCACGCCGCGTCCGCGAACTCGCGGATGGCGTCGAGCTTGTCGAACGGGTTCAGGGTGAAGCTGGTCAACGAGTCCGCCAAACGCGCCAGGGCGTTCAGCAGGCCGCAGATCGCGTCGCGGCAGGCGGTGACGAGAGTCGACGCGAGGGCCAGCGCGGACGACGCGGCACCCGCCCAGTCCTGCACGTCCGTCAACACCCTCGAGACGTCTTCGTACCGCTGGCGAAGGGCCCGCACCGTCCGGCCATCGAGGTCGTCGAGAGCCCGCGCGGCGGACGCCAGGTCGAGCGTCAACTCCGTTACCGACGACTCGACCGTGCGCCATTCCGACGAACGCATCGCGACGGCGCCCGGGTCGCCCTGCAACTCGTCCATCCACTGCGGCAGCGGCTGCACGTAGGTGATCAACCAGCCGACGAACCCGGGGATGCCATCGCAACCCCCGCCGGAAGAGCGAGATGCGCCCGCAGCCCACGACTCGCTGCGCAACTGGGCAGCGACGGCGGCAGCGCCGCTCATGACTCGAACTCCTGCATGACCGCGACGGCCTGCTCTTCGACGTCGTCGAAGGATTCGCGCGCGACCTGGACGCCCTTCTGCATCGTGGCGACGAGTTCACGCGCGCTCGACAGAAGTTGCGCGGTGTTGCTCGCGAGGCCGTTCGCGGCTCCCACGACGATTCCCGACGCCAGGACGCCGAACGCCGACCCGGGAAGTGGTGCGCCGGCGGCGGCAGCCGCGGCATCCAGGGAATCGCTCACGCGTCCCAGTGTCGACGCCTGTTCCGCCAGGACGTCGGTGTCCATGATGATGTGCGTTCTTCCCGCCACGTGGCCCCCGCTCGTGTCAGCTTTTCTCACACCATAGCGAAAGCCCTCGCGGCCACGCACGGCCCCCTACGGATTGTGGATAACCGGATGCCGGTAGGCTCGATGTCGCTGGGGGCGGTGGCCAAGCTGGTGAAGGCAGCGGGCTCATAACCCGACGATCGTGGGTTCAAGTCCCACCCGCCCTACAACAGACAAGTATTGCGGCGGCGCCGTGCTCGCAGACGCCGGGCCCGCGCAGCCCCCACCACCCTCGTAAGATCGGCGGAACGAGCGGGAGGGCCGGTCGACGCTCCCCTCGCTTCGTGGCCGGATCAGCGGGTGCTCATCGCGGATTCGTAGACCGCGATCATCGGGTCGACCCGTTGCTCGATCTGAGCGCGTCCCCGGATCATGGCCGCGCTTGCCGCCGTGATCATGTGGGGTTCCCTCCGGATTCTCGCCACGAGAGCGCTGATCCCCGCGGCATCCGGTGTATCGGTGAGAAAGCCACCGCCCGGCGGCACCACCTCGCCGAGATCCGGGTCACAGAACAGCACGGGAAGACCGGATGCCGCTGCCTCGAGCATCACCATGGGCTGGTTGTCGAAGTCGTACGAGCTCGACACCAGCAGGTGGCTCGCCCGCATCGCATCGAGCACCTCCTGCTGAGAAACCGACCCGTGCAGGGCCAGCCGGCTACCCCTTCTCTCGATCGACCGCCGCGAGAGACCGTCGCCGTAGACGTCCACCGCGACGTCGCGCGCGAAGGTGCGCGCGGCGTCGGCGAGCACCGTGGGACGTTTCTCTGGCGACAGTCGCCCGACCCACATGAGACGGAGGGTCTCTTCGGGGGAGAGTCGACGCTCGAGTGGTGCGCCGATGCGGTCGAGCACGCTCGATTCGAGTCCGTTCGGCACGACCGAGATGGGCGTCTGAACCCCCTGCTGGGTGAGCTTGCGGGCGAAATGCGTCGACGGGACGATCACATGGTCGCTCGCGCGGGACTGAGCGAGCATGAGTCGCCACATGCTCCTTGCCGCCGGGGTGGCGGTATAGGGGGAGTCGGGGCGCACGCGCAGGCCGCGGTGGCTGATGTGGCGGGCGTGCAGGGCGGCCAGCAGGGGAACGGTGACGCGGGGAAGAGGGAGGACACTCGTCGTGTACACGTCCACCCTTCCGTGCATGGTGTGAACGATCGGCAGACCTAGATCGCGCGCCGCACGCACTCCCGCGAGGGCGGCGAACATCTCGGAATGCGTGTGCGCCACGTCGATTCGGCGCTCGGCGAACTCTCGACGCATCAGCGCCGCTGCGTCTCGCGGTGGCCAGGCGAAAGGATAGCCGTCGGGACGAAACGCCCGGGAGATGGGCAGCGCGACGATCGACGGATCAGCACTCGGCTGAGCCAGGGGACAGAACACTGCCACCTCGTGCCCCGCTCGGGTAAGCGCTTCGCGGAGCGACTTGACCGCGGTCTGCACGCCGCCGAGCGTGGGCAGGTAGTAGTCCGTCACCAAGGCGATGCGCATATCCCGAAGCATAGGGACCGGCGGCTCTAGACTCGGCCGGATGAGGGAACGGGCAACGGAGGGCGGCACTCCCGGCGTCGCGCCCCGCGGGGAAACGGCGCTCGTTACCGGCGCGAGCGGGTTCCTGGGCGGGTACGTCGTCCGCGACTTGCGCGCCCACGGGTACGACGTGATCGCGTCGGGTCGGAACGCGGCCGCTCTGCCCGCGGGGGAGACCTTCGTCGGCGACCTCGACGAGCTCGCGCGGGTCGACCTCGGCCGGACGGTGGGCGTGGTCGTGCACTGCGCGGCGCTGTCCTCGCCGTGGGGTCGCTGGGCCGAGTTCGAGCACGCCAACGTGACCGGCACCGCGCGAGTGCTGGAGTTCGCGCGACGCGCCGGAGCACGCCGGCTCGTCCACATCTCGTCCCCAGGAATCTACGCCGCCCCCCGCGACCGGATCGGCATCCGCGAGGGCGACGTCGATCCGCGGCATCCGATGAACGGCTACATCCGGTCGAAGCTCGAGGCGGAGGCGCTTCTGCAGCGCGCGGCCGCGGAGGGGTCGGCGCCGGACATCGTCATCCTCCGACCGCGCGGAATCATCGGTCACGGCGACCCCAGCCTCGTACCCCGAATCCTCCGCGTGCGCGAGCGGTTCGGCATTCCTCTGATGCGCGGCGGCCGAACCCTCGTCGACCTCACCGCGGTCGAGAACGTCGCTCTGGCCGTGCGGCTCGCGGCCGAGGCGCCCGACGTGCACGGCCAGGCGTTCAACATCACGAACGGGGATCCTCGTCCGTTCCGCGCGGTGCTCGAACAACTGCTCGAGGGGCTCGGGCTCGAGCCGCGGTACCGACGGGTGCCGACCGCGGTCGCATATCGGGTCGCGGCGCTGCTCGAGGCGGTGTGCGGAGTTCTGCCCCGACATCCCGAGCCACCCGTCACCCGGTACACCGTGACGACGATCGCTCATTCGCAGACGCTCGACATCTCACGCGCCCGGGACCTGCTCGGCTATCGGCCCGTGATCTCGCTCGACCAGAGTCTCGCGAGTTACGCGCGTGTCTGAGCTCACCTCCTTCGCGTGCGGCGCGACGTCCCACGAGATGAGCCGGTTGCTGCGCGGGACCGCTCGGGAGCGGCGTCTCTTCCCGGCCGGCGCGTTCCTGTACCGCTCGGGCGCTCGCCGCGTGCTCTTCGACACCGGCTACGCTCCCGAGCCGTGGCGCGCCGGACTCGCGGCATGGGCGTACCGGAGGATGCTTCCCCCTCGCGTCGAACCGGGTGACACGATCGCCGAGCAGGTCGACCCCGCCACGATCACGCACGTCGTCCTCTCCCACCTGCACCCGGACCACATCGGCGGCGTCCGGTTCTTCCCGAACGCCGCTTTCGTCCTCAGCGACGGGGCGCGTCGCACCCTCGAGCGATCGCGACTCCGCGACGGGCTGCTCCGCAGACTGCTGCCGACGTGGTTCCGAGCGGCGACGGTGCTGCCCTCTCCCGTGTTCACGTCCGGTCCGCACGGGTTGCGTACCGCGGACCTGTTCGGCGACGGGTCCTACCTCCTCGTCGACCTGCCGGGTCACGCCCGAGGTCACCTCGGTGCCCTCGTCGAACAGAAGGTGCTCCTCGCCGGAGACGCCGCCTGGGGGCGCGATCTGCTCGGCGCGGAGCACCGTATCCGGCGCCTCCCGCGACTGGTCAGTCACGACATGACCCGCCAGCGCCACACCGCGCGGATGCTTCTGGCGGCGGAGCAGGACGGCCTGCGACTCCTCTTCAGCCATGATCACCATCCGACCGGGCAGAACCTGCTGTGACCACGAGGAGGACAGGGATGCCGCAACATCGACCTACCGGGCAGAGCCCTCAGCTTCGGCCGTGCCGGCTGGCGGGATGGGGAACGTACCTCCCGGATCGGGTGGTTACGTTCGGCGAACAGACGCGTCACCGCATCCCCGACGGCATGTCGCAGCTCGACATGCTCGCCGCGGCAGCCGAGGACGCCCTCCGACGAGCCGGGCTTCATGCTGACGACATCGACTGCATCATCGCGGCCTGCGCGGCGGGCGTGCAGCCGATCCCCTGCACGGCCGCGCTCGTGATGGAGCGTGTCGCCCCTCACGCCGCCGCCGCCGCCTTCGATGTCAATTCGACCTGCACGAGCTTCATCACGGCGGTGGACATCGCTTCGCGGTACCTCGCCGCCGGCGACTACGAGCGAGTGCTCATCGTGTCGGGCGACGTCGGGACCCGCTTCCTCGACGCCGGCCAGCGAGAGAGCTTCGAGCTCTTCTCCGATGCGGCCGCCGCTGTGGTGCTGACGCGTGGAGCTGACGGAAAGAGCGACGCCCCTGCGCCGGGAGTGCTCGGTAGCCTGCAGCAGACGTGGCCCGAGCACGCGCACGACACGGAGCTTCGCGGCGGGTTGTCGCTGCACCCGGCCCAGTCCTACGCCGACGGCGACCCCTCCGACTACGTGTTCGCCATGGACGGGCGGCGGGCACTCCTCGGCATGTTGGCTGTGCTGCCGGACTTCTTCGCCCGGTTCTTCGACCGAGTGAACCTCCGTCTCGACCAGATCGACCTGGTCGTGCCGCATCAGGCGAGCAGGGCACTCAGCATTGCGATGCGTCGGATCGGCATCCCGAGGGACGCGTACATCGACCGCGTCGCCGAGTTCGGCAACATGGTGTCGTCGTCGGTGCCGTTCATGCTGGCGACCAGTCTCGACGAGGGGCGGATCGGACCCGGAGACACCGTCGTCCTGTGTGGCACCGCCGCGGGCTTGACCGCGAACGCCCTCGCGCTCAGGCTCTAGCGAGCCACGCTGGGAGCGGTGTGCATCGGAGGGATGCCGCGGCCCCACCGTCGAAGCCGGTTCCCCGTCGCGGCAATGTCGCGGTTGGCCCTCCGCGCGTGGAGCGTCTTCACCCCACGGATGAGGCGGCCACGCCGGTCAGGCGGCGGGCTCGAAACTCGACGACCGTGGGTTCACCTCTCACCCGCTCTCGGCGAGACCCCCGAACGGCTCCGCCTGGTCGGGGGTCCTCTGCATGCGGCGGGCCAGCTCAGCCGGCGATCGGCGTCCGGATGAACAGGAACTGCGAGAAGAACAGGGTCGCCGTCGCGAGGATGACTCCGATTGCGAGGTAGCCGAGGACGAGTCCGATGACCGCCATCACGCGACCGACTCCGTAACGCAGGGCGGCGCGCAGTCCGAGGTGCCCGAGAATGATCGCCGCCACGGCGAGAGGGAACGCGGCGAACACGGCGACGAAGCCGATGAACGGCAGCGGTACGAAGGCCGAGTTGAAGAGTGCGATCGGTCCCACGATCACGGAGGCGATCGCTGTGCCGTTGGCGGTCGGGTCCGCTCGCGGCGGCGACGGCGGAGCGAACGGCGGCTGGTGCGGCGGCACGGCGGGCATCGTCATGCCCCCGACCCTAGTGGCACGACGCTTCCCCAAAAGCCCATCGGATGCCGATGTCGGAGGTGCCGTCTACGGTCGCTGGCGTGGCGGAGAGAGTGCAGGCATGGTGGGCCCGGCGACAGTGGTCGAAGGGGCGGGAGGTGCCCTACGCCGTCGGTGCGTACCGAGACTCGTGGGCCGCCTTTCCGGCCCTCATCCGTCAGTACCACCCCGATCTGAACGCGGGGATCGCACTCAGTCAGGTGCCGCCGGCCGCTGACGTCCTCCTGCTCTGGCAGTGCGATTCAGGTCACCGGTTCGCGGCCACGCCCGAAGAGCAGCGACAGCGCCCCGGGAGGGAGCGCCGGCGCAGCGCCTGGTGCCCGGAGTGCAGCGAGCAGGCCAACCCGAAACGCGCGATCGCTCTGCCTATGCGCGAATCGATCGCGGCGCCGCCCGTCGCCGGGAACGCGGTACTGCGGCCCCGCCGAGGTGCCGCACGCACCCCGATCTGCCAGAAGACCCCGGACGTCCCCGTCGGCGCGGCCTTCCTCTCCCCGTGCGCGCCGCAGCCCGCCTCGGCCGTGGAGGACCGCGTTCGCGCCGACCTGCGGCAACGCCTCCTGCTGAGCGACGGATGCAACGCCATTCGGATTGCCAAACCGTTCTTCCACCACGTCGAGGTATGGCCCGACATCGTGTTTCCCGAGCTGCGCATCGCCGTCGAATACGACTCGATCGGCCGTCATGGCCTCGAACACGTGGGAAAGCGTGAGGCGGCCGACCGCCGGAAGGACAGGGCTCTGCGCACAGCCGGATGGGAAGTGGTGCGGTTGCGCACGGGCAAGCTCGAACCTCTCGGCCCGCACGACTTCCAACTCGCGGCATGGAACCCGGCTGCCCTGGACCGGCTGGTCGAGGTCTTCCGCGGCATCCGGGGATCTCTGCTCGTTGACTCGTACCTGCGATGAGCCGCGCGCCTGGCGCCGGCTCCTTCTCGGAAGCCGACGACAACGGGGCGCGATCCATGCACCGGGTCCATCGAAAAGCGACCCCGTGGACGGTTCGCGCCCCGGAACGACCTCCGAGATCGACGCCGCGCGGGCTACGAGCCGTGCGCCTCCTCCGACACGGGCTGCCACTCGCGCCATGTCTGCAAGCGCGACTCGTAGTCGCGCTCGGCGATGCCGAGGGGCGCCTTGCCGAAGAAGATGCGCAACGGCGGGTTCGCGGCATCCACCACCTTCAAGATTGCCGCGCGAGTGGCTTCAGGCTTGCCGGGGTCGGCGGCGGAGGGGCGCTTCGCCGCCTGCTCGCGCACGTCGGCGTAGGCCTCGATCTCGTCGCTGCGCTGCGCCGAAGGGCCCGACCAGTCCGTCGAGTACCCGCCCGGCTCGATGAGAGTGACGTGGATGCCGAACCCGGCGACCTCCTGCGCGAGCGACTGCGACAGGCCCTCCAGGGCCCACTTCGACGCGTGATAGGCACCGACCGTGGGAAAGGCGCTGATACCGCCGATGCTCGACACCTGGATGATGTGGCCCGAGCCCTGCGCGCGCAGGATCGGAAGAGCTGCCTGCGTCACCCAGAGCGCCCCGAAGAAGTTGGTCTCGAGCTGAGCGCGGGCCTCGTCCTCGGTGAGTTCTTCGACCGTGCCGAAGTGTCCGTAGCCGGCGTTGTTGACGACCACATCGAGTCGTCCGAACTTCTCGCGCGCCTTCGCGACGGCCTCGAAGTCGGCCGAGCGGTCGGTCACGTCGAGGCTGAGGGGAAAGAACGTGTCGGGGTAGTTCTCGACGAGCTCCGAGACGTCGTCGATGTTGCGGGCTGTGCCGGCGACGTTGTCGCCGCGTTCGAGGGCCGCCTCGGCCCACTCGCGGCCGAAGCCCTTCGACGCGCCGGTGATGAACCAGGTCTTGCTCATGGGTGTCCTCCGAAGAGATGTGGGGGTGAACGCGAGCGACGGTACGCCGCGCTCCTCGGCCCGTTCGACGGCTTGACACTCGAACCCGCCGCGCCACAGCTCACCCGTGACGAACGCCTGCCGCATCGAGGCACGCTCGCGAGGAGCGCTCCCGAACGCGGCAGGCGTTCATCGCGAGATCAGGTCAGGCGGCAGACCCACCCTGTGCCGCGGCCAGCTCGCCCGGGCCCGGCAGAATCTCGCGCAGCAGGTCGTCGAGAGTTACGACACCGAGCAACTGCTCGCCCGCCACCACGGTGGCCAACTGCACGCGTCCGCGACGCATGCGAGCGAGCGCGTCGTAGGCCGAGGCACCCGGCTCGAGCACGAGCGGTTCGCGTGCGATCTCGAGCGCCGGGGTGTCGGGGGCGACGGTCAACGTGTCACGCACGTGCGCGACGCGAGAGTCCGTGCCCGAGCCCACGAGGATGCGCAGGTGCGTCGACGAGGCGGCGACAGCCTGGATCTCGGCGACCGTGGCATCCCTCGGCACAGACGTCGGGGAGCGATCCGTTCGCACGATGTCTCCCACCGTGAGCGTGCCCAGGGCGATCGCCTGGGCAATCGGCTCCGAGTACTGCTTCTCGAGCGTGCCCGCCTGGCGCGAGTGCGCGACGAGCTCGCGGATCGTGTCGGCGTCTTGCCCGCCTGCCGCTGCCTTTTCGACGGGCTCGACACCCGACGCCTTCACGAGCCGGTTCGCGATGTGGTTGATCCACAGCAGGAACGGTCGCAGCGGCCAGGTGAGGGCACGAGCCAGGATGCCGGTGGCCTTCGCCGCCGTCTCGGGATGAGCGATCGCCCAGGACTTCGGGGCCATCTCGCCGATCACGAGGTGCAGGAACGTCACCACGATCAGGGCGAGCATGAACGCGATGATGTCGGCGAGCACGTAGGGCAGACCCCACGCCTCGAACACGGGAGCGAGCGCGTAGTCGATCGCGGGCTTGGTGATGGCGCCGAGCAGGAAGGTGCACGCGGTGATGCCGAGCTGAGCGAACGCCAGCATGACGGTGAGCTCGTTCGCACCGCGCAGGGCCGCACGCGCCGAGGCGCTCGTGGCGGCCTGCTCCTCGAGCCGGTGGCGGCGCGCGGCAAGCAGAGCGAACTCCACGATGACGAAGAACGCGCTCGCGATGATGAGCGCCGTGGTGATCAGGGCGACGGTCCAGCCGTTCATCGGGCCACCTCCTCGTCGATCGTCGAGACCCCGTCGGCAGGCTCGGCGTCCCGGTCCACCTCGTGCAGATGCACAGCCAGCTGGGACGGCACGTGCCGATCGACCTCGATGACCTCGATGGCGAGCCAGCGCTCGATGTCGAGGCCCTGCACGGTCTCGGACGCGCGCTCGGGAAGGTCGACGCGCACGACACTGCCGATGGCGGGCAGGTCACCGTGGGTCTCGATGACGAGACCCGCGACGGTTTCGACGTCGCTCTCGGCGAGGTCGTACCCGATCAGGCGCTCGAGCTCGTCGAGGTGCAGGTCGCCGGGCACGGTCCAGGCGTCGTCTCCGTCCGCGGAGACCTCGGCGACCTCGACGTCGTGCTCGTCGGACAGCTCGCCGATGACCTCCTCGGTCAGGTCTTCGATCGTCAGAATGCCGTCGAAGTTGCCGTACTCGTCGACCACGCACGCGAGCTCGTTGCGCGAGCGACGCATGCGGTCGAGGGCGACGGGCAAGAGCATCGAGGTCGGGATGACCACGGCGGCGCGCATGACGGATGCGACGGGCGCATCGTCCGCGGGCCGCTCGCGCAGCACGTCGATCAGTTCGACGACACCGACGGGGGAGTCCTCGTCACCGATCACGGGGTAGCGGGTATGGCCGGTGGCCATGAGCGCGCGAACCTCGCCGACCGTGGTGTCCGGGGTGACCGAGTCGATCTGCGACCGGGGGATCATCGCGTGTTCGACATCGCGCTGCGGGAAGTCCAGGATGCGGTCGATGATCATCGACAGATCGTTCGGGAGGTCTCCGCTCACGCGCGACTCCTCGATGATCGCCTCCAGATCACGCGCGGTGGCGCTCTCGTCGACGTCCTCGAGGGGCTCGATCCGCAGCAGTCGCAACAGCGCGTTCGCCGCTACGTCGAACACGGTGATGAGCCACCCGAACAGCAGCAGGTAGATCCGTGTCGGAACAGCGAGAGCACGGGCGAGGGGCTCGGGACTCGCGATCGCGAGATTCTTCGGGTACAGCTCACCGAAGATCATCGTGACGATGGTCGCCAGCAGCAACGCGCCGATGGTGCCGATCAGCACCGAGACGGTCGGGTCGATGCCGACGCCGCCGAGGAGGGTCCCCAGCGACTCACCGATGAGCGGTTCGGCGACGTATCCGATCAGAAGGCCCGTCACGGTGATTCCCAGTTGGGCGCCCGACAGCATGAACGACGTCCGCTTGGTGATCGCCAGCACCCGCTTGGCCTGCGCGTCGCCCTTCTCGGCCTTCGCCGCCATGCGCGAGCGATCGACCGACATGTAAGCGAACTCCTGCGCGACGAAGAATCCGCAGGCCGCGATGATCGCCAGAGTCACGATGATCCCCAACAGCAGTGTGAGGACCGCAACCAGCATCAGATCTCACCCCCTCTCGGAAAGAGGGGGCTCGAAGATCGGCCCTCCTGGTCGGTGGAGGTGCGGTGATGGCTCACGGGTTTTCTCTCTCGTGGGTCGGTGATCACTGATCCCTTCGACTGTATCCAGCGAGATCCGGCCCAGGCTGGGGATTCACCCCGACCGTGCGCTCACCCCGGCTGGGTGATCTTCTGGTCGGTGTTCGTGTACACGATCGAGTCGGCCGTGGTGCCGACCAAGCCAAGGGTCACGCGCGCGAGACCGGGGGCGATCCCGTCGGCCGGTGGGGGAGTGTCGGCCCCGAGGGTGAGGGTCTTGCCGTCGGCGGTGGTCGCCGACAGCGAGTTCACGTAGACCGAGACGTGCCCCGACAGCGTCATGCGGTCGGCTGTCGTGACGAGGGCGGGACCCGTCGCCCGCCGCACGGTGAGGGCGAACCCGTCGATGGTGATCTCATCGGCCGTCATCTTCAACACGGTGATGCGCGTGCCGTCGGCGAGCGGCACGGTGACCACCCTGACGAGAGGGATCCCCCGGAACGACAGGGACTGGGCGCCCAACTGGGCCGACGGTTGCGTGAAGACCGGCGCATTCTCGTCGACCACGGCGGCCTGCGCCGGCGGGGTGGTGGAGTCCTGCGGAGGCGGGGTGGGCGCCGGCGACGTCGGGGTGGCGGGCGTCGTCGGGTCCGGCGCCGGGACCACCGGGACGCCTGGCAGCGTTGGCAGGACGGATCCCGACGTGGGCGTGGGGCTGGGAGTGGGCGACGGAGACGGGTCGTTGCACGGGAGCAGGATCGGGATGCACAGTCGTGCCGGCTGCGTGCCGTCGTCCGCCCGCGCGGCTCCGGCCCCTGTCGCGCCGCCCAGCAGAAGCATCGCCGCGGTCAGCGCGGCCGCGGCTCGCGCGCGCTTCATCGCCCGGCTCCCGTGATCGCGCTCTCCGCCTCCTCGGCCGTCGGCGCCGGCTCGTCCTGTGAGCGGGGCGGCGCCCACGACACCGCGATGATGCCACCCACCGTGCTCAACAGCATCCCGAGCAGGAAACCTCCGAGGTTCACCCCGACGAGCGAGTAGACGGCCACGGCGAGGGCGATGACCCCGTAGAAGATGCGGTGCGCGGGCATCGAGATGAGCAGGATGCCGAGGAGCACCAGGACGAGGGGGATCACCGTCGCCTGGAGGCCCTCGATTCCGAGCTGGATGTGCAGCTGACCGATGTCGAGTTGGCCCGAGAAGAACATCTCGATGCCGCCGAGGGCGACGAGCAGGCCGCCCACGAGGGGCCGACGGCGGCGCCACGCGCGAAAGCGCGCCCGCGCGGTGAGGTCGGGGGAGGTCATGGCGGCTCCGATCAGAAGCACGTCTTCGAGCCGTCGGTCAGCTCGAGCTTCATGCCGGTGAGGGTGAAGACCGACGCCTGCGTGCTCCACGCGGTCTGCTTGAGGTTCGCGATCGATATGGTGTCGGCATCCTGAGCGAAGTCCCCCGCGGTGCCCTTCGCGGACGTGTTGACGGTCGAGGCGTCCACGCCGATGCGGATGTTGCCGAACGAGGAATCGCCCTGCAGGCCCGTCATGCCGATCTGCAGGTCGGAGGCCGACGCGGGGGAGCCCCCGCCGCCCGCGGTGATGAGGACGCCGACCTTGCCGAGCGGGGTCTCGCTGACGACCGATTGGCAGAGGTCGGCGAGCGTCGCCGATTTTATGTTCGCGATGGCGACATTGTGCTCGCCGCCGGCGGTGTCGTTTGTCACCCCGGCGTACTGCGAGAAGCCGGTGCCCTCGAGCTGAGAGGCACTGATCTGGAATTGGCTGCCCGAGACGGAGAACGACACGGGAACGGCACCCTGGGCGACACCGGTGAGGAGAAGGCTCGCTACGGCGGCGACGGGGACGGTGGCGAGGGCCACACGGCCGGTACGGGAGCGGGTCAGGTCACGGAACTTCATCGATCCTCCTGCGGAAGCGGGCCCGGCGACGGCGCCGAGCGACCTCAGGCTACGCCTCATTGACAGAGTGTCAATAGATCGCGGGCTCATCGCTTCGTTAGAGTTCCCTCATGTCGAGCGACCGACGAACGCGCCTCACTCCCGATCAGCGGCGCGCCCAGCTCGTCGCCTCGGGCGTGGCATTCCTCGCCGAGAAGCCGCTCGACGACCTCACGATGGAGGTGCTGTCCGAGCGCGTCGGAGTCTCGCGGGGCCTGCTCTTCCACTACTTCGGATCACGTCAAGGACTCCATCGCGAGGTGGTGAGCACCGCCGCGGCGGCGTTGCTCGCGGCATCCGTCCCGCGTGAGGATCTCGCTGCCCGGGAGCGGCTCGACGACACGCTGGCGCGCATCGTGAGCTTCGTCCGCGAGCACCGCGGCACGTTCTTCTCGCTCGTGCGCGGCGTCGCGTCGGGCGACACCGAGGTGCGGCACGAGGTGGATCGCGCGCGCGACGTGACCGCCGGATGGGTCACCGACGGATTCCTCGAGCTCGGCGCCGAGGACTCGCCCCTGTTGCGCGTCGCGCTGCGATCCTGGGTGAACTTCGCCGAAGAGGTGCTCGTCGAACTCGCCCTCGGCACCGAGATGCCCGCGGTCGACATCGTCTCGTTCCTCTCGCGCTCGGCCTTCGGCGTCGTCGACTCGGTCGGAGCGGATGCCGCGCAGGCTCCCCGCACCTGAACGCCCGTTCACGTCCTCCCGGAAACCGCCCCCGAGGCGGGGCCGGGTGGCACAATGGAGAGGCCCCCATTGCTGCGCACCAGCGCGGTCCCCACGAAACAAGGTTCGATTCGTCGAGCCAGAAAAGGACCTGTGATGGGACGTCTCATCTATCGTGACCGCGCGTCGTTCGACATCGACGACCGCATCCTCGCCCACCTCCGCATCGTCGTGATGAACAAGCTCCGGCGCAACGAGGGGTTCATGCTGCAGCTGCCCGTCAACGAAGGCGTGCGCCAGGCCAGCCTGTGGATCCACGCCTCGAACGCCCTGGTCATGCAGTTCTACGGTGGCCGGGAGCCCGCGATCGACCGCGCCCTCGTCGACCAGATGATGCACGACGCCAGTGGCGCCGACGGGCTCACCCTCACCGCCGCGGGAATCGCCCCGGCGACCACGGCGCCGCCGCGGCAGCCGGTGGGTGGTCGCTCGGCCTGAGAGCCGGAGTCACCCTGCTGTTCGCTGCGCGAGCGGCAGGGTGACCTCGAAGCGCGCACCGCGATCGCTGTCGACGCACCGCACGTCGCCGCCGTGCGCCCGCGCGATACCGCGCGCGATCGGAAGCCCCAGGCCCACCCCTCCGGAGGCCGCGCGCGCATCGTCGAGGCGGACGAGACGCTCGAAGATGCGCTCGCGGTCCGCCAATGGCACGCCCGGCCCGTCATCGGTGACGACCACGGCCGCGGTGGACCCCCGCCGTTCGACGGAGACCGTGACCCGTCCGGTGCGACCCGTGGCACGAGCGGCGTTCTCGATGAGGTTCGAGAGCACCTGAGCGACGCGGTCGGGGTCCGCGTGGACGGGCACCGCGGCATCCGGGATCTCCGTCCGGATGCGCAACGAGGGGTGCACGAGAGGAACGCGCTCCGCCTCGGCGGTGACGAGGGAACGCAGATCGAGGTCGGTGCGCGAGAGCTCGAGGCCACGGTCGACGCGCGCCATGGTGAGCAGGTCGTCGACGAGACGCGACGCACGGGCGGCCTCGCGGGCGACGTGCGCGGCGAGCACCTCGCGTTCGGGGCCGGCGAGGTCGGCGCGGACGAGGGTGTCGGCGGCGGCACGGATGCCGGCGACCGGCGTGCGCAGTTCGTGCGCGGCGTCGGAGAGGAAGGCGCGCAACCGCTGCTCCGCGTCGACGGCCGCCTGCTCGGCCCCCACGACGTCGTCGAGCATGTCGTCGAGGGCAGTCGCGACGCGTCCGATCTCGGTGTCGGGTCGCGTGGGGTGCAAGCGCCTCTCGCGCTCTCCGGAACCGATGGCGCGCGCCACCCGCAACACCTGGTCGAGGGGCCGCAGGCTCCGGCGCACCACCAGGGTGACGGCCCCCGCGGCGAGAACGAGAACCCCGATGGACGACAGGGCCATGATCCACCGCACCTGCACGAGCGTGTCGTCGATTCCCGCCGCCGATGCCGTCAGCGTCAGCGTCGAGCCGTCGCTGAGGGTCGAGCGGAGCGTGACCAGGTCGCTGTCTCCCGTCACCTCCGAGGCGACGACGCTGACGTCGCTCGAGCCGGTGGGCTGCGGAGTGGACCGGGCACCCGGCCCTCCGCCCGGACCGCCGGGGCCGCCCGGAGGTCCGTCGCGCAACTGCTCGGGGCTGGGTCCGGCGACGACGGAGTCCCCGCTCGCGCCGTCGATGCGCACGGCGAGTCCCTGGTCGGACAGTCGTTCGGCGAGGTCGGAGTCGTCGACGGTGCCCACGAGGGATGCCGCTGCGGCGGCGCGATCGCGAAGACGGTCCTCGATCTGACCGCGCAGGCGTGCGCCCAATGCCACGTCGACGACGATCACGAGCACGACGAGAAGGAGCGCGACCAGGGCGACCACCGCGACGATCGTGCGGCGACGCAGGGACCCCGATCTGAGCGGGGGAGAGGTGCTCATCGTTCCTCGCTCAAGCGATAGCCGAGCCCGCGGACGGTGTGGATCAGCCGGGGGCCGCGCTGCTCCATCTTGCGCCGGAGGGCGCTCAGGTGCACCTCGACGAGATTCGGGTCGTAGTCCTCGTAGCCCCACACTTGCGTGAGGATCTGCGCTTTCGAGAGCGTGCGTCCGCGGCTCTCGGCGAGAAGCTGCAGCAGCCGGAACTCGGTGGCCGTCAGCTCGAGCGACACCCCGCCGCGATGAGCGGTCGCCGCGTCGGGATCGACGACGAGATCGCCCACCGACACGGTCTGCGGCAACCGCCCGCGACGGCGGAGGACAGCGCCGCTGCGCGCGACGAGCTCGGCCATCGTGAACGGCTTGACGACGTAGTCGTCGGCCCCTTCCGCGAACCCGCGCAGGCGATCGTCGACCTCGTCCCGTGCGGTCAGCATGATCACCGCCGTGTCACCGGAAGCCCTCACGAGCGGCAGCAGACGGATGCCACTCGGCCCGGGCATCATCCAGTCGATGATCACGAGGTCGGGGCGGAACGAGGCGAGACGGTCGCCGAGATCGGTCCCGTCGGGCGCCGCCTCCGTGAGGAAACCGTCGGCGCGCAGGGCCGTGGTGACGGCGGTGCGGATGGTCTCGTCGTCGTCGAGGACGAGCACGCGGGCAGCGAAGGACATTCGGGCGACGATACGGACGCGGGCTGAACGCCGGTTATGGCTTGCTTATGCGAAGCGGGCGGGTGCGCGGGCTTCAGGTTCGCTTCAGTCCCGGCTCGAAGTCTGGTCTCAGAGCCGGTGACCGACACCGGACGGGAAGAGAATCATGAACGACGACAACCCCACCCTGCCGCTGCCGCGACAGGACGAGACCCCCGAACCCCGCCACCGCTCGTGGCGTGGACCGGCGCTGATCGCCGGCGCCGTCATCGTGGCCGCCGGCCTCACCGGCGGAACCGCCGCCCTCGCGGCGCAGAGCGGCGGCGCGGGACCCCTCGCCGCCTCATCGACCTCGGCGCCCAGCGCCGACGGCGGCTCCACGGGACCCGGCAGCACCCCCGGTACCGCCCCGACGCCGGGAGCCTCGCCCACGACCCCGGCCGACGGCACGGCTCCGACGCCTCCCGCGGACGGAACCGCTTCGGCGGCACCCGCCGACGGCAAGGGACCCGGCGCGTGCGGACCCGCCGGCCCCGGTGGGCCCGGCGCCCCGAAGGGCGACGCCGCCAAGCCCGCACCACCCGCCGACGGCACGGCGCCCACCCCTCCCGCCGACGGGCAGAAGCCCACGCCGCCCGCGCCTCCGGCCGATGGCACCGCTCCGACCCCGCCCGCGGAGGGGACCGCTCCGACTCCTCCCGCAACGCCGGGCAGTTGAGCAGTGCCCCGCGCGGACCGCCGCGCCACGCCCGGCGCGTGCAGCGAGCGGTCAGCGCGGTGGGGCACGATCGTTCGGTGGCGAGAACTCGGACGCGCCGACGGCGGACGCCCCGGCAACGGCTGATCCGGCGACGACGCATGACATTCGCCGCCGTCGCCGTGGTCCTCGTGGGCCTGATCGCTCTGGCGGTCATCCCCCTCGTCTCCCTCACCGCCGCGTGGAACACGGAGGCACGGCGCGAGGCTATCGACCTCACCTCCTTCGATCCCGGCCACCTCATCGACGACGAGCAGTTCTACGACGGCGACGCCATGACGGCCGACCAGATCCAGTCCTTCCTCGACGACGAGGTGGGGGAGTGCCGCAACGACTCCTGTCTCTCGGTTCTGCGGTCCGACCTGCCCGCGCGGGGGCCGATCGTCTCGGATGCCACGGGCCGCACGATCTGCGAGGGCTACGACGGGGGACAGCTCACCGCCGCCCAGATCATCGACCGCCTGCAACGCGCGTGCGGGATCTCGGCCAGGGTGCTGCTCGTCACCCTCCAGAAGGAGCAGAGCCTCGTGTCGGGCCGAACGGCGCGCGCCCCGTCACCCGAGCAGCTCGGTGCGGCAATGGGGGCGAGATGCCCCGACACCGCCCCGTGCGACGCCGGTGCCGCCGGATTCAGCGCCCAGGTCGCCCAGGCCGCCACCGATCTGAAGTCGTACAGCGCCTCGGACTTCATGCGGCAGCCCGGCACGCACTACCTCGCCTATTCACCGGATCCGTCGTGTGGGGGTTCGGACGTGACGATCGCGAACGCGGCGACCGCGGCGCTGTACAACTACACGCCGTATCAGCCGAACCCGGCGGCCCTCGCCGCGCGGTGGGGGACGGGCGACGCCTGCTCGGCGTACGGCAACCGCAACTTCGCGCTCTACTGGGCGCTGTGGTTCGGCTGACACACCTCGGGCGATCGCGCGATCGCCCGGCGGGACGCGCGGAGGAAATCACAGTGTTGTGATTTCGTTATGCACGGGCGATAATGGCCGGACAACCGAACAATCGCCGGCACTCCATCACAGGTCGTAGGGGAAGACGTACCTGACGAAGGAGAAACCATGGCGATCACGTCTTCGCGCGGAGTGATCCTGATCCACTCCGCGCCCCGCGCGTTGTGCCCCCACCTCGAGTGGGCGGTGGGACGCGCTCTCGGCCGCGCCGTCAACTTCGACTGGGCCGAACAGCCCGTGTTGACGGGCAGCCGTCGCGCGGAGTTCTACTGGGAGGGCCCCGTCGGTTCCGGCGCAGCGCTCGCGAGCGCCATCCGTGGGTGGGAACACCTGCGCTTCGAGGTGAGCGAGGATCCCACGCCCCGCAGCGACGGCGGACGCTGGATGCACACGCCGGGTCTCGGCATCCACTTCGCTCAAACCGATTCGGCCGGCAACGTCGTCATCGCCGAGGATCGCGTGCGCTACGCGATGGAGGTCGCGGCCGGCGACCCCTTCGAGCTGCAGCGCGAACTCGACGTCGCCCTGGGCTCGGCCTGGGACGAGGAGCTCGAGCCCTTCCGCCACGCCGGAGACGACCAGCAGATCGTGTGGCTGCACAAGGTCGGGTGAGCCCGTCGAGTGGGGGAGGCGCCACTACCGGAGGTCGGTGAACACACCCGGCACCGGGACCGCGTATCCCTTGCTTGACGAAACGAGAGCCCCCTGGCATCCCCGATCGCAGTCGGGGGGATGCCAGGGGGCTCTCGTCGTGACGGGGAACGCGCTCAGACCGAGGCGATGGCGACAACGGCGTTATGCCCGCCGAAGCCGAAGGAGTTGCTGATCGCGAGCTGGTCTCCCGCGCCGAGCTCGACGGGCGAGCCCGAGAGCGCGAACGGAACCTCGGGGTCCTGCTCGGTCAGGTTGATCGTGGGGGGCGCGACGCGGTTCTGCAGAGCGAGAACCGTGAAGATCGCCTCGAGGGCTCCGGTGCCGCCCAGAAGGTGGCCGGTGGACGCCTTCGTGGCCGAGACGGGGATCTCGTCGACGCGATCGCCGAAGACGGCGCGCAGCGCCTTGTACTCGTTCGGGTCGCCGACCGGAGTCGATGTGGCGTGCGCGTTGATGTGCGTGACGTCGTCGACCGACGCGCCCGCCATCTCGAGCGCCATGTGCACGGCGCGAGCGGCGCCGAGACCTTCGGGGTCGTTCGCGGTGATGTGATACGAGTCGGCGGTGACGCCACCGCCCACGATCGACGCGTAAATCTTGGCGCCGCGGGCCTTGGCATGCTCCTCGGTCTCGAGGATCAGCACACCGGCGCCCTCGCCCATGACGAAGCCGTCGCGGTCGATGCTGGCCGGACGCGAAGCGGTCTCGGGCGAGTCGTTGCGCTTCGACAGCGCCTGCATCGACGCGAACGAGGCGATCGTGATCGGGTGAATGGCCGATTCGGTTCCACCCGCGATGACGACGTCGGCGAGGCCGTCGCGGATGTGCTGCACCGCGTTGACGATCGACTCGGTGCTCGAGGCGCACGCCGATGCCACGGTGCGCGCGAAGGCGCGGGCGTTGAAGTGGAGGGAGAGGTTTCCGGCCGCCGCGTTCGGCATGAGCATCGGAACCGTCATCGGCATGACCCGACGCGGGCCCTTCTCGCGCAGGGTGTCCCACGCGTCGAGCAGGGTCCAGACGCCGCCGATGCCGGTGGCGAAGTCGACGCCGAGACGGTCGGGGTCGATGTCGGGAGCCCCGGCGTCTTCCCATGCCTCTTTGGCCGCGACCATGGCGAGCTGCGACGAGGGGTCGAGCCGCTTGGCGACGGGTCGCTCGAGCACGGTCTCGGGACGCACGAGCGCCTCGGCCGCGAAGGTGACGGGCAGGTTGTACTGCTCGACCCACTCGTGCTCGAGGGAACGGGCGCCGGAGGTTCCGGCGAGCAGGGCGGACCAGCTCTCGGGTGCCGTGCCGCCGATGGGCGAGGTGGCTCCGATGCCGGTGACGACGATGCGGGGTGTGCTCATGAGCGAAGAATCCTTGGTGCGGCCGACAGGTCGTGACCGGTGGGGGCCGAAGCCCCCACCGGGAGGTGTCAGGACTGGTTCGACGTGATGAAGGTCACGGCGTCGCCGACGGTCTTGAGGTTCTTGACCTCGTCGTCGGGGATGGTGACGCCGAACTTCTCCTCGGCGTTGACGACGATCGTCATCATCGAGATGGAGTCGATGTCGAGGTCGTCGGTGAACGACTTCTCGAGCGCGACCTCGTCGGCCGAGATACCCGTCTCGTCGGTGATGAGCTCGGCAAGGCCGGCGAGAACCTCGTCGTTGGTGAATGCCATGATGTCTCCTGTTTCTTGGGGGCGGGCCTGTCAGGCCCCGATCAGTCTAGGGTTCGACGCTGGCGCGTCAGGGAAGCACGACGACCTGCGCGCCGAACACCAGTCCGGCACCGAAGCCGATCTGCAGCGCGAGGCCGCCGCTCAGCTCGGGGTGCTCCTCGAGCAAGCGGTGGGTGGCGAGGGGGATGGATGCCGCCGAGGTGTTGCCGGTCGTCTCGATGTCGCGACCGATGACGACGGTCTCGGGCAGGCCCAGCTGCTTGGCGAACTCGTCGATGATGCGCATGTTCGCCTGGTGCGGCACGAAGGCGGCGAGGTCGGCGGGCTCGATGCCCGCGGCCTCGATCGCCTGACGGGCGACCTTGACCATCTCCCAGACGGCCCAGCGGAAGACGGTGGGGCCCTCCTGGCGCAGGGTCGGCCACGGGGCGACGCCGTCGCGGAAGTCGGTGAGCGTGGCGTTCATGCCCACGGCGTCCGCCTTCGACCCGTCCGAGCCCCAGATGGTGGGGCCGATGCCGGGGGTCTCGCTCGGTCCGACCACGACGGCGCCCGCGCCGTCGCCGAGCAGGAACGAGATGCTGCGGTCGGTGGGGTCGACGACGTCGCTGAGCTTCTCGGCGCCGACGACGACGACATGCTTCGCCAGGCCCGCCCGCACGAGGGCGTCGGCCTGACCGACGCCGTAGGCGAAGCCGGCGCACGCGGCGTTCAGGTCGTAGGCGGCCGCGGGGTTCGCCCCGATGCGGTCGGCGACGATGGCCGAGGCCGAGGGGGTCTGCTTGGGATTGCTGATCGTCGCGACGATCACGGCGTCGATCTGGTCGGGGGCGATGCCCGACTTCTCGACGGCTTCGCGCGCGGCCTCGGTGGCCAGATCGATGGCATCCGTGTCCTTATTCGCGCGGACGCGCGTGACGATCCCGGTGCGCTGACGGATCCACTCGTCGCTGGAGTCGATGGGCCCCACGAGGTCGTCGTTGGGCACGAAGTTCTCACCGCGCGCGGCACCGTAGGCGTAGATGCGCGTGTGAGCGGCTCCCTGCAGCTGACGGAGGGTGGGGGTGCTCATGCCTGGTCTTCTTTCAGGAGTGAGACGGCCGCGTCGAGGTCGTCGGGGGACTTGACTGCCACGGTGGGGGTGCCGCGCAGTGCTCGCTTCGCGAGGCCCGTGAGGGCACCGGCGGGCGAGAGTTCGATGATGCCGGTCACGCCCTGCTCGGCGAACGAGGCCATGCAGCGGTCCCAGCGCACGGGCGACGAGACCTGGGCCACCACGAGGTCGAGAGCGCGGCGGCCCTCGGTCACGACGGAGCCGTCGGAGTTGGTCCACAGCGTCGTGGCGGGGTCGCGCACCTGCACGTCGGCGGCCGCGGCGCGCAGCGTCTCGACGGCGGGCTCCATGAAGCGGGTGTGGAAGGCGCCCGCGACCTGCAGCGGGATGACGCGAGTGCCGCGCGGGGCCTCGGCGGCGAGCTCGGCCAGGGCGGGGAGTTCGCCGGCGGCCACGATCTGTCCGCCGCCGTTGTAGTTGGCGGGGGTGAGTCCGAGTGCCTCGAGGCGTTCGAGCACAGCGGTCTCGTCGCCCCCGACGACGGCGCTCATGCCGGTCTCGACGGTGGCGGCGGCCTCGGCCATCGCGCGGCCGCGCAGTCCGACCAGGCGCAGCGCGTCCTCATCGGTGAGCACTCCGGATGCCGCCAGCGCAGCGATCTCGCCCACCGAGTGCCCCGCGACACCGGCGACGGAGGTCGTGGCGCGATCGTTCAGCGCAGTCCACGACAGCAGGCTCGCCGCGACGATCAGCGGCTGGGCGACGGCGGTGTCGCGGATCTGATCGGCATCCCATTCGGTGCCGGCGGCGACGAGGTCGACGCCCGCCTGCTCCGAGAAGGCCTCGAGACGCTCACGCGCTCCGTCGAGTTCGAGCCACGGCGAGAGGAACCCGGGGGTCTGAGAGCCCTGCCCGGGGAAGACGGCGATGATCACCGTTCCATCCTGCCAACGATCGAGCCCGCGCTTATGGAGATATCGACACAGATATACGGCGTGTCTTTGTGCGCGCCGTGCATCAGCGCGCCAGGGGCGACCGTCGACCCACGGGTCCGCGACGGCGCGTGGCATCCGTTCCGATCGATCCCAGGATCAGCGCGGTCTGCAGGATGAGGGCCTCGCGGGGCCCCGTGGCATCCCATCCGATGACCTCCGACACGCGCTTCAGGCGATAGCGGACCGTGTTGGGGTGCACGTACAACTCGCGCGCCGTCGCCTCGAGCGAGCGCCCGTTGTCGAGGTAGCTCCACAGCGTCGCCACCAGATCGGCGCTGTGCGCCTGCAGCGGCTGGTAGACGCGATCCACCAGCGTCTGCTTCGCAACGGCGTCGCCAGCGAGCGCGCGCTCGGGCAGAAGATCATCGGCCTCCACCGGCCGCGGGGCATGACGCCACGCGCGGGCGACGGCGAAGCCGGCGAGGGCGGCACGAGCGCTCTGCCCGGCGTCGACCAACGCGGGGACCGGCGGTCCGAGGACGAGATGGCCCGACCCGAAACCGGGCTCGAGACGCTTGGCGATCTCGGGGAAGGGCAGTTCGGCGGAATCCTCTCCACCGCGCGCCGGCAGGTCGGCACGACCGACCACCAGCACCAGGCGCGAGCCCTGCACGCCGATGAGTACGTCGACGCCGAGCTTGCGCGCGGTGCGACGCACCTGGTCGACGTCGAGTTGCGGGGGAGTGGTGCCCACGAGCACCGCGACCTCTCCGTGGCCGTGCCAGCCGAGCGCGGCGATGCGGCTGGGGAGTTCATCGTCGGCCTCGCCGGTGAGGATCGAGTCGACCACGAGCGCTTCGAGGCGAGCGTCCCAGAGGCCCCGGGCCTCGGCGGCGCGTGCGTAGACGTCGGCCGCGGCGAAAGCGACTTCGCGCGAGTACGACAGCATCGCCTCGCGCACCTTCTCGCTGCGTCCGGCGACGCGCTCTTCCATCACCTCGACGGTGACGCGCACGAGCTGCAGGGTCTGCGTCAGGCTGACGCTGCGCAGCAGCTCACGAGGGGCCGCGGCGAAGATGTCGGCGGCGATCGCCGGAGTGGATGCCGGCTCCTCGAACCACTGCAGGAACGAGGTGATGCCGGCCTGGGCGACGAGCCCGACGGCGGACCGCCGGGCCGGCGGCATCTCGGCGTACCAGGGAAGCGTTTCTTCGAGGCGCTGGATGGTCGCCGTCGCGAGATCGCCCGAGATGCGCCGCAGCCAGGTGAGGGTGTCGGCCTTCTCCTGCGCGGCGGCCGCGACCGCCCCCGCAGACCGGTCGGGCCCGGCCCCGCCCATGGAGGCGGAACCGGACCCGTCGGTGGTGCTCGTCACGCGCTCAGGCCTCGCCACCCGCGTTGCCGCTGGTACCGGCGTTGACGTCGTGCAGGCGGTACTTCTCGATGGCCTGACCCACGACCGCGCCGTCGACCTTGCCCTCGGCGGCCAGCGCCTGCAGGGCACGGACGGCGAGCGACGGACCATCGATCTTGAAGAAACGACGGGCCGCGGCACGCGTGTCCGAGAAGCCGAAGCCGTCGGCGCCGAGGGTCCAGTAGTTCTGGGGGACCCACTGGCGGATCTGGTCCTGCACCGCGTGCATCCAGTCGCTGACGGCGACCACGGGGCCGTCGGCTTCCTTCAGCTTGTCGGTGAGGTAGGCCACGCGGGGCTCTTCCTCGGGGTGCAGGAAGTTGTGCTCGTCGGCAGCGAGACCGTCGCGACGCAGCTCGCTCCATGAGGTGACCGACCAGACGTCGGCCGTCACGCCCCAGTCGTCCTTCAGCAGACGCTGGGCCTCGAAGGCCCACGGCACACCGACGCCCGAGGCGAGCAGCTGCGTCCGGGGGCCATCGCCCTCGCCCGCCGAGATGTGGTGGATGCCGCGGACGATGCCGTCGACGTCGACCCCCTCGGGCTCGGCCGGCTGCACGTACGGCTCGTTGTAGACCGTCATGTAGTACATGACGTTGGGGTCGGGGTGGTTGCCGCCGTACATGCGCTCGATGCCCGAGCGCACGATGTGCGAGATCTCGTAGCCGTAGGCCGGGTCGTACGACACCGTCGCCGGGTTCGTCGAGGCGAGCAGCTGCGAGTGGCCGTCGGCGTGCTGCAGGCCCTCACCGGTCAGGGTGGTGCGACCGGCCGTGGCGCCGATGATGAAGCCGCGTGCCATCTGGTCGCCGGCAGCCCACTGAGCGTCGCCCGTGCGCTGGAAGCCGAACATCGAGTAGAAGACGTAGACCGGGATCAGCGGCTCGCCGTGGGTCGAGTACGCCGTGCCCGCCGCGGTGAACGCCGCGAGGGCGCCCGCCTCGTTGATGCCGACGTGGATGATCTGGCCCTGCGGGCTCTCCTTGTACGCCAGCAGGAGCTCGCGGTCGACGGAGGTGTAGTGCTGGCCCTTGGGGTTGTAGATCTTCGCCGTCGGGAAGTACGCGTCCATACCGAACGTGCGCGCCTCGTCGGGGATGATCGGCACGATGCGGTGACCGAAGTCCTTGACCCGCAGCAGGTCCTTCAGCAGACGCACGAACGCCATGGTCGTGGCGATCTCCTGCGTCCCCGATCCCTTCTTGGGTAGCGCGTACGCGGCGTCACCGGGCAGCTCGAAACCGACGTGCGTGGTGCGGCGCTCGGGCAGGAATCCCCCGAGCGCGCGACGACGCTCGAGCATGTACTTGATCGTCTCGTCCTGCTCACCGGGGTTGTAGTACGGCGGCTGGTACGGGTTCTCGTCGAGCTGCGCGTCGGTGACGGGAATGTCCATCGCGTCGCGGAACGACTTGAGGTCGTCGAGCGTCAGCTTCTTCATCTGGTGGGTCGCGTTGCGACCCTCGAAGTGCGGACCGAGGCCGTAGCCCTTGATCGTCTTCGCCAGGATGACGGTGGGCTGACCCTTGTGCTCCTTGGCCGCCTTGAACGCCGCGAACACCTTGCGGTAGTCGTGGCCACCGCGCTTGAGGCCCCAGACCTGCTCGTCGGTGTAGTCCTTGACGAGCTCGAGGGCACGGGGGTCGCGACCGAAGAAGTTCTCGCGCACGTAGGCGCCGTTCTCGGCCTTGTAGGTCTGGTAGTCGCCGTCGGGGGTGCTGTTCATGAGGTTGAGCAGCGCGCCCTCGGTGTCGCGGGCGAGCAGGTCGTCCCACTCGCGGCCCCAGACGACCTTGATGACGTTCCAGCCGGCACCGCGGAAGAAGCTCTCGAGCTCCTGGATGATCTTGCCGTTACCGCGCACCGGGCCGTCGAGGCGCTGGAGATTGCAGTTGACGATGAAGGTCAGGTTGTCGAGACCCTCGTTCGCCGCGACCTGCAGCTGTCCGCGGCTCTCGACCTCGTCCATCTCGCCGTCGCCGAGGTAGGCCCAGACGTGCGAGTCGCTGACGTCTTTGATGCCGCGGTTCGACAGGTACTTGTTCGACATCGCCTGGTAGATCGCGTTGATCGGGCCGAGGCCCATCGACACGGTCGGGAACTGCCAGAACTCCGGCATGAGGCGCGGGTGCGGGTACGACGGGATGCCGTTGGGCGCCTGCGACTTCTCCTGACGGAACCCGTCGAGCTGCGCCTCGGTGAGACGGCCCTCGAGGTAGGCACGGGCGTAGGCGCCGGGGGAGGCGTGGCCCTGGATGAAGATCTGGTCGCCACCCGACGGGTCGTCGAGGCCGCGGAAGAAGTGGTTGAAGCCCACTTCGTAGAGCGCCGCCGACGAGGCGTAGGTGGAGATGTGGCCGCCGACGCCGATGCCGGGACGCTGGGCGCGGTGCACGGTGACCGCGGCGTTCCAGCGGATCCACTTGCGGTAGCGGCGCTCGAGCTCCTCGTCACCGGGGAACTCGGGCTCGTTCTTCTGCGAGATCGTGTTGATGTAGTCGGTGGTCGGAACCATCGGCACGTTCAGGTGCAGTTCTTTCGAGCCCTTGAGCAGGCTCAGCATGATCTCGCGAGCGCGAGCCGGACCCTTCGCCTGGACCAGCTGGCGCAGGGATTCCTGCCACTCCCCGGTCTCTTCCGGGTCGCTGTCCTGCGGCCCCTGCGAATACGGATCCTGGTCGTGAACAGTCACGGAAGACCTTTCGTCGTCTGGCAGGTCATGCCAGAGAATCGCCATACGAGTGCGGCAACCCTTGTTCGCTCCGCACAATCAACCAGCGTCCAGCCTAGCGAGTCGGAACGGGATCGGATGCGCGGGGGGCGCGGGCGATCCTCGCCCTGCGCGCAGACGGTTCGATGTCGAGACGAGTGGATGCCCGTCGAGAACGCCTGCAGCCCCCGCGCCGCGACAGGGCGCTGAGGACGCAGGTCTACCCTGAGCCCGTGAGCACCCATGAGCGCGAGGGCTTCCGCACCCGGCCGGAGCATCGCTGGCCGGTCCTGATCGCCCTGGCCGTCGGTACGGGGCTGTACGCGGTGCTGCCGAATGAGGCGTCCGGCGTGCTCCGCTACGTCGTCGTCATCGCCGGCGTGCTGTGCGCCATCCCCATGGTGGTGACCAACCCCTCCCGACTGTCGCGCGAGTCGGCGGTCGGTCGCGGGTTCGCGCTGGCGTTCACCGCCGTGCTGCTCGTGGCGAACCAGGTCGCGTTCTTCCTGCTCATCCAGCAGCTGCTGCGCGGGGAAGGAAGCGGGGCCGGCACCCTGCTGGGGGCTGCGCAGGTATGGGCGATCAACGTCATCGGCTACGCCGTCGTCTACTGGGAGATGGACCGCGGAGGGCCCATCGCTCGCCGTCGCGACGCACGCGACGAGCTTCCGCCCGCGGACTTCCAATTCCCGCAGGATTCGGACCGCGACGCGGTGAGCGAGGTGGCCCGCCGTTCGTCCGACACCGAGGACTGGGCGCCCGGGTACGTCGACTACCTGTACTTCTCGGCATCCAACGCCATGGCCTTCAGCCCCACCGACGTCATGCCCCTCAGCACGCGCGCGAAGCTGTTCATGATGGTGCAGGCGGTGTCGGGGTTCATCCTTCTCGCGCTGGTGATCTCGCGCAGCGTGAACATCTTGAACTAACGCGACGCCGTCAGCCAGGTCGGGGCGCCCATCAGGTCCTCGAGCTCGGTGACCAGTCGGGCCGCGTGGAACCCGTCTACGACCGCGTGGTGGAGCTGCAGGGCGAGGGGCATGAACAGGCGCTCGCCGCGCTCGACGTACTTTCCGATGGTGACGATGGGGGCGAGATGCGACGCGCCGTTCTCGATGTTGAGGGTGAAGCCCGTGAAGCTCGTCCACGGCACGCTCGATACGTCGAAGGTGTTGGGGGGCAGCTCACCCTGCGGGAAGAAGTCGAGACTGTTCGCGTGAGCGGCGATGGTCTGTTCGGCGCTCGCGTGGAAGGCCGCGAAGTCGGAGTCGTACGGCACCCAGAGACAGGCGAACGTCTCCCGCTCCGTGTGGAAGACCGTGAAGGCCGGGTGCACGACGGTCCAGACGGCGGGAGCGCCCGCTTCGTCGACGCGCATTCGAAATTCCGGATGCCGGTTCACGATCGACGCGATGGCCCAGATCTGCGCGATGGAGGTGCGGCACCCCGCGGCACGCCGAGCCGCCGCGAAGTCGGTGACGTCGATCTCGACGGTCATCGCGTAGGTGCACGGCGACGAGCGCAGATAGTGCTCGAAGTGCTGACGTCGGGGCCACGTCTCGAGATCGATCGGAGTGAGCTGGTCCATGCGCCCATGATCACAGGAGACGAAAGGACGGTGCGGTTCGAAGGGGTGGGCCCTGCCGGGATCGAACCGACGACATCCACGGTGTAAACGTGGCGCTCTACCAGCTGAGCTAAAGGCCCTGGTGGCTCGATTCTAGCCCGGCGGCCGCCACGCTCGTCGGGCAGGGCGACCCGCGTGCCGAGATCACCCGGCTTGCGCGCGACGACCCGCAGTTCGGAGGAGCCGTGGGTCTTCTCGCGCAGGGCGCGTCATCTCGGGATGCTGCGGACTCGCCGCAACCCACCGCACAGCAACGCGGGAGCAGGCGCTCGCGTACCGCGGATGTCCGAGGCCCGGGGTAGCGTGGGGGACGTGAATGCCGATCCCGCCGACCAGCGCAAACTGCTCGACCTCGCCGACCTCGACGCGCGTATCCACCGGGACGAGAAGGTCGCCGGCAACCCGCCGCAGGCCGAGCGCGTGCGCGAGCTCATCACGCAGCGGGCGACGCTCACGCAAGAGCTCTCGACGCGCGCCAACGCCCGCGACGACATCAACGCCGAGCTGAAGCGCCTCGAGTCCGACGTCGCCGTGGTCGACGCCCGCATCGCCCGCGACACCGAGCGTCTCGCCGCGTCGTCGAATCCCAAGCAGGCCCAGGGCTTCGAGAGCGAGCTGGCCTCGCTCACGCGACGCAAGAGCGACCTCGAAGACATGGAGATCGCCCTCATGGAGCGCCTCGAGGCAGCCGATGCCGCCGTCGCCGAGCAAGAGGCCGTGATCGCCGACACCAACGCGCAGGGCGCTCAGCTCAGCGCCGAGGCCAAGACCACCGTCACCGACGCGACCACGCGGCTCGAGGGCGCGCGCCGCGACCGTGACGCCGTGGCCGCTTCGGTTCCCGCCGACCTGCTCGGGCTTTACGAGCGCCTGGCCTCGCGCGGCAACGGTGCCGGACTCCTGCGTGCCGGGGCGTGTGAAGCGTGCCGCATGGTGCTCCCGCCGAGCGATCTCGCTGTCGTCCGCCGCGCGCAGACCGACGAGGTCGTGTTCTGCCCCGAGTGCGGCGCGATCCTCGTCCGCACCGAAGAGTCCCGATAACCCGAGACGGCCGTGGCCTCTGACACGGTCGTCGTCGCCCGCGCGGCATCCGGTTCACTCGTCCTGGTCGAGCTCGACGCCGACGCGAATCCGCTTCGCTCGACCGAGGTCGACGACCTCGTCGCGGCCGTCCGCGCACGCGAGCATGCGGGCGACGTGCGCTGGGTCTGGCCCGACACCACCACCGCCTACCCACCGCTTCTCAGTGCAGGCGTACGCGTCGCGCGCGCGTGGGACCTTCGGCTGGTGCACGCGATCCTGCGCGACGCCGCCGCCGTCGCCGACGGTGCCGGGCTCCGTCGCGCGACCGCGTGGAATGCCGCCTCCACCGCACCCCACACGGGCGACGCCCTCTTCGACCTCGGGGAGTCGGCATCGGGAGTGCCCGAATCCGCCGACGAAGCGGTCGCCGAATACCGGCGCCAGCATGGCGCCATCGCCGCCGCAGCGACACCCGGCGCCCTGCGGCTGCTGGCCGCCGCCGAGTCGGCCGGTGCGCTCATCGCCGTCGAACTGCACGCGGCGGGCGTGCCGTGGAGTGTCGAGGCGCACGAGCGCCTGCTGGAGACCGAGCTCGGGCCGCGGCGCGGCGGCGGGCTCCCGGAGCGCATCGAGCAGACCGCTGCCGTCGTCCGCGACGCGCTCGGCGACCCGAAAGTCTCGCTCGACTCGCAGCCGCGACTGCTGCGCTCCCTGCACCGCGCCGGCCTGCTCGTGCAATCGACGAGCCGCTGGGAGCTGTCCGAGCACGACCACCCCGCCGTCGCCCCGCTGATCGCCTATAAGAAGCAGATGCGCCTCTACACCGCGAACGGCTGGGCGTGGCTGGCCGAGTGGGTGCGCGACGGTCGGTTCCGTCCCGTCTACGTGCCGGCCGGCGTCGTCACCGGGCGGTGGGCCTCGTCGGGCGGGGGAGCCCTGCAGATCCCACGCGCCCTGCGGACCGCGGTGCGTGCCGATCCCGGCTGGACGCTCGTCACCGCCGACGTGGCCCAGCTCGAACCGCGCGTGCTCGCCGCGATGGCGCGCGATACCGCCCTGGCCGAGGCGGCCGCCGGACGCGACCTGTACGCAGGCATCGTCGAACGTGGAGCCGTGGCGAGCCGCGCCGAGGCGAAGCTCGCGATGCTCGGCGCGATGTACGGCGCCACCACCGGCGAGAGCGGCCGCCTCCTGCCGCGGCTGCGCCGGACCTTCCCGCGCGCGATGCAGCTCGTCGACGACGCCGCGCGCACCGGCGAAGAGGGCGGCGTCGTGCACACCTGGCTCGGCCGCACCTCACCCACGGCGGGGGAGTCCTGGCGCGCGCTGCAATCTCGGGCGAGCGACGCTGCGGCATCCGGGATCGACGAAACACGCGCGCGCCGATCCGCGCGCGACCGCGGACGCTTCACACGCAATTTCGTGGTCCAGGGCACGGCAGCCGAGTGGGCGCTGGCATGGCTGGCCGACCTCCGCTCACGTCTCGCGAGGTTCCCCGAGGTGGATGCCGCCCACGCGGCGCCGGCGTCGGGACCGGTGTTCCACCGGGCGCCGCACCTCGCCTTCTTCCTGCACGACGAAATCGTGGTGCACACCCCTCTTGCGCACGCGGATGCCGTGGCCGACGCGGTGCGGGAGGCCGCGGCGTTCGCCGGGCGCTTGCTCTTCGGAGCGTTCCCCATTGACTTCCCCCTCGACCTCCGCGTCGGCACGACCGCAGACAAGGGCTGACGAGCGCTCGGTACGCTCGAGGCGTGATCGAGCTGCCGCTGGTCGCCTATCCGGCCGGAGTGCGGCGCGAACTCGCTCTGCACCGCTTCGCGCGTTCTGTGGGGTTGTCGTAGGCGCGATTCGGCGCACCTCTCGAGATGGGCGGAGTCTTCTTTGCCGAGCGGGCCCCCGGTGCCGATACCTCGTACGGGAGCGCCTTCGAGCTGTATCGGCCACCTTTCGACGATGCCCCGCTTCGCCTGGGCGTCGCCACGTTCGAGGGGGGACGGGATGCCGCGGGCGGGCCGCGCCACGCTTTTCGCTTCCTCGCTCTCCGGCTGCCCCGCCCGATGCCGCACATCATGATCGACTCGGTGCGCAACGGACGCCTTCGAGCCGAGCTACCGGGCGCGCAACGGGTGTCCCTCGAAGGCGAGATGGATCGCCACTTCGCGGTCTACGCTCCTCTCGGCTACGCGCGCGACGCTCTCCAACTCCTCACCCCCGACGTCCTCGTCTGCCTCCTCGAACACGGACGGAACTGGGACGTCGAAGTCGTCGATGACCTCCTGCTCGTGGCATCCACCCGATTCCGGCGGGGCCGGGATGCCACGGAAGTGCCCGCTCTGCTGCGCTTCGCGACCCTCATGGGTGCCGAAGTCCGCACGCAGGTCGTGCCGTACACCGACCCCCGCGCTGTATTCCCCCGCACGCAGGTCGCCGCCGCGGGGAGACGTCTGCGGCGGCGTTCGGTCTGGTGCGACATCGCCATTCTGCTCGGGCTCGTCGTCGGAGTGCCCGCGGCGATCATCGGTGGCGTCCTGCTCGTCGCCCGGTGACGGTGTCGGCGCGGCACGGCCCCGTAGACTAGCGAGCGCGAATGGGTCGGCTGGACGGTCGCGTCACGGGTTCGCCCGTGCCGAGGAACGTCCGGGCTCCACAGGGCAGGACGGTGGGTAACGCCCACCCGGAGCAATCCGCGAGACAGTGCCACAGAGAGCAGACCGCCTCGCCCCCTCGGGGTGCGGGGTAAGGGTGAAAGGGTGGTGTAAGAGACCACCGGGGTCGTGGTGACACGACCCGCGAGGTAAACCTCGTCCGGAGCAAGGCCAGACAGGGGATGACGACGCGGCTCGCCGAGTCCCCGGGTAGGCCGCTGGAGCGGCACGGCAACGTGTCGCCGAGAGAGATGACCGTCCACGGGGTTTCGACCCCCGGACAGAACCCGGCGTACAGGCCGGCCCATTCGCCCCTCGGGGTCGCAGGCAGAAAACCAGTAGTCCGGTCGGCATCTGAGCGCGGCCCGGCTCCGAAGACCTGTCGTGGCACAAGACGACGCACGGGACTTCCTGGTCAACCTCATCGATCGGGCGGACGCGACAGGACGACCCTTCTGGGACGCGACCGCCGACGAGCGGGCGATCGTGCGTGCGCGCTTCGGCACGCCCGCGGCCGCGCTGCGGACGACGCGCAACCGCGACGGCGATTCGGGGGCCGTCGGCGCGGCCGATCTGTTCCTCGGCGCGGCGATCCTCGTCGAGGTCGCGGCGGAGCTCCTGCAGGCGCCGAGCAATGGGTGCACGCGCCAGCAGGCCGTCGCCGCCATGCGCGAGCGGGTGCATCTGCTGCTCGGTTAGACGCGCTCGCGGGTCAACCCCGATGCCGAGTGTCGGACATATGTTCTACACTCGACCACGGCCGGGGAAGGGGTCCGGTGCATGGGTTCGACGAGAGTCAGCGACGAGATGGTCGCTCGGGTATTGGCATCCATCGCCCCCTGCACACTGCAGCCCGAGACCTGGGGAGCGCGGCCCATCGAGTGGTACGCGCAGAAACGCCCCGTGTGGGCGTGGGTGACCTGGCCCAACCGGGCCGCCACCCGCGAACCCGCGTGGGCGACGGGTGGCAACGACCGCGTGGTCATGCTCGAAGTGCCGTGCGAGGGCGGCCACTGGGCACCCGTCGTGTGGCGCAACGCGGTCAGCCTGCGTCGGGCAGACGCCGCCTGAAAGGTCTCCGGATGCCGCGCCCTCAGCTCGGCTCGGCCTTCGGTGCCACCGCGGGCAGCGCCTCGGGCACCGGCACCGCGAGCGAGGCGGCGCCGATGATGCCGGCGTTGTTGCGGTGCTTCGCCGGGACGATGGGAGCACGCAGCTTCAGCAGGGGGAGGAAGTTCTCGGAGTGCTTCGACACGCCCCCGCCGACGACGATGAGGTCGGGGCTGAAGAGGAACTCGACGTAGTCGTAGTACCACTGCAGGCGCTTCGCCCACTTCTCCCACGACAGTTCCTCGCGCTCCAGCGCGGAGTATGCGGCGAAGTGCTCGGCGTCCTTCTTGTGGCCGGCGCGCTGCAGGTGACCGAGCTCGCTGTTGGGGACGAGTACACCGTCGTAGATCATGGCCGAGCCGATGCCGGTGCCGAGCGTCGTGAGGATCACGAGGCCGTCGACACCCTTGGCCGCGCCGTAACGCACCTCGGCGATGCCGGCGACGTCGGCGTCGTTGGCGAAGTGAATGTCGCGCGACAGGCCGTGCTCGAAGAACTTCTCGGCCTCGAAACCGATCCAGGACTTCGAGACGTTCGCGGCCGAAAGGGTGCGGCCGCCCTTCACGATCGCGGGGAACGCGACACCCAGGGGAAGATCCGCGGGGGCCTCCAGAGTCTCGAGCACCTGCTTCACCGCCGCGAGGACGTCGGCCGGCTCTGCACCCTCGGGCGTCGCGACCTTCACCCGGTCGCTGATGAGCTCACCGGCATCCAGATCCACGATCCCGGCCTTGATGCCGGTTCCGCCGATGTCCACTCCGACCGCACGAGACGCATTCGTTGCCATACCCCTCAGCCTATCCAGCCGCACGGTCGGGATCAGTAGGATCGGGGGAGCACCGGCGGTTCGCGCCGAGACGCGAGATCCACGTGAGGAGCGATCGTGAGCGACGATGACAAGAAGTACTGGTACAACCTCGAGACCGGCCAGGTCGAGCAGGGGTACGAGTCGCCCGCGGTGGATCGCGCCGGCCCCTTCGACACCGCCGAAGAGGCGGCCAACGCGCCGCAGCTCATGAAGGAGCGCTCGAAGCAGTGGGCCGAAGAAGACGCCCGCGACGACTGGGGCTCCGGCTCCACCCGCTGAACGCCCACCGAAACGAGGGATGACGATGGACAAGCAGCGCGATTTCGTCTTGCGCACGATCGAGGAGCGGGGCGTCAAGTTCGTCCGCCTCTGGTTCACCGACGTGGTCGGCACGCTCAAGTCGGTGGCGATCGCCCCGGCCGAGGTCGAGGGAGCGTTCACCGAGGGGCTGGGCTTCGACGGCTCCGCGATCGAGGGGCTGACGCGGTCGTACGAGTCCGACCTGCTCGCGCACCCCGACCCCACGACCTTCCAGATCCTGCCGTGGCGCGGCGAGATCGACCCGACAGCGCGCATGTTCTGCGACATCACGACGCCCGACGGGCAGCCGGCCGTCGCCGACCCGCGTCACGTGCTCAAGCGCACGCTCGCCAAGGCAGCCGACGCCGGGTTCACGTTCTACACGCACCCCGAGATCGAGTTCTACCTGCTGAAGTCCTCGCAGCTGGGTGCCGACGGTCGCCCGCAGCCGGTCGACTCGGCCGGGTACTTCGACAACGTCCCCGGCGGCACGGCGCACGACTTCCGTCGCCGGTCGGTGCGCATGCTCGAAGACCTCGGCATCTCGGTCGAGTTCAGCCACCACGAGGGCGGACCCGGCCAGAACGAGATCGACCTGCGCTACGCCGATGCTCTGACCACGGCCGACAACATCATGACCTTCCGCACGGTCGTGAAAGAGGTCGCGATCGAGCAGGGCGTGTACGCCACCTTCATGCCGAAGCCGATCAGCGGCCAGCCCGGCAGCGGCATGCACACGCACCTGTCGCTCTTCGAGGGCGACATGAACGCGTTCTACGAAGAGGGCGCGCAGTACCAGCTGTCGAAGGTGGGCCGTCACTTCATCGCGGGCCTGCTGCGTCACGCGAACGAGATCTCGGCCGTGACCAACCAGTTCGTCAACTCGTACAAGCGCCTGTGGGGCGGCGACGAGGCGCCCAGCTTCATCTGCTGGGGCCACAACAACCGCTCCGCTCTCGTGCGCGTGCCGCTGTACAAGCCGAACAAGGGCCAGTCGACGCGGGTCGAGTACCGCGCGCTCGACTCCGCCGCCAACCCCTACCTGTCGTACGCGCTCATGCTCGCGGCGGGCCTCAAGGGCATCGAGCAGGAGTACGAGCTCCCGGCCGAGGCCGAGGACAACGTCTGGTCGCTCAGCGACGCGGAGCGCCGCGCGCTCGGCTACGCACCGCTGCCGGCGAGCCTCGATCACGCCCTCGAATACCTCGAGGAGTCCGAGCTCGTCGCCGAGACGCTCGGCGAGACGGTCTTCAAGTACGTGCTGCTCAACAAGCGGCGCGAGTGGCAGCAGTACCGCGCCCAGGTGACGCCGTTCGAGCTCGCGAGCAACCTCGAAGCGCTCTGACAGTCGTCCCATGACCTCGGGCGATCGTTCCACCGCGCTCACCGCCCTCGCCCGCACCGGCTTCTCACGGCTCGCCGAAGCAGACACTCTGCTCTCCGAGCTCGAGGAGTCGGTGGGGGTGGAGCGGGCGGATGCCATGCAGCTCGCGCAGCGCGTGGCCGACCCCGACCGTGCCCTGCTGTCGATCCTGCAGGTCGCCCGCCGTGATCGCGAAGCGGTTCGCGCGGCGGCGGCGGACGCGGGAGCGTGGCGCGCCCTGTGGGACATCGTGGGCGCCTCCGACGGCTTCGCGGAGTTCTACCTGCGCCACCCCGAGGAGCTCGCGCATCTCTCGGGTGCGGGCCTGACCCTGCCGGACGAGCCCTTCATGCGCGCCGAGCTCCTGGCATCCGTCGGCGATGTCGAGGGCTTCGCGTCGGATGCCTCGGATGCCGCGTGGGTGGCGTTGCGCGTGCTCTATCGGCGACTGCTGGCCCGCATCGCGGCCTACGACCTCGGGCAGGACGACCCCGCGGGCGCGATTCCCGCCGTGGCCTCGTCGCTGGCCGACCTGGCGGGAGCGGCCCTCGAGGCGGCTCTCAGCGTGGCGAGGGCGCGGGTCAGCGGGCCCGGGCCGGGATCGTTCCCTCGTGAACAGGTGGAGGCGACCCGGTTCGCGATCATCGCGATGGGCAAGACGGGCGCGCGTGAGCTGAACTACGTCAGCGACGTCGACGTGATCTTCGTGGGTGGATCGGCCGATGAGGACGCCGTCACCGAGGCGCGCGCGATCGACATCGGCACGCGGCTCGCCGTGCAGACGATGCGCGGCATCTCGGGTCCCGAGATCGAGCCGCCCTTGTGGGAGGTCGACCCGAACCTGCGCCCCGAGGGCAAGCAGGGTGCGCTCGTGCGCAGCCTCGCCTCGCACGAGCAGTACTACGCGCGGTGGGCGAAGAGCTGGGAGTTCCAAGCCCTGCTGAAGGCCCGGGCGATCGCCGGGGACCAGACGTTGGGGGCCGAGTACGTCGCTGCCGTCCAGCCCCTGGTCTGGCACAGCGCCGCTCGAGAGAACTTCGTCGAGGGCGTCCAGCGCATGCGCGAACGCGTCACCGATCACATCCCGTCCGCGGAGGTCAATCGACAGCTCAAGCTCGGGCCCGGCGGCATCCGAGATGTCGAGTTCACCGTGCAGCTCCTGCAGCTGGTCCACGGTCTGACCGATGAACGGATCCGCCAGCGCGGCACGCTCGAGGCGCTCGACGCGCTGGTGGCCGAGGGGTACATCGGGCGGTCCGAGGCCGAGGCGTTCGGTCGCGACTATCGCCTGCTGCGTCTGCTCGAGCACCGCCTCCAGCTCCGCGGGCTCCGCCGCACGGCGCTGCTGCCCGAGAAGGACGACGACCTACGGGTCCTCGCGCGAGCGTCGCGACTGGCCGACTCGGCATCCGGGGTTCAGGCGGTGTGGGAGGGCATCAAGCGCGAGGTGCGCGACATCCACGTGCGCCTGTTCTACCGACCCCTGCTGTCGGCTGTTGCCGCCCTTCCCGAGGGGGAGCGCACTCTGTCGACCGAGCAGGCGCGCGATCGCCTCGCCGCGATCGGCTTCCGCGACCCGGCCGGAGCGCTGCGCCACATCGCGGCGCTGACCAGCGGGCTCAGCCGCAAGGCCACCATCCAGCGGCACCTCATGCCGATCATGATCCGCTGGTTCGCCGACGGAGTCGACCCCGACTACGGTCTGCTCGTCTTCCGCCGCATCAGCGAGCGGCTCGGCAACACCCCCTGGTTCCTGCGGATGCTGCGCGATTCGGCCGGGGCCGCCGAGAGCCTCACGCGGGTGCTCTCGGGGTCGCGGTACATCGGCGAGCTCATGGAATGGATCCCCGAGTCGGTGGCCTGGCTCGACGACGACGCGCTGCTGCGCCCCCGTTCGGGAAAGGCGCTTGAAGAAGAGGCGCTGGCCATCCAGACCCGCTGGCAGAACATCGACGACGCGATGCGTTCGGTGCGCGCGCTGCGCCGGCGCGAGATGCTGCGTGTCGCGATGGCCGCAGTCCTCGGAACGGTCTCGCTCGAGGAGCTCTCCGACGCCCTCACCACCATCACCGAGGTCACCATCCAGGCCACCCTGCGCGCCGTCCGCCGCGTCGTCGTCCCGCCCGAGGACGACGATCTCGACTTCGCGGTCATCGCGATGGGACGCTTCGGCGGACGCGAGATCGGTTTCGGATCGGATGCCGACGTGATGTACGTCTATCGCGCGAACGGAATCGACCCGCAGCGGGCCAGTCAGCTCGCGCTGAAGCTCGTCGCCGGCCTGCGCGAGCAGTCGGAGGACCACCGTCTGCCGCTCGACCTCGATGCGGAGCTCCGACCCGAGGGGCGAAGCGGTCCTCTCGCCCGCTCCCTCGACGCCTACGCCGAGTACTACCGGCGCTGGTCGCTGTCGTGGGAGGCGCAGGCGCTCCTGCGCGCCCGTGGCGTGGCCGGCAGTGTCAAGCTCATCGGGGCGTTCCTCGAGCTCGCCGACGAGGTGCGGTATCCGGTGTCGGCCGATCAGAACGGGCTCCGCGAGATCCGGCGCATCAAGGCGCGCGTCGAGAACGAGCGTCTGCCGCAGGGCGCCGACCCCGCTCGCCACCTCAAGCTCGGCCCCGGTTCGATCAGCGACGTGGAGTGGCTCGTGCAGTTGCTGCAGCTGCAGCACGCGCGCGCGATCCCCGCGATGCGGACGACGTCGACGCTCGAGGCGTTGGATGCCGCTGTCGACGCGGGTGTCATCGAGGCCGACGCGGCCGAGAAGCTCGCCGCGGCCTGGCACCTCGCGAGCCGTCTTCGTTCGGCGAACACGCTGTTGTCGGGCCAGACGAGCAATGTGCTTCCCGTGGACCGCGCGAAGCTCGACGGTATCGGCCGCATCCTCGAATACGCTCCGCGTTCGGCCACGCAGGTCGAAGAGGACTACCTGGGCACCACGCGCCGCGCGCGCCGGGTCTTCGACAAGCTGTTCTACGGCTGACCGTGAGCGGAAGGGATGCCGCCCGCTCGCGGCATCCCTTCTGCACAGCTCACGACATGAGACGTTCGCGCACCTCGCGTCGCTGGACCTTGCCGATGAGGGAGCGGGGCAGGTCGTCGACCACGACGACACGGCGCGGCACTTTGTAGGCCGCGAGGCGCGCCTTGCAGAAGTCGCGAATCGCGTCGGGTTCGACGTGGACGCCGTCGCGCAGCACGATCGCCGCCGCGACGTCTTCTCCGCCGCTCGACTTGGGGAGGGCGACGACGGCCGCTCCGGCGATGTCGGGGTGCGAGGTCAGGACGTCTTCGACCTCGCTGGGCGACACGTTGAACCCGCCCGTGATGATGATCTCTTTGAGACGGTCGACGATGGTGACGAAGCCGTCCGGTGAGACCGAGGCGATATCGCCGGTGCGCAGCCATCCGCCGTCGAGCAGTGTCGCCGCGGTGTCGGAGGGGCGGTTCCAGTACCCCTGGAAGACCTGGGGGCCGCGCAGGAGGAGCTCACCGGTCTCGCCGAGGGGCCGGTCGACGGTCGGGTCCTCGGGGTCGACGACGCGGATGTCGGTGCTCGGAAAGGGCACGCCCACCGTTCCGGGGCGGCGGGACGGGCCGATGGGGTTGCCGAGGGCGACCGGCGATGACTCGGTCATTCCGTATCCCTCGACGAGAAGACCCCCGGTGGCGGCCTCCCACCGATCGACGGTGGCGACGGGCAGGCTCATCGCCCCCGAGATCGCGAACCGCACGGTGCTCAGGTCGAGCGTGCCCCGAGCCGCGGCGCGCGCGAGCTGGTCGTAGATGGGGGGAACGGCGGGAAGGAAGGTGGGCGGGCTCTTCTTCGCTGCCGCCGCGACCAGCTCGAGGTCGTACTTCGGGAAGAGCACGAGCTTCGCCCCGATGCTCACGGCGAATGTCAGGCAGAGCGTGAGCCCGTAGGCGTGGAACAGGGGGAGGACCCCGTAGAACGTCTCTGCACCGTCGCGAAGGCCCGGTACCCACGCGCGGCCTTGCATCGCGTTGGCCCGCAGGTTCGAGTGGGTGAGGACGGCGCCCTTGGGGCTGCCCGTGGTGCCGCTCGTGTACTGCAGCAGTGCGATGTCGTCGAGAACCGGGCCGGGGTGCTTTCGAGGCAACGTGCCGTGCGTGAGGAGCTTCTCCCACGCCTGCGGACGCTTGGACCGCGGCGCGCCGGTGAGCTGCTCGCGCGCGGCCTTGGCTTTCGCCACCGGGAGGCGCAGCGCGAGGCGCTTCGCGAAGGGGAGGGCGGTGGTGATGTCGACGCTGACGATCTTCTCGAGCGCCAGATCGGTCGGGAACTCGGCGACGGTGTCGGCCAGCTTGTCCCACACGATCGCGAACCGCGCGCCGTGGTCCTCGAACTGATGACGCAGTTCGCGGGGCGTGTACAGCGGGTTGTGCTCGATGACGATCGCGCCGAGGCGCAGCGCGGCATAGAACGCGACGACATGCTGCGGCGAGTTCGGCAGGACGAGGGCGACGCGGTCGCCGGCCCGAACCCCCAGTCGACGTAGTCCCTCTGCCGCGCGGGAGACCTGATCGCCGAGCTCGCGATAGGTGGTCGGCGCACCGAAGAACTCGAGGGCGGTCTTCTTGCCGTACCGCGCGACCGAGGCCGCGAGCATCTCGGGCAGTGTCTGCGAGGGCTCGTCGATCTCGAGGGGCACCCCCTCGGCGTAGGAGGTGGACCACGGACGCGACGCGTATGGGGACTCGGCCATGCTCCCATCCTCCCGTGCCCCTCCGACATCGCGGCGGAGGTTCACCTGAAGGGATGCCGGGAAGCCGGCGACCTGCTTCGATGGGCTCGTGCACTTCCGCTCTTTGACCGACGACGACCTGGCCGCTTCTCCTCCGTGGTGGGGCGACCGCTCCCTCGCCCGCGATGGCTGGCGCAGTGACGAGACGCGGTCGGCGGTGGCGGTCGATGGCGGCAGGATCGTCGCCGCCGGTGCGATCTGGCTCTCTCGCGTGCACGACGACCGGTTCTGGCTCGAGGTCGTCGTCGACCCCGAGCGGCGCCGACGCGGCATCGGGACGGCCCTGGCACGGCACCTTGCGACGTTGCGTTCGCGCGATCTCCCCCTGATGGCGCGCGGTTACGTCGACGACGAGTCCCTGCGGTTCGCCGAGGCGTTGGGTGCCCGCACCATTCAGACCGTCCCGCCCGTGCGCGCGAGCCTCGAGACTCGAACGCACCTGCGCTTCCACGCCGCGGTCCAGCCCCTGGCAGGCGGCGACCGATCACGCGTCGAGGCCGCATTCACGGAGCTGTACCGCTGGACGCACGAGAACTGGAGCCCGGTGCGACAGGGCTTCGAGGTCGCCTTGGTCGAGGGCCTATGGGACGACCTCGACGTCGAGGCCTCAGCTCTCGCCGTCGATGACTCCGGCCGCATCCTGGCGCTGGCTCTCACCTACCTCGACACTGATCCGCCGCTCATCGTGTCCGAGACCATTTCGCGCGATGAGCCGGGGGGAGAGCATCTGGTCGAGGGGTGCATCCGTCGTGCGATGGCGATCCTCGCGCGCCGCGGCCTCACGGTCGTCGATTTCGACGGTCACGTCAGCGATCCGCACTTTCTCCCCGCGCTTTCGCGCCTCCGCCCGACCGGCCGCTGGTTCCGTCTCGTCGAGATCCCGGCGCCATGACCCTCGCAACCGGCGGCCGATCCGCCTCACCTGGCCCGCATGTGCCGCAATATCGTTCCCCTGCACAACTTCACGCCTCCGGCGACGGATGCCGAGTGCCACGACGCGGCGCTCCAGTTCGTCCGCAGGATCGTCGGGACGACGACGTCATCGCGGGCCAACCAGGACGTCCTCGACCGCGCCGTGGACGAGATCGCGGCATCCGTCCGGAATCTGCTCGACGACCTGGTGACAAAAGCCCCGCCGAAGATGCGCGAGGTCGAGGCGGCGAAGCGGCAGGCCCGCTCGGCCGAGTGCTGCGAAGCCATCCGCGTCTTCCAGGAGCAGAAGCGAGCCTCACCCGCCGGGTGACCCGTGGTAACTCCCACTCCGCCGGTCTGCACGGAAACGTCGACGCCCGCCCCCGCGAAACGGCGGGGACGGGCGTCGACGTGGATGATCGGGCGATCAGACCCCGAAGTACAGCTCGTACTCGAAGGGGTGCGGGCGCTGGGCGATCGGCTGGATCTCGTTCTCGATCTTGTACTCGATCCAGGTGTCGATGAGCTCCTGAGTGAACACGCCACCGGCGAGCAGGAACTCGTGGTCGGCGCGCAGAGCCTCGAGCGAGTCGAGCAGCGAGTTCGGAACCTGCGGGATGTTCTTGGCCTCTTCGGCGGGGAGCTCGTAGAGGTCCTTGTCGACGGGCTCGTGCGGCTCGATGCGGTTCTTGATGCCGTCGATACCGGCCATGAGCTGAGCCGCGAACGCGAGGTACGGGTTGCCCGAGGCGTCGGGAGCGCGGAACTCGATGCGCTTGGCCTTGGGGTTGGTGCCCGTGATCGGGATGCGGATGGCCGCGGAGCGGTTACCGGCCGAGTACACCAGGTTGACCGGGGCCTCGAAGCCCTTCACCAGGCGGTGGTAGCTGTTGAGGGTCGGGTTGGTAAACGCGAGGACCGCGGGGGCGTGCGCCAGCAGACCGCCGATGTACCAGCGGGCGACGTCGGAGAGTCCGCCGTAGCCGGTCTCGTCGTAGAACAGCGGCTTGCCGTCGTTCCACAGCGACTGGTGCGTGTGCATGCCGGAGCCGTTGTCACCGAAGAGCGGCTTGGGCATGAAGGTCGCGACCTTGCCCCACTGCTCGCAGGTGTTCTTGACGATGTATTTGAACTTCAGGATGTCGTCGGCCGCGTGCAGCATCGTGTCGAAGCGGTAGTTGATCTCCTGCTGACCACCGGTGCCGACCTCGTGGTGCGAACGCTCGAGCGCGAAGCCCGCCTCGATCAGCTTGAGGGTGATGTCGTCGCGCAGGTCCGCCGTCTTGTCGACCGGCGAGACGGGGAAGTATCCGCCCTTGTAGGGGGTCTTGTTGGCGAGGTTTCCGCCCTCTTCTTCGCGTCCGGTGTTCCAGGCGCCCTCTTCGGAGTCCACCGAGTAGAAGCTCGAGTTCTGCTTCACCTCGTAGCGGACGTCATCGAAGATGTAGAACTCGGCCTCGGGGGCGAAGAACGCGGTGTCGGCGATGCCGGTGGAGGCGAGGTACTTCTCGGCCTTCTTGGCGACCTGACGCGGGTCCTTGCCGTAGATCTCACCGTTACGCGGGTTGTAGATGTCGAAGATCATCACGAGGGTCTTGGCCTCGCGGAACTGATCGACGTACGCGGTGGTCACGTCGGGGATCAGCTGCATGTCCGACTCGTGAATGTTCGCGAACCCGCGGATCGACGAGCCATCGAACAGCTGTCCGACGGTGAAGAACTCCTCGTCGACGGTCGAGGCGGGGATGTTGAAGTGCTGCTGCACACCAGGAAGATCCGTGAAACGGATGTCGAGGAACTTGACGTCCTCGTCCTGGATGAACTTGAGCACCTCGGACGAATCTTTGAACATGAAGACTCCAGAGGTAGAACATTCGGGATCATGCCGGCCTCGGCCAGCCTCCTCGACCCTACCCAGAACCGGTGTCCCGGTCATATCTCGCATGTTTCGGGGATGTTACGCGGCGCCGATTACGCTGGATGCCGTGAGCGTCCCCGCCGAGAACGAGTATCCGGGCCAGCGGCTCGGCCTTCCCCGCGAGGGTCGCGGCTCCATCGCCCGCCCAGGACGCCGCATCGCGGCCCTGCTCATCGACGTCGCGAGCGCCGGCCTCATCGGCTACGCGTTCTTCTCCGCACCCGACCCGGTGACGGGCGTGCCGTTCGCAAATCCGATCGCGACGAACCTGATCTTCTTCGCCGTCCAGATCCTCTTCATCCCCCTCCTCGGCGGCAGCCCGGGACACCGGATCCTGGGGATGCGCCTGGAGCTGGCATCCGGGGGCTGGGTGGGCCTCTGGCGCCCGATCGTGAGAACCGTCCTCCTCGCCCTCATCATCCCCGCGGTCGTGTGGGACGCCGACCAGCGCGGCCTGCACGACAAAGTCGTCGGAACGGTCCTCGTGCGTTCCTGAATACCGGCTTATGAGAAAGGCCCCCGCCGGAGCGGGGGCCTTTCTCATAAGGTCAGCGGGGACGCGGGGAGCGCATCTTCGTCGGGTCGACGCCCTTCGGGATCGGCAGCGACGACAGGCCCTGCGACACCGAGGACACGCGCTTGATGACGGCGGCCATCGTCGAGCGGTCGACCTTCTTCGGGAGCGCCTTGATCGTCGAGGCGAGCTTGGCGATCGGCACCTCGTCGTCGCCGTGTCCGACGTAGAGGACGGTGACGGGCACGCCGGCGGCGACCCGCGTCACACGGGAGCGCTCCTCGCCGACGAGACGCGTCAGACGGCTGCGGTTACCCTCGCCGATGAGGACGACACCGCCGCGGCCGATGGCCCGGTAGACGGCCTCCTGCGTGCGGGGGTTGACGCCGATCGGAGCCTCGGAGGCCTGCCAGTTGCGCCCGAGCGACGACGACAGCACGTGGCCGGTGGCGCCGGGCATACCGTCGATCTTCTTGTACATCGCGGTCGTCGACAGACGCGTCATCGTGATCATCGACGCCAGGATGCCGGCCAGCAGGCCCGTGACACCCCAGAGGATGATGCTCCAGGCCGCCAGCGGCGGGATCAGGAAACCGATGAGCACACCGAGGGCGATGCCCACCAGCACGATTCCGGCCAGCAGGAACGGCAACCACCGGTACTCCTTCTGGGTGAAGGTGTACAGGGTTTTGATCTGCGAGAAGAAGCCCGGACGCTTCTCGGGCGTGGTGGTGCGAGCGGCCATGAGAATGATTCTATCTTCGCCGCGAGTCCTTCCTCCCCAGGCGGCGGATCCCTCGTTCGCTCCCCACTTCAGGGGCGACGCGCCCTCACGGGGCGGGGGGTTCGGCCACCATCGCGGAATGAGCAGCTCCACGGCATCCGTTCTCGCCGAACCCCTCGACGCGTACCTGAGACGTCGAGCGCGCAGCACCCTCCCCCTGACGCCGGGGGAGGCCGTCACGGCAGCCGTCGGCCTCCTTCGCGGATGCCGCGCATCCACCACCGCGGCGGACGGGAAGACCTGGTGGCTCACCGCGACCGGGTGCCCCGTGGCGATCGACGACCCGGACGGACCCGACGCGATCGCAGCGACCGCCGAGACGCTCGCGCACCTCGCGGACATCGCCGACGACACGCCCACGCGCGAGATCGTCGGTCGCGCACGAGAGAGCGTGTTGACGCGTCCCCCACGCGATTGGGAGGCGGTCGAGAGGCGTCTGTTCGCGCACGCGACGCCCGTTCCGCTCGTGCTCGGCCCGTTGTTCCCGGCAGCGGAACCCGTCGCGGATCCGCCGACGCGCGAGCAGGACGGCCCGGCGATCCGGGTGCTCGACCTCGTCGATGCCGACCTCGCCGACGCGACCCGACAAGCGCTCGAGCGTGTCCGCGGACACTGGCGTCGGTCTCGCGTCTTCCGCATGTTCACGTTGAGCGCGAGCATCGGGGTGATCGCCGTGCTCGCCTTCTGCCTGGTCCCCGAAGACCGCGCAACGCCGCAGCCTTCCACCGACCAGACCGTCGTCGATCCCGTCCCGACCTCGACGACGCCGTGGCTGTCGGGCCCGCTGCCGGTGGACGAGCACCGTCCGCTGTCCGACGACGTGGAACAGATCGCCCGCACACTGTTCTCGGAGCTGCAGGGATGCCGAGGCGACGCGGCCTGCGTGTCCAGGTACGAAGAGAACTCCGCCTTCCCGCGGGAGCCTGTGGCGGCTGGGGCGGCGGCAGGAAAGATCGCCGTCGTCGACGACTTCGGGGGAGTGACCGTCGTGCGGGTCGATGCGGCACAAGCGACGCAGTACGTCACCCTCGTGCGCCAGAACGAGCGATGGCTGGTCCGCGCCGTCAGAACGGTCGCGGACCAGCCATCATGAGCCGGTGCTCGGTGCGATCAGATTCCGAGGTCACCCTCGAACTGCGCCGCCTCGAGGCGAGCCTTGACCGTGCCGAGGAAGCGAGCGGCGTCGGCTCCATCGATGATGCGGTGGTCGTACGACAGCGCGAGGTAGACGTACGAGCGGACCGAGATCGCGTCCTTGCCGTCGACCGAGACCACACCGGGCTTCTTCACCACGGCACCGAGGCCGAGGATCGCCGACTGCGGCAGGAACACGATGGGCGTGTCGAAGAGCGCGCCGCGCGAACCGGTGTTGGTCAGCGTGAACGTGCCGCCGGCGAGCTCGTCGGGCTTCAGCTGGTTGTCGCGCGTGCGGGCGGCGAGATCGGCGATCTCGCGCGCCAGCTGCGCGATGTTCTTGTCGCCGGCGTCCTTGACGACCGGGGTGAGCAGGCCGCGCTCGGTGTCGACGGCGATCGACACGTTCTCGTGAGCGGGGTAGACGATCTCGTCACCCTCGACCGTGGAGTTGATGATCGGGTACGCCTTGAGACCCTCGATGGCCGCGATGGCGAAGAACGGCAGGAACGAGAGCTTGTCGCCCGTCTTCTGCTGGAACTCGCCCTTCATGCGGTCACGCAGGGCCGCGAGCCTGGTCACGTCGACCTCGACCACCGTCGTCAGCTGAGCCGTGGCCTGCATCGACGCGACGGCGCGCTCGGCAATGACCTTGCGCAGGCGCGACATCTTCTGCGTGGTACCGCGCAGGGGCGAGACCTCGACCGGCGCGGGGGCGGCCGCCGGGGCCGACGCGGCAGCGGGAGCCGCAGCGGCGGGAGCGGACTTGGCTGCCTCGGCGGCCTTGAGCACGTCTTCCTTGCGGATGCGTCCACCGACGCCGCTGCCCTTGACCGAAGCCAGGTCGACGCCCTGCTGCTGCGCCAGGCGGCGCACGAGCGGGGTGACGTAGGTTACGTCGTCGTTGGACGAGGCGGCCGGAGCCGCGGCGGGAGCAGGCTGTTCGGCCGACTTCTGCTCCGCGGCGGGAGCAGGCTGTTCGGCCGACTTCTGCTCGGCGGCGGGAGCGGGCTGCTCGGCGGGCTTCTCCTCCGCCGCGGGGGCGGGCTGCTCGGCCGGCTTCTCTTCGGCGGCCGGGGCGGCACCACTGCCGATGCGCGCGAGGGCGGCACCGACGTTGACCGTCTCGTCTTCCTGAACCAGGATCTCCTGCAGCGTGCCGGCGACCGGCGAAGGAATCTCGGTGTCGACCTTGTCGGTCGAGATCTCGAGCAGCGGCTCGTCGACCGCGACGTCGTCGCCGACGGCCTTCAGCCAGCGGGTGACGGTGCCCTCGGTGACACTCTCGCCGAGCTCGGGGAGCTTCACCTCGGTGGAGTCGCCACTCGCGGCGGGCGCGGACTCGGCAGCGGGCTGCTCGGCGGCGGGCTGCTCGGCGGCGGGCTGCTCGGGAGCAGCCTCGGCGGGGGCCGCCTCTTCGGCCGGAGCGGACTGCTCCTCGGCCGGGGCGGCCTGCGGGGCGTCGTCGGACGAGGCGGGGCCGGAGCCGTCACCGATCTTCGCGAGGACCGCTCCGACCTCGACGGTCTCGTCTTCCTGGACCAGAATCTCCTCGATCACGCCCGAGACGGGCGAGGGGATCTCGGTGTCGACCTTGTCGGTCGAGATCTCCAGCAGACCCTCGTCCTCCTGGACGGTGTCACCGACCTGCTTGAGCCAGCGGGTGACCGTTCCCTCGGTGACGCTCTCGCCGAGAGCGGGGAGGACGACGGAAGTGCTCATGGATATGTCTCCTTCGTACCGGATGCGGTATCTAGCTTAGTGACCGGTTTGCGGTCAGAGTGCGTGCAGGGGCTTGCCGGCGAGAGCCAGGAAGGCTTCGCCGAGCGCCTCGCTCTGGGTGGGGTGTGCGTGGACGAACGGCGCGATGTCTTCGGGGTGGGCTTCCCACCCCACGGCGAGCTGCGCCTCCGAGATCAGTTCACCGACGCGATCGCCCACGAGGTGGGCGCCGACGACGGGGCCGTCGACACGTCGGACGATCTTCACGATGCCCGAGGTGCCGATGATCTCGCTGCGGCCGTTTCCGGCCAGGTTGTACTCGTACGCCTTCACGGCATCGGATCCGTAACGATCCTGCGCCTGCGCCTCGGTGAGACCGACGGACGCGACCTCGGGGTGCGAGTAGGCGACGCGGGGGACGTCGACGTCGGGGACCAGCACGGGCGCCAGCCCGGCGATCTCCTCCGCCACGAAGATGCCCTGCTGGAAGCCGCGGTGCGCGAGCTGCAGGCCGGGGACGATGTCGCCCACCGCCCACACGTGGTCGGCGGCGGTGCGAAGACGCTCGTCGGTCTGGACGAAGCCGCGGTCGAGGACGACGCCGGCTTCTTCGTAGCCGAGTCCGGCGGTCACCGGGCCCCGGCCGACAGCGACCAGGACGTAATCGGCCACGAGCTCGGAGCCGTCGTCCAGGGTCACGGTCGCCGAGTCCGCGGACTGCGAGAGCGAGGCGAACCTCTTCCCGAGGTGGAGCGAGATCCCGCGCTTTCGGAACGCGCGCTCGAGCGCCTTGCTCGACGCCACGTCCTCGGCCGGCAGCAGGTGGGGGAGTGCCTCGACGATCGTGACGTCGACGCCGAACGAACGCCACACGCTCGCGAACTCGACACCGATCACGCCACCGCCCAGGACGACCACTCGCTCGGGGATCACATCGAGGTCGAGGGCCTGCTCGCTGGTGAGCACCCGCCCGCCGATCTCGAGGCCCGGCAGGCTCCGGCTGTACGAGCCGGTGGCGAGGATGACGTCGGTTCCGCGGTACACGTCATCGCCGACGCGAACTGTCGGCCCCGCCGCGAGCACCCCTTCGCCGTGGACGACTCGGATGCCGCGAGCCGAGATCAGGCCCTCGAGTCCCTTGAACTTCTTCGCGACGATGCCTTCGCGGTACGCCCGCACGCGCACCGGATCGATGCCCGAGAAGGTCACATCGACGCCGATGTCGGCCGCGCCACGGGCGGCATCGGCGACCTCGCCGGCGTGGAGGAGCGCCTTGGTCGGAATGCACCCCCGGTGCAGGCAGGTGCCGCCGAGCTTGTCCTTCTCGACGAGGACGACGCCTTTACCCAGCTCCGCGAGGCGGAGGGCGGCGGCGTAGCCACCGCTTCCGCCGCCGAGCACGACAACGTCGGCGGAGTAGTCGGTCACCGTGCGCCGTCCGTGGCCAGCATCTCGACGAGCGAGCGGACCGTCGCTCCCGTCACGCCCTTATCTGTGTACCCGAAGGGCGCGGACTTGTTCATGCCCACACCGGCGATGTCGAGGTGCACCCAGGGGATACGCGGAGCATCGGCGTCCGACGAGACACGACCCACGAAGTGGCGCAGGAACAACCCGGCGAACAGCGAGCCGCCCGCGGGATCGCCGATCTTGGCGTTCTGCAGGTCGGCGATGGGGGAGTCGAGGTCGTCGACCATGTGGTCCGGGAGCGGCAACTGCCAGGCGAGCTCTGCCGTCCGCGAAGACGCGGCCAGGTACGTCGCGACCGCCTCGTCGTCTCCCATCACACCGGTGTGGCGGTTGCCGAGCGCGACGGTGATCGCCCCCGTCAGAGTGGCCACGTCGACGATGAGATCGGGGTTCTCGCGGCTGGCCGCGGCGAGGCCGTCGGCGAGCACGAGGCGACCTTCGGCATCGGTGTTCAGCACTTCGACGGTCGTGCCGTCGAGGGTGCGCAGCACGTCGCCCGGGCGCGTCGCGCGACCCGAGGGCATGTTGTCCGCGATGCAGAGCCAGGCGCTCACGTGCACGGGCAGACGCATCTCGGCTGCGGCCTTGAGGACGGCGAGCACTGTCGCGGCGCCGCACATGTCGTACTTCATGCCGACCATGGATGCCGGCGGCTTGAGCGAGAGGCCACCGGTGTCGAACGTGATGCCCTTGCCGACGAGGGCGACGTGACGCTCCGCGTCGGCGGGCGCATAGTCGAGGCGCACCATGCGCGGCGGGCGGTCGGATCCCTGCCCGACGCCGAGGATGCCGCCGTACCCGCCGTCACGAAGGGCGTTCTCGTCGAGCACCTCGACCTCGACGGGTAGTCCCTCGACGGCCTTCACAGCGGCGTCGGCGAAGTCGGCGGGCCCGAGCCACTCGGCCGGGGTCGTCACCAGGTCCTTCACCAGCGCGACAGCACCGGCGACGGCCGCGACCGCAGCGGTGTCACTGTCGGCGGGCGCCTCATCGGCGACCACCGTCACGCGGGTCGCGCGCACCTTCGCCGCCTTCTTCTTGTAGTCGGCGAAGCGGTATCCGCCGAGAGCGGCACCTTCGGCGATCGGTCGCCACGGGGAAGCGACGAGCGACTGCACGGCGACGTGCTCGAAGCCGGTCAGCTGGCGGAGCCCCGTGCCCGCGGCTTCACGCAGAGCCGCGTCCGCCGGGTTCGAGCCCGCACCGGCCACGGCCACGGGGGTGGAGACGCCCGGGACGTGCACCCGCTGGAACGAGCCCGCCGCGCCGGTGAAACCGACTGCGGACAGCGCCGCCATCAGTCCCTCCCAGCCGGCCGGATCCGGAGCCCCCTCCGAAACAGTGGGGACGATCAGAAGGATCGCATCGGCGTCGGACTCGAGAACGGGGGCGTCGGTATACGCCACGGAGGGAAACGGCATGGCATCCATCCTAGGTTCGAGCGTGTTCGCTAGGAGCGGGACGCACCGCGGCCGACGCAACCGGCACGCTCGTAGAGTGGAGGTATGCGTTCCTCCGCCCCGCTGTACGACCGCGCCCCTGCGGCGCCCCCCGTGCCGTCGGGCCTGCCTCTCGTGATCGCCCTCACCGGTTTCACCGATGCCGGTGGCGCGGTGACCCGTCTCGTCGAGTACTTCCGAAACGACGTGCAGCCCAACGCCCTCTTCGTCTTCGACAACGACGCGCTGCTGGATTACCGCGCGCGCCGACCCGCGATCACGTTCGTCGAGGACCACCTCACGGACTACCGCCCCGCGCGCCTCGAGCTGTCGCTCGCACACGACTCCCTCGGGCAACCCTTCCTGCTCCTCGCGGGGTACGAGCCCGACTTCCTCTGGGAGTCCTTCGCCGAAACGGTCCTCGAGTTGTCGGCGGGCCTGCAGGTCTCGTCGATCTCGTGGGTGCACGCGATCCCCATGCCGGTCCCGCACACGCGCCCCATCGGCACCACCGTCAGCGGAACGCGCCCCGACCTCGCCGAGGCTCACTCCGTCTGGCGCCCTCACACCCAGGTGCCCTCCACGGCGGGCCACCTTCTCGAGTACCGCTTCGCCGAGGCCGGCGCCAAGGTGGCGGGCTTCGCCTTGCTCGTTCCCCATTACCTCGGCGATACGGAGTACCCGGCCGCCGCCCTCGCCGCTCTCGACAGCCTGACCGTCGCGACCGGCTTGGTGTTCTCGGGAGAAGTGCTGCGCGAAGAGAACCGCGAATTCCTCGAGAAGGTGACCGAGCAGGTCGAGGGCAGCGATGAGCTGACCCGCATGCTCGAGAACCTCGAGGAGCGTTACGACGCCTACATGGCGGGCTCGACCCAAGCCACGCCGATCATCCACACGGGCGATCTGCCGAGTGCCGACGAGCTCGCCGCCGAGCTCGAGCGCTTCCTCGCCTCGCGCCCCGGCGACGACGATCGACGCGGCAAGCTCGGCTGACGGCATCCGAAATCCGCGTCGACGGGATGCCGAGGAGTCGGCATCCCGGGAATGTCCGATCGGACGCGAGCGTTGTCTACGCATAGATCCCCGGTCCACGTCAAGTCCCGGTCCGGGAATGTGAGACAATGAAGAACCTGACCCGTTGTCAACCGGACCAGGAGCCCCCGCTCCTCGGTTCGGGACTTGACAAGGGTCTTACTAGTGTCCGAGAACGACCGGTGGCCGTGCAGCGTACGTTCCCGGTGAAAGGCGAAACGTGGCAGACACGACAACCAAGACCCGCTCCCGGAGTGCGAAGGACACCGAGCTCGAGAACTCCGAGGAGACCGTGACGGCGTCGAAGACGACGACCGCCAAGAAGGCCCCCGCGAAGAAGGCTCCGGCCAAGGCCAAGGCGACTCCCGCCAAGGCGAAGGCCAAGGCCAACAAGGACGACGACCTCGAAGAGGACGACGAGGTCGAAGAAGGCGACGTCGAGATCGACGAGACCGACGACAGCGACGACTCCGACGACGCGGCCAAGACCGACGCGAAGAAGACCGACGACGACGATGACGACGAGACTCCGGCGGCGCCCGCCGAGGCTCTTCCCACGGGCGCGATCGTCATCTCGTCGAGCGACGAGGACGACGTCCCCGTCTACTCCGCGCAGATCACCGGCGCGACCGCCGACCCGGTCAAGGACTACCTGAAGCAGATCGGCAAGGTCCCGCTCCTGAACGCGGCCGAAGAGGTCGAGCTCGCGATGCGCATCGAGGCCGGTCTGTTCGCCGAAGAGAAGCTGTCGAACATGTCGGCGGCCGAGAAGACGAGCCAGCTCGGGCTCGACCTGCAGTGGGTCGCCCGTGACGGTCAGCGCGCCAAGAGTCACCTGCTCGGTGCGAACCTGCGCCTCGTCGTTTCGCTTGCCAAGCGCTACACCGGTCGTGGCATGCAGTTCCTCGACCTCATTCAGGAGGGCAACCTGGGCCTGATCCGTGCGGTTGAGAAGTTCGACTACACCAAGGGCTTCAAGTTCTCGACCTACGCCACCTGGTGGATCCGTCAGGCGATCACGCGCGCTATGGCCGACCAGGCCCGCACCATCCGCATCCCGGTGCACATGGTCGAGGTCATCAACAAGCTCGCGCGCGTCCAGCGTCAGATGCTGCAGGACCTCGGTCGCGAACCCACGCCCGAGGAACTCAGCCGCGAGCTCGACATGACCCCCGAGAAGGTCATCGAGGTGCAGAAGTACGGCCGCGAGCCGATCTCGCTGCACACGCCCCTCGGTGAAGACGGAGACAGCGAGTTCGGCGACCTCATCGAGGACACCGAGGCCGTCGTTCCCGCCGACGCCGTCGGCTTCACCATGCTGCAGCGTCAGCTGGAGTCGCTCCTCGACTCGCTCAGCGAGCGCGAGGCGGGCGTGATCCGCATGCGCTTCGGCCTCGGCGACGGTCAGCCCAAGACCCTCGACCAGATCGGCGACACGTTCGGTGTCACGCGCGAGCGCATCCGCCAGATCGAGTCGAAGACCATGGCGAAGCTGCGTCACCCGAGCCGCTCGCAGTCGCTTCGGGACTACCTCGAATGAGCGCGGAGGCCAACGCCGGCAAGGCGCTCACCGTCACCGTCGAGGGCACCTCGTACGCCCGCATCCCGATCCGCACGCGGGTCGTCATGCCGGGCGACGACCTCGACGCGTTCATCCTCGAGTACGCGAAGGATGCCGTGCAGCCGGGCGACCTGCTGTTCGTCACCGAGAAGATCGTCGCGATCACGCAGGGCCGGTCGTTCAAGCTCGACACGATCAAGCCCCGCAAGCTCGCGCTCTTCCTGTCGAAGTACGTCACCCGCACGCCCTACGGCATCGGTCTCGGCATGCCCGAGACGATGGAGATGGCGCTGCGCGAGTGCGGAACGCCCCGCATCCTGTTCGCCGCGGCCGTCTCGGCCGTGACCAAGGCGTTCGGACGCAAGGGCGACTTCTACCGCATCGCCGGCGACAAGGCGCGCGCGATCGACGGCCCCACCAAGGGCACGATCCCGCCGTACAACCAGGCCGTCGTGCTCGGACCCGAGCGTCCGCGCGAGGTGGCCGCACGCCTGAAGTCGCTGCTCGGCGACGACCTGCAGGTGGCCGTGGTCGACATCAACGACCTGGGTGGCAACATCCTCGGCTCGACGATGGACAAGGCCGGCGAGAAGCGCCTCGTCGCGATCCTCAAGGACAACCCGCTCGGTCAGGGCCACGAGTCGACGCCGCTCGGCATCGTGCGCCACACCTGAGACACCTCGTCGAAAGGCCCGTCCCGTTCTCGGGGCGGGCCTCTCGCGTTCCCGGATGCCGTCTCCCACCCGCCCGCGCCCATCACGCAGATGTCTCGCCCCGGTTGCGCGGCGACGGCCCCGCCGGGCGCCCACTCGCGGCGAGTGAGCGGCTCGAGACGCTCACGCACGACGCTCATGTGCCGCAAATGCACGCCACCGGCCACTTCGGGCGGCCCTTTGCGGCAAACGAACGGCCCGAGGCTCTCACGCACGACGCTCATGTGCCGCAGATGCACGCCACCGGCCACTTCGGGCGGCCCTTTGCGGCAAACGAACGGCTCGCGACGCTCACGCGCGGCTGTGGCGAGTGGGGCGTACTCATCACGCGGCCCCGGTAGGTGTCCACGCCGCGCGCCACCGGGCGGGGGACCAAGGGAGTGAGCATCTTTCGCGCCGACGAACACAGCGGAGGCCCGCCCCCACGCGGGGGACGGGCCTCTCGGCATCCGGGATCAGAACCCGATGGCGGCCTGGTAGCGCGGCTTGTGCCCGGTGCGGATGCCGGTCACGCTCGGCTTGTTCTCGTAGACGCCGGCGCCCCAGTTGCCCTCGACGAGTACGGGGCCGTCGGGGCCGACGACGATGTCCCAGCCGACGTACTGCACCTGGGGAACGACGCGCGCGACCTGGTCGACGAACGCCTTGACCTCGTCGATCATCGGCAGCTGGAAGTCGGCGATGCGCGCTCCCGAGTCGGGGTGCAGCTCGTGCACGTGACCGTGCGAGTCGTAGCCGGCGCCGAGGGCGTGGCCGTTCTCGTCGAGCATCGTGTAAAAGCCGCCGAAGGTCATCTGGTCGCTCACCGCGCCGCGGCCGAACTTCTGCGCCATCGCGAGGATGTGGGTCTTCTGTCCATCGAAGAACGCGGTGACGCGCGTGGTGTTGACGGTGCCGGGGCAGACGGCCGCGAGGTCGTCGTGCTGGCGGATGACCTCTTCGACGAGGATCTCTCCGCGCTCGAGCAGTCCGCGGTGGAAAGCGCTCCAGTCGTCGACCTCGGCCGCGTGGTAGCGGTGCACGCCGGTGCCGGCCTGACCGACCGGCTCCTTGGTGACGATGGTGCCGAGGCGCTCGGTGAAGGCGCGCAGTTCGTCGGCGTTGCCGGCATCCACCACCATCCAGTCGCGACGGAGGAACTCGCTGAACCTCTTGTCAAACTCGACCTTGTCCTGGAACAGACCGCGGTAGTCGGGGTGGTCGTACTTCTGCGAGATCTGGTTCGACACCGGGTGCGTCATGTACGTCGCGCGCTCAGCGGGGGTGAGGATGGCGAAGTCGTAGTCGATGTAGTCCTGGAAGCCGACGTTCTTCACACCGGCCTGAAAGAGCATGTCGGCGACGACGAGCGGCAGCGCCTTGCCGTGCTGCGCGGAGGCCTCTTTGGCTCGTTCGACGACGGATCCGACGTCGATGCGGCGGGCCCGCCCGGCGAGGTAACGCAGGCGTGTGACGGGGGAGAAACCCTGTTGAGGCATGAGGCTCCGAGGTCGGGGACGAAGGACCCCGTTAGTCTAAAGGGGTGACCTCCACGCTCCCTGCCCGCTTGCCCGCGGCCGGGGGAGTGGCCCCGGTGGCCTTCGTCTCCGAGTCGGCCCTGCGTCGCAACGCGCCCCTCGCCCTCGCAGCCGGCACCGCGACCGGCACCGACGACGTGCTCGCGGCCGACGCGTGGGGGCACGGCGCCGAGTGGGTGGCATCCGTGCTCTCGGATCTGGGAATGGATGCCGCGCCCCTCGACGCAGCCGCCCTGTTCGGTCTGCCCGGCTCGCACGCGCAGCCCGTGATGTCGCTGCGCGGACGCGCTCTGGGAACCAAGCCGCTCCTGCGCGGCGAGGGCGTCTCGTACGGCTACACGCACCGCGCTCCTCACGACACCACCGTGGCCCTCGTCACCGGCGGTTACGCCCAAGGCGTGGTGCGCTCGCTCGGGAACGCCGCCACGGTCGCGATCGACGGGCACCGGCACCGCATCGTCGGGCGCGTGGCCATGGACGTCTGCGTCGTGGACGTCGAGCACGCCGCTGTGCCGCGCGGAGCGGAGGTCGTCTTCTTCGGCGACCCGGCCGAGGGTCATCCGTCGCTCGAGGAGTGGACGGATGCCACGGGCCTCGGTGCCGCCGAGATTGTCGCCGTCGTGGGCGTCCGCGCCGATCGGCGGGTGACCGCGTGAGCGCCGTCTACCGCGTGGACCTCGACGCCTTCGCTCGCAACCTCCGTCGCGTGCGAGAGGCCGTGGCACCCGCGGAGCACATGCTCGTCGTCAAGGACGACGCCTACGCCCACGGTCTGGAGCCCCTCGTGACGCGGGCCGTCGCGGAGGGCGTCCGCTGGATCGGCGCGTTCGACGTCGTCACCGGGGCGGCCGTCCGCCGTATCGCCGGGCCCGACGTACGTATCTTCGTGTGGCTGATCGGCGGGGCCGACGACCTGGCCGCGGGCATCGCGGCCGACCTCGACCTCGGCATCGGCGACGAAGCCCTCCTCGACGACCTCGCCCGGCTCGACACCGGTCGGCCCGCCCGCGTGCACCTCAAGATCGACACGGGCCTTCACCGCAACGGCATCCGTCCCGAACGATGGGAGGCCGCTCTCGCGCAGACCTCGGAGCTCGTCGCCGCGGGCCGGGTGGCCTTCGAGGGGATCTGGTCGCACATCTCCGAGGCCTCGGATGCCGACGACGACGACGCCCGAGCGGTGTTCCTGGCCGCGCGCGAGACGGCGCGCGCCGCGGGGCTCGACCCGCGTTTCTCTCACTTGGCCGCCAGTGCGGCGGGGTTCGCGCGCGGCGAGTTCCGCGAAGACATCGTGCGGGTCGGGGCGTTCTCGTACGGCATCCGTCCCGCCGGCGGGCCGGGGGAGCGGGAGCTCGGCATCGAGCCGATCGCGACGCTGTCGGCCACGGTCACGGCGGTGGACGCCGCGGGCGTGCACCTCGACCTCGGAAGCCTGCACGGGTTGCCCAGCGCCCTGGGTGGACGGTTCGACGTTCTCACCCCCGAGGGGCCGCGACGGGTCGAGGCGATCGCGCCGACCGAGACGGTGCTCGCTCCGTGGGCCGGCGCTCAACCGGGAAACGAGATCGCCCTGTTCGGCCCCGCGGCCTCGCACACGGCGACCGACCTGGCCGAACTGATCGACACGATCGGCGAGGAGATCGCGCTGCGCGTGTCACCGACTGTTCCGCGCGTGTACGTCTCGACCGACGCCTGAAACGCGGAACGGGCCCCGACGCACTCCGTGAGTGCGGGGCCCGTTCCGACGTGATGGTCTCAGTCGGCGGCGTTGAGTCGCGCCGTCTCGTCGTGCCACGAGGTGGCGACGCTGCGGAGCTTCTCTTCGTACTTGCGGCCGTGGTGCGCGCAGAACAACAGCTCGCTGCCGTTCACCTCAGCGGCGATGTACGCCTGTGCGCCGCAGGAGTCGCAGCGATCGGCCGCCGTCAGGCGGTGATCGAGGACGGCTGACGCTTCGGGTGCAGTCGTGGTGGTCATGTCGGGTGCCCTCCTCAGGTGGTCGTGGGCGAGTCTCCATATACAACCACGCGGATGTTTCCCCTATGCCGCCGCTTGATCACATTTCGCTGTGCGCGTACGGTGACCCGACCTTGCTGTGTGTCTGGCAGGCGATGTCGGTGGCCCCGATTACGCTGGGAGATCGTGACGTCCGAGTACTCCGCCCATCATCTGCAGGTCCTCGAGGGCCTCGAAGCCGTGCGCAAGCGCCCGGGCATGTACATCGGGTCCACCGACTCCCGTGGTCTCATGCACTGCCTGTGGGAGATCATCGACAACTCCGTCGACGAAGCCCTCGGCGGCTTCGGCTCGCGCATCGACATCGTGCTGCACGCCGACGGCAGCGTCGAGGTGCGCGACCGCGCCCGCGGCATCCCGGTCGACGTCGAACCCCGCACGGGCCTGACGGGTGTCGAGGTCGTCTTCACCAAGCTGCACGCCGGCGGCAAGTTCGGCGGCGGCTCGTACGCGGCATCCGGCGGTCTGCACGGCGTGGGCGCGTCGGTCGTCAACGCGCTGTCGGAGCGCCTCGACGTCGAGGTCGATCGCGGCGGCAAGACCTACGCGATGTCGTTCCACCGCGGCGAGCCCGGTCTGTTCTCGGGCGACACCCCCGACTCGACGTTCACCCCCTTCGAGCGCAGCAGTGAGCTGCGCGTGATCGGCAAGGCGCCGCGCGGAGTCAGCGGCACGCGCATCCGCTACTGGGCCGACCGGCAGATCTTCACCAAAGACGCGACCTTCGGGCTCGACGAGCTCGTGCAGCGCGTGCGCCAGACGGCGTTCCTGGTGCCGGGGCTCGAGATCGTCGTGCAGGACGAGCGGAGCGACGAGCGCGTCGAGACGAGCTACCGCTTCGACGGCGGCATCTCGGAGTTCGCCGACTTCCTCGCGCCCGACGCGGCGGTCACCGACACCTGGCGTCTCACCGGCACCGGCACCTTCACCGAAACCGTGCCCGTGCTGCAGCCCGGCGGATCGATGATCCCGACCGAGGTCTCGCGCGAGTGCGAGGTCGACATCGCGGTGCGCTGGGGCACGGGCTACGACACCACGACCCGCTCATTCGTCAACATCATCGCCACGCCCAAGGGCGGCACGCACCAGCAGGGCTTCGAGCAGGGGCTCATGAAGGTGCTCCGCGCGCAGGTCGAGCAGAACGCCCGCAAGCTCAAGGTCGGCAACGACAAGATCGAGAAGGACGATCTGCTGGCGGGGCTCACCACGGTGCTCACCGTGCGTCTGCCCGAGCCGCAGTTCGAGGGCCAGACGAAAGAGGTGCTCGGCACCCCGGCGGTGCGCCAGATCGTGGCATCCGTCGTCCAGAAGGAGCTCGCGGCCCGCTTCGCCTCGCCCAAGCGCGACGACAAGGCGCAGACGGCTCAGCTGCTCGAGAAGATCGTCTCCGAGATGAAGGCGCGCATCTCCGCGCGCACCCACAAAGAGACCCAGCGACGCAAGAACGCCCTGGAGTCGTCGTCGCTGCCCGCCAAGCTCGTCGACTGCCGCTCGAACGATGTCAACGATTCCGAGCTGTTCATCGTCGAGGGCGACTCCGCGCTCGGCACGGCCAAGCTCGCGCGCAACAGTGAGTTCCAGGCGCTGCTGCCGATCCGCGGCAAGATCCTCAACACGCAGAAGGCCTCGATCAGCGACATGCTGTCGAACGCCGAGTGCGCCTCGATCATCCAGGTGATCGGTGCGGGCTCCGGGCGCTCGTTCGATCTCGACGCCGCCCGCTACGGCAAGATCATCCTGATGAGCGACGCCGACGTCGACGGCGCGCACATCCGCACGCTGCTGCTGACGCTGTTCTTCCGCTACATGCGACCGCTGGTCGAAGAGGGGCGCGTCTTCGCCGCCGTCCCGCCGCTGCACCGGGTGATCGTCATGAACCCCGGCACCAAGCCCAACGAGACGATCTACACCTACAGCGAGCAGGAGCTGCACGCGCTGCTCGCCAAGCTCAAGCGCGGCAACAAGCGCTGGCAGGAGCCGATCCAGCGGTACAAGGGGCTCGGCGAGATGGATGCCGATCAGCTCGCGACCACGACCATGGATCGCGCCGGCCGCATGCTGCGCCGCGTGCGCGTGCAGGACATGGAGGTCGCGGCATCCGTGTTCGACCTGCTCATGGGCAGCGACGTGGCCCCGCGCCGCGAGTTCATCATCGACTCGAGCGATCGGCTCGCGCGCGAACGCATCGACGTCTGAGCCTGCCGAGGCCGCAGCCGGGAACGGCGCACCGGTCACCGCATCCGCGCGAGGGGCGCGCCGCCAAAGCGGCGGACGCGGCCTAACGGACGACGGTGCCGATCGCCCCGACGACGGCGTCGAGGGGCTGACCCGAGGCGTCGCGCTTCGCGCCGGCATCCGGAAGCGCACGCACCGAGCCGTCGGGTCCGACCGCGCGCGGATCGGTGCCCACCCAGGCGAGCACGAGGCCGTCCTCGCCACGCAACAGGCGCTGGGCGCGCACGCCTCCGGTGGCACGGCCCTTCGCGGGGAACTCCGTGAAGGCCGAGACCTTGGCGCTGCCGGCGTCGGTGCCCGGCAGAGCCGCCGACGACCCGGCGACGGTCACGACCACCGCGTCGAAGGCCGAGGCCCCGACGACGGCGAAGGCGATCACCCGGGCGCCGTCGGAGAGGCGGATGCCGGCCATCCCGCCCGCGGATCGGCCCTGGGGCCGCACGGAGGAGGCCTCGAAACGCAGCAGCTGCGCGTCGCTCGCGACGAAGACGAGCTCGGCGTTGTCACCGGCGGGAGCGGCGCCCACGACCCGGTCGCCGTCACGCAACGAGATGATTTCAATCTCGTCCTTCGTGCCGAGCTCGGTGGCCGCGACGCGCTTGACGACACCCTGCTCGGTGCCGAGCGCGATGGTGGGGGAGTCGATCAGCGGCACGAGGGCCACGACCTTCTCGCCCTTCGCCAGCGGAAGGTACTGCTCGACCTTCGTGCCCGCGGCGACCTGGACGGAGTTCGCGGGAACCGACGGCAGGTCCACCGGCGAGAAGCGCACGAGACGGCCGGCCGAGGTCACGGCGCCGATATCGCCACGCGTGGTCGTATCGACCGAGGAGCGGATCGCGTCGTGCTTCGAGCGGCGCGCGGGCGGAACGACCCCACCGGCGGGCGCGTCGGCGATCAGCTCGGCGCGGACCATGCGTCCGGTGGCCGAGAGGTACACGCGGCAGGGGGCATCGGCGATCTGCAGGTCGGCGGCAGCGGCCGCGGCCCGCGCCGAGCGGGGCTGCACCGGCCCGCCGTTCAGCAGCATCGTGCGGCGGGGGGTGCCGTACGCGTCGGCCGCGGCATCCAATTCTCTGGCCACCTGCTGACGGAGCAGCGTCTCGCTGCCCAGCAGCTCGACCAATTGTGCGATCTCGGCGTTCAACTGATCGCGCTCGGCCTCGAGCTCGATGCGCGAGAACTTCGTGAGGCGGCGCAGGCGCAGTTCGAGGATGTACTCGGCCTGCAGATGCGAGAGGTCGAAGACCTCCTGCAGCTTCGTGCGCGCCTGCTCACCGTCGTCCGAGGAGCGGATGACCTGGATGACCTCGTCGATGTCGAGGATCGCGATGAGCAGACCCTCGACCAGGTGGAGCCGCTCGCGCTTACGCGCCAGGCGGAACTCGCTGCGCCGCGTGACGACGCGGATGCGGTGATCGATGTACACCCGCAGCATCTCGCGCAGGCCGAGAGTCTGCGGCTGCCCGTCGACCAGGGCGACGTTGTTGATGCCGAACGAGTCCTCGAGCGGGGTGAGGCGGTAGAGCTGCTCGAGCACGGCCTTGGGATCGAAGCCGGTCTTGATGCCGATGACGAGGCGCAGGCCGTTGTTGCGGTCGGTGAGGTCGGTGACGTCGGCGATGCCGGTCAGCTTCTTCGCCTGCACCGCGTCTTTGATCTTCTCGATCACGCGCTCGGGGCCGACGAGGTAGGGCAGTTCGGTGATGACGATTCCGGTACGGCGCGGGCCGAGCGACTCGATCGACGCCTTCGCGCGGGTGCGGAACGTGCCGCGACCGTTCGTGTACGCGTCTTTGATGCCGTCGAGACCGACGATGATGCCGCCCGAGGGCAGGTCGGGGCCGGGCACGAACTCCATGAGTTCTTCGACGGTGGCATCCGGATGCTGGAGCAGGTGGATCGCGGCGGCGACGACCTCGATGAGGTTGTGCGGGGCCATGTTCGTGGCCATGCCGACCGCGATGCCCGTCGCGCCGTTGACCAGCAGGTTGGGGAAGGCGGCCGGCAGCACCTCGGGCTGCTGGAACTGCCCGTCGTAGTTGGGGATGAAGTCGACGACGTCTTCGTCGAGGTTCTCGGTCAGCGCCATCGCCGGGGCGGCCAGGCGCGCCTCGGTGTAGCGGGGCGCGGCGGGACCGTCATCGAGCGAGCCGAAGTTGCCGTGGCCGTCGACCAGCGGCACCCGCAGCGAGAAGTACTGCGCGAGGCGCACGAGGGCGTCGTAGATGGGGGCGTCACCGTGGGGGTGGAGCTTTCCCATCACCTCACCGACGACGCGAGCGCTCTTGACGTGCCCGCGGTCGGGTCGCAGCCCCATCTCGGCCATCTGGTACAGGATGCGGCGCTGCACCGGCTTGAGTCCGTCGCGGGCGTCGGGAAGGGCCCGCGAGTAGATGACCGAGTAGGCGTACTCGAGGAACGACCCCTGCATCTCGGTCGAGACATCGACGTCTTCGATGCGCTCGACGACGGGTGACGTCGCGGATGAGGAGGAACGGGAATCGGGCATAGGTACGGCCTCGGGTCGGGCGGGCGTCGCGTCTCGACGGGGATCGGGGCTCCTGTGGGAGACTGGGCCCGATGTCACTCAGCCTACCGGCGGACCCGCCGCGCTCCCGGAGCCTCACCGGTGTGGTGGAGCAGTCGATCGCCGCTCTGACCGGCGGATCCGAGTGGTTCGCGCCCGCGCGCAGCGCGATCGTCATGCTCGTGGACGGCCTCGGCTCGCACAACCTCGCCGCCCGTCGCGGGCACGCGCGGTTCCTCGGCTCGGTCGGCGGTCGGCGCGATGTCGCCCGCACCGTCTTCCCCTCGACCACCGCCGCGGCCCTGTCGAGTCTTCTGACCGGTACCGATCCGGGCGCGCACGGCATCGTCGGCTATCGCGCACGCATCCCGGGGACCGACAAGGCCCCGAACCAGCTGCACGGGTGGGAGACGGACGGCCTCGACCCGCACACCTGGCAGCGCTCCGAGCCGCTGTTCGCCCGCCGCGCCGCCGCGGGACGACCGAGCTTCGTGGTGTCGCGTCCCTCGTACACGGGCACCGGTTTCACCCAGGCGACACTGCGCGGGGCCGAGTTCTTCCCCTCCGACGACCTCGATGAGCGCGTGCGTCTCGCGGCCGACCTGGCGGCACGGCATCCGGGATCGATCACCTACCTGTACGCCCCCGAGCTCGACACGGCCGGTCACCGCGACGGGTGGGAATCCGACCGCTGGACCGACACCCTCGAGCGGGTGGATGCCGCGGCTCGACGCCTCGCCGACGGGATCGACGCGCGCACGGGCGTCCTGGTCACCGCGGACCACGGCATGGTCGACGTCCCCGCCCACAAGCACGTGCTGCTGCGCGAGGGCGATCCGCTCCTCGAGGGCGTCGCCCTCCTCGGTGGCGAGCCCCGCATGCTCCACCTCTACACGGACGAGGGACGAGCGGATGCCGTGGCCTCCCTGTGGCGCGAGACCGAGGCCGCACGGGCCTGGGTGATGACGCGCGACGAGGCGATCGCGGCGGGCCTCTTCGGCGCCGTCGACGACGACGTGCGTCCGCGGATCGGAGACGTCCTCGTCGCCGCGCGGGGGCGCTTCGCGTACTACGACGACCGCGAGGCGGACAAGCGTCCGCAGCGGATGGTCGGCCAGCACGGTTCTCTCACCGACGAGGAACGCACCGTTCCGCTGCTGCGTCTCGGCGCGTTCGCCTGAGCCTGTCGGAGCACACCGAATGCCGGCATCCGGCCCCCTCACTCCGAAGGGGCGTCCGCGGCGCCGTGAGCCGGGGGAGGACCCGCGTCAGCTCTCGTCGGAGCGGGCCCCGAAGACGATCTCGTCCCACGAGGGCATCGACGGACGTCCCTTCGTCCGACGGCCGTTGTCGGACGAAGGACGCTCGGGTTCGCCCGCGGACTCGTCGACATCGTCGGCGTACCCCGGCTCGACGGCGTCGAACAGGGCCACGGGGGCGCCCGACGAGGGGCGCGGCTCGGGCTCGATCTCGGTCGCGCCGGGCAGTGGTTCGCGCTGTCCGCGTCGACGACGCAGTGCCTCGAGCAGATCGGCGGTCTCGGCCGAGGTGACGGGGGCATCGGGCGCTCGCTTGATCGCCGCAGCCTGCACGGCGGGGGCGACGGGTCCGGTCGCCTCGACGCCCGGCTCGTCGTCGATGTCGATACGGCGGGGCCCGAAGGCTCCGCTGTCGAACCGCGAGTCGTCCTTCGAGACGTTGTCGAGAGCGCGCAGACGGGGGATCAGCCCCTCGGGGAGCGATCCCTGCCGCGACAGCTGGATCGCGTCGGCGTTCTGCGGCGAGAGGATGCTGCGGCGCGGGTCGAAGCTCCAGCGCGCGTCGTGGTCAATGCCGTTGGCGGTGAACTCGAGCTTGACGGACCAGCCCGACGACTCCTTCCAACTCGTCCACCGCTCGGCGGTTGCGCCGGCCTCGGCGAGCTTCGCGCGAACGGCCGCACCGAAGGTGATGGGGGAGTCGTGCTCGAGAGTGCCACCCAGCAGGACCGGGACGGCCAGCGCCTGGGCGACGACGTGCTCGCGCTCCGCGAGCACGGGGCCCTCGAAACGCTCGACGTCTTCGAGGCGGGCGTTCAGCAACGTCGCGACTTCGCGCGCCGACAGGCCGGCGCGGATGTGCGCCTGGATCTCGCGGGGGCTCGGGCGCGGGGCACGGTCGTCGTCCTCGCGGTCCCGACGCGCACGGCGCGCCTCAGCGCGCAGCACCTCATCGAGCGCGAGGGCGAAGCGTTCGCCCGCCTGCGTCGCCACGACGAGGACGTCATCTTCGGTTCCGATGACTTTGAGCTGTTCCATACGAAACACCCCTCCGATCTGCGGTCAGCGTTCATGCTGTCACGCACACGGTCCGCATCCGGGAATATCGCGGGCGCGCCGCGAGTTTCCCGTCAGGCCTGACACGCACGCCCGTCTCGGAGCATTTGCTTATCGAGGACGGGTCATGCAAACTATGGCCGCCCGATCGGGCACCCGATGGGGCACAGCACCACGAAAACCGGAAGTAGAGACCTGCACGCATGGCAACCGATTACGACGCACCGCGCAAGACCGAGGACGACAGCGAGTCGATCGAGGCCCTCAAGGAGCGCGTGCCCGACAAGGCGTCGGGGTCGATCGACAACGAGGATGCCGATAACCCCTCGGGCTTCGAACTGCCCGGCGCCGACCTTTCCGACATCGAGCTCGATGTCGTCGTGCTTCCCCCTCAGGAAGACGAGTTCACCTGCATGAACTGCTTCCTCGTGAAGCACCGTTCGCAGATCGCCGAAGAGAGCGGCCCCGGCTTCATCTGCCTGGAGTGCGCAGCCTGACCTGAGCGCGCTGGATCGCCGCCACCAGGCGGTCCGGCGTGCGGGTGGACACCACCCACGACGGAGTCGGATCATCGGGATCGATCACGGGAACCGTGACGATCCCGTCGATCCCGCCCCGGATGACATGCCACGCCCGGTGGTCGAGACCACTCCCACGGGCCGTACGCGCTTCTTCGGCGATGACGCCGGTGGGAACGCCCAGAAGATCGACCGGAATGTGCGCCCGTCCCGCTCGGAACTCCCCGTCACGGATCTCGATGACCGGTGCGAGCGCGAGAAGGCCCGTCACGATCGCCACCGACACGAGCAGCCCGATGAACAGGGCCAGGGTCGTGTCGAGCGGGGAGAAGACGACGGCCGCCATGGGACCGCACACGGCTGCGGCGACCAGCGCCCACAGCGACGGGCTCAGACGCTCTCGATACTCGGCTGCGGTGCGGATGCCGCACCCCCTCTTCTGCATTACCCTCGTGGGGTGACCGAAACGGTGGACGTCCTCATTGTCGCATCCGAGCCTCCGGTCTTCGCCCACCCCGGCGACGCCGGAGCCGACCTGACCGCCGCCGAGGCGGTACGCCTGGAGCCCGGGCGACGCGCTCTCGTCTCGACGGGCGTGCGCATCGCTCTCCCCGAGGGATACGCCGCGTTCGTCGTGCCGCGAAGCGGCTTGGCCGCCAAACACGGCATCACCATCGTGAATGCGCCCGGCACGATCGACGCCGGATACCGCGGAGAGATCAAGGTCGCCCTGTTGAACACCGACCTCGACGAGGCCTATGACATCGCGGTCGGAGACCGCATCGCCCAGCTCATCGTGATGCCCGTCCCGGCCGTGCGCTTCGTCCCCGTCGACGAACTGCCCGACAGCGTGCGCGGTCAAGGCGGCTTCGGATCGAGCGGATACCAGACTCTGCAAGGGAGCACCCGATGACCGACGACGAGTCGCAGACCACCCCTGACACCGCCGACCAGCCCGGAACCGAAGCGGTGCAGGCGCTGAAGAGCGCGCCCACCGATCGCGAGACCGCCGGTCCGTTCGACGAGGCCGAGGCGAACCCCGTCCGCCCCTACATCGACCTGGGTGGCATCAAGATCCTCCCGCGCGAGGGGCTGAACCTCCGTCTCGAGGTCGAGGAGCAGACCAAGCGCATCGTGGCCGTGGGCCTCGACTACGCCGACTCCACCCTGCAGGTGCAGCCCTTCGCCGCGCCGCGCTCGAGCGGCCTGTGGGAAGAGACACGGGAGCAGATCCGCCAGCAGGTCAAGCAGCAGGGCGGCCGCGTCGAAGAGCGCGAGGGCCCGCTCGGTCCCGAGCTGCTCGCCGAGGTGCCCGTCATGGCCGGCGCGGACGGCGCCGCCAAGCGCCTCGCGCGTTTCGTGGGCGTCGACGGGCCCCGCTGGTTCCTGCGCGGGGTCGTCGGGGGAGCCGCCACCAGCGACGTCGAGGCAGCCGCCGCCGTCGAGGACCTCTTCCGCTCGATCGTCGTTGTCCGCGGATCGTCACCGATGCCGCCGCGCGACCTCATCCCCCTCCGGATGCCGTCGAGCCCCGGAACCGCATGAGCGACGACTCCGCACGCCCGGCGCGAGAAGACGACCGCGTCCCCCTCGACCCCCCGTCCGCGGCGGACAGCGTCAGCGCGGCTCTCGGCAACGCGGCACGCCGCGCGGGGCTCGACCCCTCGAAGCACACCTCGACCGGCGCAGCCGTATGGTCGGCGATGGGCGGGGTGCGCGGCATCCTGGAATCCGTCCTGCCCTCGCTCGCGTTCGTGGTGCTCTTCACCGTCACGATCGACCCCGAGACGCGCCAGGGCAACCTGTGGGTGAGCCTCGGGGTGTCCGTGGGGCTCGCCGTCGTCTTCACCCTCGCGCGTCTGATCGCCAAGTCGCCCCCGAGCGCCGCGATCGGCGGACTCCTGGCGACCGCGGGCGCCGCCGTCCTGTCGCTGGTGACCGGCCGCGGGCAGGACAACTTCGTGCTGGGTTTCTTCACCAACGGCGCGTACGGAACGGCGTTCCTCGTCTCGGCCCTCATCGGCTGGCCGCTGATCGGTCTGGCCGCCGGGTATCTGCTCGGTGAGGGCACGCGCTGGCGCGCCGACAAGCGCAAGCGCCGCGCCTACACGTGGCTCTCGATCGCCTGGGCCGCCCTGTTCGCCGCGCGACTCGCCGTGCAGCTGCCGCTGTACTTCGCGGGCGACGTCACCGCGCTCGGCACGCTCAAGATCGTCATGGGCCTGCCGCTGTTCGCCCCGATGCTGGCGGTGACGTGGCTCGTGGTGCGGGCTCTCCACCCTCGCCGAGAGTCCTGATAATATCTTGACATCAAGATAAATCCGTCGCTCCGAGCGGTTAGGTCGACCTTCCTGGAATCGACCTCTCCGCGCGGGGAAGATGGACAAATGCGGGCTGACGCCTGCGCATTCGCCGACGAAGGAGACGATCGTGTCCACGGTTGACAGCTTCGGTGCCAAGAGCACCCTGACGGTCGGCAGCACCGACTACGAGATCTTCCGCATCGACACGGTCGCCGGTCACGAGAAGCTCCCGTTCAGCCTCAAGGTGCTGCTCGAGAACCTTCTGCGCACCGAGGACGGGGCCAACGTCACCAAGGAGCAGATCGAGGCCCTCGGCTCGTGGGTCCCCACGGCCGACCCCGACACCGAGATCCAGTTCACGCCCGCTCGCGTGGTCATGCAGGACTTCACCGGTGTGCCCTGCATTGTCGACCTCGCCACCATGCGCGAGGCCGTGACCGCCCTGGGCGGCGACCCCAGCAAGATCAACCCGCTCTCGCCCGCCGAGATGGTCATCGACCATTCGGTCATCGCCGACCTGTTCGGCAGCGAGAACGCCCTCGAGCGCAACGTCGAGATCGAGTACGAGCGCAACGGCGAGCGGTACCAGTTCCTCCGCTGGGGCCAGACGGCGTTCGACGACTTCAAGGTCGTCCCCCCGGGAACGGGAATCGTGCACCAGGTCAACATCGAGCACCTCGCCAAGGTCATCTACGACCGCTCGGTCGACGGCGTGCTCCGCGCCTACCCCGACACCTGCGTCGGTACCGACTCGCACACCACGATGGTCAACGGCCTGGGCGTGCTCGGCTGGGGCGTCGGCGGCATCGAGGCCGAGGCCGCGATGCTCGGCCAGCCCGTGTCGATGCTGATCCCGCGCGTCGTCGGCTTCAAGCTCTCGGGCGAGATCCCCGCCGGCGTGACCGCGACCGACGTCGTCCTCACCATCACCGACATGCTGCGCAAGCACGGCGTCGTCGGCAAGTTCGTCGAGTTCTACGGCGAGGGCGTGGCCTCGGTGCCGCTGGCCAACCGCGCCACCATCGGCAACATGAGCCCCGAGTTCGGCTCGACCGCCGCGATGTTCCCCATCGACGACGTGACGCTCGACTACCTGCGCCTGACCGGCCGCGACGAGCAGACCGTCGCCCTGGTCGAGGCGTACGCCAAGGAGCAGAAGCTCTGGCACGACGCCGACCGCGAGCTCGTCTTCAGCGAGTACATGGAGCTCGACCTGTCGACGGTCGTCCCCTCGATCGCCGGTCCGAAGCGCCCCCAGGACCGCATCCTGCTGTCCGAGGCCAAGAACCAGTTCGAGAAGGACATCCTCAACTACGCGGGCGCGTCGGTCTCCGACTCGATCGTCGACCTCGAGGTCGACGGGACCTTCCCCGCATCCGACCCGGGCTCGGTTCCCGGCGAAGAGCACGAGGACGTCACCGAGAGCGAGGTGCTGATCTCTTCGGGGCACCCCGCCAACGCGTCGAACCCCGTCAAGGTCACCACCCCCGACGGCCAGTCGTACCTGCTCGACAACGGCGCGGTCACGCTCGCGGCCATCACCTCGTGCACGAACACCTCGAACCCCTCGGTCATGATCGCGGCGGGCCTGCTCGCCAAGAACGCCGTCGACAAGGGCCTCAAGCGCAAGCCGTGGGTCAAGACGACGCTCGGACCCGGCTCGAAGGTCGTCACCGACTACTACGAGAAGTCCGGCCTCGACAAGGCGCTCGAGGGTCTCGACTTCTACACCGTCGGCTACGGCTGCACCATCTGCATCGGCAACTCGGGACCCCTCATCGAAGAGGTCTCCGAGGCCATCAACGAGAACGACCTCGCCGTCACGGCCGTCCTCTCGGGTAACCGCAACTTCGAGGGGCGCATCAGCCCCGACGTGAAGATGAACTACCTCGCCTCGCCGCCGCTGGTCGTCGCCTACGCCCTCGCCGGCTCGATGAACTTCGACTTCGAGACCGACGCCCTGGGCAAGGACCAGAACGGCGACGACGTCTTCCTGAAGGACATCTGGCCGGCCCCCGACCAGGTGCAGACGATCATCGACGCCTCGATCTCGCGCGAGCAGTTCATCCAGCAGTACGCCACCGTCTTCGAGGGCGACGAGCGCTGGAAGAACCTGCCCACCCCGACCGGCCCGATCTTCGAGTGGGATGCCGACTCGACGTACGTCCGCAAGGCCCCGTACTTCGACGGCATGACCATGCAGCCCGATGCCGTGCGCGACATCACCGGCGCACGCGTCATGGCGACGCTGGGTGACTCGGTCACGACCGACCACATCAGCCCGGCCGGAAACATCAAGGCGGGTACCCCCGCCGCGCAGTACCTGATGGAGCACGGCGTCGCGCAGAAGGACTTCAACTCCTACGGCTCGCGTCGCGGCAACCACGAGGTCATGATTCGCGGCACGTTCGCCAACATCCGCCTTAAGAACGAGCTCACGGCAGCGGTCAACGACGGCACGGTCGTCGAGGGCGGCTACACCCGCGACTTCACCCAGGAGGGCGGCCCGCAGTCGTACATCTTCGACGCGAGCCAGAACTATCAGGCGCAGGGCACCCCGCTCGTCATCTTCGGCGGCAAGGAGTACGGCTCCGGCTCGTCGCGCGACTGGGCGGCGAAGGGCACCAACCTGCTGGGCGTCAAGGCCGTCATCACCGAGAGCTTCGAGCGCATCCACCGCTCGAACCTGATCGGCATGGGCGTCGTTCCGCTGCAGTTCCCCGCCGGCGAGAGCTGGAAGTCGCTGGGCCTCGACGGCACCGAGATCGTCTCGATCGAGGGCCTGGAGCAGCTCAACGAGGGCGTGACGCCGAAGACCGTGAAGGTCACCGCCGAGCCGAGCGAGTTCTCGCCCGAGGGCAAGCAGGCCGTCACGTTCGACGCCGTGGTCCGCATCGACACCCCCGGTGAGGCCGACTACTACCGCAACGGCGGCATCCTGCAGTACGTGCTGCGTTCGCTGGTCTGACCCGCTTCATCGATGTGCCCCGGGAGCCTCGCGCTCCCGGGGCACATCGCGTTCGCAGAGAGTACACGGCCCCGGCGCGCAACCCGTTGCCGGGCCCCTCGCACCCTCGGAGACTAGAATCGACCCGTACGCGCGGCCCCCGCGCGCATCGCACGAGAGGAGTCACATGGCTCTCCTACCCGGCATCCACGGACCCCGTGACCTCGACGCCCTGACCCCCGACGAGCTGCGTCAGCTGGCCGCGGAGGTGCGGTCGTTCCTCGTCGAGAACGTGGCCCGCACCGGCGGCCACCTCGGACCGAACCTCGGCGTGGTCGAGCTCACGATCGCTCTCCACAAGGTCTTCGATTCACCCGCCGACCCCATCATCTTCGACACCGGGCACCAGTCCTATGTGCACAAGATCCTGACCGGTCGGCAGGACTTCGAGAAGCTCCGCTCGCGCGGGGGTCTCGCCGGCTACCCCCAGCGCTCCGAGAGCGAGCACGACGTCGTCGAGTCGTCGCACGCCTCCAGTTCGCTCAGCTGGGCCGACGGCGTCTCGCGGGCCTTCAGCCGCACCGGTCGCCGCGACCGCCACGTCGTCGCCGTCGTCGGCGACGGCGCACTCACTGGCGGGATGACGTGGGAGGCGCTGAACAACATCAGCGACGACAACGACCGCAACCTCGTCATCGTGGTCAACGACAACGGTCGCTCCTACGCCCCCACGATCGGCGGCATGGCGCGCTACCTCAACCGCGTGCGCACGAACGAGGCGTACCGCACCCTGCACCGCGGCTCCGACACGCTCTTCCGCCGTCTCGGGCCCGCCGCGCGCGCGGTGTACCGCGGCGTCCGCGGCGGAACGCACGGCTTCCTGTCGCGCTTCACGAACAACGAGGCGCTGTACAGCAACCTCGACATCAAATACCTCGGTCCCATCGACGGCCACGACTTCGAGTCGCTCATCGAGACGCTCGAGCTGGCCAAGTCGTACGGCGCGCCCGTCATCGTGCACGCCATCACCGACAAGGGCAGCGGGTACGCGCCCGCGATGAGCGACGAAGCCGATCAGTTCCACGCCGTGGGCAAGATCGACCCGATCACCGGCGAGGCGCTCGGCTCGGGCGGCGGTCCGCAGTGGACCGACGTGTTCGCCGACGAACTGGTCGCGGTCGGTGCCGAACGCGACGACGTCATCGCGATGACCGCCGCGATGCTGCGTCCCACGGGTCTGCAGAAGTTCGCGGAGCGCTTCCCCGAGCGCGTGTACGACGTCGGGATCGCGGAGCAGCACGCGGTGGCATCCGCCGCCGGTCTGGCCTTCGGAGGCCTGCACCCGGTCGTCGCCATCTACGCGACGTTCATGAACCGCGCGTTCGATCAGGTCATGATGGACGTCGCCCTGCACAAGGCCGGGGTGACCTTCGTGCTCGACCGGGCCGGCGTCACCGGTCCCGACGGCCCGAGCCACCACGGCATCTGGGACCTCGCGATGCTGCAGCTGGTCCCCGGCATCCGCATCGCCGCTCCCCGCGACGCCGCGCGCTTGCGCGAGGTGTTCCGCGAGGCCACCGCCGTCGAAGACGCGCCGACCGTCGTGCGCTACCCCAAGGGCAAGGTCAACGACGACGTCGAGGCGATCGAGCGTCTGCACGACGGCGTCGACGTGCTGAGTCGCGGCTCGAGCGAAGACGTGCTCCTCGTCGGCATCGGGCCGATGGTCCATCTTGCGCTGGAGGTCGCGGAGCGACTGAAGGCGCAGGGCATCGGCGCCACCGTGATCGATCCGCGCTGGGCCATTCCGGTGCAGCCGTCGATCGTCGACCTGGCCCGCGAGCACCGTCTCGTGATCACGATCGAGGACGGCATCCGCGTCGGCGGGGTCGGCACGCGCGTGCGCCAGGTTCTGCGCGAGGCCGGCGTCGACACGGCGGTCGACGAGCTCGGCATCCCGGACGAGTTCATCGATCACGCCACGCGCGAGCAGATCCTCGAGGATGCCGGACTCACGGCGTCCAAGATCGCCCATGACGTCGTGGCGCAGGTCCTCGGTACCCGCATCCCCATGGCCCGTCAGACTCCGACCGGCTCGATCCCGACGATCGAGGAGTGGGAGAAGTCCCGGCCGTAAAGCCCTCACACACGACGACGGCGCCGCCCCCTCGGGGACGGCGCCGCTGTCGTACCCGGGGTCAGGCCCCGATGCCGCGGATGGGCGGGTGGTGGAACGTGTCGCCGAAGGCGCGCTCCGACGCCCCCTCGCGGTCGAGGTAGGGCGACGCCCCACCGTCGATGAAGGGCCAGCCGGCGCCGAGGATGAGGCACAGGTCGATGTCCTGCACCTCGGGGACCACGCCCTCGTCGAGCATGATCTTGATCTCCTGCGCGAGGCCGTCCTGCACGCGCGCGAGGATCGTCTCGGGCACGACGGGCGTCTTGCCCGTCACGAGCACCTTCTGCGCGGCCTTGGTCCACCCGGTCACCCGGCCGCCCTTGTCCTTCTCGACGACCTCCGGCAGGGCCGCGAGCTCGTGGAAGTTCTCCGACGAGAAGAACCGGTCGGGGAACGCGTGCGCCATCGTGTCCTGCACGTGGGCGGCGACCTTCCAGCCGACCAGGTCGATCAGCTGGAACGGCCCCATCGGCAGCCCGAGGGGCGCGAAAGCCTTCTCGACGACGGTGATGGGTGTGCCCTCGTACACGGCTCGCGCTGCTTCGCCCATGACCTTCGCCAGCAGGCGGTTCACGACGAAGCCCGGCGCGTCAGCGGTGAGGACCGCGTTCTTGCCCAGCCCCTTGGCGACCACGAAGGCGGTCGATAGAGCGGCCTCGGATGTGGCGTCCGTCTTCACGACCTCGATGAGCGGCATGACCGCGACGGGGTTGAAGAAGTGGAAGCCCACCAGGCGCTCCGGGTTCTGCAGCACCGAGCCGATCTCGGCGACCGAGAGCGATGAGGTGTTCGTGGCGAGGATCGCATCGGCGGCGACGATCTTTTCGATGGCCGAGAAGACCTCCTGCTTGACGCCCACCTCTTCGAACACGGCCTCGATGACGAAGTCGCAGTCGGCGAACTCCGACCGGTCGGTGGTGCCGTGCACGAGCGCGCGCAGCTGGTTGGCCGTGTCGCCGTCGAGGCGCCCCTTTGCCTCGAGCTTGCCGATCTCTTCTCGAATGGATGCCACGCCCTTGTCGACCCGACCCTGATCGAGGTCGGTGATGATCACGGGCACCCGCAGCTTGCGGACGAACAGCAGCGCGAATTGCGAGGCCATGAGACCCGCGCCGATGACGCCGACCTTGGTGACCTTCTTCGCGAGAGCCTTGTCGGGGGCCCCGACCGGACGCTTGGCGCGCTTCTGCACGAGGTCGAAGGCGTACATGGATGCCGCGAACTGGTCGCCCGTGATGAGCTCGGCCAGCGCCTCGTCTTCGCGCGCGAAGCCCTCGGCCTTGGTGCCGCTCTTCGCCTTGTCGAGCAGGTCGAGCGCGACGTAGGGGGAGCGGGGCACGGTGCCGATCTTCGACTCGAGCATGCCGCGGGCCATCTTGATCGCGATGGGCCACTTGGTGAGGCGCTCGAGCTTGCCTGGCTCGTTCTTGCGCTCGACGCGCACCCGACCGGTGAGCACGCCATCGGCCCACCGCAGCGAGTCCTCGAGGTAGCTGGCCGCCGGGAAGATGGCATCCATGATCCCGAGGTCGAAGGCCTGCTGCGGCTTGAGCATGCGGTTCTGCTTGAGCGGGTTCGAGATGACGACCTCGAGCGCGTTCTCGATGCCGATGAGGTTCGGCAGCAGGTACGCACCTCCCCAGCCGGGGATGATCCCGAGGAACACCTCGGGCAGGGCGATCGCCGCGGCCGAGGAGTCGACCGTGCGATATGTCGAATTGAGCGCGATCTCGAGACCGCCGCCGAGGGCGAGGCCGTTGACGAACGCGAACGAGGGGACGCCGAGCTCCGACAGCGACCCGATCACCTGGTGTCCGCGCTGTGCGATGAGGCGCGCGACCTCTTTCGAGGGCAGCTTCGCCACGTCGGACAGGTCGGCGCCCGCCGCGAGGATGTACTGCTTGCCGGTGATCGCGACGGCGTGGATCTCGCCGGCGTCGGCGCGCTCCTTGAGCGTCTCGAGCGTCTGCCCAAGCTCGGCGAGGGTCGCAGGTCCCAGCGTGTTGGGCCGGGTGTGGTCGCGACCGTTGTCGAGGGTGATCAGCGAAAGCACGTTGCCCGAGGGCAGACGCACGTCGCGGACGGGGGAGTGGGTCACCACCTCGTCGCCGGTGAGGGCGTCGAGGGGCGTGAAGTCGATCGAGGTGTAGTCGGTCACTTGCGCTTCTTCTTTCCGTCGAAGAACGGGTTCTCCCAGATGACCGAGCCGCCCTGGCCCAGGCCGACGCACATGGCGGTGAGGCCGTAGCGAACGTCGGGTCGCTCGGCGAACTGCGCTGCCAGCTGGATCATGAGACGCACTCCGGATGCCGCGAGCGGGTGGCCCAGGGCGATGGCGCCGCCCCAGGGGTTCACGCGCGGGTCGTCGTCGGCGATGCCGAAGTGGTCGAGCAGCGAGATCACCTGGATGGCGAAGGCCTCGTTGAGCTCGAACAGGCCGATGTCGTCGATCGTGAGCCCGGCCTTCTTGAGGGCCTTCTCGGTCGAGGGGATCGGGCCGATGCCCATGATCTCGGGCTCGACGCCGGCGAACGCGAACGAGACCATGCGCATCTTGGGCGCGAGGCCGAACTCCTTCACGGCGCCGGCTCCGGCGAGCAGGCTGATGGTCGCACCGTCCGTGAGGGGCGAGGACGTCCCGGCCGTGACCCGGCCGTGCGGGCGGAAGGGGGTCTTCAGCGTCGCCAGGCCCTCGACGGTGGTCTCCGGGCGTCGACCCTCGTCCGCCGTCGCGAGGCCCCAGGCGCCCTCGGCGTCCTTCACGGCGACCGGGACGAGGTCGGGCTGGATCTTGCCCGCTTCGTAGGCGGCCTGCACCTTGTGCTGGCTGGCGGCGCCGAAGCGGTCGGCGCGCTCCTTCGTCAGGTGCGGGAAGCGGTCGTGGATGCGTTCGGCGGTGACGCCCATGTTGAGGGCGCCCGGGTCGACGAGCTTCTCGGCCACGAAGCGCGGGTTAGGGTCGACGTTTCCGCCGATGGGGTGGCGTCCCATGTGCTCGACGCCGCCGGCGAGGGCGAGGTCGTACATGCCGACGCCGATCGAGGCGCCCATCGTCGTGACGCTCGTCATGGCGCCCGCGCACATGCGCTCGATCGCCAGGCCCGGCACCGTCATCGGCAGACCCGCGAGGATCGCCGCGGTGCGCCCGAGGGTCAGTCCCTGGTCACCGGTCTGCGAGGTCGCGGCGATCGCCACGTCGTCGATCCGGTCCTTGGGCACGTCGCCGTTGCGTTCCATCAACCCGATGATCGCCTTGACCACGAGGTCGTCGGCGCGGGTGTTCCAGTACATGCCTTTTTCGCCGGCGCGCCCGAAGGGGGTGCGCATTCCGTCGACGAAGAAGACGTCCGTCATCTCGGCCACTCTGCCTCCATAGTTTGGGATGACCCCAGCCTAGGAAGAGGCGAATCCGTCGCAGAATCGGTTGTCCGAACCTACGAATCCAATCCGGACACGTCGTCGTCGGCGTTGAGGGAAGCTACAAAGCTATCGGCGATCACCTGTGAGGTCTGGTCAATCTGCCACGGCCGCGCCCCCAGCTGCGCGAGAGCCTCCCCGATGGCCTCGGCGGTCGTCTCGGCAGGCGGCGCCCAGGCCAGACGACGCAGCGTCTCGGGCGTGAGCAGGTTCTCGGTCGGCATCCGGAGTTCTTCCGCCCGCGCCTCGACGGCCGGACGCGCCTTCTTCAGCCGGCGATCGGCCTCGGGATTGCGATCGGCCCACGCCCGCGGCGGAGGAAGCGTGTCGCTCGGGACGCGGTCCGCCGGCAGGTCCGTCGCCTCGCGTCCGGCGACGATCGCGTTCCACCAGCGATCGAGCTGCGTGCGGCTTGCCCGGCCGTTGAACTCCTTGACGCCCGCGAGAGCCTGTTTGCTCGCGGGATCGGCAAGGACGGCGGCCACGAGCGCGCGGTCGGGCACGAGACGCCCGGGGGCGACATCCTGCTCGCGGGCGTAGTCCTCGCGCGCCTGCCACAGCGAACGGGCGACGGCCAGCGACCGGCGACCGCGCACGCTGTGCAGGCCGCTCAGGCGCCGCCACGGGTCGTCACGAGGAGGCTTCGGCTCGCGATCGAGCACGGCCTGGAACTCCTGCCGCGCGATCTCGGTCTTGCCCTGCTCGGTGAGCTCGGCATCCAGCACGTCGCGCACGTCGATCAGGTGCTCGACGTCGAGGGCCGCGTATTCGAGCCAGGATGCCGGCAAGGGGCGCGTCGACCAGTCCGCGGCCGAGTGGGCCTTGGCCAGGGTGATGCCCAGCGTCTGCTCGACGACAGCCCCGAGACCGACCCGCTCGTGCCCGAGCAGGCGCGAACCCAGCTCGGTGTCGAAGATGCGCGGCGGCTCGAGCCCCCGCTCGCGCAGCGACGGCAGATCCTGGCTCGCGGCGTGGAAGACCCATTCGAGATCGCCGATGGCGCGTTGCAAGGGCGAGAAGTCCTCGATCGTGGAGGGGTCGAAGAGGAAGACCCCCGCCTCGCGCCGGAACACCTGGATCAGGTACGCCCGCTGCGAATACCGGAACCCCGAGGCGCGCTCGACGTCGACCGCGACGGGACCGCTGCCCGCGGCCAGGGTCTCGCACGCGGCGAGGAACCCCGCGGCATCCTCGATGACGATGTACTCAACCACGTGTGGGCCTCCGGGCTCCGAGAACAGCGACGCCCTCCGACCCCGGGGGGAGGCCGGCGAGCATGCACACGAGCTCCGCCCACGCCTCGAGGTGCGGGCGGAAGGGACCGCGCGGCGACCACGACGCGCGAAGTTCGATCTGCGACCCCTCACCCTGGGCTGCCAGGGCGCCGAAGCCGGTGGAAAGGGTCTTGGTGGCGGTGCCCGACTCCGAGTGGCGCTGCGCCCCGCGCGAATCCAGCGCGTCGATCAGCCACGACCAGGCGACCTCGGCCAGCAGGGGGTCGACCCCGATCTCGGGTTCGAGAGGGGCCTGCGCGAAGCACACGATGCGCCACGCACCGCCCCACGGCTCGGGCTCTTCGGGGTCGTGGAGCAGGATGAACCGTCCCGTGCCGAAGGGGGAGTCTGTCGCGTGCTCCTCGGGGCGGACATCGCCGGCGAGAGCGAGCGAGAAAGGAGCCAAGCCCGAGGGAGAGGGGATCTGCCGGACGACCAGATCGTCGCGGAAAGCCGTGTCGCGCACCTCTTCGACGGCTCGCGCGAAGGGGCTATCGGCCTCCGCCGGGCGCTGGTCACTCACGGCCACAGACTAGAGTGAGGCCTCGATGAACGCTCCCAGGCGCGCCGCGGGTCCTCGCGCATCGCAGCGCACGAACCCCGGCCTCCGCGTCACGCTCTCGGCTCTCGGCGTCGCCCTCGCGGCCTCCGCGACCGCTCTCGGGGCGGTCTCGCTGCGCGTCGCACGGACGGTCGTCCGTCCCGCCGGACGACGCCCCGACACGCGCATCGTGCGTCTGGACGCCGCCGCGCAGACCATCACGCTCGGGCGCACCCCCGACACGGTGCTGCCCGGTCGGTACGGTCTCTTCACCGTCGGATCGGCCGACTACCTGCGGGTCGGCTCGATCGTGGGTGAGGACGAGGACACCGTCACCCGCAAACTCCTCACCCACGTGCCCGCGGACGGAGACCTCGCCGCCGAGGCGGCCTTCAGCGGGTGGTACTTCGACAAGCCCGGCGACCTGCTCCTCCCGTTCGACTCGATCGACATCGACACCGGAGTGGGCGCATGCCCCGCGTGGGAGTTTCCCGCCCGCGGCGACACCGACGTCTGGGTCATCCAGGTGCACGGCCGCGGCACGACCCGGTCCGAGACCCTTCGCGCCGTGCCCGTGTTCCACACGCTCGGCATCTCGAGCCTCGTGGTCTCGTACCGCAACGACGGCGACGCCCCGCGCAGTCCGTCCGGCACCTACGCCCTCGGCGCGACCGAATGGCGCGACGTCGACGCGGCGATCGGCTACGCCCGCCGTCAGGGGGCTCGTCGCGTGCTGCTGATGGGCTGGTCGATGGGCGGAGCGCTGTCGCTGCAGGCCGCGCTCGAGTCGCCGCACGCCGACGTGATCGCCGGCCTCGTCCTGGATTCGCCGGTGGTCGACTGGCGGACGGTGTTGAGCTTCCAGGGGCGCGCGATGCGCCTGCCCGCACCCGTCATCGCGCTCGCGGAACGCACGCTCGCCTCGAACTGGGGAGCTACCGCACTACGCAGCGGCGAACCCATCCCTCTCGACCGCCTCGACGGGGTCTCCCGGGCGGCCGAGCTGCGGCATCCTGTCCTCATCCTGCACAGCGACGACGACGGCTTCGTCCCCGCGGACGCCTCGCACGCGCTGGCGCAGGCGCGCCCCGACCTCGTCACGATGGAGACATTCACGGTCGCCCGCCACACGAAGCTGTGGAACTACGACGAGACCCGGTGGACCACCGCGATCCAGGGCTGGGTCCGCGAACGGGGGTTCGCGAGGGACTGATCCGGGATGCCGGGACCCCGGCGACGCGCGCGGCTCAGGCCTCGCGGTTCGCGCGCACCTGGCGTTTGGCGCGCATGAGCATCCCGGTCATGCCCGCGATGCGCAACGGACTCACGGCGCGCGTCAGACCGATGCTCTGCGGGAAGTCGTCGGGCACCGCGAGCACCTCGTCGGCGGACAGCCCCGTGAGCCCCTGCGACAGGATGCTCGCGAATCCGCGCGTGGTCGGCGCTTCGGCGGGAGCCGTGGCGTGCATCGCGACCCGGTCGGCGTCGTCGACCGTGACGATGATGTACACCGGCGACTGGCACTCGACGACGCGCTCACGCATCTCGGGGTGGTCGGCGTACTCCGCCGGGACCTCGGGCAGCTCCTGCGAGAACTCGAGCAGTAGCTGCAGGCGATCGGGCTCGTCGAGCTCGAGGAACTCGTCGCGGATCTCGGCGAGGCGGGCGGGGAGGGCGTTGTCGGACATCACCGTCATCCTCCCACGCCCGCGTCGACCGGGATCAGCGCGAGGGGACCTCGCCGGGCTCGGCACCCGCGACGATCGGCACGCGGACCGCGCTGCCCCACTCGGTCCACGAGCCGTCGTAGTTGCGGACGTCGTCGAAGCCCAGCAGGTGCTTCAGCACGAACCAGGTGTGGCTCGAGCGCTCACCGATGCGGCAGTACGCCACGATCTTGTCTCCGTCGGCCAGGCCGGCGCCGTCGCGGTAAATGGCATCCAGCTCTTCACGCGATTTGAACCCGCCGTCCTCCGCCACGGCCTTGCCCCACGGCACGCTCTGCGCGCTCGGGATGTGGCCGGCGCGGAGGGCGCCCTCTTCGGGGTAGGCGGGGGCGGTGGTGCGCTCGCCCGAGTACTCCTCGGGGGAGCGGACGTCGATCAGCGGGTTGCCGAGGTGGGCGAGCACGTCGTCCTTATAGGCGCGCAGCACCGAGTCGTCGCGCTCGACGACCGGGTAGTCGGTGGGTTCGACGACCGTCTTGTCCGTCGTGATCGGGCGGCCCTCGGCGATCCACTTGTCGCGGCCCCCGTCGAGCAGGCGCACGTCCTCGTGACCGAAGAGCGAGAAGACCCACAGGGCGTACGCCGCCCACCAGTTGTTCTTGTCGCCGTAGATCACGACGGTGTCGTCGCGCGAGATGCCCTTGCGGCTCAACAGCTCGGCGAATCCCGCGCCGTCCACGTAGTCGCGGACGACGGGATCGTTGAGCTCGGTGTGCCAGTCGACCTTCACGGACCCGGGGATGTGCCCCGTCTCGTACAGCAGGACGTCCTCGTCGGACTCCACGACCACGAGTCCCGGCTGCCCGAGACGCTCCTGGAGCCACTCGCCCGTGACGAGACGGCCGGGCTCGGCGTAGTCGGCGAACTTGGGGGACGTGGTGTCGAACTCGACGGTCACGGGGACTCCTCGGTCAAGGCGGTGGATGGCGCGGCATAGGGTGGACACCGCACCATCGACCCTAGATCCGCGGCATGGGGCACGCACCCTCCCCGTAAGACTTGGACACAGGACGGCCATGACCTCCACTCCCGCCACGACCGGCCTCATCCACCTCACCGAACGCGAGCCCGCCGTCTCGGGCGCCGACATGGTGAATGCCCTCGTTCCGCCGCCCCAGTTCGACGGAGCGACCTTCGAGTCGTACCGCGCCGACGACGCCTATCCCTCGCAGCAGGAGGCGAAGGAGCTGCTGCAGGAATTCGCGGGCCGACAGGCGGCTCCGGCCAAGAAGGGCGGCTTCTTCCGCCGCGCCGAGAAGGTGGCCCCCATCAAGCCGGGCGTCTACCTCGACGGCGGATTCGGCGTCGGAAAGACCCACCTGCTCGCGGCGATCTATCACGCGATGCCCGCCCGCCGGAAGTACTTCGGATCGTTCATCGAGTACACGGCCCTCGTGGGGGTCCTCGGCTACGCCAAGGCCGTCGAGCTGTTCCGCGGTTCGGACCTCCTCTGCATCGACGAGTTCGAGCTGGACGACCCCGGCGACACGATGGTCATGACGCGCCTGCTCGGCGAGCTCGTGGCATCCGGAACCCGGCTCGCCGCGACCTCGAACACCCCGCCGAACGCGTTGGGCGAGGGGCGCTTCGCGGCGCAGGACTTCTTGCGCGAGATCCAGTCGATGGCCGACAGCTTCCGCACGATCCGCATCGACGGCACCGACTTCCGTCAGCGCGCGATCGACGGAGAAGCGAAGGTCCTGTCCGACGAGGGGTATCGACAGGCGATGGATGCCGCCGCCACCGGCGCCGTGGCATCCGACGACTCCTTCCTCGACCTCGTCGGCCACCTCGCACGGGTCCACCCGTCGCGCTTCATCCGCCTGATCGACGGGGTCGATGTGATCGGCCTGCGCGACGTGCAGGTCCTCCACGATCAGTCGGCCGCGCTGCGCCTGGTCGCCTTCGTCGACCGCGCCTACGACGCGCAGATCCCGATCCGGGCGACGGGCGTGCCCCTGAACACGGTGTTCAGCGAAGAGATGCTCGGCGGCGGATACCGCAAGAAGTACCTGCGCGCGGTCTCGCGACTCGTGGCGCTGACGCACTCCTGAGGCGAGTTCATCGCCGGTTCGCGGGCGCAGGAAACGCGATGTTTACCGGAGCGGCCCGCCTGTAACGCCCCCGAAACACGGGGCGAACGGCGACGGAACCGAGGCTGTGGACACTGAGGGGACCCGACGCTTTACCTGCGTCCCTGCAGAGAGGTTCCCTCCGAGATGGATCAAGGCAACACCGCATTCATCCTGATAGCAGCGGCACTCGTGCTGCTCATGACGCCAGGACTCGCGTTCTTCTACGGCGGTCTCGTCAAGGCCAAGAGCGTCATCAGCATGATGATGATGAGCTTCGGCGCGATGGGCCTCATGGGCGTCCTGTGGGTGCTCTACGGCTACGCGATCGCGTTCCCCGCGACCGACGCCGGGGTCACCAACGCCCCGTGGCACATCGACGGCACCGACTTCGGCCTCGCCAACGTGCTCACCACCCCCGAGGGCGCCGCGTACCCGCCGCTCGCCTTCGTCGCCTTCCAGGCCACCTTCGCCATCATCACCGTCGCCCTGGTCTCGGGCGCGATCGCCGACCGCGCCAAGTTCGGCGCGTGGATGATCTTCGCCGGCATCTGGGCCACGGTCGTCTACTTCCCGGTCGCGAGCTGGGTGTTCAACTTCGGCCTCGCCGAAGACGGCACCTTCAGCTACGGCGGCTGGATCACGCACGGTCTGCAGGATGTGTTCGGCGTCGGCGCGATCGACTTCGCCGGTGGTACCGCGGTGCACATCAACGCCGGTGCGGCGGCCCTCGCCCTGGCCCTGGTGCTCGGAAAGCGCGTCGGGTTCCAGAAAGGCGCCCACGTCCCTCACAACCCGCCCTTCGTCCTCCTCGGTGCGGGCCTGCTGTGGTTCGGCTGGTTCGGCTTCAACGCCGGTTCCGAGCTCGCCGCAGACAACACCGCCGCCCTGGCCTTCGTCAACACGATCGCCGCTCCCGCCGCGGCTCTTCTGTCGTGGCTGATCGTCGAGAAGATCAAGGACGGCAAGCCCACCTCGGTCGGCGCCGCCTCCGGTGCCGTCGCGGGTCTCGTCGCGATCACCCCGGCCTGCGCCGCGCTGACGCCCATCTGGGCCATCGTGCTGGGCCTGCTCGCCGGTGCGATCTGCGCCCTCGCCATCGAGCTGAAGTTCAAGCTCGGCTTCGACGACTCGCTCGACGTGGTCGGCATCCACCTCGTCGGTGGTCTGCTCGGAACGCTCTACCTCGGCATCTTCGCCAACACGAGCGGCCTCATCTACAGCGGCTCGTTCAACCAGCTGATCGTCCAGGCGATCGCGGCCCTCGCGGTGCTGGTCTACTCGTTCGTGCTGGCCTTCATCATCGGCTTCGCGATCGAGAAGACGATCGGCTTCCGCGTGAAGAACGAGGACGAGATCGCCGGCATCGACACCGTCGTGCACGGCGAAGAGGGCTACGTCCTCTCCGACGTCCGCGCCTGATAACCGCCCGACCCCCAACGGGGCGTCGCCGATTCGTCGGCGGCGCCCCGTTCCGCGTGCCTAGGGTGTGGGTATGGGAACCGCTTCTCGTCTGCTGTCCGCCGTGCTGGGCATGTTCCGGTCGACGCCGACGGCTCCGCCCGCTCGTCGTTCCGTTCCCGTCGCGCCGACCGCGCGCCCCTCGGGCCGCCGCGGGAGCGAGACCGTCGAGATCGATCCGCCGCGGCGCCTCACCCTGTCGTACGCGCCGAAACGCGACAACGCCCCCGACGGGGGCGAGATCGTCTGGACGTGGGTCCCCTACGAGGAGCGCGACGGACGGGGCAAAGATCGACCGGTCCTCGTCATCGGTCGAGCGGATGCCACCCGCTCCTACGCCGTGCGACTCACCAGCAAGCCGCACGACGGCGACCGGCAGTACCTGTCGCTGGGCACGGGGGAGTGGGATCCCCAGCGTCGTGCGTCGTGGATCGACATCGAACAGCTGTATCTGGTCCATGACGCGGGGATGCGCCGGGAGGCGGCGGCCCTGGACCGCGCGCGGTTCGACGCCGTCGCTGCCGCTCTCGCCGCGCGCTACGGCTGGTCACGCGGCTGATTCTCTGCGTCCCTCCCCGAACCGGACGAGGAACTGTTCGTGAGAGCTACGTGAGATTCCTCTCATCTACCGGGTTTTCTTGACGGGAACCGTCCGTTCTCAGCGCCCGGGTCGATAAATTTCTGCCGTGCCGTTGGATCCCGAAGAGTCGTTCGCGCAGGTCGAAGCCGACGTTCGTCGTGCCGAGCTGCGCGCCGCGCAGATGCCGGCCTTCGAGGCGACGGTCGCTTCGGTGCGCGGCACCGGTCGCTCTCGCGGTCGCGACGTCATCGCCCAGGTGGACTCGGGCGGCCGGGTCGTCGATCTGCGGCTGAGCGAGGCAGCTCTGGCCCGCGGCGCGCAGCGACTGTCCGCCGAGATCCTCTCGACCATCCGACAAGCCGAGGCCGACGCCCGCGAGAGTACTCTCCGCGCGGTGAGCGAGCTGCTCGGCGCCGACGATCCCCTCGTCGCGCAGTTGCGCGACACCGAACCCGCCTCACCCGAGAGGACTCTTCATGGCCGATGACATCGCCGTCGACTTCGATCGACTCCGACAGCACGCCGCATTCGTCGATTCCCTCGTGGGAGACGTCGGATCGGCGCTCTCCGTCCTCCGCGGCAGCAACCTGCTCCCCGAAGCCTTCGGACTCCTGTGCGCCTTCCTCGTTCCCCCGGGACTCGCCCTGTCGGCAGCCGCCACCGGCCTGCTCGGCGAGGACCAATCACTGCTCATGCGCACCGCCGGAGAGCTGCGGCAGACGGCCGACCAGTGGGAGCAGTTCGAGAGCGACGCCATCGCGACCATCCGATCGCTCGAATCCGCGATGGGGGTCTGATGACCACTATCGTCGCCCCCGGCACCACCTTCTCGGGGAGCCGCGTCATCGAGTCGGGTCGGGCCCTCGCCGAAGCCGTCAAGAGCGGCAACTGGCTCGACGGAGGAATGGCCTTCCTCGACACCCTGGGTGATGCAGCCGCTGCTCTCACCGACCCCATCGGCACGTTGACCGCGTGTGGTCTCGGCTGGGTGATGGAGCACCTCAAGCCTCTCAGCACCTGGCTCGACCAACTCGCCGGCAGCGCCTCCAACGTCGCCTCCGTCGCGTCGCAATGGGTCTCTGCCGGGTCGTCGATGCGACAGGCGGGCGCCGACCTGAACCGCCGGTTGAGCGACCTCGAGGGCATGACCGGCGGCAGCATCACCGCCTACGTGCGGTTCGCCACCGACGCGGCGAAGCACCTCGGCGCGTCGGGCGAATGGGCCGAGGCCGCGGCGAGCGGGCTCACCTCCGCCTCCACCCTGGTGACGAAGATGCAGGGCGTCGTCAAGTCGGCGATCTCCAAGGTCGTTGCGACCGCCATCGAGGCCATGGCGGTCGTCGCCGCCTCGTTCGGTCTCGGCATGGGCTACGCCATCGCGCGCGTCGTGATGAAGGTCAACGAAATGGTGAACAAGGTCGTGCGGCCCCTGCGTGCCGTGCTCGGGTCGGTCAAGGCCCTCACCGGGCTCGTGCAGCAGCTCCGCGGCGTCTTCGATCGCACGTCGACCACGACCGCTGCGGCCCTGCAGAACAGCGCCCAGACCATCCGCATCGACTCGGGGGCCGTCGTCGACGCGTCGGACGCCACCCGCTACGGAAACAGCGCTGCCCACGACCTCGCCGTCAAGGGCCAGCGTGCCGACGGGGTCGTCTACCGACCCTTCGCCGTCTCGGGCGAGCACGCCTCGGGGGACTTCCACCTCAGCGGCTCCGGGGCCTTGTCCGGCGCCCCTACGCCCGATGGGTCCGTCATCGGCCAGGCCTCCCTCGGCGGGTCCGGCGGCGCGGGCGGCTCGCTCGGTGGGCTGACCGGGCTCGACGCGAAGACCGTCGCCGGCGTCCACAGCGGAAGCGCCGGCGCGCTCATCGGCGGGACCACCGGGGGAGCGGCCATGGCCGCGACCTCGATGTCGGCCGCGCGGGGCACCGGCCCCGGCGGTCTGCGCCCCCCGATGACCGGCGCGGGTACACAGCACGGAGCGGGGGCCGGCAGCCGACAGAAGCTCGGTCAGCGCCGCCGCGATCTTCGCGTGGTCATCGAAGACGACTGACCCGCGAGTCGACGACGCCCCGGCGTCCGGCCTCACGACGGCCGGGTGCCGGGGCGTTACCACGTGGGGCGCGCATAGGCAGGGGCCGACGAGCGGCCGCCCCGACCGGGACGGGTCTACGGCCAGTTGGCCCGGCACGCCGAGCGGGCGGTGCGCCGACGATCTGCGACCGGGGCGCCAGCCCGGGGAGGAAGCAGAAAACCCCCGGAAGGACCGGGGGTGAATCTGTGGGCGATGCCGGACTCGAACCGACGACCTCTTCCGTGTGAAGGAAGCGCGCTACCAACTGCGCCAATCGCCCTCATCCCGAACGGGACTCATCGATCGTACCGGATGCCGAGAGGTGCTTCGAACCACGAGGGGCGGACACGCGCGGGGCGCGCGCCGTTTTGCACCCGCGCTCAGATCGGGTAATGTCTTACGAGTGCTCGGGGCAAGCCCCGGGAACGAAATGCGGATGTAGCGCAGTTGGTAGCGCACAACCTTGCCAAGGTTGGGGTCGCGAGTTCGAGTCTCGTCATCCGCTCGAGTGGAGGGATCTCCGTCTGGAAAACCGACGGAGAATCACGACACGTGGGTCGAACCACATCACGGTGGCGTGGCCGAGCGGCTAGGCACCGGCCTGCAAAGCCGTTTACACGGGTTCGAATCCCGTCGCCACCTCAACTCATAAAAGAACAGCCTGTATAGGCGCGATTGGCGCAGCGGTAGCGCGCTTCCCTGACACGGAAGAGGTCACTGGTTCGATCCCAGTATCGCGCACCACCTGAAGAAGCCCCCGGTTCGCCGGGGGTTTCGTCGTTTCCGGACCACCTCTCGCAGGCCGCCCGCAGCCCGAGCGGTCGACCGGGACGCATGCGGCCGCCGACCCTCGGTACGAAGACACGCCAGCGGGCACGCACGGGCCCGACCCGGTGGCGGACCCGGCGCGGCGACCGCGACGCGTCACGGTCCGCATCCCGGGGCACGGGACTTCTCGCTGCTCCGCTCCCTGCGCACGGGCCGAGAAAGGGCCGAGAGGTGCGCCGGGCGGGGCGAGGATCCGGGGTAGTCGTTCCCGCCGCCAGTAAGGGGGGCTGCGGAGTGCCTGGCGGCGGGAACGAGACGACACTACGACGTGTCCACCGTTTGGGGGACACGTTCGGCCCAGTCTTGTGCTGTCCTTGCGCTGATCTTGCGCTCGCTTTGAGGTTCGCGGCCCCGGTCGTACAGCGGGGCCATGGGTGCGGCTCAGTAGGGTGGCCAGACGCCTCCGCCACCTCCGCGGCAGGCGCGACGCACCGCCCCGGCGGAACAGGAAGCGAGTAGGCGTGACGAGCGAAGACCCCCTCTTCTTCCCGCCGACGGGACCCATCCGCGGACGCCGCGACGGTGCGGTGCTGCGGGCCAGTGGCATCCCGTACGCTCGCGCGGAGCGCTTCGGTCGTCCCCTCCCTCTGCCGGACCGGGCTGACGACGACGTCTTCGAGGCCCTCGAGCCCTCGCCCGCCGCCCCGCAGGCACCCACTCCGCTGATCGACGCTCTCGGCGACCAGACCGGCCACCTTCCGATCCGCGAGGAGTGCCAGCACCTCTCGATCACCGTTCCGGCCGACCGCGGCGAAGCGGACGCCGCGCTGCCCGTGATGGTGTGGGTGCACGGCGGTGGCTACACCAGCGGTGCGGGCGATCTGCCCGTCTACGACCCCGCCGTGCTCGCGGCCGAGCAGCACGTCGTCGTCGTCACGGTCACCTACCGGCTCGGCGTACTCGGCTATCTCGGTGACGGAGCGGAGCGTCCTGCCAACCTCGGGCTCCTCGATCAGCTCGCCGCCTTCGAGTGGGTCCAGCGCAACATCGCGGCGTTCGGGGGAGACCCGGCTCGCGTGACGGCGTTCGGACAATCCGCGGGCGCCGACGCCGTGCTCCACCTCATGGCCGTCGACCGCGCTCGGCGGCTGTTCTCGCGCGCCATCGTGCAGAGCGCGCCCATGGGCACCATGGGCGCGCGCGCCGGCCTCGCAGCGGCGATGAGCGCGGCGACCGCGTCTCTCAGCCCGGCGACCCCGTCGGAAGAACTCATGCGCCTCCAGGCGGACGCGATGCAGGCCGCGCGCGGTTTCGGACGGTTCTCTCTGATGCCCTTCGCTCCGCAGCCCGGGTTCGACCCCCTGCCTCCCCACGGCGAGATCGCCGAGAGGTGGCTCGAGGGGGCCGCACGCATTCCCCTGCTGATCGGGGTCACCGCCGAGGAGACGCGGCTCTTCCTCCCCGGCGTGACGGCCCTGGACGCATTGCGCGCCGTGCCGCTGCTGCACGCCCTCGCCTCCACGGTCCTCGACACCGCGATGAACGCGGTCGTCTACGGCCGCCCGGCCCGTCGCCTCGCTCGCGACTACCGCAGGGCGGGAGGGACGGCGCTGCGCTACGTCTTCCGGTGGCGGGCGAACGACCTCTACCGGGCCTCCCACGCGATCGAGGTGCCCTTCGTCTTCGGTACCGAGTCGACCGGGCCGCAGCTCGCGCCCTACGCCGGCGCGCGTTCCGACGAGCTCACCGCTGTCGGCCGGAGCGTCCGTTCGCTCTGGGGCGGCTTCGCGCACGGGCGCATGGAGGAGATGGCATCCATTCCCGGGGTTCTCGATCTGTTCGGACCTCGCGGCGGGCCGTCGGCGCAACCCGTCGCCGCCGCGGAGGCCGCCCAGTACGGTGAGACCATGACCGTCCCCGACACCCTGTGGCGCGAGATCGCGGCCTCGTCGTTCGTTTCGCTCGGCACTTACCGCCGCAACGGAGCCCTCGTGGCCGTCCCGGTGTGGGTCGCGCGCGACGGTGACGAGCTGGTCGTGACGAGCGAGCGGTCCACGGGCAAGGTCAAGCGCCTGCGCAACGACTCGCGCGTGACCCTGCAGCCCTGCAGCAGGATGGGCGCCGTCGAACCGGATGCCATCCGCGTCGAGGCGCACGGTCGGATCGCCGGCCCCGCCACGGACGACGCTCGCGCCGACGCCGCCCTCAAGCGCAAGTACGGCTTCCAATACCGCGCGATCCTCGGCTTCGAGGCGTTCGTACGTCGCCTGCAACGCAAACCCGGCGACCGCGTCATCATCCGCATCTCTCGCGACGCCTGATTCGCGGCATCCCCCCGCTTTTCACCCGCCGTTATCCCGAAACCGCAATCCTTCGCAAGGGGGTTTGCGTGAACGTCGACTCCGAGAGACGGTGCACGCAGAGAAAGCGGTTGCCGCCCCCCGACCTCCGCGTTCCACTTCTCGCCGAGAGGCGCCTGGCCGCGGGCGGCACCGACGGGAGTCACCATGGGCAAGTTCATCTACGACGGCAACATCAAGGTCGATTTCGAGGACCGGCTGCTCGCGCACCTGCAGGCGGTGATCATGGCGAAAGTGCGTCGCGGCGAGAGCTTCCCGTTCACCTGGAAAGACGACATCAGCACGGGCGGCGGGCGCACTACGGTCTATATCCACCCGTACGTGTCGCTGGTGTTCAAGTTCCACGGCAGTCGAACTCCGCAACTGAGCACCGCGTGGCTGCACGCGCTGACCTACAACGCGAACTCGGGCCGCGGCCTGTACGTCGTCACTGAGCCGGACGAATTCGTTCCGCGCGAGAGCAGCCGCCGCGAGGAAATGGTCTTCAGCGAGGTGCCGAACGATCAGGCCCCGCATTCCGTCCGGTCCTGAACGGGGAATGGATGCCGCCACCCCGGGGGTTGCACCCAGCATGAGCGACTGGACCCGCACCAAGCCGTACTTCGAGACCGACGCCGTCGCGCACCTCGCGACGCTCATGCGCGACGGGTCGCCGCACTCGATCCCGCTCTGGGTCGGAGTCGACGGGGACCGCCTCATGCTGTTCACCGAGGTCGACACCCTGAAGGACCGCAACCTGCAGCGCGACCCGCGCGTGGCCGTCTCGGTCACCGCCGCCGACAACAGTTACTCGATGGCGTTCGTGCGCGGGGTGGCCGTCGAACGGATCGACGGCGACGAGGCCCTGCCCTACGTCGACCGGATCTCGCGGCTGTACACCGGCGAGGCGTACGGTCTGCGAACGGGCGTGGCCGTGTGGTTCATCGAGCCCCACAAGGCCTGGTCGCGAACGTACGAGGACTGACACTCACCAGACGAGCGGCAGGACCCCGAGGAACAGGATCAGCGGCGCGATGATCGCGCCGAGCAGGATGAACCGGCTCCACCGCACCTCGATTCCCGCGGCGACCAGGCGGTCGTGCCAGAGGAGGGTGGCCAGTGACGCCCACGGCGTGACGATCGGCCCGGCGTTCACGCCGATCAGCAGCGCCGCGAGGCGCGCGGGGGAGCCCGCCACCGACTCGAGGGCGAGGTAGGCGGGGAGGTTGTTGATGCCGTTCGCGGCGAGGGCTCCGACACCCGCCAGCTGCCACAGCGACACCAGGTCGTCTCCGGAACCGGCGAGCACCGAGGTGATGCGCCCGATCCCCAGGGCCTCGAGCGCCCCGACGGCGAGGAACAGGCCCCCCGCGAAGACCAGCAGCGACCAGGGCACCAGACGGATGCCGAGAGCCCGCGGCGCGCGCCAGGCGAACGCCGCGATGAGCACCACCGCGGCGGCCGTGGCAGGCATCCACGGTTCGAGCCCGACGACCAGCAGGGGCAGCAATGCAACCGTCACTACCGCGGAGATGCGCAGGAGGACGCGGTCGGACACGTCCGGGGCAGTCGCATCGGGGTAGGTCTTCGGCAGCCGGCGGAGGAACACGACCGTCAGCACGACGACCGAGACCACGATCGCGATGAGCGCCGACGGCCCGAGGAGCGCGAGGAAGGCGATGGGGTCGTGGCCCCCGCCCAGCGCATCGGATGCGAGCAGGTTGGTCAGGTTCGACACCGGCAGCACCAGAGACGCGGTGTTCGCGAGCACGACGGTGACGAACGCGAAGGGGAGCGGGTTGAGCTTTCGCGCCACCGCCATCGCCACCACCACGGGGGTCAACAGAACAGCGGTGGTGTCGAGGGAGAGGAACGCCGTGGCGACGGTGGCCAAAGCCACGACCAGCACCCACAACAGCGCCGTGCGCCCGCGGGCGAGCTTCGCCAACCGCGCGGCCACGACGTCGAACAGCCCCGCCTTCGAGGCGAGTTCGGCGACGATCGTCACGGCCACGACGAACAGCAGGATGGGCCAGACGCGGTCGGCGACGGCGAGAGCGGCGTCGGCGGGGAAGACGCCGGTGAGCAGCGCGATGATCCCGAGGACCCAGAGCACGCCGCCGATGATGGCCAAAGTCACCGCTCCACTATGGGGCACGTTGCGTGCCGTCGAGACCACGCCCGCCCGGTAGCCTGGAAACGACCCCTTCAGGAGATGTTCTGTGACTGATTTCCCCGCCGATGGCTTCGCCCTCTTCCCCGACCGTTCGGTCGTCGCTCTGCGCGTCAACGGGGAGTTGAAAGACCTGGCCACGACCGTGACGGCCGACGACCAGGTGGAGCCGGTCACGATCGACAGCGCCGACGGCCTCTCGATCCTGCGCCACTCGACCGCACACGTCCTCGCGCAGGCCGTGCAGCGTGTCAAGCCCCAGGCCAATCTGGGCATCGGCCCGCCCGTCACCGACGGCTTCTACTACGACTTCCAGGTCGACGAGCCCTTCACCCCTGACGACCTCAAGGTCATCAAGAAGGAGATGGAGCGCATCGTCCGCGAGAACCAGCGCTTCGTGCGTCGTGTCGTCACCGACGACGAGGCTCGCGCCGAGCTCGCCGACGAGCCGTTCAAGCTCGAGCTCATCGGGCTCAAGGGCGGCTCGGCCGAGGCCGCGGAGGGCGCGTCCGTCGAGGTCGGCGCCGGCGAGCTGACGATCTACGACAACGTCACCCGCGACGGCGAGACCGCGTGGAAAGACCTGTGCCGCGGACCCCACGTGCCCGGCACGCGCCTCATCGGCAACGGGTGGGACCTCACCCGCATCGCCGGCGCCTACTGGCGCGGCAGCGAGAAGAACCCCCAGCTGCAGCGCATCTACGGCACCGCGTGGCCGACGAAAGACGAGCTGCGCGCCTACCAGCACCGCCTCGAAGAGGCCGCGAAGCGCGACCACCGCAAGCTCGGCAAAGAGCTCGACCTGTTCTCGTTCCCCGACGAGATCGGCCCGGGGCTGTCGGTGTTCCATCCCAAGGGCGGCATCATCCGCTACGAGATCGAGCGCTACATGCGCGAGCGCCTGCTCGCCAGCGGCTACGAAGTCGTCAACACCCCGCACATCACCAAGGGCGACCTGTTCATGACGAGCGGCCACCTGCAGTGGTACGCCGACGGCATGTACCCCCCGATGGTGCTCGACGAGGTGACGGATGCCGATGGGCACGTCTCGCGCGAGGGCCAGGAGTACTACCTCAAGCCCATGAACTGCCCGTTCCACAACCTGATCTTCCGCTCGCGCGGGCGCAGCTACCGCGAGCTGCCGCTGCGCCTGAGCGAGTTCGGATCGGTCTACCGCTACGAGAAGAGCGGAACCCTCTCGGGCCTCACGCGCGTGCGCGGCATGACCCAGGACGACACGCACATCTACGTCACGGCCGACCAGGTCAAGGGCGAGCTGACGCACAGCCTCGACTTCGTGCTGCAGACGCTGCGCGACTACGGCCTGAACGACTTCTACCTCGAGCTGTCGACGAAGGAGGAGGGCAACCCGAAGTTCATCGGCGACGACACCCTCTGGACCGAGGCGACCGAGACGCTGCGCGAGGTCGCCGAGGCGTCGGGCCTCGAGCTCGTGCCCGACCCGGGCGGGGCGGCCTTCTACGGCCCGAAGATCTCGGTGCAGGCGCGCGACGCGATCGGGCGCACCTGGCAGATGTCGACCATCCAGCTCGACTTCAACCAGCCCGAGCGCTTCGCGCTCGAGTACACCGGGCCCGACGGCGAGAAGCACCGCCCCGTGATGATCCACCGCGCCCTCTTCGGCTCGGTCGAGCGCTTTTTCGCGATCCTGCTCGAGCACTACGCCGGCGCGTTCCCGGTGTGGCTCGCCCCCGTGCAGGTCGTGGCCGTTCCCGTGGCCGCCGAGTACGGCGACTACCTGCAGGGCATCGTCGCCGACCTCAAGACCAAGGGCGTGCGCGCCGAGGCCGACCACAGCGATGACCGCATGCAGAAGAAGATCCGCACGCACACCACGCAGAAGGTGCCGCTCATGCTGATCGCTGGAGAGCAGGACCGCTCAAACGGCACGGTCTCGTTCCGCTTCCGCGACGGCACGCAGCTCAACGGCATCCCGGTCGATGAGGCCGTCGCGCGCATCACGGGCGCGATCGCCCAGCGCACCCTCGTGAACACCGCGGAGGACCTGGCGTGATGAGCGATCCGGATGCCGTCGGGGCGGGCTCGTCGTCGGATTCCGCTACGACGCGCGCCGTCGACGGGTCCGGATCGCACACGACCGATGCGGAACTCGTCGACGCCGCGACCCTTCCCGGCGTGCCCGACGAGTTCCAGCGCCTGTGGACGCCGCACCGCATGGCCTACATCTCGGCCGGGCGCGAGCCGATGGAGAAGACCTGTCCGTTCTGCGCCGCGCCCGACAAGAGCGACGAGGACGGGCTGATCGTCGCGCGGGGGAAAACGGCGTACGTGCTGCTGAACCTGTTCCCGTACAACTCCGGTCACCTGCTGGTGTGCCCGTACCGCCACATCGCGACCTACGACCAGGCCACCGACGAAGAGGTCGCCGAGATCGGCGCGCTCACCCAGCGCGGCATGCGGGTGCTGCGCGCGGTGTCGAACTGCGACGGCTTCAACCTCGGCATGAACCAGGGAGCGATCGCGGGGGCGGGTGTCGACGCGCACCTGCATCAGCACATCGTTCCCCGGTGGGCGTCGGATGCCAATTTCTTCCCCATCATCGCGAAGACCAAGGCCCTGCCGCAGCTGCTCGGCGACGTGCGCCGGGCGGTCGCCGACGCCTGGGAAGCGTGAAACGGGTTATCCACAAGCCCCACTCCCGGGCCGGGCGTTCTCGCTAGCGTGACGGTATGAACGCTCGGACTCGCCCTCTGGTTCTCTCCCTCACTCTCGCTGCCGTGCTCCTCGCGACCACGGCGTGCATCCCGCTGCCGAGCCCCCTGGGGCCGGACGGCGCCGAGGGGCGGCCGACCTCCGCTCCGGACGCGGCGCAGAGTCCCGCGCCCGAAGAGTCGACCACGGTCGACCCCGACGCCGTCGGCGACGTCTTCGCCGAGCGCGAGGAGTACTTTCGCGAGCAGCAGCTCCCGATGGACGGTTCCCCCCTGGTCGCGGTGACGCCCGCCCAGAAGGAGTTCATCGCCGAGCAGCGCGCCTACGTCGAGCAGCAGGGGTCGACGTGGACGGCGACCGACGAGAGCCTCGCCCTCGCCCTGGCGGGCGACGCGTGCGAGACGGCGATCCTGAACCGTCACCAGATCGACGCCACGACCATGAGCACGCACGTGGCTACCTCGCCGCTGTTCGCCCAGCTCATTCCGAGCGACCTCCAGGGCGCCGCGCGCACGCAGGCCGAGAAGCCCATCGCCAGCGTCATGGTGTTCGGCGCGACCTTCATGTGCCCCGCGGACGGCGAGCAGTGGCTCGCCGCCTACCAAGAGGTCTACGGCGGCTGAGCCTCAGGTCCGGCGCTCGCGCCTCGGCTCAGCGCACCTGACGGACGGCGAACTGCAGGCGCGGGTGCGCGTACGCCTCCTGCGACTCGACGAGTCGGAGTTCGCGCGAGCCGGCCTCGAACGTGTTCGAGAGCAGGTCGAAGACGCTGGATGCCGTGCGCGCAAGCGCATCGGCGGCGTCGCCGGTGCGGCGGTAGTGCGCCGTGAACAGCGCCGCCGTGACGTCCCCCGAACCGTTCGCCTTCATGGGGATCAGGGGCGTCTGCACGATCCAGGCCCCGGCATCGTCGACGACCATCATCTCGATGGTGTCGGGCTCGCGGTCGGGGCGCTCGACGCTCGTGACGAGCACCGTCCGCGGGCCGCGGGCGCGCAGCATGTCGGCGGACTCGAGCGTCGAGTCGATGCTGCCGGGCTCGGTGTCGGTCAGGAAGCCGAGCTCGAACTGGTTCGGGGTCAGGATGTCGGCGACCGGCACGACGCGCTCGCGCAGCAGCACCGGGATCGCGGGTGCCACGAAGCACCCCGATTTGGCGTTGCCCATGACGGGGTCGCAGGCGTACACGGCATCCGGGTTCGCCCTCTTCACCCGCGCGACCGCGTCGATGATGACGTCGGCGATGCCCTCGCCGCCCTGGTATCCCGAGAGCACCACGTCGATCTCGGGGAAGACGCCGCGGTCCTCGATGCCCTGAATAACGGCGGCGACGTCGTCCGGGGCGATGAGCGGACCGCGCCACGCGCCGTAACCGGTGTGGTTGGAGAAGTTCACGGTGTACACCGGCAGCACCTCGACGCCGATGCGCTGCAGGGGGAAGACGGCGGCGGAGTTGCCGACGTGTCCGAACGCGACGGCCGACTGGATCGAGAGAACCTTCATGCGTCGATCCTCCCACTTCGTCCTGATCCGCGAAGCACGCCCGCCGCACGCGCGAGGTCGTCGGCGAGGGCTTCGGTCGAGGTCGCGTCGAGGTCGTGGACGGTCAAGCGCAGGAACGCGCCGGCAGGGTCGGGGGAGAGGAAGAACGGATCCCCCTCGCGCACCAGCCAGCCGCGGCGCATGAGCTCTTCGCGCACCACCGCGGCGGGAACCGGCAGCGGCACCCACAGGTTGAGACCGTCACCCGGGGACACCGGCAGCCCCCGCTCGGTGAGGGCGGCCGCGAACGCCGCGTTGCGCGCGGCGTAGTGCTCGGCGGCCGCCTCGATGCCGACGCGCACGGCGTCGTCGGTGACGAGGGCGAGGGTCATGCGCTGCAGGATGTGGCTCACCCAGGTGGTGCCCGGCGTGAGGCGTACGGCGAGGCCGTCGGCGGTGTCGGGATCGGATGCCGTGACCGCGAGGCACGTGTCGGGTCCGAGGAACTTCGACATCGAGCGGATACGCGCCCAGCGGCGCTGCGCGGGTCCGATGACGGAGTGCAGGGAAGCGCGGGACAGCAGTGAGAAGTGGTCGTCCTCGATCACAAGGACGTAGGGGTACTCCGCGAGGACGTCGCGTAGCGCCGCGGCGCGTTCGGCGCTGAGACTGGCCCCCGTGGGGTTGTGCGCGCGAGGCGTGCAGATCACCGCGCGAACGCCAGCCTTCAGGGCCGCGCGCAACCCGTCGACGGTCATGCCCTCGGCATCCACCGCCACCGGAACCGCGCGATACCCGCCGGTGCGGACGGTGTGTAGGGCCGACAGGAAGCACGGATCTTCGAGCGCCACAGCGTCGTCGCGTTGCAAGGCTTGGGCGAGCAGGCGCTCGATCGCATCGCTCGCGCCGCTCGTCACCGTGATCAGCAGGTCGTCGTGCGGGAGGTGGTCGGACATCCAGCCGCGGGCCCACGCCTCCAGCCCCGGGTCGATGACCGGCTCGCCGTAGAGGACCGGTCGGGCTGAGCGGGCCAGGGCGGCCGTCGGGTCGGGGATGAGTGCGGGGTCGGGGTTGCCGGTGCCCACGTCGCGCAGCACCGTGTCGGGCGCGTACCCCTCCTGGGCGACGGCCGTGCGGTCCGCAACGCGCGTGCCGCTTCGACCGCGGGCCTCGACCAGTCCGGCCTGGGCGAGTTGCCGGTAGGCGGCGACGACGGTGTTGCGGTTGACGCCGAGGTCGGCGGCGACTGCTCGCACGGAGGGCAGCAGCGTGCCCGGAGGGAGCTCGCCGCGCTCGATGCGCTCGCGCAGATCAGCGGCGATGGCCGATGCCGAACGCCCGGTGATGTCGATGGTCATAGGCCCCCCTGGGTCACGAACAGCCTATGTCCTGAGCCGTGCTACGGTTTGGCCTAAGCCAATGATCGCGCCCCGAAGCGCGGAACCACGCGCCGCACGGCGCGGAACGGAGTGGACATGACCGACACCGGAACCTCCCGCGTCAAGCGCGGTCTCGCCGAGATGCTCAAGGGCGGCGTGATCATGGACGTCGTCACCGCCGAGCAGGCCCGCATCGCCGAAGACGCCGGCGCCGTCGCCGTCATGGCGCTCGAGCGCGTGCCCGCCGACATCCGCGCCCAGGGCGGCGTCGCGCGCATGAGCGACCCCGACCTGATCGACGACATCATCGCCTCTGTCTCGATCCCCGTCATGGCGAAGGCCCGCATCGGCCACTTCGTGGAGGCGCAGATCCTGCAGGAGCTCGGCGTCGACTACATCGACGAGTCCGAGGTGCTCTCGCCCGCCGACTACGTCAACCACATCGACAAGTGGAACTTCACCGTCCCCTTCGTCTGCGGGGCGACCAACCTCGGCGAGGCCCTGCGCCGCATCACCGAGGGTGCGGCGATGATCCGCTCCAAGGGCGAGGCCGGCACGGGTGACGTCTCGGAGGCGACCAAGCACATCCGCACGATCCGCAGCGAGATCAACGCCCTGCGCGCCAAGACGAAGGACGAGCTCTACGTCGCCGCGAAGGAGCTGCAGGCGCCCTACGACCTCGTCGCCGAGATCGCCGAGACCGGCGAGCTGCCCGTCGTGCTCTTCACCGCCGGGGGAGTGGCCACCCCGGCCGACGCCGCCATGATGATGCAGCTCGGCGCCGACGGCGTGTTCGTGGGCTCCGGCATCTTCAAGTCAGGCAACCCCGCACAGCGCGCCGCGGCGATCGTGAAGGCGACGACCTTCCACGACGACCCCAAGGTCGTGGCCGAGGCGTCGCGCGGACTCGGCGAGGCGATGGTCGGCATCAACGTCGCCGACCTGCCCGCCCCGCACCGCCTGGCCGAGCGTGGCTGGTAACACCCCTCGCGTCGGAGTGCTCGCGCTGCAGGGCGACGTGCGCGAGCACCTCGCCGTGCTGCGCGGGCTCGGCGCCGACGCGCAGCCCGTGCGTCGACCCGACGAGCTCGCCGCCGTGGAGGGCCTGGTCCTCCCCGGCGGCGAGTCGAGCGTGATCGACAAGCTCGCGCGCGCCTTCGGTCTCTTCGACCCCATCAGCGCGGCGATCGCCGACGGCATGCCCATGTACGGCACGTGCGCGGGGCTCATCCTGCTCGCCGACCGCATCGACGGCGCGATCACGGGCCAGCAGACGTTCGGCGGCATCGACGCGCGCGTCGCGCGCAACGCCTTCGGCAGCCAGACCGCGTCGTTCGAGACCGAGCTCGACGTGCCCGTCCTGGGCGAGCCGCCGGTGCACGCGGCATTCATACGGGCGCCCGCGGTCGTCGAATGGGGACCGGATGCCGAGCCACTGGCGTCCCTCCCCGATGGGCGCGTCGTGGCGATCGAGCAGGGCGTGCTGATGGGCACCGCATTCCACCCCGAATCGACGGGGGAGACGCGCTTCCACCGCCGATTCCTGAGCCACGTCGCGCGCAGACGCGGGATGAGCGCCCCCGCGCTCTAGACTGGAAGCTATGTCCGGACACTCCAAATGGGCCACGACCAAGCACAAGAAGGCGGTCATCGACTCCCGTCGCGCCAAGTCGTGGGCCAAGCTCATCAAGAACATCGAGGTCGCGGCGAAGCTCGGTGGAGCCGACCTCCAGGGCAACCCCACCCTCTTCGACGCCGTCCTCAAGGCGAAGAAGACCTCGGTCCCCAAAGACAACATCGATCGCGCGATCAAGCGCGGTGCCGGTATCGGCGGCGAAGCCGTCGAGTACTCGTCGATCATGTACGAGGGATACGGCCCCAACGGCGTCGCCTTCCTCATCGAGTGTCTGACCGACAACAAGAATCGCGCCGCGGCCGAGGTGCGCACCGCCCTCAGCCGTAACGGCGGCACCCTCGCCGACCCGGGCAGCGTCGCCTACAACTTCAGCCGCAAGGGCGTCATCGTGGTCCCCTCCGAGGGCACCACCGAAGACGACGTCATGCTCGCCGTCCTCGAGGCGGGCGCCGAAGAGGTCGAGCCGCACGGCGACGGCTTCGGCGTCATCACCGAGGCATCCGACCTGGTGTCGGTGCGCTCCGCCCTGCAGGATGCCGGCATCGAGTACGACTCAGCCGACGTCGAGTTCGTGCCCTCGCTCAAGGTCGAGGTCGACGCCGACACCGCTCGCAAGGTGTTCCGCTTGATCGACGCTCTCGAAGACAGCGACGACGTCCAGAACGTCTACACCAACTTCGACATGAGCGCCGAGGTGCAGGCCGAGCTCGAGAACGACGAGTAAGGGCGCGCCCTCGATCTCGACACGGCCCCTGCGCTTAGCGTGGGGGCCGTGTCTCGTTCCCTCCGCGTCCTCGGCATCGACCCCGGCCTGACCCGGTGCGGCCTCGGTGTCGTCGACGTCTCGCCGAACCGCACGGCCTCACTCGTCCACGTGGGCGTCGCCCGTTCCGCACCCACCGACCCGATCGAGAAGCGTCTCGCGGCGATCGCCGCCGGCATCCGCGACGTGCTGGTCACCCATCAGCCCCACGTCGTGGCCGTCGAGCGCGTCTTCGCGCAGAACAACCTCCACTCGGTGATGGGCACGGCCCAGGCCAGCGGTATCGCGCTGCTGCTCGCGGCCGAACACGGATTGACGGCCGCGACGCACACCCCCAGCGAGGTCAAGGCCGCGATCACCGGGTACGGCTCCGCCGACAAGCTGCAGGTGCAGACGATGGTCGCCCGCGTGCTGCGCCTCGACGCGCTTCCCCAGCCGGCGGATGCCGCCGACGCCCTCGCGATCGCCCTCTGTCACGCCTGGCGCGGGGGAGCGGCCGCTGCCTCGGCCGATGACGCGCTGACCCCCGCTCAGAAGGCCTGGAGGGATGCCGAGAAGAAGCGGACCCCGCCGAAGCGTGTCGCTCGAACACATGTACGAACAGGCGCGTAGGCTGGCTTGATGATCTCCTCGCTGCACGGCACGGCGGCTCACGTCGCCGACGACTCACTGGTCATCGTGGTCGGAGGAGTCGGCTTCTCCGTCGCGGTCACCGCCCAGCTCGCGCGCACAGTGCACGTCGGCGACGACATCCACCTGCACACGAATCTCATCGTGCGCGAGGACGCCCTGTCGCTCTACGGCTTCGAGGCTCGCGAAGAGCTGACCGTCTTCACCCAGCTGATCAGTGTGACCGGCGTCGGTCCGAAGTCCGCACTCGGGGTGCTGTCCTCGCTCACGGTGCCGCAAATCGCCCAGGCCGTGGCCGACGATGACGACGCCCCGTTCCGGCGCGTCTCTGGCATCGGCCCCAAGACGGCCAAGCTCATCGTGGTGCAGCTCGCCGGCAAGCTCCAGGTGGCGCCCTCCGCGGCTCCCGCCACCGCCTCGGCGCACGGCCAGGTGCCCCTGCAGGTCACGCAGGCCCTCGTGGGCCTGGGCTGGACGGAACGGACGGCGGCCGAGGCCGTGGCATCCGTCGCCGAATCCGCCTCCGAGGCCGACCGCGCCTCGGTCCAGTCGTTGCTCCGACTCACGCTCGCCCTGCTGGGCCCGGCCCGCAAGGAGAGCGTGAGTGGCTGACGTCCGAGACGCCGGGACGCCCGACGACGAGGTCGAACTCGCGATCGAGGGGGCCCTGCGCCCCACCTCCCTCGCCGAGTTCGTCGGTCAGCAGAAAGTCCGCGGCCAGCTGCAGCTCCTGCTCGACGCCGCGCGCATCCAGCAGCGCTCTCCCGACCACATCCTGCTCTCCGGTCCTCCCGGGCTCGGCAAGACCACCCTCGCGATGATCGTCGCCCACGAGAGCGGGCGACCGCTGCGCCTGTCGAGCGGGCCGGCGATCCAGCACGCGGGCGACCTCGCGGCCCTGCTGTCGTCGCTCACACCGGGGGAGGTGCTCTTCATCGACGAGATCCACCGCATGGCGCGATCGGCCGAAGAGATGCTGTACCTCGCAATGGAGGACTTCCGCATCGACATCATGGTCGGCAAGGGTGCGGGAGCGACCAGCATCCCCCTCGACCTGGCCCCCTTCACCCTGGTGGGCGCCACGACACGCGCGGGCCTCCTGCCGAACCCCCTGCGCGACCGCTTCGGTTTCACCGCGCACCTCGAGTACTACGAGCCTGAAGAGCTCGAGCGGGTGGTCTCACGCTCGGCATCCATGCTCGATGTCGGCCTCCCGGGCACGGCGCGCTCCGAGATCGCCCGGCGCTCCCGGGGAACGCCCCGTATCGCGAACCGTCTGCTCCGGCGTGTCCGGGACTATCTCGTCGTGAACGGTCCGTCAACCGGCACCGACGAGGGTCACGCCGACGTGCGGACGGTGGGCGCCGCGCTGGATCTCTACGACGTGGATGCCATCGGGCTCGACCGCCTCGACCGAGCCGTCCTCGACGCCCTCGTCCGCCGCTTCCGTGGGGGACCGGTGGGGCTCAGCACCCTCGCCGTGGCCGTGGGAGAAGAGCCCGAGACCATCGAATCGGTCGTCGAGCCCTACCTCGTGCGCATCGGATTCATGGGCCGCACTCCCCGCGGACGCGTGGCGACTCCGGAGGCCTACGACCACCTCGGAGCCCCTCACCCGGACGGCATGCTCCGGTTCAGCCAGGGGTCATGACCTATACTCGGCGAGGGATTCCCCGACCCACGCTAGGCAGTGCCGCACGGCGCGCCTGATCTGAAAGGTGCACCGCCTCCATGGACTCCAGTTTCCTCCTGCTCATTCTGTTCGCGGGCCTGCTCGTCTTCATGTTCCTGAGCTCCCGCCGTCGCATGAAGAAGCAGAAGGCCGAGCTCGAGCAGAAGGCCCGCGAGACGGTTCCCGGTGCCGAGGTGCTGCTGCAGGGCGGCCTCTACGGCACGATCGTCGAGTACGACGGCGAAGACCTCGACAAGCCCGCGCACGTCGAGATCGCTCCCGGCGTCGTCATCAAGGTGCACAGCCAGGCCATCCTCCGCATCGTCGACTCGGCTGCGGGCACCGTGACCGAAGACGAGTACATCGAAGCCGAAGAGACCGAGGCCGAGTACATCGCCGGCGTCGCCGACGGTGACATCACCTCGATCAGCGACGACCAGCGTGCCGCCCGCCAGCACGCCGCCGACGCCGAGCGTGACGACAAGGACCGCCCCGCGGTCTGATCGCCCCCTCCCGCCTTTTCGTTCACCGCCGCACAGAAAGCCGACTCCGTGGCGCCCTCGACTCCCGTCCGTCACGCCTGGCGCGTTTTGACCGGATTGCTCGCCATCACCGGCGTGCTCTTCGGCATCAACGCGCTGGGTGTGTACGTGTTCCACGCCAGCTCCTGGACCCCCGAGCTCGCGCTCGACCTCCAGGGCGGCACGCAGATCATCCTGCAAGCCCAGACCACCGACCGCGCCGCGCCCGACAGCGAACAGCTGGCGCAGGCCGTCACGATCATCCGCCAGCGCGTCGACGCCTCAGGCGTGGGTGAAGCCGATGTGGCCACCGAGGGTGGCCGCAACATCGTCGTGCAGATCCCCGGCCAGGCCGACGAGGCCACGCGACAGCGCATCCAGAGCTCGGCTCAGCTGCAGTTGCGCCCGGTGCTGTTCACCGGTTCGCCGGCGACCACGTTCGTGGGTCAGGACGGCGTGACCACGCCCTACCCGACGCCCGACCCGAACCTGCCGTCGACGCCCACCGCGTCGCCGACCAACGCGAGCGACCCGGCGTACATCACCCCGGCCCTGCAGGCGCAGTTCCTCGCGTACGACTGCGCGAACCCGCCGAGCAACCCGGCGCAGGCCCCGGCCGACCAGCCGATGATCACGTGCGGGACGAACGACGGCCAGAAGTACATCCTCGGCCCCGTCGAGCTCGACGGCACCGACATCTCGAACGCCACCAACGGCCAGGAGCAGAACACCGGGCAGTGGGCGGTCAACCTTGTCTTCAACGACCAGGGCACGCAGAAGTTCGCCGAGATCAGCCAGCGCCTCTATGGGGCGCAGCCGCCGCTGAACCAGTTCGCGTTCGTGCTCGACGGGTCCGTCCTGTCGGCGCCGTCGATGAACGGCATCATCGTCGACGGTCGCCCCAGCATCACGGGATCGTTCACGCAGGAGTCGTCCAAGGCCCTCGCCGACCAGCTGAAGTACGGCGCTCTGCCGCTGAGCTTCCAGGTGGTCAGCTCCGACACCGTGTCGGCGACGCTCGGTTCGCAGCAGCTGCAGGTCGGTTTCATCGCCGGTCTCATCGGCCTCGGGCTGGTAGCGATCTACTCGCTGATCGTCTATCGAGCGCTCGGCACGGTGATCATCGCCTCGCTCGGCGTGATGGCCGTCCTGACCTATCTCGCCCTGTGCATCCTCGCGTGGCGTGCCGGCTTCCGACTCTCGCTCGCGGGTGTCGCCGGTCTCATCGTCACCATCGGCTTCACGGCGGACTCGTTCATCGTCTACTTCGAGCGAATACGAGACGAACTGCGCGACGGCAAGTCGATCACCGCGGCGGTCGAAGACGGATGGTCGCGCGCCAAGCGCACGATCTACATCTCGAAGTCGATCAACATCCTCGCGGCGGTGGTGCTGTACATCCTCGCGGATGCCACGGTGAAGGGCTTCGCGTTCACGCTGGGTCTCACGACGGCCATCGACATTCTGATCTTCATCCTGTTCACCCACCCGGTGATGCAGCTGCTCGCTCGCACGCGTTTCTTCGGCTCGGGTCACCCCCTGTCGGGCATGGACCCGAACGCGCTCGGCGCCGTCTACCGCGGACGCGCGCAGTTCCGCGCCCCCGTGGTCGAGGCGGGCCGGGTGAAGAAGTCGCGCGGTGAGGCGCAGCGTCGACAGACGATCGCCGAACGCAAGCAGGCCGAGCTGGCCGCCGCCAGCCGCGGCGATAGCCGCTCCACGAAGGAGGGAGACGACTGATGCGCTCCATGTCGCAGCTCGGTAACGACCTCTACTCGGGGAAGACGTCCTTCCCCTTCGTGCAGCGTCGTCGCCTCTGGTTCATCATCGCCGCGGTTCTGGTCATCGGTGCGGCCCTCGTGCCGTTCATCCGCCCCGTGCAGTTCTCGATCGAGTTCACGGGCGGCTCGCAGTTCACGGTCTCGAACCCGTCAACGTTCGATCAGGGCCTTGCGACGCAGGCCGTGACGTCGGTGGTTCCGGACGCGACGACCCGCGTCACCACGATCAGCGACCAGTCGGTCCGCGTGCAGACCGACCAGTTAGACAACGACCAGACGCAGGCTGTCTCCGCAGCCCTCGCGACCGCCTATAAGGTGCCGGCATCCGAGATCACCAACTCGTTCATCGGACCGACCTGGGGCAATGACGTCACGCGCCAGTCGCTCTGGGGGCTGTCGATCTTCCTCGCGCTGACGTTCCTCATTCTCGCGCTCTACTTCCGCACGTGGAAGATGTCGGTCGCCGCGATCATCGGCCTCGTCGACGTCCTCGTGATCACGATCGGCGTCTACGCCGTCTTCGGATTCGAGATCTCGCCGGCTGCCGTCATCGGCTTCCTCACGATTTTGTCCTACGCGCTGTACGACACGACGGTCGTCTTCGACAAGGTGAGAGAGAACACCAGGGAGGACGGCGAGATCTCCGGACGCACCTTCTCGGAGTCGGTGAACCTCGCCGCCAACCAGACGCTGATCCGCTCGATCAACACCACGGTGGTCGCCATCCTGCCGGTGGGCGCGATCCTCTTCATCGGTGTGCCGCTCGGTGCGCGCACGCTCAGCGATATTTCGCTGTCGATCTTCGTCGGCACGATCGTCGCCGCGTACTCGACGCTGTTCGTCGCCGTGCCGATGTACGCACTGCTGCGCGAGAAGGAGAAGCCGATCGCTCTGCGCGACGCCCGCGTCGTGTCGGCCCGTGAGAAGGCGGGCGTCCCGGCCTGACGGCCGGGGCTCCCGCCCCTCGGGCCCGCACCTGGGACCCCCGCCGCGAGGCATAGAATCGATCTACTGGCCGTGAGGAAGGGGTGGCGATGACCGAGACCGCTTCCTCCGCGCCGCCGCCGTCCTCTCTGCGACGGCTGGTTCCGCGGATCTTCTCGCGCGCGGCCCGACGCGACGACGTCGACAAGCTGCTCCGCACGGTCCGCACGCATCACCCCAAGGGCGACCTCGCGATCATCGAGCGCGCCTATGCCGTGGCCGACAAGGCGCACGACGGGCAGAAGCGGCAGAGCGGCGAGCCGTACATCACGCACCCCCTGGCGGTCGCGCAGATCCTGGCCGAGCTCGGCCTCGGCCCCAAGGCGATCGCTGCCGCGCTGCTGCACGACACCGTCGAAGACACGGGCTATCCGCTCGACGAGCTCGCCGCCGACTTCGGCGACGAGGTCGCGATGCTCGTCGACGGCGTCACCAAGCTCGACAAGGTCAAGTACGGCGACAGCGCGCAGGCCGAGACGGTCCGCAAGATGATCGTGGCGATGTCGAAAGACATCCGCGTGCTGCTCATCAAGCTCGCCGACCGACTGCACAACGCGCGTACCTGGGGATTCGTGCCGCCGCACAAGGCCGCGAAGAAGGCCACGGAAACCCTCGAGATCTACGCACCTCTCGCGCATCGCCTCGGCATCCAGGCGATCAAGAGCGAACTCGAGGACCTGTCGTTCGCGGTGATGCATCCCAAGCTCTACGCCGAGATCGACAGCCTCGTCAAGCAGCGCACGCCTCAGCGCGAGCAGTATGTGCAGAACGTCATCGACGCCGTCGACGCCGACCTACGCGAACTCCGCGTTCGCGGCCGGGTGATGGGCAGACCCAAGCAGCTGTACTCCGTGTACCAGAAGATGGTGGTCCGCGGGCGCGAGTTCGACGACATCTACGACCTCATCGGCATCCGAATCCTGGTCGGCACCGTGCGCGATTGCTACGCCGTGCTCGGTGCGATCCACGCGCGGTGGACACCGCTGCCGGGGCGTTTCAAGGACTACATCGCCACGCCCAAGTTCAACCTGTACCAGTCGCTGCACACCACCGTGATCGGCCCCGGTGGGCGCACGGTCGAGATCCAGATCCGCACGCACGAGATGCACCAGCAGGCGGAGTTCGGCGTCGCCGCGCATTGGAAGTACAAGGAGCGGATGGCGGGTGGGAAGGCCGACGCCAAGGCCGTCGACGCCGACATGGCGTGGATCGCTCACATCTCCGACTGGCAGGCCGAGACCGCCGACCCGGGGGAGTTCCTCGACTCGCTCCGCTTCGAGATCGGCGCGAAAGAGGTCTACGTCTTCACCCCGAAGGGACGCGTGGTGGGCCTTCCCACCGGCGCGACCCCTGTCGACTTCGCATACGCCGTGCACACCGAGATCGGTCACCGCACGATGGGCGCCAAGGTCAACGGCCGCCTGGTGCCGCTCGAGTCGACCCTGCAGAGCGGCGACGTCGTCGAGGTGTTCACCTCGAAGAACCCCGATGCCGGCCCCAGCCAGGACTGGCTCGGTTTCGTCAAGAGCACCCGCGCGCGCAACAAGATCCGCGGGTGGTTCACGAAGGAACGCCGCGAGGAGGCCATCGAGCAGGGCAAGGACTCGATCGCCCGCGCCATGCGTCGGCAGAACCTGCCCCTGCAGCGCCTCATGAACCAGGATTCGTTCACCGAGGTCGCCCGACTCTTCCACTACGAGGACGTCTCCGCACTCTACGCCGCGGTCGGCGAGGGGCACGTCTCCACGCAATCGGTCATCGAGAAGGTCACCGCTCTCGTCAACGTCGAAGAGACCAGCACCGGACCCATCGACATCCCCGTCGGCCGCAGCCGTGCTCCGCGTGGCGGCGACTCCGGCGTCCTCGTGCGTGGGGCCCCCGACATCCTCGTCAAGCTGGCCAAGTGCTGCACCCCCGTTCCGGGCGACGAGATCGTCGGTTTCGTCACGCGCGGCAGCGGGGTGTCGGTCCACCGCGGCGACTGCACGAACGTGAAGTCCCTCAAGGAGGAGCCCGATCGTCTCATCGACGTCGAGTGGGCGCCGACGACGAAGAGCGTCTTCCTGGTGCAGATCCAGGTCGAGGCCCTCGACCGCTCGGGGCTGTTGAGCGACGTCACGCGCGTGCTGAGCGAGCACCACGTGAACATCCTCTCGGCGACCGTTTCGACCACGAACGATCGCCTCGCGCTCAGCAAGTTCGTGTTCGAGATGGGCGATACCGTGCACCTCGACCGTGTGCTCAACGCCGTGCGGCGCATCGACGCGGTCTACGACGTGTACCGCGTCACCTCGTCGTAGCACGGGAGACGGATCACCTCTGCGCCGCGACGTCGGCCAGCAGTGCGGCGCCCCTCCTCCCGTACGGGAACGTCGAGTGCCGGGCCAGCCATGCCTGGGCCTCGTGTCGCGACTCGACATCGGATGCCGCCCACTCGATCGCCGCGGCACGCTCATCCTCGTCTCCGGAACGCGCGAGGTCGGCGAGCGTTCGCCCCGGTGTGCTGAGGTGAACGCCCGCCACGAGCGTCGTGTCGGCGGCCGGGAGTCTCACGTCGTGGAACACCGCCCGGGTCGCGTCACCCGCGCGCGTCCGCGTCGGCCCCACCCGCTGGAGGTGATGCCGTCTCGGCTCGGTCGCCGTGCCGCCGTGCACCCACGCCGCCGTCAGCCGCACCCCGGCCCACCGTTCGCCGAGCAGAGGAGACAGGCTCCGTGCCCGCATCCAGACCGTCTCGACCGCGTCGGCCGGCATGAAACCCTCGCCGAGCGGCACCAGCAGGCCGTCGAGGCACGCCGCGCTGAGCTCGGTCAACGCGAGACGCTCCCCGGGGAAGAACAGAAAGGGCGACACCATCCCGTCAGTGTGACGGAGCGGTGTCGCCCGTGACGGTCGAACCGTCGAACTGTGGAGAACCCGATCAGCCGCCGAGGGCGCGCAGCCAGGTGCGACGCGCTTCGAGCGCCTCCGACGCCTGCGCGGCAGCACGCTTGTCGCCGCGCGACTCGGCCTCGGCCAGCTCGGCCTCAAGCTTGTCGATCGCGTCGGTGAGCTGACGCGTCATGTCGTTGGCGCGGGCCTTCTGCTCGGGGTCGTTGCGCTTCCAGTCGGCGTCTTCGCGGGTGCGCACGCTCTGCTCGATCTTGCGGAGCTCGTCGTCGAGGACGCGCTCCTTGTCGCGCGGGAAGATGCGTCCGATCTCGTCCCACTGACGCTGGATGGCAGTCAGCTTCTGACGGGCCGTGGCGAGGTTCTTCTCGTCGACGATCGGCGCGGCCTGCTCTAGGAGGGCGCGTTTCTGCTCGATCTTCTCCTTCGAGGCCTCGGCGTCGGCGGACTCGCGCTCGATGCGGGCTCCGTAGAGCACGTCGCCGGCGGCCTTGAACCGAGCCCAAAGGGCGTCATCGACCTTGCGGCCGGCGCGGCCCGAGGCCTTCCACGCGTCGAGGAGGTCGCGGTACGCCCCGATCCCGTCTTCGCCACGCGGGGCGAGGGCCTCGGCGCGCTCGACGAGACGCGTCTTGGCCTCGCGGGCCGACTTGTGGGTCTCGTCGAGCGACGAGAAGAACTCGCGGCGGTGACGATCGACCGTGGCACGCGCGTCGCGGAAGCGGCGCCACAGCTGCTGCGCGGTCGACTTCGACAGGCGGGGACCGTTCTGCTGGTGGGCCTGCCACCGGTCGAACAGCGCCGTCATGTCGGCGGTCATCTGCTTCCACTGGACCGTCTGCGGGTCGCGGGCGGCGAGGGCCTCGGCCTCTTCGACGATCGCGGTGCGCTCGCGCACGGCCTCTTCAGTGGCCTGCTTGGCGGCGACGGCCTCGGTCTCACTCGCTTCGGCGAGCTCTGCGGTGAGGGCGTCGACACGGGCGATGAGAGCGGCGAGGTCGCCCACCGCGGCCGCGCCCTCGAGCTTGCCGCGAAGGGTCTTCGCCGTCGAACGCAGATCCGACGCCGACGCGCCTCCGCGACGGTGGCGCGTCTCGATCAGCGTGACCTCACCGGCGAGGTCCGAGAACTTGCGCTGGAAGTAGGCCAGTGCCTCGGCCGGCGTGCCATCGGGGTACTGACCCACGACGCGCCAGTCGTCGCCCTCGCGGACCGAGACGGTTCCCTCGTCGTCGACGCGGCCCCAGGGCTGGGTGGCCGAGGTGGACGCGGTCTTGCCGGGAGGGGGTCCGGGGAGTCGGACGCCGGGACGCGGGGCGGCGGGCTGCGCGGCGACGGACTGCTCGTCGGGAGCGGCGTCGCCCTCGGACGTGGCGGCCTCTTCGTCTTCGGCCGACGCTTCGGCAGCGGGCTCCTCAGCGGTGGGCTCGGCGGGGGACGCGGGGTCAGCGGCATCCGTCGACTGCTCGTCGAGCGACGGGTCGTCGGACGACGCGTCGGCGTCGGAAGCGGAGGAGTCCTTCGCCGGAACGGCGTCGGGAGCGTCGGATTCCGCCTCGACCGGGGCCGTGGCGGTGGGATCGACCTCGGCGGTGCTCGCGTCGTCGCGCGGGTCGGAGGTTTCGGGAGTGGGAGCGGAAGTCACGGGTAGCACCTCATCGCGGCAGAACCGCCTGGGGGAGAAGGACCCTCCGAGCCTAGTACGCGCGACCGCTCCGACACAGGATCGTCGTTCCCGCCCCGCCGCGCCGCCGATCCGGCGGCGCGGGAGGATCGCTCAGGGTGCGGTCGACTCCGAGGGCAGCGGGACCGGGATCTCGGTCGGGACGGGGGTCTCGGGGCTGACCGTCGACGACGGTTCGGGGGTCGGCGCCCCGGGGCCGGTCACGAAGTACGCCGTCTGCAGGGCGATCGCCCCGGCGATCACGAGGAGCCCGACGATCAGGCCGACGAGGTTGTCACGGGTGCGGCGGCGTCCCTGACGGTCGTGGAGCTCCTGTCGAGCCTGATAGGCGCGCGCACGCTCGCGCTGCTCTCGGGTCCGCCGGTCTTTCCCACGCGCCGCCACATCGACCTCCTCCGCCCGTCCGGGCCCCTCGATCCTACAAACAGCGGTCGGGGCGTCTCGGATCGCGGCGGGGCACGGGAGGTCCCCGTGTCGGAGGCCCCGGTTAGCCTGGAGGGGTGACCCCTTCCTCCGCGCTCTTCCAGGGCCAGACGCCGCTGGCGGTGCGCATGCGGCCGGTGAGCCTTGACGAGGTGGCCGGCCAAGGGCATCTGCTGCGACCCGGGTCGCCGCTGGTCACTCTCGCGACGACAGACTCCTCGGCATCCGTCTCGGCCGCCTCGGTCATCCTGTGGGGTCCGCCCGGCACCGGCAAGACCACGCTGGCGCAGGCGATCGCCCGGTCGTCCGGGCGGCGTTTCGTCGAGCTCTCGGCCATCACGGCGGGCGTCAAAGACGTGCGCGAGGTCATGCAAGAAGCGCTGACGCAGCGAGATCTGTACGGCCAGTCGACCATCCTCTTCCTCGACGAGATCCACCGGTTCACCAAGGCGCAGCAGGACGCCCTGCTGCCGGGTGTCGAGAACGGCTGGGTCGTGTTGATCGCCGCCACCACCGAGAACCCGTCGTTCTCGGTCATCTCTCCCTTGCTCTCGCGATCTCTCCTGCTCACCCTCCGCCCGCTCGGCGACGACGACCTCGGCGCTCTCGTCGACCGGGCCGTGGCCGACCCACGCGGTCTGGCGGGTCGGGTGGTGCTCGACGACGACGCCCGGGCGGCCCTGGTGCGTCTGGCCTCCGGCGATGCGCGACGCGCTCTCACCGCCCTCGAAGCCGCGGCCTCGGTCGCGGGGGACGACGCGGGGGCCCCGACTCCTGCGGCCCGCGACGAAGACGATGACGAAGATGGAGACGACGAACAGGACCCCGGTCCATTCACCGGCGAGGGCGACGAACTGCCCGTCATCACCGCCGACCACATCGCCCAGGCCGTCGACCGCGCCCTTCTGCGCTACGACCGGCAGGGAGACGAGCACTACGACGTCATCAGCGCCTTCATCAAGTCGGTGCGGGGGTCGGATCCGGATGCCGCAATCCACTACCTCGCACGCATGATCGAGGCGGGGGAGGACCCCCGCTTCATCGCGCGGCGCCTCGTCATCTCGGCCGCCGAAGACATCGGCATGGCCGACCCGCAGGCCCTGCAGATCGCGGTCGCCGCGGCCGACGCGGTCGCGTTCATCGGCATGCCCGAGGGACGCATCCCCCTCGCCGAGGCGACGGTGTACCTGGCCACGACCGCGAAGTCGAACGCCGCCTACAACGCCATCAACGCCGCGATCGCCGACGTACGCGCCGGCGGCTTCGGTCGCGTGCCGATGCACCTGCGCGACGCGCACTATCCCGGAGCCAAACGCCTCGGCCACGGCAAGGGCTACAAGTACGCGCACGACAGCGACATCGGCATCGTCACGCAGCAGTACCTCCCCGACGAGCTCGTCGGCAAGCGGTACTACGAACCCACCAGTCACGGGGCCGAACGCGACGTGTCGGCGCGCCTCGAGAAGATCCGCCGCATCCTCGAGGGTCGCTGACAGCGCATCCGGAATGCGCCCGGCCCGCTCTGATAACATGAACCGGCTCGAAACAGGGTTTTCGGGCATCCCCTCCTTCCTGTGATCACCTTCCGGTGCGCCCCGGCGTGCGCTTCGGATCGGGCGGAAGGGGGCGATACGCCCGTGAGCCGTGAAAGGCGCGGCCACGTCATCGGAAGGAGAACTTCGTGACCACGAAGTCTCAGGACCGCCGCAAGGTGCGTCTGTCGCGCGCCCTCGGCGTCGCACTCACCCCCAAGGCCGCCCGCTACCTCGAGAAGCGTCCCTACGCTCCCGGCGAGCACGGCCGCACCAAGCGCAAGGCCGACAGCGACTACGCCGTCCGTCTCCGTGAGAAGCAGCGTCTGCGCGAGCAGTACGGCATCCGCGAGAAGCAGCTGCGCATCGCGTTCAACGAGGCCCGCCGCACCGACGGCCTGACCGGTGAGAACCTGGTCGAGCTGCTCGAGATGCGTCTAGACGCCCTCGTCGTGCGTTCGGGCTTCGCCCGCACCACCGCGCAGGCTCGCCAGCTCGTCGTGCACCGCCACATCATGGTCGACGGCCAGCTCGTGGACCGCCCGTCGTTCCGCGTGAAGCCGGGTCAGCTGATCCACGTCAAGACCAAGAGCGAGGGCCTCGAGCCCTTCCAGGTCGCCGCCGCCGGTGGGCACGCCGAAGTGCTGCCCCCCGTTCCGGGCTACCTCGAGGTCGACCTCTCCACGCTGCAGGCGAAGCTCGTGCGTCGCCCCAAGCGCGCCGAGGTGCCCGTCACGTGTGACGTGCAGCTCGTCGTCGAGTACTACGCCGCCCGCTGATCCCAGCGAGCACACGAAGGGCGTCGGGTTCTCCCGGCGCCCTTCGTCGTTTTCGGGTCGCGCTCTCGCGCGGCCCTTCGTCGTTTTCGGGTCGCGCTCTCGCGCGGCCCTTCGCCGTTCCCGGGTCGCGCTCTCGCGCGGCCCGTCGCCGTTCCCGGGGCGCGCTCTGCTCGCGCTGGATTCGTTCGCCCCAGACGGCGGGCCTTACCCGGCCCCGATGACCGTTTGCGGCGATCGAATGCGCACGCCGTGAAGTCGTGTGCCCGAAATGGCGCATGCTCCGCCGAGCCGCCGACCATACGCGGCAACCGAACGCGCACGGCGTTGATTCGTCTGCCCCAGATGGCGCATGCTCCGCCGAGCCGCCGACCATACGCGGCAATCGAACGCGCACGGCGTTGATTCGTGTGCCCGAGATGGCGCATGCTCCGCCGAGCCGCCGACCATACGCGACAACCGGCCGCGGGGGAGTCGATGCGGCCGTCCCGGACGGTGCCGGCGCGGGTGCGCGATGGGGCCGTCGGCGGGATGGACGCCGGAGACGCGGCATACAAAGGTCTGCCTTGTGCGTGGCGCGGGGCCCCTCGCCTACGATGGGGGATGCCGTGATCGCGGCGTCGTATCGAGGAAGAAGTGGTGATCGTGAAAAGCCTCGTCTGGTTCGCGCTGGGTATCGCCGGCGGTTTCGTCGCCGCCCATCTCGTCAACAAGGACCCCCGCGGTCAGGAGCTGCTCGCGCAGCTCGACTCGCGCATCGGTGAATTCACCGACCACATGAGCGACGCCTACCACCAGCAGGAGAACCGTCTCTCCGAGATCATCGACGACGCCAAGGGCGTCGCCTCCTCCGCTGTCGACAAGACCGGCGACGCGGTGGAATCCGCCGCAGCCGCGGCCAAGAAGGCCGTTTCCTCCTCCGACTGACCCCCTCCGGCCTCCCGCCCCCGGCACGTGGGGCGGATCCGCATGCGTACGGAAAGACCCGCCATGAAAACCGCCGAGATCGCCCAGCGCTTCCTCGACTTCTTCGAGAAGAAGAACCACACGATCGTCCCCTCGGCCTCGCTCGTCACCGACGACCCGGCCCTGCTGTTCACCGTGGCGGGCATGGTGCCCTTCATCCCGTACCTCAGCGGTGTCGTCCCGCCGCCGTACCCGCGCGCGGCCGACGTGCAGAAGTGCATCCGCACCAACGACATCGAAGAGGTCGGCAAGACCCCGCGTCACGGCACCTTCTTCCAGATGCTCGGCAACTGGTCGTTCGGCGACTACTTCAAGGAAGACGCCATCCGCTTCGCGTGGGAGCTGCTCACCGCGCCCGAGTCGGAGGGCGGACTCGCCTTCGACCCGAAGGACCTGTGGGTCACCGTCTACGAAGAGGACGACGAGGCCCGCGACCTCTGGCTGAAACTCAGCACCCTGCCCGACGAGCGCATCCAGCGCCTCGGCAAGGACACGAACTACTGGTCGACCGGCCTGCCGGGCCCCGCCGGCCCCTGCTCGGAGATCTTCTTCGACCGCGGCCCGGCGTACGGCATCGACGGCGGTCCCGCGACCGACGACGACCGCTACGTCGAGATCTGGAACCTCGTGTTCATGCAATACGAGATCACCAACGTGCGCTCGAAGTACGACTTCGACATCGTCGGCGAACTCCCCGCCAAGAACATCGACACCGGCATGGGCCTCGAGCGCATCGCGTTCATCAAGCAGGGCGTCGACAACATGTACGAGACCGACCAGGTGCGCCCCGTGCTCGACCTGGCCGCGAAGCTCGCGGGCAAGTCGTACGGCCAGGAGTCGCACGACGACGACGTGCGCCTGCGCATCGTCGCCGACCACGTGCGCTCCTCGCTCATGCTGCTCGCCGACGGCGTGACCCCCTCGAACGAGGGCCGCGGCTACATCCTCCGCCGCATCATGCGCCGCGCGATCCGCTCGATGCGTCTGCTGGGCGTCGAGGGCGCGACCTTCCCCGAGCTGTTCGCCGCCTCGCGCGACGCGATGATGGAGTCCTACCCCGAGGTCGAGGCCGACTACGCGCGCCTCTCGGCCTACGCGATCGCCGAGGAGCAGACGTTCCTGCGCACGCTGGCCGCCGGTTCCGCGATCCTCGACCAGTCCGTCGTCGAGGCCAAGAACGGCGGCGGTACCACCCTGTCGGGCTCCGAGGCGTTCCTGCTGCACGACACCTACGGCTTCCCGATCGACCTCACCCTCGAGATCGCCGAAGAGGCCGGGCTGTCGGTCGATCGTGCGGCCTTCGACACCCTCATGCAGGAGCAGCGCACGCGCGCCAAGGCCGACGCTCGCGCCCGCAAGGGGGCGATCGCCGACCAGAGCGCGTACCGCGAGTTCCGCGCGCTCGGTGAGACCGTGTTCACCGGCTACACCGAGATGCAGACGGAGTCGAAGATCCTCGGCATCCTCGTGCAGGGCCAGGGCACCGACCGCGCGTCGGAGGGCCAGATCGCCGAGGTCATCCTCGCCGAGACCGCCCTGTACGCCGAGTCGGGCGGCCAGGTCGCCGACAAGGGCGTCATCGTCGGCCCCGGCTACGAGCTCGAGGTGCTCGACGTGCAGCGCCCCGTTCCGGGCCTGGTCAGCCACACCGTCGAGGTCACCACCGGCGAGGTATCGGTCGGCGCGCCCGCGACGACGGTCGTCGACGCGCTCAACCGCCACGCCGCCCAGCAGGCGCACACCGCGACGCACCTCGTGCACGCGGCGATCCGCGACACGCTCGGCAAGACCGCGACGCAGACCGGTTCACTCAACCGCGCCGGCTACATGCGCTTCGACTTCAGCTGGGGCTCGGCCCTGTCGCCCGAGACCCGCACCGAGATCGAGGACATCGCCAACAACGCCGTCCGCGACAATCTCGAGGTCACCACGCGCGTGATGTCGCTCGACGAGGCGAAGGCCGCCGGCGCCATGGCGCTGTTCGGCGAGAAGTACGGCGACACCGTGCGCATGGTCGACATCGGCGGCCCCTGGTCGCGCGAGCTGTGCGGTGGCACCCACGTCGCCCGCAGCGCCGAGATCGGCCTGGTCAACCTCGTCGGCGAGCAGTCGGTCGGCGCCTCGAACCGCCGCGTGGAGGCCCTCGTCGGCCTCGACGCCTTCCGCGACCTGGCCGCCGAGCGCGCGATCGTCTCGCAGCTCAGCACGAGCCTGAAGACCCCGCGCGAGCAGCTGCCCACGCGCATCGCCGAGCTGGCCGCCAACCTCAAGGCCGCCGAGAAGAAGATCGCCGCCTTCGAGGCGCAGGCCCTGACCGGCCGCCTTCCGCAGCTGGTCGAGTCGGCCGTCGCCGTCGGTACCGTGCGCGTCGTCGCACAGAGCCTGGGCGAGGGCGCGTCGGCCGACGACGTGCGCTCGCTCGCCCTGCAGGTGCGCGACCGCCTGGGCACCGACCCGGCGGTCGTCGCTCTCGCGAGCGTCGCGGGTGGCCGTGCGACGGTCGTCGTCGTCACCAACGACGCCGCGCGCGAGCGGGGTCTCGCCGCCGGTGCCCTGGCGAAGAACGCCGCGGGCGTGCTCGGCGGCGGCGGCGGCGGACGTCCCGATGTCGCCCAGGGCGGCGGGACGGATGCCACGGCTCTGCCGCAGGCGCTCGACGGCATCGTGTCGGACGTGCGGGCGACCACCGCGTGACGGTGTTCCGGCGCGGCATCCGGTTCGGTATCGACGTCGGGCGTGCCCGCGTGGGCGTGGCACGGTCGGATCCGGACGGGGTGCTGGCCGTTCCGGTCGAGACCGTACCCCGCAAGGGGGAGCCGATCCGCCGGATCGCGGCTCTCGCGGCGGAGTACGAGGCCTTCGAGATCCTGGTCGGGCTGCCCCTCAACCTGCGCGGGGAGGACACGGCATCGACCACCGACGCACGGACGTTCGCGGCTGCTCTGGCGAAGGCGCTCCCCATGCCCGTGCGACTGGTCGACGAACGGCTGAGTACGGTCTCGGCGCACGGCGTGTTGAGAGAAGCAGGGCGTTCCCAGCGGGATTCTCGTAGCATTGTGGACCAAGTCGCCGCTGTGGTCCTTCTGCAGCAGGCGCTCGACGTGGAGCGACAGTCTGGCGAGCCGGCCGGACCCACCGTCACACCGGGACAGGAGCCCGCCTGACATGCCCGAGAACCAGCCCCCCGAGAACGATCCGTTCGCGGATCTCTACGGTCGCCTGCCCGACCCCCGCACCGGCGCCCGCAGCTCGCAGGAGTCCGCACCGCAGACGGATGCCGCGCCTCCGTCGCGCCGAGCAGCTCGAGAGGCCCGCCGGGCCTCGACGGAAGCGACCCCGATCATCGGGTCGGAGCAGGCCGCTCGCGCAGCGGACGAGAACACCACCCCGTCTGCCGAGGCGCCTCGCCCGACCGGATCCCTCCCCGCCGCAGCCGCGCCCGCGCCGGCCCCCCGCGCGGCCGACGAGCAGCAGGCTGCGCGCCGGATCGAGCCTTCGTCGTCGCCCCGAGCCGCCGCCTCCTCGATCCCGTCCGAGCGCGCGGCCCCCGCGGCCCGCCGATCCGAGGACGCTCCCGGTCCGCGCCGCGGCGGCGACACCGTTCCCGGCCCCCGTCGCACGGGCGCCCCCGCCGTAGCCGGAACCCCCGCCGACGCACAGCCGGCCCGCGACACCCGGTCGGCCGCGTGGCAAGCCGCCGCCCGCCGGGCTGACACCCCGCGCGCCGCCGAGGCCCCGCGCGCCGCCGACGCCCCGCTCGCCGCCGAGGCCCCGCGCTCCGGAGCGAACGCCCGCCGCGCGGAGCCGTCGCGCGATCGCGAGCCCGTCCTCGTCGGTGCCGGCGCCGGCGCGGCCGCCTCCGCAGCGTCCGGCTCGGGCGCGGCATCCGGCTCCCTCGAAGACCTGTTCACCGGCGAGACCACCACGCAGCAGATCGGGTGGGCGCCGCAGAAACCCCCGAAGCGGCACCGGTCCGTCGGTCGCTGGATCGCCCTGGCGATCGTGCTGATCCTCGTCGGCGGTGTCGCCGGCGGCGGTATCGCGCTGTGGAACACCTACGGTGACCGCGTGCAGGCGTTCCTCGGCAACGGGGAGTCGCTCGAGTACGAGGCGGGCCAAGCCACCGGTGAGGCCCGCGTGACGATCGTGGCCGGCGACACGGGGCAGTCCGTCTCGCCCAAGCTCTTCGAGGCGGGGGTGACGAAGGCCTCCAACTCGCTCTACAAGTACATGGTCGACAACGCCGTCGGGTTCACGTTCCAGCCCGGCGTCTACAAACTGCAGCAGCAGATGACCTCGGAGGCGGTGCTGGCCGCCCTGAAGGATCCGGCGAACAGGCTCGACAACTCCGTGCAGCTGCGCGAGGGCCTGACGCTGAAGCAGTCGCTCGACATCATCTCCGAGCAGACGAGCATCCCGCGCGGCGATCTCGATGCGGCGGTGGCGACGCCCTCGACCTACGGGGTGACGGCTTCGACCCTCGAAGGCTGGATCTTCCCCGCCACCTACGACTTCGATGACGGCGTCACCGCCCAGCAGGTCATCGACCGCATGGTCAAGCGCACGATCGAGTCGCTCGACAAGGCCGGTGTCGCACCCGACGACCGGGAGCGCATCCTGACGATCGCCTCGATCATCGAGCGCGAGGCGCGCAGCAGCGAAGACTTCTACAAGGTCTCGCGCGTGATCGAGAATCGCTTGCAGCCCGACAACACCGAGACGCACGGTCTGCTGCAGATGGACTCCACCGCGCAGTACGGCGCGAACGAACTCGACGCCGGATCGTCGTCGTCGAGCGCGAACGCCCTGAACGGCGACAACCCGTACAACACGTACAAGTACCCCGGGCTGCCGGTCGGACCGATCGCCAATGCCGGAGACCTCGCGATCGATGCCGCAATGCATCCGGTCGACGGACCCTGGTACTACTTCACGACCGTGAACCTGTCGACGGGTGAGACGGTGTTCTCGACCACCTACGCCGATCAGGAGAAGGCGGTCGCGCAGTTCCAGCAGTGGTGCCGCGAGAACCCGAACGGCGGATGCTGACCGCCCCACGCCGCCTCGCCGTCTGGGGCGACCCGATCGCGCACTCGCGGTCGCCCCGGCTGCACGCGTCCGCGTACAACGTCCTCGAGCTCGATTGGGAGTACGGGCGCAGGCAGGTGGACGAGGCGGGCTTCGAGAGTGCCTGGCGGAGCCTGGATGCCGACTGGCGCGGCCTCTCGCTCACTATGCCGCTCAAGCACGCCGCCGCGCGCGACGCGATCTCGCTCGACGACGATGCGCGCCTCACCGGCGCCGTCAACACCTTCCTGCTGAGCGAGGATGGACCCCGCGGCTTCAACACCGACGTGGGCGGCCTCGCGCGGGCACTGGACGAGTTCGGGGTGCGGGAGCCCGACGCCATCCGCGTGCTCGGTGCGGGGGCCACCGCGACCTCCGCGGTCGTCGCGGCCGCCCGCGCCGGTGCCCGGACCGTCGAGGTGCGCGCCCGCCGTCCCGACGCCGCCGCGCCGATCGCCGCTCTCGGCGACGCCCTGGGCGTGGCGATCCGGGTCGCCGCTCTGGATCAACCGCCCCTGGCACCCGTCGACGCCACCATCGCGGCTCTGCCCGGGGGCACCGACCTCGGCCGCGTCGCCGACGATCTGGCATCCGTCTCGGGTCCGCTCGTCGACGTCGTCTACGGGGGCTGGCCGACCCCACTCGCCCGGGCGTGGGAGCGCGCGGAAGGGGAGGCGCACGACGGTCTCGCGATGCTTCTGCACCAGGCCCTGCTGCAAGTGCGCGTCTTCGTCGGGGGAGACCCCGGGGTCGCCGTCGAGCGCGAGGCCGAGGTGCTGGCCGCAATGCGCACCGCGCTCATGGGAGACTAGGACCATGCTTCGCGTTCTCACCGCCGGCGAGTCCCACGGCCCCGAGCTGATCGCCCTCATGGAAGGGATGCCGGCCGGCGTCCCCATCTCTTCGGCTCAGATCCGCGCCGAACTCGCGCGTCGTCGCCTGGGCTACGGCCGGGGCTCGCGCATGAAGTTCGAAGAAGACGAGCTGTCACTGTCGACCGGCATCGTGCACGGCTTCACGATCGGCAGCCCCATCGCGTTGCGCATCGGCAACACCGAGTGGCCCAAGTGGACCGAGGTGATGAGCCCCGAGCCCGTCGAGCTCTCCGACCGCTCGCGCGGCCGCGGAGCCGCTCTCACGCGCCCGCGTCCCGGTCACGCCGACCTCGTCGGCATGCAGAAGTACGGCTTCGACGAGGCCCGACCGATCCTCGAGCGGGCCTCGGCCCGCGAGACCGCCGCCCGCGTCGCCCTCGGCGCCGTCGCGCGGTCGTTCCTGAACGAACTCGGCATCCGTCTGGTCAGCCACACGCTCTCGATCGGTCCCGTCCGCGTCCCCGACGACGCGGAGTTCCCGACGCCCGACGACGTCGACCGTCTCGACGCCGATCCGCTGCGCTGCTTCCACGCCGAGACGAGTGCCGCGATGGTCGCCGAGGTCGACGACGCGAAGAAGGCCGGCGACACGCTCGGCGGCGTCGTCGAGGTCCTCGCCTACGGCGTCCCGCCCGGACTCGGCTCCCACGTGCAGTGGGATCGTCGACTGGATGCCAAGCTCGCTCAGGCCCTCATGAGCATCCAGGCGATCAAGGGCGTCGAGGTCGGCGACGGCTTCCTCACCACGACCCGCCGCGGATCGCAGGCGCACGACGAGCTCTTCGTCACGGGCGACGGGATCACGCGGTCGTCCGATCGCGCGGGCGGCACCGAGGGCGGCATGTCGACCGGCACCGTGCTGCGCGTGCGCGCCGGCATGAAGCCGATCGCGACGATCCCCAAGGCCCTGCGCACGGTCGACGTCGCCACGGGCGACACCGCCGCCGCGCATCACCAGCGCTCCGACGTCTGCGCGGTCCCCGCCGCCGGCGTCGTGGCCGAGGCCATGGTCGCGATCACCCTCGCCGACGCCGTCCTCGAGAAGTTCGGCGGCGACAACATCGTCGAGACCCGCCGCAACGTCGAGACCTACCTCGCGAACCTGCCCGAGACGCTGCGCACGACCGACGCGTCCGACGCGGCGCTCCTCGCGCATGACCTCGCCTGACGCCGCTTCCGAGACCGCGTCCGCGGGTCCCGCCGTCGTGCTCATCGGGCCGATGGGGGCGGGAAAGACGAGCGTGGGCCGTCGCGTGGCGCGCGCGCTCGGAACGCCGTTCACCGACACCGACAAGCTCGTCGTGCGCGACCACGGTCCGATCCCGGCACTGTTCGTCGCCCACGGCGAACCGCACTTCCGCGCCCTGGAGCGCGACGCGGTCGTCGAGGCCCTGGCCCGCGGCGGTGTCGTGGCGCTCGGCGGGGGAGCAGTGCTCGACCCGCTGACGCGCGAACGCCTGCGCGAGCATCACGTCGTGCTGCTGACGGTGGCGCCGCATGTCGTGGCATCCCGGATCCACGGCGACGAGCGACCGTTGCTCGGCGGAGAAGACCCCGTCGCGCGCTGGCAGCGCATCTTCGACGAGCGCCGACCCGTCTACGAGCAGACGGCCGACATCGCATTCGACACCTCGTCCGGCCCCCTCTCGCGGGTCGTGGACGACATCGTGGCCTGGGCACGCCGTGTGCCGGCCGGAGAGACGGCATGACCGACACCACCACCATCAGCGTCGCCGGTGACCCCGGCTACGACATCACGATCGGTCGGGGCCTGCTCGCCTCGCTCGGCGAGACGCTTCCCGCGGGGGCGCAGAAGGTGCTCGTCGTGCACCCGCCGACCCTCGCGAAGCAAGCCGAGGAGCTGCGGGCGCAGCTGATGGGAGACCGGCAGGTGCTGCTCGCCGAGATCCCCGACGCCGAGGCCGGAAAACGCGTCGAGGTCGCGGCCTTCTGCTGGCAGGTCATGGGCCAGGCCGACTTCACCCGTACCGACGTCGTCGTCGGTTTCGGCGGGGGAGCGGTCACCGACCTCGCGGGCTTCGTCGCGGCGACCTGGCTGCGCGGCGTCGCACTCGTGCAGGTTCCCACGACCGTGCTCGGAATGGTGGATGCCGCGGTGGGCGGCAAGACCGGCATCAACACCGCCGAGGGAAAGAACCTCGTCGGCGCGTTCTGGCCCCCGGTCGCCGTGGTGTGCGACCTCGACCTGCTCGACACGCTGTCGAAGAACGAGGCGACCGCCGGGTTCGCCGAGGTGGTGAAGGCGGGCTTCATCTGGCATCCCGAGATCCTCGACCTCATCGAGGCCGACCCCGAGGGGATCGTCGATCCGCGCGGAGACGGCTTCCGCCGCTGCGTCGAGCTCGCGATCGACATGAAGGCGCGCGTCGTCGGCGAGGACCTGCGCGAGGCCGGGCTGCGCGAGGTGCTGAACTACGGCCACACGCTCGGCCACGCGATCGAGCACGCCGAGCGCTACCGCTGGCGCCACGGCGCGGCGATCTCGGTCGGCATGGTGTTCGCGGCCGAGCTGTCGCGCCTCGCGGGCCGCCTGTCCGACGACGTCGCCCAGCGCCACCGCACGGTGCTCGAGTCGCTCGGCCTTCCGACGACCTACCGCGCCGGGGCGTTCCAGACGCTCAAGGCGACCATGCAGCGCGACAAGAAGAGCCGCGGCAGCATGCTGCGCTTCATCGTGCTCGACGACCTCGCCCGCCCGACGGTGCTGCAGGCGCCCGACGAGTCGCTGCTGTTCGCGGCGTACCAGGAGGTCGGTGCGTGAGCACCGCCCGACGGGGGACACCCGTCGACAACGCTCCGGTCGTCAACCGCAACCGGACGCGGGTGGGACGCGCCCCACGCCCTGCACCCACGGTCGGGGTGCGGAAGTGACCATCGGCGTGCGCCGGGTGCGCGCGGACGAAGGCGCACGCGTGCGCGAACTGCGGCTGCGCGCGGTAAGCGACCCGGTGGCATCCATCGCTTTCCTCACCACCCGCGAGCAGGAGCTCGAGCGCGACCCCGAGTTCTGGCACGAACGCGCCGCCGGCGGAGCCTCCGGCGGCTCGACGGCGATGTTCGTGGCCGAGGACGGCGACACGTGGGTCGGGTCGGTGACCGTGCTCGTGCGTCGCGCGGGCGAGATCGACCACACCGGGCGGAGGCTGCCCCAGGGCCGCGCCGACGTCGTGGGCGTCTACGTTGCGCCCGAAGCGCGGGGCAGCGGCGCGATCGACGCTCTGCTCGACGCCGCCGCGCGGTGGTCGGCCGAGCAGGGCTTCGAGTCGCTGTCGCTCGACGTGCACGTCGACAACCACCGCGCCCAGGCCGTATATCGTCGCGCCGGATTCGTCGCGACGGGTGAGACCTTTTACGGCCCCATCGGCGCCGAGCTCGCGATGAGCAGGTCTCTGCGCACATCGGACTGAGCGCGCAGGGCCGGCGCTGATAACGTGCCGAGCATGACCACGCCCCGCCGCCTGCTGCTCGTCAACGGCCCGAACCTCAACCTGCTCGGCACCCGGCAGCCCGAGATTTACGGCCGCGACACCCTCGCCGACGTCGAGCGCGTGACGAGCGAGGCAGCGGCCCGTCACGGCCTCGAGGTGCGCGCCGTTCAGAGCAACCACGAGGGCGTGCTGATCGACGAGATCCACGCCGCGCGGCTCGACTGCGCCGGGATCGTCATCAACGCCGGAGGGCTGACGCACACCTCCGTGTCGTTGCGCGATGCGCTGGCATCCGTCGACCTCCCCGTCGCCGAAGTGCACATCTCGAACATCCTCGAGCGCGAGAGCTTCCGACACTTCTCGTACATCCACGACGTCGCCGCGGTGCACGTCATCGGAGAGGGAGTGCCCGGATACGCGCGCGCCGTCGACCTCCTCGTCGAGGTGATCTCGGGTCGCGCAGACGGCTGACGGCGGGGATCGCGTAGACTCTGACGTCGGGCTCTCGCCCACTTCGACTCACGAAACGGAATATCGGCACTCATGGCATCCACCGCAGACATCAAGAACGGCGTCGTCCTGAACATCGACGGTCAGCTCTGGAGCGTCGTGGAGTTCCAGCACGTCAAGCCCGGAAAGGGCGGCGCGTTCGTCCGCACGAAGCTGAAGAACGTCATGAGCGGCAAGGTCGTCGACAAGACCTTCAACGCCGGCGCCAAGATCGAGACCGAGAACGTCGATCGCCGCGACTTTACGTACCTGTACAACGACGGCGACGGCTTCGTGTTCATGGACGTCGCCGACTACGACCAGATCACGGTCGGCGCCGCCACCGTCGGCGACGCCGCGAACTTCCTGCTCGAGAACCAGCAGGTGCAGATCGCCCTCAACAACGGCAACCCCCTCTACGTCGAGATGCCGCCGTCCGTCATCCTCGAGGTGACCTACACCGAGCCCGGCCTGCAGGGCGACCGTTCGTCGGCCGGCACCAAGCCCGCCACCGTCGAGACCGGCTACGAGATGCAGGTTCCCCTGTTCCTCGAGACCGGCACGAAGATCAAGGTCGACACTCGCACCGGCGAGTACCTCGGCCGCATCAGCTGACCTTGAGCGCCCGTACAAAAGCGCGCAAGCGCGCCCTCGACATCCTCTTCCAGGCAGACGTCCGCGGCGAAGAACTCGCGATCATGCTCGCCACTGAGGCCAAGCGCGCCGCCTCCGAACCCGCCCGCGAGGCCTCGTGGCTCTACGCCCGCGACATCGTCGACGGAGTGATCGACAACCGCGACGCGATCGACGAGCAGATCACCACGTTCGCGAAGGACTGGTCGTTGCAGCGCATGCCCGCCGTCGACCGCGCGCTGCTGCGCATGGGGACGTGGGAGATCCTCTACAACGACGAGGTCCCCACCGCCGTCGCGATCGACGAAGCGGTGGAGCTCGCGAAGGAGTTCTCGACCGACGACTCCGGTTCGTTCGTGCACGGCGTGCTGGCGCGGATCGCGCGCTCGTCCTGACCCGAGTCGACGTGTCCCGACGCGGCCCCGACTCCCGGTCGGCGGTCGCGTCGCGTCGTTTCCCGGGCGGGGCGGATGCCGTGTGCGCGCGGATCGGTAGACTGGCGGTGGGTCGCAGAGTTCGGCTAAGTCGCGATTCTTCGTCTATGGACGCTGTCGGGGCCGAAGACAGCGAAAAGCGCGCGTTCACGCGCGTCAAGACAGTTTGTGCGTGTGGCGGGGGCCGGTGCGCGCCGCGCGGGCGGGCGCCGACGTCGGAGGTCCGGGGAAGGATCGCGGCGTGACGTCGTGGCGTGAGCTGATCCCCGTAGGCGGCGCCGAGCCGCACGCGGCGCTCGCGCTGGGCATCGAGCTGCGCCAGCGCGAGGCGTACGACCCCGCGCGGTGGGAAGCCCGCGCGGTCGTTCCCGTGACGCCGCGTCTGCTCGCACAGCGGCAGGACGACCTGCAGCTCGCTGCCCGTCCGCTCGTTCGCGGGGCGCGCGACGCCTGGATCCGGGCGGACGCCACGTGGGAGACCGTACGACGATCGGCGGGGCGGTTCGACCCGGCGCACGTGCAGTGGTTCGCCGAACTGTTCGCCCTCGCCCAAGCGTTCCGGACCACCGGCCCCTTCGCCCCGGCCGGCGACACGGTCGCGCTCGACGCCGTGACCTCGCCCCTGCTGTGGCCGCACCTGGATGCGGCGGCGGATCTCGGCATCCCGATCGTGTCGATGAACCCCCAGCAGAGCGTGCGTCTCGCGGATGAGGCGACCGCGCGGGTCGCCCTTGACGCCGTCGGCGGGGGAGCGTTGCGCATCTCGGCCGACCTCACGCTCCAAGGCGACACCGTCGACGCGACGCGAGCGCGCGCGATCGGCGAGTCGGGGCTGTTCGTGTTCGAACTCGACCGCGACCCTGTGCCGATCATCCTCGCGCCCGTGGCGTTGCCCGCGCCCCTCCCGACGCTCCTCGGCACCGCGGGCGTCGACGTGCCACGCGCGGAGGCCGACGAGTTCGTCGCCGAGGTGTATCCGCGACTCGCACGGCGTGCGCCACTGTCGGTGGGAGCGGGGGTCCCGGCCGCGCCGCCCGATCGCCCGACGCTCGAGGTCGCGGTGGCCTACGCCGATGACGACGTCGCCTATCGACTCGAGTGGGTGTACCCGGGTGCTCGTCGCGTCGCGTACGACGCGGCCGACGACGCCGAGCGCGACCCCCGCGCCGAGGCGCAGATCGGCGAGCGGTTCGAGACGGCGTGGATGGCGGCATCCGATCTGCCCGTGACGCCCCGCGCGACGTTGCACGATGCGGATGCCGCCGTGTTCGCGACCCGGGTGCTCCCCGCGATCGACGTGCTCGACGAGGTGCGGGTGCGCACGACCGGCACGGCGCCGACGTTCCGCGAGCTGAGGGGTGACCCGTCGCTGCGGATCACGGCGGTCGAGTCGCTCGATCGCGACTGGTTCGACCTCGGCATCGTCGTGACGATCGAGGGGCGCACGATTCCGTTCGGCACGTTGTTCTCGGCGCTCTCGCGCGGGCGCACGCGCATCAAGCTCTCGGACGGCGCATGGTTCTCGCTCGCGCATCCGGCCCTGCAGCGGCTTCGCGACCTGCTTGAAGAGGCGGCGGCGCTCGACGAGTGGGAAACCGGTCCGCGGCTTCCGCGCACGCACCTCACCCTGTGGGCGGAGTTCGAGGACCTCGCCGACCAGTCAGACGCCGCGGTCGAGTGGCGCGAACTGGCGCGGGCGCTGCGCGATGTGGCCGAGGTGCCCGAGGTGCCGACGCCGAGCGGGTTCCGCGCCGAGCTGCGCCCATACCAGCGCGAGGGGCTGTCGTGGCTCGCCCTGCTGCACCGGCACCGGCTCGGCGGGATCCTCGCCGACGATATGGGTCTCGGCAAGACCCTGCAATTTCTGGCCCTGATCGCCCATGCGAAGGCCGCGGGGGAGCAGCGCCCCTGGCTCGTCGTCGCGCCCACCTCGGTCCTGCCAACGTGGCGAGACGAGGCGGCGCGCTTCGCACCCGACCTGCGGGTCGCGATGGTCGAGGCGACGGCCGTTCGCCGACAATCCGCGATCACCGACATCGCGGGGGGCGTCGACATCGTGGTGGCCCCCTACGGGGTCGTGCGGGCGGATGCCGCGGAGTTCGCCGATCCGCACTGGGCCGGCGTCGTTCTCGACGAGGCGCAGTTCGTGAAGAACCCCGCGACGCGGATCCATCGCGCGATCGCGGCGTTGCAGACCGACGCGGTGTTCGCCGCGACCGGGACGCCGATCGAGAACGGTCTCGACGACCTGTGGGCGCTGCTCTCTCTCACGGCTCCGGGGCTCTTCCCCTCGATCCGGCAGTTCCGCGAGGACTACACCCGGGCGATCGAGCAACTGCCGTCCGACGCCCCCACCGCACTGTCGGCAGCCGCGGCGAGCGCGCACCGTGAGAAGACGCTGGATCGTCTGCGCCGTCGGGTGCGGCCGTTCCTGCTGCGTCGCACGAAGGACGTCGTGGCATCCGATCTGCCTCCCAAGCAGGAGCAGGAGATCGCGGTTCCCCTCGGTCCCGCGCACCAGGAGCTGTACGACCGTGTGCTGCAACGCGAGCGGCAGAAGGTGCTCGGGTTGCTCGACGATCTCGACAGGCAGCGCTTCATCGTCTTCCGCTCGCTGACCCTGCTGCGCATGCTGGCCCTGGCCCCGGGTCTCGTCGACGAGCGCGATGCGCACCTGGGGTCGGCGAAGCTCGACGTGCTGCTCGACCGTCTCGTGGAGGTGGCGGCCGAGGGGCACCGCGCTCTGGTGTTCAGTCAGTTCACGTCGTTCCTCGATCTGGCTGCGGAGCGACTCGATGCCGCGGGTCTCGCGTATGCGCACCTCGACGGGTCCACGGCTCGCCGAGGCGAGGTGATCGACGGGTTCCGCGAGGGGGATGCTCCCGTGTTCCTCATCAGCCTCAAAGCCGGCGGTTTCGGTCTGACCCTCACCGAGGCCGAGTACGTGTTCCTGCTCGATCCGTGGTGGAATCCCGCCGCCGAGAGTCAGGCGATCGATCGCGTGCACCGCATCGGTCAGACGAAGAGCGTGTTCGTGTACCGCCTCCTCGCCGCGGGAACGGTCGAAGAGAAGGTGCGAGCTCTGCAGCACCGCAAGGCGGCTCTGTTCGACGCGGTGATCGACGACGACGATGCCTTCGCCGCAGCGCTCGACGCGGACGACATCCGGGGATTGCTCGGTCCGTGATGGGGTGCGACGGGGTGCCGGCGTCCGCGCTCCGCGGTCGGACGAGGTGTCGCGGGATACCGGGGGAGCGGCATCCGGGATCTCAGCCGAGCTCGCCCGTCAGGAACTGCGCGGTGCCGTGACCGAACGACCAGTCGGCGTCGCCGTTCTCGGTGATGCTCACGACGAGGTCCTCCCCGCCGATGTCGAGGCGGTCCTTCAGGTTGCGAGCGAGAGCGCGGTACAGGGTGACCTTCGCGTCCTCGGTGCGCGCTTTCGACGCGAGTCGCACGATGACCAGGCGCTCGCTCCGAGTGATCCCGAGGCCGGTATCGAGGGCGACGAGCTCGAACGGTTCGTGCTGGGTGAGGATCTGGTAGCGGTCCGTGTCCGGGACGTCGAACGCTTCGACGACGGCATCCTGCACGGCATCCAGGAGGGTGCGCAGTTGCGTCTCTTCGTACTGTCCGCGGATGGTGTCGATCATGACCAGGGGCATCGTGAATCCTTTCGTCGGTTCGCCGGGGACGGTACTCCGCGACGGTATGGACGCGGGCGGCTTGACGACGACATCTCGACACCCCCGCACTCCCCGGGCTCTCGCAGTCGCCCCCGCGTAGACTCGTGTGGTTCGCCAACGACACAGGAGCGACATGAAGATCACCGGCCTCGGCCACGCGGGAATGTTCATCGAGACGCGCGGCGGCAGCATCATCTGCGACCCCGTCATCGGTCCGAGCTTCTTCGGCTCGTGGTTCCCGTTCCCCGACAACCGCGCCCTGGACTGGGAGCGCTTCGGCAAGGCGGACTTCCTGTACATCTCGCACCGCCACCGCGATCACTTCGATCCGGCGATGCTCGAGCGGTACGTGTCGAAGGACATCAAGGTGTTGCTCCCCGAGTACCCCACCGATGACCTCGAGCAGGACCTCATCGCGCTCGGCTACACCAACCTCGTGCGCACTGAGGCCGGCGTCCCCCTGCAGTTCGGTGACCTGAAGCTCATGGTGACGCCGCTGCGCGCGCCCTCCGACGGACCGATCGGCGACTCGTCGCTCTCGCTCGACGACGGCACGGCCTCGATCCTCAACCAGAACGACTCGCACCCGCTCGATCTCGAGAAGCTGTTCGACTTCGGCAAGCCCGACGCATACTTCACTCAGGTATCGGGGGCCATCTGGTGGCCCATGGTCTACGACCTGCCGCAGGACGCGAAGCAGAACTTCGCCCAGCTCAAGCGCGACGCGCAGAACAAGCGCGCGATGTACTACATCGACAAGGTCGACGCCGAGCACGTGTTCCCGATGGCTGGTCCGCCGATGTTCCTGCGCGAAGAGCTGTTCCGCTACAACGGCACCGGCATGGACGGCGACTCGATCTTCACCGACCAGCGCGAGTTCCTCGCGCACATGAAGGAGCAGCGTCCCGACCAGAAGGGCTACCTGTTCCTCCCGGGCACCGAGGTGGAGGTGCAGGGGTCGGATGTCACCGTCACGCAGACCCTGTACACGGATGCCGAGATCGAACGCGTCTTCGGAGACAAGTGGAACTACCTGACCGAGCAGCGTGACAGTCGCCAGGCCGAGGTTCGGGCCGAAGAAGCGACGCGCGCGGAGATCATCCCGCCGGCCGAGATGCTCGCTGCGCTGAAGGAGTGGTGGGAGCCGCTGCTGCGTCGCGCTCGAACGATCCGCAACGGCGTGGGCGGCATGGTGCGGTTCCGCATCGGAGAGCTCGACATGGTCGTGGACTTCCCGAAGGCGAAGCTGCGAGAGTACGCCGGCGAGGAGTGCATCTACTGGTACACGATCCCCGCCGACCTCGTGTCGACGAACATCCGCGATCACGAGATCGACTGGTCGAACTCGATCTTCCTGTCGATGCAGTTCGAGGTGGGTCGTTCGGGCAAGTTCAACGAGTTCCTCACGACGTTCCTGAAGTGCCTGTCGCGCGACCGGATCGAGTACGTCGAGAACTGGTACGCCGAGCAGTCGGATCAGACCGAAGATGCCGAGATCGACGGCTGGACCGTTCAGCGTCGCTGCCCGCACCTGCGTGCCGACCTGACGAAGACCGGCAAGATCGAGGACGGCGTGCTGACCTGTTCGCTGCACGACTGGAAGTGGGACCTCGCCTCGGGCCGGTGCCTGACGACGACCGGTCACCCGATCCGCTCGTCCCGCGTGCGCACCACCCCGAGCGGAGAGCGCGCCGCCGCCGAGGTCGCTGCGAGCTGACACCACGGACGTGAGTTCTCGCGACCTCCGGCGGCGACGGCCCTCACGCGCACGAGAGCATCCGAACCGCGCGAGGCGACATACAGCGTGCAGGCCGGGACGTACGACCTCGACACGTACGTGTGCTGTCGGGCTCGGCGGCAGCGCACCGTCTGCGCGCCACGCGACGGCCCGCTCCGGCAGCTAGACTGAACGTCGAACCACAGCAACCTTTAACCCCGTCCCGTGAGGCGGAGAAGGGAGCGGCGGATGAACACGCGCACCGTCATGCACGATGCCGATATCGCCCGCGCTTTGACGCGCATCTCGCACGAGATCCTGGAGTCCAACAAAGGACCGGAAGGACTCGTCCTCCTCGGCATCCCGACCCGCGGCGTCACGCTCGCGAACAGGATCGGCCCCCTCGTGAGCGACTTCGGCGGCGCAGCTGTGCCGGTCGGCTCGCTCGACGTGACGATGTACCGCGACGATCTGCACCGCAATCCCACGCGGGCACCGCGCCGCACCGAGATCCCCGCCGGCGGCATCGACGGCAAGGTCGTCGTGCTCATCGACGACGTACTGTTCTCGGGTCGCAGCATCCGCGCCGCCCTCGACGCGCTGCAGGACATCGGTCGCCCCGCCGCCGTGCGCCTGGCGACGCTGATCGACCGCGGCCACCGCGAGCTGCCGATCCGCCCCGACTTCGTGGGCAAGAACCTGCCGAGCGCCCGCGACGAACGCGTCAACGTGCGCCTCGCCGAGATCGACGGCATCGAGGAGGTGACGATCGAGTCATGAGGCACCTTCTCGACACCCAGCACCTCTCGCGCGCCGACGCGCTCGAGATCCTCGACGTCGCCGAGGACATGGCCGACACGCAGCGCCGCGAGGTCAAGAAGCTCCCCACGCTGCGGGGCAAGACCGTGGTCAACCTCTTCTTCGAGGACTCCACCCGCACGCGCATCTCGTTCGAGGCCGCCGCCAAGCGCCTCTCCGCCGACGTCATCAACTTCTCGGCGAAGGGCTCGAGCGTCAGCAAGGGCGAGTCGCTGCAGGACACGGCTCAGACGCTGCAGGCGATGGGGGCGGATGCCGTGGTCATCCGCCACGGCGCGTCCGGCGCCCCGCGGACCCTGGCGACCTCCGGCTGGATCAGCGCCGGCGTGGTGAACGCGGGCGACGGCACCCACGAGCACCCGACGCAGTCCCTGCTCGACGCCTTCACGATCCGCAAGCGCCTGTTCGGCGACGACAGCCGCGGCCGCGACCTCGGTGGCATCCGGGTCACGATCGTCGGTGACGTGCTGCACTCGCGCGTCGCGCGCTCGAACGTGTGGCTGCTGCACACGCTCGGCGCGCACGTGACGCTGGTGGCTCCGCCGACGCTGGTCCCGCAGGACGTCAGCCGCTGGCCCGTCGAGGTCGACTTCGACCTCGATCACGCGATCGCGGCCGGTCCAGACGCGCTGATGATGCTGCGCATCCAGCTCGAGCGGATGTCGGCGGCGTATTTCCCGACTGAACGGGAGTATTCCCGCCGGTACGGTCTTGACGCACGGCGTTTGCAGGCTCTGCCGGACGGTAGCATTGTCCTGCACCCCGGCCCCATGAACCGAGGTCTGGAGATCTCCGCCGAAGCCGCCGATTCGCCTCGCTCGACGGTGCTCGAGCAGGTCACGAACGGCGTCTCCGTGCGGATGGCCGTCCTCTACCTGCTGCTGGCGGGCGAGCGGCCCCACACCGAGAAAGAGGACGTCCGATGAGCCACGCCACCCCCCAGACCCTTCTGGTCCGCGGCGCGCGCGTCGAGGGCCAGGATGCCACCGACCTCCTCGTCCGCGACGGGATCATCGCCGAGACCGGCTCCGGCCTCTCGCACGCCGGTGCGACGGTCGTGGATGCCGACGGCCTCCTCGCCCTTCCCGGCCTGGTCGACCTGCACGTGCACCTGCGCGAGCCCGGGTACGAGGCATCCGAGACGATCCTCACCGGTTCCCGCGCGGCCGCCGCGGGTGGCTTCACCACCGTCTTCGCCATGCCGAACACCTCTCCGGTCGCCGACACCGCGGGCGTGGTCGAGCAGGAGCTCGCGCTCGGCGAGGCGGCCGGCTACGTGCACGTGCAGCCGATCGGCGCCGTGACCGTCGGGCAGAAGGGGGAGCGCCTCGCCGAGCTCGGCGCGATGGCCGACTCCCGCGCCCGCGTGCGCGTCTTCAGCGACGACGGCTTCTGCGTCTTCGACCCGCTGATCATGCGGCGAGCCCTCGAGTACGTGAAAGCGTTCGACGGCGTCATCGCGCAGCACGCGCAGGATCCGCGCCTCACCGAGGGCGCGCAGATGAACGAGGGCGCCGTCTCGGCCGAGCTGGGCCTGACCGGCTGGCCGGCCGTCGCCGAGGAGTCGATCATCGCGCGCGACGTGCTGCTGGCCGAGCACGTCGGCTCGCGCCTGCACGTGTGCCACCTGAGCACCGCGGGCTCGGTCGACATCATCCGCTGGGCCAAGAAGCGCGGAGTCAACGTCACCGCCGAGGTCACCCCGCACCACCTGCTGCTGACCGACGAGCTCGTGCGCGACTACGACGCGCGGTTCAAGGTCAACCCGCCGCTGCGACGCGAAGAAGACGTGATGGCCGTGCGCGAGGGTCTGGCCGACGGCACGATCGACATCGTCGCCACCGACCACGCCCCGCACCCCACCGAGGCGAAGGCCTGCGAGTGGGCGGCCGCGGCGAATGGCATGGTGGGTCTCGAGAGCGCGCTGCGCGTCGTGCACCACGCCATGGTCGAGACGGGACTGCTCGACTGGGCCGACGTCGCCCGCGTGATGTCGGCGAACCCGGCCCGCATCGGACGCCTCGACGGACACGGCACCCCCGTGGCCGCGGGGCAGCCGGCGACCTTCACGCTGTACGACCCGCGCCCCTCGCGCACGTTCGGCCTCGACGACCTGCGCGGGCGCAGCACCAACTCGCCCTACCTCGGCCGGGAGCTGCCCGGCGAGGTGCGCTGGACCGTGCGCGCCGGCATCCCGACCGTCGTCGACGGTGCCGTGCTCGACGCCCCCGGGGTGCTCGCATGAGCCGCGAGGGCGCCCTCGTCGTGATGATCGGCGTGGCCCTCGTGCTGCTGGCCGTGCTCGCGTGGGCCTGGGTGCGACGAACGCGGCGCGATGCGCGCTACACGGCCCCGGTGGGGGAGCTGCCCGCGGACGCCGTCGAATCGGCGGTGTTCTCGGGGCTCTACGTCGCCACGACCCGACACGACGAGCCGCTCGAGCGTCTCGCCATCAAGGGTCTCGGCTTCCGCTCCCGCGTCGACGTCACCGTCACCACGGCCGGCGTCGCCCTCGACCTGCAGGGCCAGCCCCGCATCGCGCTCACCCGCGACCGCCTCGTCGACGCAGCTCAAGCCACGGTCGCCATCGATCGCGTGGTCGAGCGCGACGGCCTGACGCGCGTCAGCTGGCGCATCGACGACGACACGATCGTCGACACCTACCTCCGTCCTCAGGAGGCCTCGGCCAAAGCACTGGCCGACGCCATCCGCCCCCTCACCTCGACAGGAAGCGACGCATGACCGCCCTGATCCCTTCCTCGCGCCTCTCGCGCGACCCGGCCGTCCTCGTGCTCGAAGACGGCACCCGCTACACCGGCCGCGCCTACGGCGCTCGCGGCGAGACCCTCGGCGAGGTCGTCTTCGCCACCGGGATGACCGGCTACCAGGAGACGATCACCGACCCCTCGTACGCGGGCCAGATCGTGCTGCAGACCGCGCCCCACATCGGCAACACCGGCGTGAACGACGAAGACCCCGAGTCGCGTCGTATCTGGGTCGCCGGCTACGTCGTGCGCGACCCCTCGCGCATGGTGTCGAACTGGCGCGCGAACCGCTCGCTCGACGACGCGCTCGTCGAAGACGGGATCGTCGGCATCTCCGGCATCGACACCCGCGCCGTCACCCGCCGCATCCGTTCCTCCGGGAGCATGCGCGGTGGCGTCTTCTCGGGCGAGGCCGCGAATCTGGATGCCGAGGAGCAGCTGCGCCGGGTGCTCGAAGCCCCGGGCATGGCGGGCCGCAACCTCTCCGCCGAGGTGTCGGTCAGCGAGGTCGAGGTGACCCCCGCAACCGCTGAGCGCATCGGCAACCTCGCCGTGCTCGACCTGGGCGTGAAGCAGTCCACGATCGTGAACCTCGCCGCGCGCGGGTTCGACGTGCACGTGTTCCCGCAGTCCGCGACGATCGACGAGATCCGCGCGATCGAGCCCGTCGCGGCGTTCTACTCGAACGGTCCAGGCGACCCCGCGGCATCCGATCAGCACGTCGAACTGCTGCGCGCCGTGCTCGGCGACGGTCTGCCCTTCTTCGGCATCTGCTTCGGCAACCAGCTGCTGGGCCGCGCCCTCGGCTTCGGCACCTACAAGCTGCCCTTCGGCCACCGCGGCATCAACCAGCCGGTGCTCGACAAGACCACCGGCCGCGTCGAGATCACCTCGCAGAACCACGGCTTCGCCGTCGAGGCGCCACTGGACCAGGTCGTCGACAGCCCCGCCGGCTTCGGCCGCGTCGAGGTCAGCCACATCGGCCTGAACGACAACGTCGTGGAGGGCCTGCGCGCCCTCGACATCCCCGCGTTCAGCGTGCAGTACCACCCCGAGGCCGCCTCCGGCCCGCACGACGCCAACTACCTGTTCGACCGCTTCCGCGAGATGGTTCTCGCCACCCAGGAGAAGAAGAATGCCTAAGCGCGACGACATCCACTCCGTCCTCGTCATCGGCTCCGGCCCGATCGTCATCGGTCAGGCCTGCGAGTTCGACTACTCCGGCACCCAGGCGTGCCGCGTGCTGCGCGAAGAGGGCGTGCGCGTCATCCTCGTCAACTCCAACCCGGCGACGATCATGACCGACCCCGACTTCGCCGACGCGACCTACATCGAGCCGATCACCCCCGAGGTCATCGAATCGATCATCGCCAAAGAGAAGCCGGATGCCGTTCTCCCCACGCTCGGCGGACAGACCGCTCTGAACGCGGCGATCCAGCTGCACAAGCGCGGCATCCTCGAGAAGTACGACGTCGAGCTCATCGGCGCCGACTTCGACGCGATCAACCGCGGTGAGGATCGCCAGATCTTCAAGGAGCTCGTGCTGGAAGCGGGCGCCGATGTCGCGGCATCCGTCATCTGCCACTCGATGGACGAGTTGCTCGCCGGGGCCGAGAAGCTCGGCTACCCGCTGGTCGTGCGTCCGTCGTTCACCATGGGCGGCCTGGGTTCGGGCTTCGCGTACGACGAGGCCGACCTGCGTCGCATCGGCGGGGCGGGCCTGCACGACTCGCCCACGAACGAGGTGCTGCTCGAGGAGTCGATCCTCGGGTGGAAGGAGTACGAGCTCGAGCTCATGCGCGACACCGCCGACAACACGGTGGTCGTCTGCTCGATCGAGAACGTCGACCCGGTCGGCGTGCACACCGGCGACTCGATCACGGTGGCGCCCGCGCTGACTCTGACCGACCGCGAGTACCAGAAGCTGCGCGACATCGGCATCGACATCATCCGCGCGGTGGGCGTCGACACGGGTGGCTGCAACATCCAGTTCGCGGTCGATCCGAAGACGGGGCGCATCATCGTCATCGAGATGAACCCGCGCGTCTCGCGTTCGAGCGCGCTGGCGTCGAAGGCCACCGGCTTCCCGATCGCCAAGATCGCCGCGAAGCTCGCGATCGGCTACCGCCTCGACGAGATCCCGAACGACATCACCAAGGTGACCCCGGCGAGCTTCGAGCCCACGCTCGACTACGTCGTGGTCAAGGTGCCGCGCTTCAACTTCGAGAAGTTCCCCGCCGCCGACACCACGCTGACCACCACCATGAAGTCGGTCGGCGAGGCGATGGCGATCGGCCGCAACTACACCACGGCCCTGCAGAAGGCGCTGCGCTCGCTCGAGAAGCGCGGGTCGAGCTTCCACTGGGGCGAGGAGTCACGCTCGGTCGACGAACTGCTCGAGATCGCGAAGACCCCGACCGACGGCCGTATCGTCGTGCTGCAGCAGGCGCTGCGCAAGGGCGCGACGCCCGAGCAGGCGTTCGACGCCACGGCGATCGACCCCTGGTTCATCGATCAGATGGTGCTGATCAACGAGGTCGCGGAATTCATCGGCGCGGCCGAGAGCCTGGATGCCGACACCCTCCGCGTCGCGAAGGAGCACGGTTTCAGCGACGCGCAGATCGCGCAGATCCGCGGGCTCGACGAGACCGAGGTGCGTGAGAGCCGCTACGCGCTCGACGTGCGCCCGGTCTACAAGACCGTCGACACCTGCGCGGGCGAGTTCCCGGCCCTCACGCCGTACCACTACTCCTCGTACGACGCCGAGACCGAGGTCACCCCCTCCGACCGCACGAAGGTCGTCATCATCGGCTCGGGGCCCAACCGCATCGGTCAGGGCGTCGAGTTCGACTACTCGTGCGTGCACGCCTCGTTCGCCCTGTCGGACGCCGGCTACGAGACCGTCATGGTCAACTGCAACCCCGAGACCGTGTCGACCGACTACGACACCTCCGACCGCCTGTACTTCGAGCCGCTGACGCTCGAGGACGTGCTCGAGGTGCTGCACGCCGAGAGCCAGTCGGGCACCATCCTCGGTGTCGTCTGCCAGCTCGGCGGCCAGACGCCGCTGGGCCTGGCCAAGGGCATCGAGGCCGCCGGCTATACGATCCTCGGCACGAGTCCCGAGGCGATCGACCTCGCCGAGGAGCGCGAACTGTTCTCGCGCCTGCTCGACGACGCCGGTCTCGTCGCCCCGCGCAACGGCACGGCGATCGACGTCGAGGGCGCCGTGACCGTGGCCGAGGAGATCGGCTACCCCGTGCTGGTGCGCCCGAGCTTCGTGCTCGGCGGGCGCGGCATGGAGATCGTCTACTCGACCGACGCGCTGCGCGACTACTTCGTGCGCGTCGCCGACCAGGCGATCATCGGACCCGGGCTCCCGCTGCTCGTCGACCGCTTCCTCGACGACGCGATCGAGCTCGACGTCGACGCGCTGTTCGATGGCACCGACCTGTACATCGGCGGCGTCATGGAGCACCTCGAAGAAGCCGGCATCCACTCCGGTGACTCCTCGTGCACCCTCCCGCCCGTGTCGCTCGGTCGCACCGAGGTCGACCGCGTCCGCGAAGCGACCCTCGCCATCGCGAAGGGCGTGGGCGTGCGCGGCCTGCTGAATGTGCAGTTCGCGATCTCGGCGGGAGTCCTCTACGTCATCGAGGCGAACCCGCGCGCGAGCCGCACGGTGCCGTTCGTGTCGAAGGCCCTGGGCATCCCTCTCGCCAAGGCCGCCAGCCGCATCATGGCCGGAAACACGATCGCCGAGCTCATCGCCGAGGGCATGCTGCCCGAGCAGGACGGCTCGCGCGTGCCTCTCGACGCCCCCGTCGCCGTCAAGGAGGCCGTGCTGCCGTTCAAGCGGTTCCGCACCGCCGACGGGCACACGGTCGACTCGGTCCTCGGACCCGAGATGCGTTCGACCGGTGAGGTCATGGGCATAGACCGCGACTTCCCGACCGCGTTCGCGAAATCGCAGGAGGCCGCCTACGGCGGCATGCCGATCTCGGGCACCGTGTTCATCTCGGTCGCCGACGCCGACAAGCGCGCCGTGATCCTGCCCGCCCACCGTCTGCAGGAGCTCGGCTTCTCGTTGCTCGCGACCGAGGGCACCGCCGAGATCCTGGCGCGCAACGGCATCCGGGTGAAGGTCGTCGAGAAGTACTCCGAGACGCAGGGGTCCGACCAGCAGAACGTGGTCGACCTGATCAACGCGGGGGAGATCGACATGATCGTCAACACGCCCTCGGGCGGCACGGCGCGCGCCGACGGCTACGAGATCCGCGCCGCGGCCGTGGCCGCCGACAAGGCCCTCTTCACCACGATGGCCGTTCTCGGCGCCGCGGTGAGCGCCCTGGGAGCGATGAAGAACGGCTTCGAGGTGCGCAGCCTGCAGGAGCACGCCTCGGATCGCGCGGGACGCCTGTGAGCGAGACGTTCGGTCAGCGGCTCTCCGCCGCCCTCGGCCTGCACGGCGCTCTGTGCGTCGGCATCGACCCCCACGCCGCACTGCTGTCGGCGTGGGGGCTGGATGCCACCGCCGAGGGCGCGCGGGAGTTCGGCCTGCGCACCGTCGAGGCCGCCCACGGCCGGGTCGGCGTGGTCAAGCCGCAGGTGGCGTTCTACGAGCGCTACGGCTCCCGCGGTTTCGCGGCGCTCGAAGACGTGATGGCCGCGGCGCGGGACGCGGGCCTGCTCGTGATCGCCGACGCCAAGCGCGGTGACATCGGCACGACCATGGAGGGCTACGCCCACGCCTGGCTCGCGCCCGGTTCTCCTCTCGAAGCGGATGCCGTGACCCTGTCGCCCTATCTCGGCGCCGACTCGCTGCGAGAGGCGCTGGCGCTGGCCGTGCACCACGGCAAGGGCGCGTTCGTGCTGACCGCGACGAGCAACCCCGAAGCCCGGGCTCTGCAGAGCGCGATCGTCGACGACGCCCTCGCGGTGGGCGACCACGAGTTCGTCGCCGTGCGCGTGGCGCACGACGTCAACCAGGCCAACATCGGCGCCCCCGGGGCGCTCGGTCCGATCGGCGTCGTGGTCGGCGCGACCGTCGACCGCTCGGCGTTCGGGTTGAGCGACATGGCTCTGGCGGGCATGCCGATCCTCGCTCCCGGCTTCGGCGCGCAGGGGGCCGCGCCCGCCGACCTCCGCCGGTTGTTCGGCTACGTGGCATCCGCCGTCGTCGCGAACGAGAGCCGCAGCATCCTCGCGGTCGGACCCGACCGTCTCGCCGCCCGTATCGACGAGCGTGCCGCGCTCTACCGGGAGTCTTCGAATGGCTGAAACCCGCCGTCCGCCCGAGGTCGACCGTGCCGCCGCCTCGCGCCGCGCCGTCGAGGCCCGTCGAGAGCGCGCCGCGCTCAAGCGCGACGTGTCGACGCGCGTGATCTCGCCGCAGGAACTGCTGCGCCGCGGCCTCGCCGACCCGCTGTCGGCGGCCGGGGCGATGCGCGTGACCGAGTTCCTCACCGCGATCCCCGCGATCGGCGAGAGTAAGCGCGATCGCATCCTCGCCTCCCTGTCGATCTCTCCCGTGAAACGCCTCGGCGGTCTCGGCACGCGGCAGCGCGACGCCCTGCGGCAGTACCTCGACTCGCGCTGGCCGGAGCCGGGCCCCCGAGAGGGTCGCAGTCGCCTCATCGTGCTCGCCGGCCCCACCGCCGTCGGCAAGGGGACGGTCGCCGCCCACATCAAAGAGAACTACCCCGAGATCCACCTCTCGGTGTCGGCGACCACCCGATCGCCCCGCCCCGGCGAGGTCGAGGGGGAGCACTACTACTTCGTCGACGACGCCGAGTTCGACCGTCTGGTCGCGGCGGGGGAGTTGCTGGAGTGGGCCGTCGTGCACAACCAGAACCGCTACGGCACCCCGCGCGCTCCCATCGAGCGCGTGCTCGCCGAGGGCGGCACGGCACTGCTCGAGATCGACCTCCAGGGCGCGCGCCAGGTGCGCGCGGCCGACCCGTCGGCGACCCTGGTGTTCCTGCTTCCCCCGAGCTGGGACGAGCTCGTCCAGCGCTTGGTCGGACGGGGGACCGAGGATGCCGAGGAGCGCGCGCGACGCCTGCGCACGGCCCGCGTCGAACTCGCCGCGCAGAACGAGTTCGACTACCGCGTCGTGAACGACGAGGTGGCTCACGCGGCCGCCCAGGTCGTGGCGCTCGCCTCGGCGCAGCACTGATCCGACCCACCCGACGCCCCTCGGCACAGGCCGCGCCGGCGTCGGCTAGAATAAGAGGATGCTTCGGCGCTCGAGCGCCGCATCCACCCCATCCCGCCGAACCAGGAGGTTCCCCATGGCCGGACGTGACAAGGGCATCATCGACCCGCCCATCGACGCTCTGCTCGACAAGGTCGACTCGAAGTACCAGCTCGTGATCTACGCGTCCAAGCGCGCGCGCCAGATCAACGACTACTACTCCGACCTGCACGAGGGAAACCTCTTCGACAACGTGGGACCGCTGGTCGACTCCACCGTCGAGGACAAGCCCCTCACGATCGCGCTGCACGAGATCCACGAAGACAAGCTGCGCCTGCGCGCTGCGGAGTGATCCACAGCCGACGCATTTCGTGATCTGTTCACAGATGTGACGATGCCCCGGGCGGCCCACCGCCGCCCGGGGCATACTTGTGCCCGTCCCCAGCCCTCAATCCTCCCGGAGTCGTCTTGACCGACCTGCGCCTGTTCACGTCCGAGTCCGTGACCGAAGGACACCCCGACAAGATCTGCGACCAGATCTCCGACAGCATCCTCGACGCGATCCTCACCGACGACCCCACCGGTCGCGTGGCCGTCGAGACGCTGGTCACCACCGGTCTCGTGCACGTCGCCGGCGAGGTATCCACCCGCGCCTACGTCGAGATCCCCGCGATCGTGCGCGACGTGGTCAACCGCATCGGCTACACCTCGAGCGATACCGGGTTCGACGGCGAGTCGTGCGGGGTGAGCGTGTCGATCGGCGCGCAGTCGTCCGACATCGCCGCGGGCGTCAACAAGGCGTTCGAGCAGCGCGAGCGCGGCTCCGTCGACCCGCGCGACCTGCAGGGTGCGGGCGACCAGGGCATCATGTTCGGTTTCGCGACCAACGAGACCCCGCAGCTCATGCCCATGGCCGCCTGGACCGCTCACCGCATCGCCGAGCGCCTGGCATCCGTACGCAAAGACGGCTCGCTGCCGTTCCTGCGTCCCGACGGCAAGACCCAGGTCACGCTTGGCTACGAGGGGCACGTGCCCCGCACGGTCGACTCCGTCGTGCTGTCGACGCAGCACCACCCCGACATCTCGCAAGAAGACCTGCGCGCCGAGGTGCAGGCCGCGGTCATCGACCCGGTGCTCGCCGAGACGGGGCTCGAACTGCCCGACGTGAAGTACTACATCAACCCGGCCGGCCCCTTCGTCATCGGCGGTCCCAAGGGCGACGCCGGCCTCACCGGTCGCAAGATCATCATCGACACCTACGGCGGCGCCTCGCGGCACGGCGGCGGCGCGTTCAGCGGCAAGGACCCGTCCAAGGTCGACCGCTCGGCCGCGTACGCCATGCGCTGGGTCGCGAAGAACGCCGTCGCCGCGGGTCTCGCGGACCGCCTCGAGGTGCAGATCGCCTACGCGATCGGCAAGGCCAATCCGGTCGGCCTGTACGTCGAGTCGTTCGGCACCGCGCACGTGGCCGACGACATGATCGTCAAAGCGATCCGCGACGTGTTCGACCTGCGCCCGGCCGCGATCGTCGACCAGCTCGACCTGCTGCGCCCGATCTACGCGCAGACGGCGACCTACGGCCACTTCGGCCGAGAGCTGCCCGACTTCACCTGGGAGCGCACCGACCGCGTCGACGATCTGCGTACCGCTGCCGGGCTCTGAGAGTGCGTGGGGGAGTGCGCCCCGGCGCCACTGACGGCCGCCGCACCCTGGGGAGGATCACGTGAGCGAGCGTCGTGTGGCGCGCGTGCAGCTCGAGTCGCCCGTCCCGCAGCTCGATCGGCTGTTCGACTACGCCGTTCCGCACCCGCTCGTCGCCGACATCGCACCCGGCGTGCGGGTCAAGGTGCCGTTGCGTTCGGCCGGTCGCATGATGGACGCCTTCGTCATCGAGGTCGTGCCCGATGACGGCACCGAACGTCCGCTGTCGGCGGTCGAGGCGGTCGTCTCTCCCATGCCCGTGCTGCCCGAACGCCTCTACGCCCTCGCGCGCCGCGTCGCTGATCGGGCCGCGGGGTCGGTGAGCGACGTGCTGCGCCTGGCGGTCCCCAAACGCATGGTGCGCGCCGAGAAGGCCTGGGCCGCGGCCCCCGCGCCCACGGCGCACGAGGTCGTCCCGGCGGCGTCCGAACGGGCCGCCGCCCTGCTCGCCCCCTACGCGGGTCTCGCGGCCGCTCTCGACGCGGGGGAGCGGATCGCCCTCGACGCCCCTCCCCACCCGCATCCCGAGCTCCCACGCGGTGCGTGGGCCGATCTTCTCGCCGCCGCCGCCGTGCACACCCTCTCCCGCGGGCGCAGCGCCGTCCTCGTGGTTCCCGACTACCGCGACCAGGCACAGCTCCTCGCCGCACTGGGCGAGCTCGTGAGCCCGGATGCCATCGTGCGCGACGACTCCGACCAGTCCGGTCCCGCACGCTACGCCCAGTACCTGCGCACCCTCGCGCCGGTGCCCTGCATCGTCGTCGGACGCCGATCGGGTGTTTACGCGCCCGCACACGACACCGGTCTCGTCGCGATCTGGGACGACGGCGACACCCTGCTGGCCGAGCCCCTCGCCCCGGGCGTGCACGCGCGCGACGCCGCGCTCGTGCGCCAAGAGATCGAGGGCTCCGCCCTGCTCTTCGCGGGACACACGCGGACGACCGACGTGCAGCGCCTGGTCGACGTCGGGTACGTCCGCGACATTCCGCAGACGCGGCGGCCGAGCCCCCGTGTGGTCCTGAGCGCCACACGCGAGGGCGAGCAGCGGCAGTCGCGCGTGCCCTCGTCGGCGTTCGCCGCCGCGCGCGAGGCGTTGCAGAGCGGTCCCGTCCTGGTGCAGGTCGCCCGCCCGGGGTACGCTCCCTCGCTCGTGTGCGCCGACTGCCGTCGACCCGCGCGCTGCCCGCACTGCGCCGGTCCCCTTCGGGCGGCCCGTCCCGGCGCGACGCCTGTCTGCGCCTGGTGCGGTCGTAGCGCCCACGCCTGGGCCTGCGGTCACTGCTCGTCGACCAAACTGCGCATGGCGTCGTCGGGAAGCGAGCGCACGGCCGACGAGCTCGGTCGCGCCTTCCCGAACACGCGCGTGATCGTCGCCGACGGCGCCCATCCCGTCGCCGAGGTCGACGGCGTCCCCGCGCTCGTAATCGCCACCCGGGGCGCCGAACCCCTCGCCCGGGGCGGATACCGCGCCGTCATCCTGCTCGACGGCGACCGGATGCTGCAGAACGAGGCCCTCCGCATCGGCGAGCACTGCTTGCGCTGGTGGTCGAACGCCGCCGCCCTGGCGGCCCCGGGCGCCCCGGTTCACCTCGTGGGCGTCGCAGGTCCCGTCGCGCGCGCTCTGGCGACCTGGACCCAGCCGGCCTACGCCCGTGCCGAACTCGTCGATCGCGCGCCCCTCCGAATGCCCCCGGCGGTGCGCGTCGCCAGCGTCGACGGACACGCCCGGAGCGTCGATGTCCTGCTGGAGTCATTGCGGGACAGCGTCCTGGATCTCGACCCGATGGCGATCCTCGGCCCCGTCGACACGTCGACGGACCCCGACACGTCCACCTCGCGCGCCCTGGTGCGCTTCGACTACGCGCACGGTCGCGCCGTGGCCGAGGCCCTGCGCGCCGGGGTCATCGCCGACGCCCTGCGCGCGCGCAAGTCGCGCAAGGATCGCGGCCCCAGGCCGCGCAGTACGCTCAGAGTCCGCCTCGACATCCCCGAGCCCGACCTGTGACCGGGTCACGCACCCGTCCGCTTCCCCGAGTCTGAGGAGACCCATGCGCCTCGTCTTCGCCGGCACACCCGCCGTCGCCGTCCCGTCGCTCCGCGCTCTGGCGGCAGGTCCGCACGAGATCACCGCCGTCATCACCCGAAGCGACGCACCCCTGGGACGCAAGCGCCTACTGACCCCCTCGCCGATTGCACAGGTCGCCGAAGAGCTCGGCATCCCGGTCCTCAAGGCCGACCGTCTCGACGCCGAGGTGACCGCCCGCATCGCGGAACTCGAGCCCGACCTCGGGGTGATCGTCGCGTACGGCGGACTCGTGCGCGAGCCGCTGCTGTCGACGCCCGCGCACGGCTGGATCAATCTGCACTTCTCGCTCCTCCCGCGCTGGCGCGGTGCGGCTCCCGTGCAGCGCGCGCTCATGGCGGGCGATGCGGTCACGGGCGCGAGCGTGTTCCAGCTCGTCGCCGCGCTCGACGCCGGAGACGTGTTCGCCGAGGAGCGCTACGAGGTGCCCGCCGGGGCGACCTCGGCCACGGTGCTCGACGACCTCGCCGAGATCGGCGCTCCGCTGCTGGCCGGCGTGGTCGACGGCATCGCCGACGGCTCGGCGGTCGCGACCCCGCAGCAGGGCGAGCCGACCCTCGCCCCCAAGCTGACCCTCGACGACGGTGCCCTCGACCTGACCCGGGATGCCGAGACCCTCCTGCACCAGATCGCCGGGGTCACGCCCGAACCCGGCGCGCACACCACCTTCGACGGAGCGCGCTTCAAGGTGCTGCGCGCCGCCCCCTCCGATGCGCCGCCGGTGCCGCCGGGCCGGGTCGCGGCATCTGGAAAAGATGTCGTCGTCGGCACGGGGACCACGCCGCTGCGCCTCGACACCGTGCAACCCGCCGGAAAGGGAGCGATGAACGCGAGCGACTGGTTCCGAGGCCTGCGCACCGACGAGCCGGAGCTCGGATCATGACCGTGCAGGGAGCCCGTGCCGTGGCCTACGAGGTGCTGCGCGCCGTCTCAGCAGACGAGGCCTACGCCAACCTGCTGCTGCCGCACGCGATCGGCCGACAGAAGCTGGATGCCAAGGACGCCGGGCTCGCGACCGAGCTGACGTACGGCACCCTTCGCCGCCGGGGCACCTACGACGCCATCATCGCCGCGGCCGCCGACCGCACGGTCGACCGCATCGACCCGGCCGTCCTCGACGCCCTCCGCCTGGGCGTGCACCAGTTGCTGTCGACCCGCGTCGCCTCGCACGCCGCGGTGAACGAGTCCGTCGAGCTCGCGCGGCGGCACGGTGGGGGCCGAGGGGCCGCCGGCTTCGCCAACGCGGTGCTCCGCCGCGTCTCACGCGACAATCCGGGGCAGTGGATGCAGACCATCTCGGCCGCCGCGCGCAGCGACGACGAGCGCATCGGGCTCACCACCTCGCACCCGGTGTGGATCGTGCGGGCCCTGCGCCGCGCCCTCACCGCCGAGGGGCGCGCCGACGAACTCGAGGGGCTGCTCGAGGCCGACAACGTCGCCCCGCGCGTCGCGATGATCGCCCTGCCGGGCCTCGCCGAGGTGCCCGACGACGCGACACCCGGCACGTACGCCCCGACCGCCTTCACCACCCGCGGGGGAGACCCCGAGGGGCTCATCCGTTCGTCCGGCGGCACGATCCGCGTGCAGGACGAAGGGTCGCAGCTCGCCGCCCTCACCCTCAGCCGCGCCCTTCCGGTGCGCGAGGGCGAGCGCTGGCTCGACCTGTGCGCGGGCCCCGGCGGCAAGACCGCGCTGCTCGCCGCCGAAGCCCTCGCCCACGGGGCGACGCTCGACGCCAACGAGATCACCCCGGCTCGAGCGGGGCTGGTTCGCCAGGCCGTGGCATCCGTGCCCCTCGAGGTCGAGGTGAGCGAAGAGGACGGGCGCGAGCGCGCGGCCCGGATGCCGGGGGAGTACGACCGCATCCTCGTCGACGCGCCGTGCACCGGCATCGGCGCCCTGCGGCGCCGCCCCGAAGCGCGTTGGCGCAAGACGCCGGCCGACGTGCCCGACCTGACCGCCCTGCAGCAGGAGCTCGTGCTCGCGGCCTTCGAGGCGCTGAAGCCCGGGGGAGTCGTGGCCTATGTCACGTGCTCGCCGCACCTGGCCGAGACCTCGGGCGTGCTGGCCGAGGTCAAGCGCGCACTCGGCCACGCGGCCGAAGAACTCGACGCCCGCGCGGTGGTCCGAGCGATCGCGGACGACGAGATCGACCTGCCCGATCAGGCCGACGGGTCGCTGCGCGCCCAGCTGTGGCCGCACCGCCACGGCACCGACGCGATGTCGATCGCCCTGCTGCGCAAGCGCTGACCCATCCCTGGCGTGAGTCGCCAAGGATTGTCGCTTCCGAGCGGCGCGAAGCGACAATTCCTGGCGACTCACGCGTTCGGCGAAGGCGCCCATAATGGTCGGGTGCCTACCGACGCCCCGCGCATCAACCCGAGCATCCTCGCCGCCGACTTCGTGAACATGGAGGCCGAGCTCGCGCGCATCGCCGGCGCCGACTTCGTGCACGTCGACGTGATGGACAACCACTTCGTGCCGAACCTCACGTTCGGACCGCAGATGGTGGGCCGCATCCAAGAGACCAGCCCCGTGCCGCTCGACGTGCACCTGATGATCGACGACCCCGACCGGTGGGCTCCGGCGTACGCCGAGCTGGGTGCGGCATCGGTCACCTTCCACCTCGAGGCCGCGGCCTCACCCGTCGCCCTCGCCCGGCAGCTGCGCTCGATCGGCGCCCGCGCCGGGGTGGCCGTCAAGCCCGGGACGCCGGTCGAGAACCTCTTCGATTCGCTGAACGAGTTCGACCAGATCCTCATCATGACCGTCGAGCCGGGCTTCGGGGGGCAGTCGTTCATGCCCGAGACCATGCCGAAGCTCCGCTCGCTCGCCGACGAGGCGAAGCGCCGGGGATCGAGCGTCTGGTTGCAGGTCGACGGCGGCATCGGCGAATCGACGATCGCCCAGGCCGCCGAGGCCGGGGCCGACACGTTCGTCGCGGGGTCCGCGGTGTTCGGCGCCGACGACCCCGACCGTGCGATCCAGTCGCTGCGCGCCTCGGCCGCCCGCCACCGCCACTGACGGCGCGGCGCGGCAGCGCCCGCCCCGCCGGCGCCCGCCCCGCGATAAACGCCACGGCGAGCGAGACACAGCGGCTCGCGGTGTGTCTCACTCGAGCCGGCGTTTATCGGCGAGTTCGCCCACCGCGCGCGCCGAACCCCCGCACCGCCGAACCCCCACCCCGCCCGCACACCCCGCGGACAGCCCCACCCCCGCCGACCCGATACCCTGGAACCGTGAAAACTTTCGACGACCTGTTCGCGGAACTCAGCGCCAAGGCCGTCGAGCGACCCGCCGGCTCCGGCACCGTCGCTCAGCTGGATGCCGGCGTGCACGCTATCGGCAAGAAGATCGTCGAAGAGGCCGCCGAGGTGTGGATGGCCGCCGAGTACGAGTCCGACGAGGCCGCGGCCGAAGAGATCTCGCAGCTGCTCTACCACCTGCAGACGCTCATGCTCGCGAAGGGCCTGTCGCTTCAGGACGTCTACCGACATCTCTGAGCCGTGCTCGTCCACCTTCAGCTCACACAACACGAAAGCCCCCGTCATGCTGCGAATCGCCGTGCCGAACAAGGGGTCGCTCGCCGAGACCGCCGCCGAGATGCTCTCGGAGGCCGGGTACACCGGACGTCGCGACTCGAAAGACCTGTACACCGTCGACCCCGTGAACGAGGTCGAGTTCTTCTACCTCCGTCCCCGTGACATCGCGACCTACGTCGGCTCGGGTGCGCTCGACGTCGGCATCACGGGCCGTGACCTGCTGCTCGACGCCCGCATGCCGGGTGCCCGCGAGGTCGAGTCGCTCGGTTTCGCCGGTTCCACGTTCCGCTTCGCCGGTCGCCCCGGCCGCTTCACCGACGTGCAAGACCTTCAGGGGCTCCGCGTCGCGACGGCCTACCCGGGCCTGGTCGACGCTTTCCTCGACGAGCGCGGCATCGCCGTCGACATCGTCCCGCTCGACGGGGCGGTCGAATCGGCCGTGCAGCTCGGAGTGGCGGATGCCGTGGCCGACGTCGTCTCGACCGGAACCACGCTGCGCCAGGCCGGGCTCGAGATCTTCGGGCCGGTCCTGCTCGAGTCCGACGCCGTGCTGATCGCGGGTCCTCAGGAGGCCGAGGGCACCGAGACGCTGCTGCGCCGCCTGCGCGGCGTGCTCGCCGCGCGCACCTACGTGCTGATCGATTACGACCTGCCCGCTCACCTGATCGAGCAGGCCGTCGCCGTGGCCCCGGGCCTGGAGTCGCCCACGATCTCGCCGCTGCGCGACCCCGAGTGGGTCGCCGTGCGGGTCATGAGCCCGCGCCGCGACGTCAACCAGGTGATGGACGCCCTCTACGCGATCGGCGCGCGCGCGATCCTCGTCACCGAGATCCTCGCCGCGAGGCTTTGATGACCCTCGCGCGTCGCGTCATCCCCTGCCTCGACGTCGCCGCGGGCCGCGTCGTCAAGGGCGTCAACTTCCTCGACCTGCGCGACATGGGCGATCCGGTCGAGCTCGCGAAGCTCTACTTCGAGCAAGGGGCCGACGAGGTCACCTTCCTCGACGTGACGGCGACGGTCGACGAGCGCTCCACGACCTACGACGTCGTGCGCCGCACGGCCGAGCAGGTTTTCATCCCGCTCACCGTCGGCGGGGGAGTGCGCTCGAGCGACGACGTCGCGCGCCTGCTCGCGGTCGGTGCCGACAAGATCGGCGTCAACTCGGCCGCGATCGCCCGACCGGCGCTGATCGACGAGATCGCCGACCGCTTCGGCGCGCAGGTGATCGTGCTCTCGCTCGACGTCAAGCGGGCGGCATCCACCCCCTCGGGCTTCATCGTGACGACCCACGGCGGCCGCACCGAGACGACCCTCGACGCCCTCGAATGGGCGCGCGAAGCGGTCGAGCGCGGAGCCGGCGAACTGCTGGTCAACTCGATCGACGCCGACGGCACGAAGCAGGGCTTCGACCTCGAGCTCGTCCACCTGATGCGTCAGGTCGCCGCGGTCCCCGTGATCGCCTCGGGCGGTGCGGGCGCTCTCGAACACTTCGCCCCGGCCGTGCAGGCCGGCGCCGACGCCGTGCTCGCGGCATCCGTGTTCCACTCCGGCCAGCTCACCGTGGGACAGGTCAAAGACGCCATGGCAGCCGTTGGGATCGAGGTGCGCCGATGAGCGTCGACCGTGTGAAGTACGACGCCGACGGTCTCGTGGCCGCGGTCATCCAGCAGTTCGACTCGCGCGAGGTGCTGATGGTCGGATGGATGGATGCCGAGGCCCTCAACCGCACGCTCACCACGGGCCGCGTGACGTTCTGGTCGCGTTCGCGTCAGGAGTACTGGCGCAAGGGCGACACCTCCGGCCACATCCAGCTGGTCAAGGGAGCGCGCTTGGACTGCGACGGCGACACCCTGCTGATCGAGGTCGACCAGATCGGCGCCGCGTGCCACACGGGCGATCACACCTGCTTCGACGCCGATGACCTGCACCCGGTCGTGGGGGAGCGCTGATGCGTCGCGCCCGCTCCTCGGCGGTCCTCGCGATGCTCCTCGCCGGAGCGGTCGGGGTCATCGCCTCGACCCAGACGTGGATCGACGTCACCCTCGACGACGGCGCGCAGCAGACGCTGGCCGTCCCGGGCGCCGAGGCGCTTCCGGTGCTCACTCCGTTGAGCCTCGCGGCCCTGGCCCTGGGCGCCGCCCTCTCGATCGTCGGTCCGGTGCTGCGCTACGTCTTCGGCGCGCTGGGCGTGCTCATCGCAGCGTTCGTGGGCTTCGGGACCGTTCAGATCCTGTTCTCGACTCCCGTCTCGGCGACGGCGGCGACCGTCACCGACGCGACGGGCATCTCGGGAACGGATGCCGTGGCCTCGCTCGTCTCGGGCCTGTCCCTGACCCCATGGCCGGCGGTGACGCTCATCGCGCAGGTGGTGCTGTTCGCGGCATCCCTCTTCACTCTCGTCACCGCTCGCCGTTGGGCATCTGGGGCGAGCCGCAAGTACCGCACGGCCGAAGAGGCACGCACCGCCACGGGTCGCCCGCACGACGCGATCGACTCGTGGGACGACCTCTCGCGCGGCGACGACCCCACCGCCTGAGCGAACACGGGCGCGGCTCGGCGCTCCGGCCGACCGCCCATCGCCCCTCGAGAAACGCTCCTTCTGTCGAGACACAGCGCGACACCGCGTGTCTCGGTACGAATGGCGTTTCTCGGCGATGGCGTGCGGCGACGACCACACCGCCTGAGCGGACCTCGCGACATCGAGACGTCGGCGCCGGGAGCGCACCCCCGCTTCGGTAGACTGAACGGACGCTTTCCCCCGCGCTCGCGCGCGACTGTAAGGAGCCCCATGAGCAACCCCATCGGCGACCCCGGCCACGGACACTCGCCCGCCGCCTGGACGGCCGTGATCATCATGCTCGTCGCGTTCACGCTCGGCACGCTGTTCTTCTGGCTCGACATGCCCGTCATGGTGTGGGCCTCGGTGGGTCTGCTCGTCGTCGGCGCCATCGTCGGCTGGGCCATGACCAAGGCCGGCTACGGCGCGAACGGCGCGAAGTCCAACCCGAAGGCCCACTGATGGCGCTGGCCGATCTCACGGCCGGAGCGGTAGAGGACGCCGAGGAGCGCGCGCAGTCGCGACCCCTCGCCGAGGTCGAACGCGATGCTCTCGCGCAGACGCCGGCGCGCGACGCGCTGGCGATGCTCGCCCCCGCCGACCGCGTGAAGATCATCGCCGAGGTCAAGCGCGCGAGCCCGTCTCGCGGAGACCTCGCGGCGATCCCCGACCCCGCCCGGCAGGCGCGCCTGTACGAAGAGGGCGGTGCGTCCGCGATCTCCGTGCTCACCGAGCGCCGCAAGTTCAAGGGCAGCCTCGCCGACCTCGAAGCCGTTCGTTCGGCCGTGAGCGTCCCGGTGCTGCGCAAGGACTTCATCGCGACGCCCTATCAGGTGCTCGAGGCCCGCGCCTCGGGGGCCGACCTCGTGCTGCTGATCGTCGCGGCCCTCGACCAGAAGACGCTCACCGAACTCTACGGTCTCGTCACCGACCTGGGCATGACCGCCCTCGTCGAGACGCACTCGGCCGACGAGCTCGAGCGTGCGTCGCAGCTGGGCGCGAAGCTCATCGGTGTGAACGCCCGCAACCTCTCGACCTTCGAGCTCGACCGCGACCTGTTCGGTTCGCTGGTCGAGCGTTTCCCCGCGGATGCCGTGAAGATCGCCGAATCGGCCGTCCTCGCCCCCGCCGATGTGGCGCACTACCGCGCGGCGGGTGCCGACGTCGTGCTCGTGGGCGAGGCCCTCGTCACCGGCGACCCCGTCGCCACGCTCCGCGCGTTCCTCCAGGAGACGTCATGACCACCGCTCCCACCCAGAACCTGCGCGATCAGAAGGGGCCGTTCTTCGGCGACTTCGGCGGGCGTTTCATGCCCGAATCGCTCATCGCCGCGATCGACGAACTCACCGCGGTCTACGAGTCGGCGATGGCCGACCCCGCGTTCCACACCGAGCTGCGCGCACTGCTTCACGACTACGCGGGCCGCCCCTCGGTGCTCACCGAGGTGCCGCGCTTCGCCGAGCACGCCGGAGGCGCGCGCGTCTTCCTCAAGCGCGAAGACCTCAACCACACCGGCTCGCACAAGATCAACAACGTGCTGGGCCAGGCACTGCTGACCAAGCGCCTCGGCAAGACGCGCGTGATCGCCGAGACCGGTGCCGGTCAGCACGGCGTCGCCACCGCGACCGCCGCGGCCCTGTTCGGCCTCGAGTGCGTCGTCTACATGGGCGAGGTCGACACCGAGCGTCAGGCCCTCAACGTGGCCCGCATGCGCCTCCTCGGCGCCGAGGTGATCCCCGTCACGACCGGCTCGCGAACCCTGAAGGACGCGATCAACGAGGCCTACCGCGACTGGGTCGCCTCGGTCGAGACGACCAACTACATCTTCGGCACCGCCGCGGGCCCGCACCCGTTCCCGGCGATGGTGCGCGACTTCCAGAAGATCATCGGCGAAGAGACGCGCGCCGAGTTCCTCGAGCGCCTCGGCCGCCTCCCCGACGCCGTGTTCGCGTGCGTCGGCGGCGGCTCCAACGCAATCGGCATGTTTGACGCGTTCCTCGACGACGAGGGCGTGGCCCTCTACGGCGTCGAGGCGGCTGGTGACGGCGTCGACACTCCCAAGCACGCGGCCTCGATCGAGCGGGGTCGCCCCGGCGTCCTGCACGGCGCGCGCACCTACGTGCTGCAGGACGAAGACGGCCAGACCACCGAGTCGCACTCGATCTCGGCCGGCCTCGATTACCCGGGCGTCGGTCCCGAGCACGCGTGGCTCGCCGACATCGGCCGTGCGCAGTACATCCCGGCCACCGACGACGAGGCGATGCAGGCCCTGCGTCTGCTCTCGCGCACCGAGGGCATCATCCCGGCGATCGAGTCGGCCCACGCCCTCGCCGGAGCCCTGCGCATCGGTCGCGAGTTGGGTCCGGATGCCGTGATCGCCATCAACCTCTCGGGTCGCGGCGATAAGGACATGGACACCGCGGCGCGCTACTTCGACCTCTACGACGCCGAGCACGCACCCGAGGGCCCCGAGGGCGCCCCGCAGACGCGGGCGGCCGAGACCGTGGCATCCGCCCCCGGATCGCCCGTCGACGTGACCCCGGCTCCGGATGCCGCGAGCGGCGCGGGAGTCGAGCTGTGACCTCCCGCGTTTCAGCGGCCATCGACGCCGCCCACGCCGAGGGCCGTGGCGCCTTCGTCGGCTACCTCCCCGCCGGTTTCCCCGACGTCGCCACGAGCATCGAGGCGGCCGTCGCGCTGGCCGAGGCCGGAGCCGACGTCATCGAGCTCGGCCCGCCCTACAGCGACCCGGTGATGGACGGTCTGGTCATCCAAGAGGCGACGCAGACGGCGCTCGCGAACGGGTTCCGCATGCGCGACCTGTTCACGATCATCCGCGAGGTCACCGCGCGCACCGACGTGCCGATCCTCGTCATGACGTACTGGAACCTCGTCGAGCAGTACGGCGTCGACCGCTACGCCGACGAGCTCGTCGCCGCGGGCGGTGCGGGCCTCATCACGCCCGATGTGACCCCGGATGCCGCGGCCCAGTGGATCGAGACGAGCACGCGCACCGGCCTCGACCGGGTGTTCCTCGCCGCCCCCACCTCGTCGGACGACCGGTTGAAGATGATCGTCGAGGCCTCCACAGGCTTCGTGTACACCGTCTCGACCATGGGCATCACGGGGGAGCGCGCTTCGCTCGACGCCGCCGCGCGAAGCCTGGTCGAGCGTCTGCGGTCCTTCGGCGCCGAGCACGCGTGCGTGGGTATCGGCATCTCGAACGCCGAGCAGGTGGCCGGAGTCGCGGAGTACGCCGACGGAGCGATCGTGGGGACGGCGCTGGTCAAGGCGCTCCGCGACGGCGGCGTCGAGGGTCTGTCGTCCCTCGCACGGGAGCTGTCGGCGGGCACCGCGCAGCGCGCCTAGACTCGATCCCATGACGTTCGCCCTCTCGAGCGCCGCCTCCGGCGTGCTCGCCAGCATCCCGAGCCCGACCATCTCGTACGTCGACCTCGGTCCGCTCCGCATCCACTTCTATGCCCTGTGCATCGTCGCGGGCATCATCGTCGCGATCTTCCTCACGAACGCGCGCCTGACGCGTCGAGGCGCCGAGAAGTGGGTCGTCATCGACATCTGCCTGCTGGCGGTCCCGCTCGCGATCATCGTGGCCCGGATCTACCACGTGGCCACCCACGCGGGCTTCTACTTCGGTCCCGGCTCGAACCCGTGGAACATCACCCAGCCCGGATCGGTGTGGGCCATCTGGGAGGGCGGCATCGCCATCTACGGTGCCCTCATCGGCGGCGCGATCGGCGCCATCCTCGGGTGCAAGTGGACCGGCATCCGCTTCTGGACCTTCGCCGACGCGCTGGCGCCCGGCCTCATCATCGCCCAGGCCATGGGGCGCTTCGGCAACTGGTTCAATCAGGAGCTCTTCGGTCAGCCCACCGACCTGCCGTGGGGCCTCGAGATCGCTGCGGGAAACCCCGCCATTCCGGTCGGTCTGCCCACCGGCACGCTCTTCCACCCCACCTTCGCGTACGAGGTCATCTGGAACCTCCTGGGTGCCGCTGTCATCCTGTACGTCGGCAAGCGCTTCACCCTGCAGTGGGGCAAGCAGTTCGCGATCTACCTCGTCTGGTACTCCGCCGGTCGCATCGTGTGGGAGTCGATCCGCGTCGACCCGAGCGACATCATCCTGGGGCTGCGCACGAACGTGTGGGCCGCCATCTTCGGCGTGATCCTCGGCATCGTGATCTTCATCGTGCAGTCGCGCCGTCACCACGGCTACGAGCCCTCGCCGTACGTGCCCGGGCGCGAGTCGAAGGCTTCGGGGGCTGTAGACTCAGGCGACCCCTCTGACTTCGTCGACGTGAGCGAGCCGCCCGCGACGAGCGACACCGTCGGCACCGGCGCCACAAGCAGCCCCGCCACGAACTAACTCTCTGGGCCGACGTCGTCCCATTCGAAGCATCAACGTGAGGACGGTTGATATGGCTTCCAGCCTGCGTTCCGACACCGTCGGAGGCGCATTCCCCGCCCGCCAGGGAATGTACGACCCGTCGTTCGAGAAAGACGCCTGTGGCCTCGCCATGGTCGCCACTCTCCGCGGCGAAGCCGGACACGACATCATCGATCTGGCGCTGACAGCGCTGCGCAACCTCGAGCACCGCGGTGCCATCGGGTCCGACGCGGGCACCGGTGACGGCGCCGGCATCCTGACCCAGATGCCCGACGCCTTCCTGCGTGCCGTGGTCGACTTCGACCTGCCGCCGGTGGGGGAGTACGCCGCGGGGATGATCTTCCTGCCGCTCGGTCACGACGAGCGTGCCGCGATGAAGGCGGGGATCGAAGAGATCGCGCGTCACGAGAACCTCGAGGTCCTCGGCTGGCGCGAGGTGCCGGTCGAGCCCGAGAACCTGGGCAAGCTGGCCTTCGAGGCGCGTCCCGCCTTCGAGCAGCTCTTCGTGTCGCGCCCGGCCACCGGCGACGAGCCGGCGCTGTCCGGCATCGCTCTCGACCGCCGTGTGTACCGCCTGCGCAAGCGTGCCCGTCACGAACTCGAGGCGTACTTCGTGTCGCTGTCGAGCCGGACGCTCGGCTACAAGGGCATGGTCACGACGCTGCAGCTCGAGCCGTTCTACCCCGACCTGCAGGACGAGCGCTTCGCCTCGGAGCTCGCGGTCGTGCACTCGCGCTACTCGACCAACACCTTCCCGTCGTGGCCGCTCGCGCAGCCGCTGCGCATGCTGGCGCACAACGGCGAGATCAACACGGTCAAGGGCAACCGCAACTGGATGCGCGCGCGTCAGTCACAGCTCGAGTCCGAGCTGATCGGCGACGTCCGCCCGCTGCTTCCGATCTGCACCGAGGGCGCCAGCGACTCGGCATCCTTCGACGAGGTCCTCGAACTGCTGACCCTCACGGGCCGCAGCCTGCCTCACGCGATCATGATGATGGTCCCCGAGGCATACGAGAAGCAGGCGACGATCGACCCCGCCCTGCGCGCCTTCTACGACTTCCACTCCATGCAGATGGAGCCGTGGGACGGCCCCGCCGCCCTGATCTTCACCGACGGCACACTGGTCGGCGCGACCCTCGACCGCAACGGGCTCCGCCCGGGCCGCTGGACCGAGACCACCGACGGCCTCGTCGTCATCGGCTCCGAGACGGGCGTCCTCGACTTCGCACCCGAGCGCATCAAGCGCCGCGGCCGGCTGCAGCCCGGTCGCATGTTCCTCGTCGACACGGCCCAGCGCCGCATCGTCGAGGACAAGGAGATCAAGTCAGACCTCGCCGCGCTCCACCCCTGGGGCGAGTGGGTCGACAAGGGCCGCGTCAAGCTCAGCGAGCTCCCCGAGCGCGAGCACATCGTGCACCCGATCGCCTCGATCACCCGGCGCCAGCGCACCTTCGGCTACACCGAAGAAGAGGTGCGCATGCTGCTCACGCCCATGGGCCAGGGCGGCACCGAACCGCTCGGCGCCATGGGCAGCGACGCACCCGTCGCCGTGCTCAGCGACCGTCCGCGCCTGCTCTTCGACTACTTCTCGCAGCAGTTCGCCCAGGTCACCAACCCGCCGCTCGACTCGATCCGCGAAGAGGTCGTCACCTCGCTCTCGCTGGGCCTCGGCCCCGAGCGCAACCTCCTCGACTGGGGACCCGAGCACACCCGCACGGTGACGCTCGACTTCCCCGTCATCGACAACGACGAGCTCGCGAAGATCCAGCACATCGACACCGCCCTGCCCGGGCGCTCGTCGGTGACGATCCGCGGCCTGTACCGCGTCGAGGCCGGGCACAAGGGCCTGCAGAAGCGCCTCACGCAGATGTGCACCGAGGTCGACCAGGCCATCGAGGACGGCGCCGAGTTCATCGTGCTCAGCGACCGCGACTCGAACAAGGACCTGGCTCCCATCCCGTCGCTGCTCATGCTCGCGGCCGTGCACCACCACCTCATCCGCAAAGAGACCCGCATGAAGGTCGGGCTCGTGGTCGAGGCCGGCGATGTGCGCGAGGTGCACCACGTGGCGACCCTCATCGGTTACGGCGCTTCGGCGGTCAACCCGTACCTGGCAATGGAGACCGTCGAGTACCTCGTGCGCGCCGGCTTCATCACCAACATCACGCCCGAGAAGGCCGTCAAGAACCTGATCTACGCGCTCGGCAAGGGCGTGCTCAAGATCATGTCGAAGATGGGCATCTCGACCGTGTCGTCGTACGCCGGCGCCCAGGTGTTCGAGGCCGTGGGCCTGTCGCGCGACTTCATCGACGCGTACTTCACCGGCACCGAGACCAAGCTCGGCGGTGTGGGCCTCGACGTCATCGCGGCCGAGAACGCCGCGCGCCACGAGTACGCCTACCCGCAGGATGCGGCGGCCCGTGCGCACGAGCGCCTGTGGACCGGCGGCGAATACCAGTGGCGCCGCGACGGTGCCCCGCACCTGTTCAACCCCGACACGGTGTTCCGCCTCCAGCACGCCACGCGCGAGCGTCGGTACGACATCTTCCGCGAGTACACGCAGTTGATCGACGACCAGGCGCACGAGCTGAAGACGCTCCGCGGTCTGTTCGGCCTGCGCACGGGAACGCGACCCGCCGTCCCGATCGACGAGGTCGAGCCCGTCTCGGCGATCGTCAAGCGCTTCTCAACCGGTGCAATGAGCTACGGCTCGATCTCGAAAGAGGCGCACGAGGTGCTCGCCGTCGCGATGAACCGCATCGGCGGCAAGTCCAACACCGGTGAGGGCGGAGAAGACGTCGACCGTCTGCTCGACCCCGAGCGTCGCAGTGCCATCAAGCAGGTGGCATCCGGTCGCTTCGGTGTGACGAGCCTGTACCTGACCAAGGCCGACGACATCCAGATCAAGCTCGCGCAGGGCGCCAAGCCCGGCGAAGGCGGTCAGCTGCCGCCGACCAAGGTGTACCCGTGGGTGGCGCGCACGCGGCACGCGACCGCGGGCGTCGGACTCATCTCGCCGCCGCCGCACCACGACATCTACTCGATCGAAGACCTCAAGCAGCTCATCTTCGACCTCAAGCGCGCCAACCCCTCGGCCCGCATCCACACCAAGCTGGTCAGCCAGTCGGGTATCGGTGCGGTCGCCGCGGGTGTCGCCAAGGCGCTGAGCGACGTCATCCTGGTCTCGGGCCAGGACGGCGGCACGGGTGCGAGCCCGATGAACTCGCTCAAGCACGCCGGCACCCCGTGGGAGCTGGGCCTGGCCGAGACGCAGCAGACGCTCATGCTCAACGGCATGCGCGACCGCGTGGTCGTGCAGGTCGACGGTCAGATGAAGACCGGTCGCGACGTCGTCATCGGCGCCCTCCTGGGTGCCGAGGAGTTCGGCTTCGCCACCGCTCCGCTCGTGGTCTCGGGCTGCATCATGATGCGCGTGTGCCACCTCGACACCTGCCCCGTGGGCGTCGCGACGCAGAACCCCGTGCTGCGCGAGCGCTTCACCGGCAAGGCCGAGTACGTCATCAACTTCATGGAGTTCATCGCGCAGGAGGTGCGCGAGTACCTCGCCGCCCTCGGCTACCGCTCGATCGACGAGATCGTCGGACGCGCGGAGCTGCTCGATGCCAACGAGGCGATCCAGCACTGGAAGGCCCGGGGCCTCAACCTCGCGCCCATCCTCGAAGGACCCCGCTTCGCCGAGGACGAGCCGCGCCGCCACGCGCGCGACCAGGATCACGAGCTCGAGGATCACTTCGACGTGCAGCTCATCGAGCGCGCGCAGGACGTCATCGCGCACGGGGGTCAGCTCACGATCGAGCTCCCGATCCGCAACACCGCGCGCGCCGTGGGGACCATGCTCGGCCACCACGTCACCAAGGCGCGGGGCGAGCACGGTCTGCCCGAGAACTCGATCGACGTGCGTCTGACCGGATCGGCCGGGCAGTCGTTCGGCGCGTTCATGCCGGCCGGCATCACGCTGCGCCTCGAGGGCGACTCCAACGACTACGTCGGCAAGGGCCTGTCGGGCGGCACGATCGTCGTGCGTCCGCCGCGCGGCTCGAGCTTCGCGGCGTCCGAGAACGTCATCGCCGGAAACGTCATCGGCTACGGCGCCACGCAGGGGCAGATGTTCCTCAACGGCGTCGTGGGCGAGCGATTCCTGGTGCGCAACTCCGGAGCGACGGCGGTCGTCGAGGGCGTGGGCGACCACGCGCTCGAGTACATGACCGGTGGTCTCGCCGTGATCCTCGGCGCCACTGGCCGCAACCTCGGCGCCGGCATGTCGGGCGGTCAGGCCTACGTCTACAAGCTCGACCGCGATCTCGTGAACCGCGAGGCCATGGCATCCGGTGAGCTCGAACTCGGTGCCCTCGGATCGGGGGATGCCGAGATCCTCCGCGACCTGCTCGAAAAGCACGTCGCAGAAACCGATTCCACCCTCGCCCGTCGTCTGCTGGACGACTTCGAGACCGAGGTGGACAACTTCGTCCGGGTGCTGCCGCGCGACTACGCCGCCGTGCTGCAGACCCGCCAGGAGGCGGTCACCGAGGGGCTCGACCCCGACGGCGACGTCGTCTGGAAGCGCATTCTGGAGGTGACGGGTGGCTGACCCGAAGGGCTTTCTCAAGGTCACGGAGCGCGAGCTCCCCAAGCGCCGGCCGGTGCCGGTGCGCATCATGGACTGGAAAGAGGTGTACGAGCCGGGTGATTCGGCCGTCATCAAGCGCCAGGCCGGTCGCTGCATGGACTGCGGCATCCCGTTCTGCCACAAGGGCTGCCCGCTAGGGAACCTGATCCCCGAGTGGAACGACCTCACGTGGCGCGGCGAGGGCCGCGCGGCCATCGAGCGCCTGCACGCGACGAACAACTTCCCGGAGTTCACCGGTCGCCTGTGCCCCGCGCCCTGCGAGAGCTCGTGCGTGCTCGGGATCAACCAGCCGGCCGTCACGATCAAGCAGGTCGAGGTCTCGATCATCGACGAGGCCTTCGGCAACGGCTGGGTCGAGCCCGAGCCGCCGGAGCGCCTCACGGGCAAGACCGTCGCCGTCGTCGGCTCCGGCCCCGCCGGCCTCGCCGCCGCCCAGCAGCTCACGCGCGCGGGCCACACGGTCGCGGTCTTCGAGCGCGACGACCGCATCGGCGGGCTGCTGCGCTACGGCATCCCCGACTTCAAGATGGAGAAGCGCCACCTCGAGCTGCGCCTGAGGCAGATGCAGGCCGAGGGCACGCGGTTCCGCGCCGGCGTCGAGATCGGCAAGGACGTCTCGTGGAGCGACCTCCGGGCGCGCTATGACGCCGTCGTGGTGGCCACCGGTTCGACGGTGCCGCGCGACCTCGCCATCCCCGGCCGCGACCTCGACGGCGTGCACTACGCCATGGAGTACCTCATCGAGGGCAACAAGGCCGTCGCCGGCGACCAGGTGCCGCACCAGATCACCGCCGAGGGCAAGCACGTCGTCGTCATCGGTGGTGGCGACACCGGAGCCGACTGCATCGGCACCGCCCACCGCCAGGGTGCGCTGAGCGTGACCAACCTCGCGATCGGCAAGCAGCCCCCGTCGGAGCGTCCGGCCGAGCAGCCGTGGCCGATGATGCCGAACCTGTTCGAGATGGCATCCGCTCACGAGGAGGGCGGGGAGCGCACGTTCCTCGCCTCGACCGTGGAGTTCCTCGGCAACGCCGCGGGAGAGGTCCGCGCCCTGCGCGTCGCCGAGACCGAGTACGTCGACGGCCGCCGCGTCCCCAAGAGCGGCACCGAGCGCGAGATCCCGGCCGACCTGGTCCTCATCGCGATGGGCTTCACGGGCCCCGAGCGCGAGCACCTCGAGAGCCAGCTCGGCACGCAGTTCACGAACCGCGGAAACGTGGAGCGCGACGCGACCTACGCCACCACCACCCCGGGGGTGTTCGTCGCCGGAGATGCCGGTCGCGGACAGTCCCTCATCGTGTGGGCCATCGCCGAAGGCCGCGCGGCCGCCGCCGAGGTCGACACGTTCCTCATGGGCGAGACGGTGCTGCCCGCGCCGGTGCGCCCGACCGATGTCGCCATCGGCCTCCTGCCCGCCTAAGCTGGCAAGGGCCGATCGGCCACTTCCCGAAAATTTCACGGAGCTTGAAACCGGATGAGACGCGCCAAGATCGTCGCAACACTCGGGCCCGCCACGTCGTCGTATGAGATGGTTCGCGCCATCATCGACGCCGGTGTGGATGTCGCCCGCCTCAACCTGAGCCACGGAGATTACTCCGTGCACGACGCCAACTTCGCCAACGTGCGCAAGGCGGCAGAAGACGCCGGACGCCCGGTCGCGGCCCTCGTCGACCTGCAGGGCCCGAAGATCCGCCTCGGCAAGTTCGAGAACGGTCCCCACGACCTGCTGCCCGGTGACATCTTCAAGATCACCATCGACGACATCCTCGGCACCAAAGAGATCGTCGGCACGACCTTCAAGGGTCTGCCCCAGGACGTCCGCCCCGGCGACTTCCTGCTGATCGACGACGGCAAGGTCCGCGTCGAGGTCGTCGAGACCGACGGCACCGTCGTGACCACCAAGGTCATCGTCGGCGGCCCGGTCTCGAACAACAAGGGCATCAACCTGCCCGGCGTGGCCGTGAACGTCCCCGCACTGAGCGAGAAGGACGAGGCGGACCTCCGCTGGGGCCTGAACGCCGGCGCCGACCTCATCGCCCTGTCGTTCGTCCGCGACGCCAAGGACATCGAGCGCGTGCACGAGATCATGGCCGAAGAGGGGCGCTACGTGCCCGTCATCGCCAAGATCGAGAAACCGCAGGCGGTCGACAACCTCGAGGAGATCATCGACGCCTTCGACGGCATCATGGTCGCCCGCGGCGACCTCGGTGTCGAGCTGCCCCTCGAGGCCGTCCCGATCGTGCAGAAGCGCGCCGTCGAACTCGCCCGCCGCATGGCCAAGCCCGTCATCGTCGCGACGCAGATGCTCGAGTCGATGATCAACAGCCCGGTCCCCACGCGCGCCGAAACCAGCGACGTCGCCAACGCCGTCCTCGACGGTGCGGACGCGGTCATGCTCTCGGGCGAGACCAGCGTCGGCGACTACCCGGTCGTGGTCGTCGAGACCATGGCGCGCATCGTCGCGTCCACCGAGGAGCACGGTCTCGAGCGCATCGCGCCGCTGACCAACAAGCCCCGCACGCAGGGTGGCGCCATCACGCTCGCCGCCGTCGAGGTGGCCGACTTCGTCGAGGCGAAGTTCCTCTGCGTGTTCACCGAGTCGGGTGACTCGGCGCGCCGCATGTCGCGTCTGCGTTCGACCATCCCCATGATCGCGTTCACGCCCGAGCCCGGCATCCGCCGTCGCCTCGCGCTGACGTGGGGCGTGCGCTCCACGCTGGTGGAGCACGTGTCGCACACCGACAAGATGTTTCTGCAGGTCGACGACTACCTGCTCTCGCACAAGCTGGCCGAGGTGGGGGACAAGGTCGTCGTGATCTCCGGTTCCCCTCCCGGAATCGCGGGCTCGACGAACGACCTGCGCGTCCACCGCGTGGGCGACGCCGTGCACGGCGCAGCGCCCGTCTACAAAGAGGTCTGAGCCTCGAAGACGCGCGCCGGGTCCGCCCGGCGCGCGTCTTCGCGTTCCCACCCCGGTCTCACCGCCGGTAAGTTGGGAGGGCAACACCTGCCGGTGTGGCGGAATGGCAGACGCGGGGCACTCAAAATGCTCTGTCGAAAGACGTGTGGGTTCGAGTCCCACCACCGGTACCCGTGACAGCACCCGAGTGATGGGGGCTGCGATCCGGGGCTTCTGGCCCCCGCAGACTTAGGATGGTTCCGTGACTGATCAAGAAGCCGTTCCGGCCAGCGCTCCGGCCGCTCCCCGACGCGTCGTCGTCGCGGAAGACGAGTCGCTCATCCGCCTCGACATCGTCGAGATCCTCCGCGACAACGGCTTCGACGTCGTCGGCGAGGCCGGCGACGGTGAGACCGCCGTCCAGCTCGCGACCGAGCTGCGCCCCGATCTGGTGATCATGGACGTCAAGATGCCGCAGCTCGACGGCATCAGCGCCGCCGAGAAGCTCAGTAAGAACCACATCGCCCCGGTCGTGCTGCTCACCGCCTTCAGCCAGAAGGAGCTCGTCGAGCGGGCCAGCGAGGCCGGCGCTCTGGCGTACGTGGTCAAGCCCTTCACCCCCAACGACCTGCTCCCCGCGATCGAGATCGCCCTCGCCCGCTACGAGCAGATCATCACGCTCGAGGCCGAGGTCGCCGACATGGTCGAGCGCTTCGAGACCCGCAAGCTCGTCGACCGGGCCAAGGGCCTGCTCAACGAGAAGATGGGTCTGAGCGAGCCCGAGGCCTTCCGCTGGATCCAGAAGGCGTCGATGGACCGCCGCCTCACCATGCAGGACGTCGCCAAGGCGATCATCGAGCAGCTCGCCCCCAAGAAGGGCTGAGCGAGACCTCTTCGAGAAATGGATGCCACTGAGGTGGCATCCATTTCTCGTTTCCGCCGCGAGAGTCGGGGCGGTCAGCGCGCGGGGGCGTCCTTGATCATGTTCGTGATCCGGATCGTCGAGCACCGACGACCCTGTTCGTCGGACACCGCGATCTCGTGCACCGTGAGCGAGCGGCCGAGGTGGATCGGGGTGCACACACCCGTGACGATGCCCGACGTGGCCGAGCGGGTGTGCGTGGCGTTGATATCGATGCCGACCGCGAGCTTGCCCGACCCCGCGTAGAGGTTCGCCGCCATCGAGCCCAGCGACTCGCCGAGGACGACGTACGCACCGCCGTGAAGCAGGCCGACCGGCTGGGTGTTGCCCTCGACCGGCATGGTCGCGACGCTGCGCTCCACCGAGAACTCGACCCACTCGATGCCCATCTTCTCGGCGAGGGCGCCCATGCCGCGCTCCTTCGCCCAGTCGAGGCCGGGGGACGTTTCGGGAGTCGTGGAGCTCATCATCGCCTTCGTCGATCGGGCCGGGGCCGGGGGACTGTCCGTGGTTCTCGTTACGCTGGAGGGGTGACGGATGCCGAAAAGCCTACTCTCCTCGTCGTCGACGGCCATTCGCTGGCGTATCGGGCGTTCTACGCCCTGCCGGTCGACAACTTCTCGACCAAGGACGGCCAGCACACCAACGGCATCTACGGGTTCCTGTCGATGTTCGTGAACCTCGTGAAGGCCGAGAAACCCACGCATCTCGCCGTGGCGTTCGACACCTCGCGGCAGTCGTTCCGGACGCGCGAGTACGCCGAGTACAAGGCCAACCGCAGCGAGTCTCCCGCCGAGTTCAAGGGGCAGATCCCGCTGCTGCAGGACTGCCTGCGCGCGATGGGCGTGCCGGTGCTGGCGAAAGAGGACTTCGAGGCCGATGACATCCTCGCCACGCTCGCGACGCAGGGCGAGCAGCAGGGCTTCGAGGTGCTCGTCTGCTCGGGCGATCGCGACACCATCCAGCTCGTCACCGACGACGTCACGCTGCTCTACCCGAACGTCCAGGGCGTCTCGCAGCTCAAGCGCTACGACACCGCCGCCGTGATCGAGAAGTACGGCCTGCCGCCCGCGCAGTATCCCGAGATCGCCGCCCTCGTCGGCGAGACGAGCGACAACCTGCCGGGCGTGCCGAAGGTGGGCGAGAAGACCGCGGTCAAGTGGCTCACCCAGTGGGGCTCCCTCGATGCGCTGCTCGACAACGCCGACAAGATCACCGGCGTGGTGGGCGGCAACCTCCGCGAGCACATCGACGGCGTGCGCCGCAACCGCGCGCTCAACCGCCTGCTGCGCGACGTCGAGCTGCCCGTCGGCCCCGGCGACCTCAAGATGCACCCGCTCGATGCGCAGGCCGTTCGCGACATCTTCGCGCGCCTCGAGTTCCGCACCCTGTTGCCGCGCGTGTTCGACGCCCTCGGCGGAGACGCCGGCATCGTCGAAGAGCAGCGCCCCACCGCCACCGCTCCGACGCCCTCGCGGCTCGACGCCACGGCCTTGGCCGCATGGACGGCCGCAGCGACCGGCGAGGTCGGGGTCACCGTCACACTGGCCGGCGGCGCGCCCACCGCGATCGGACTCGCCTCGGGCGACACCGCGGTCGAAGCCGAGTGGTCGCCGGCGGTGCGCGACGCGCTGGCCGAGTGGCTGGCATCCGACGCTCCCAAGGTCTTCGCCGACGCGAAGCCGCAGATCAAGGCGCTCGCTCGCGAGGGTGTGGCCGTCGGCGGCGTGGCGTTCGACGTGATCCTCGCCGGGTGGCTCGTGCGCCCGAGCTTCCCTGACAAGACGCTCGGCGATCTCGTGGAGCGCATGCTCGACGAGAAGCTGCCGGTCGCCGATCCGACCCAGTTGGTTCCCGAGACCGAGGGCGCGACCTCGAGCCAGCTGTCGTGGTTCACGCGCCGCGTCGCCGAGGCGCAGCGCGCCGATATGCCCGAGTCGGTCGCGAGCTTGCTCGACGACATCGAGCTGCCGACCCTCACCGCCTTGGCCGACATGGAGCTCGCGGGTGTCGCGGTGTCGCACGAGAAGCTCTCGAGCTTCTCAGCCGAGCTCGGGGCCCGCGCCGATGCCCTCGCCCGCGACGCCTACGCCGCGATCGGTCACGAGGTGAATCTCGGTTCGCCCAAGCAGCTGCAGGAGGTCCTGTTCGACGAGCTGCAGCTGCCGAAGACCCGCAAGACCAAGAGTGGGTACACGACGGATGCCGCGGCCCTCGCCGACCTGCAAGAGAGCGCCGACCACCCGTTCCTCGACCTGCTGCTGCGCCACCGCGAGGCCACGAAGCTGAAGCAGATCATCGACGCGCTCGACACCGCCACCGGGGCTGACGGTCGCATTCACACGACCTACGTGCAGACCGGCAGCCAGACGGGGCGCCTGTCGAGCACCGACCCGAACCTGCAGAACATCCCGATCCGCACCGAAGAGAGCCGTCGCATCCGCGCAGCGTTCGTGGTGGGCGAGGGCTACGAGACGCTCCTGACCGCCGACTACTCGCAGATCGAGATGCGCATCATGGCGCACCTGTCGGGCGACCCCGGGCTCATCGAGGCCTTCAACTCGGGTGAAGACCTGCACCGCTTCGTCGGCGCACGAGTCTTCGGCGTCGAGCCCGCCGAGGTCACCCCGGCCATGCGCACGAAGGTCAAGGCGATGTCGTACGGCCTGGTCTACGGCCTGTCGGCGTTCGGCCTGTCGAAGCAGTTGCGCATCGAGCAGTCCGAGGCCAAGAAGCTCATGCTCGAGTACTTCGCCCGCTTCGGAGCGGTGCGCGACTACCTGCGCGGGTCGGTCGAGCAGGCCCGCCAAGACGGTTACACCGAGACGATCTTCGGGCGTCGTCGGCCGTTCCCCGACCTCACGAGCATGAACCGCGTGCTGCGCGAGAACGCCGAGCGCGCCGCGCTCAATGCGCCGATTCAGGGCAGCGCCGCCGACATCATGAAGGTCGCGCTGTTCCACATTGAGCGCGACCTCGCCGACGCCGAGCTGCGCTCGCGCGTGCTACTGCAGATCCACGATGAGCTCGTCGTCGAGGTCGCGGCGGGGGAGTGGGATGACGTCGAGAAGATCGTGCGCGCGCGCATGGCCGACGCCGCCGACCTGTCGGTTCCGCTCGACGTGCAGATCGGCCGCGGCGGCGACTGGGACGAGGCCGGGCACTAGCACCCGCGTCGCCGCGGCCCGACACGAAGCCCGGAGCGCGGCATCCGGAACCGCCGACGAGGCGGTGGCCGAGTGCGCGCCGTCGGGCCGGGGCGCGGCATCCCGAACCACCCGTTGGGGGGCGTGCGCGGGCGCCGCGCCTTCCCTAGGCTCGGAGGATGACTGACGCACAACGCACCCCCACGCCGATCGACACGATCGCGGACGCGTGGGTCGACACCCTGGCGGAGAAGGACCCGACGCTCGCGACCTACATCGGCCGTTTCGAGTACAACGGGCGCTTCGGCGACTACAGCCCCGAGGGCGCGGACGCCCTCGTGTCGGAGGCGCGCTCGACGAAGTCCGCACTCGAGGCGGCCGAAGCGACCGACGCGATCGACACCGTCACCAAGATGGACCTGGTGCGCGAGCTCGACCTCACGATCGAGCAGCACGAGGCGAAGACGAACCTGCGCAACCTGAACGTCATCGCGTCTCCCGCGCAGGACATCCGCTCGACGTTCGACCTCATGCCCACCGCGACGGTCGACGACTGGTCCACGATCTCCGACCGCATGAGGGCCCTGCCTGCTGCCATCGACGGGTACGTCGCGACGTTGCGCCAGGGCATCGCCGAGGGGGTGGTGCCCGCGCGCCGTCAGGTGAGCGAGGTCGTGACCCAGATCGCGCGCTACACCTCCGACACGGGCTTCTTCGCCGAGTTCGTCGGAGACGCCGCCCCCGAGGAGGGGCAGCTCCCTGCCTCGCTCGCCCGGGACCTCGCCGAGAACTCCAACGCGGCACGGGTCGCCTACGACGGTCTCGCGTCGTTCCTGTCGAAGGAGCTCGCACCGGCCGCGGGCGAGGTCGACGCGGTCGGTCGCGAGGTGTACGCCCTGCAGTCGCGGCACTTCCTGGGCGCCGAGGTCGACCTCGACGAGACGTACGAGTGGGGGGTCGAAGAACTCGCCCGCATGGTCGCCGAGCAGGAGGCCATCGCGAACGAGATCCTGCCGGGCGCCTCGGTGGAAGAGGCCGTGGCGTTCCTCGAGAAGGACGAGTCGCGCAAACTCCGCGGCACCAAGGCCCTGCAGGAGTGGATGCAGCGCACGAGCGACAAGGCCGTCGAAGAGCTCGGCCGCACGCACTTCGACATCGCCGAGCCGATCCGCCACCTCGAGTGCATGATCGCCCCGACGAACGAGGGCGGCATCTATTACACCGGCCCCACCGACGACTTCTCGCGCCCCGGCCGCATGTGGTGGTCGGTGCCCGAGGGCGTCGACACCTTCGACACCTGGCGCGAGCTGACCACGGTCTACCACGAGGGCGTTCCGGGCCACCACCTGCAGATCGCGCAGGCCGTGCACAATCGCGCCGAGCTCAACTCGTGGCGCCGTCTGCTGGCCGGCACGAGCGGTCACGCCGAGGGCTGGGCGCTGTACGCCGAGCGCCTGATGGAGCAGCTCGGCTACCTCGACGACCCGGCCGACCGCCTGGGCATGCTCGACGGCCAGCGCATGCGCGCCGCTCGCGTGGTACTCGACATCGGCGTGCACCTGCGGAAGCCCCGTCTCGACGGCACCGGCACGTGGGACCACGACTACGCGCTCGCGTTCATGCTGAAGAACGTGAACATGAGCGAGGAGTTTGTGCGCTTCGAGGTCAACCGCTACCTCGGCTGGCCGGGACAGGCCCCGTCGTACAAGGTGGGCCAGCGCATCTGGGAGCAGGTGCGCGACGAGGAGCAGGAGCGCCGCGGCGCCGACTTCTCGATGAAGCAGTTCCACACGCGGGCGCTCGACATCGGCGGCGTGGGTCTCGACACGTTGCGCGCGGCTCTGGCCTCCGCCTGATCTCCCCGAGGGGCGTCGCTTCGGCGGCGCCCCTCGGCGATGCGGGGGAATACTCCGCCGTCGCGTAAAGTTCATTCATCCGAATGCAAGGAGATCCCATGGACGCCCGCCCCCTCGAGCTCGGACTCGACACCTTCGGAGATATCTCGCGCGGCCCCGACGGGTCGCTGCTGTCCGACGCGCAGACCATCCGCAACGTCGTCGACCAGGCGGTGCTCGCCGACGAGGTGGGCCTGTCGTTCTTCGGGGTGGGGGAGCACCACCGCAAGGACTTCGCCGTCACCAGCCCCGAGATCGTGCTGGCCGCCGCGGCCGCCCGCACGAAGAACATCCACCTCGGAACCGCGGTGACCGTCCTGTCGAGCGACGACCCGGTGCGCGTGTACGAGCGGTTCGCGACGCTGGATGCCGTCTCGAACGGCCGCGCCGAGGTCATCCTCGGGCGTGGGTCGTTCATCGAGTCGTTCCCGCTGTTCGGCTACGACCTCGCCGACTACGAGCAGCTGTTCGAGGAGAAGCTCGAGCTCTTCTCGCACCTGCTCACCGAGAAGCCCGTCACCTGGTCGGGCCGCACGCGCGCCGCGCTGCAGGATGCCGATGTGTACCCCAAGACCGAGACGGGCCTGACCGCGTGGGTCGGGGTCGGCGGTTCTCCGGAGTCGGTGGTGCGCACGGCCCGCTACGGCTACGGTCTGGTCCTCGCGATCATCGGCGGGTCCGCCGCTCGGTTCCGCCCGTACGCCGACCTGTACCGACGATCGCTCGACGAGCTCGGAAAGCCGCAGATGCCCATCTCGGTGCACTCGCCCGGCCACGTCGCCGAGACCGACGAGCAGGCCTGGGACGAGGCGTTCGAGGGCGTCGCCGAGCTGAACAACACGATCGGACGCGAACGCGGCTGGCCCGAGTACAACCGCATGCGGTTCCAGCACGACGTCGGACCCGAGGGCTCGATGTATGTCGGCTCGCCCGAGACGGTCGCCCGGAAGATCGCCGCGACCGTGCGAGCGCTGGGCAACTCCCGCTTCCAGATGAAGATCGCGAGCGGGTCGATCTCGCACGATCGCTTGATGTCGAGTATCGAGCTGTACGGCACGCGCGTGCGCCCCCTCGTCGAGGAGATGCTCGCCGAAACCTCCACGCCGGTCGACGCTCCCGGCATCCGGTGACCACGACCACCGACACCATCCGGGTGTCCGAACGCCTCGACGCTCTGCCGTTCACCCGCCGCCACGGGCGGATCCTCGGCGGATCGGGCCTGGGGTGGGCTCTGGATGCCATGGACGTCGGCCTCATCTCGTTCGTCATCGCCGCTCTCAGCGTGCAGTGGCAGCTGGCGCCGACCGAGGCGTCGTGGATCGCATCTGCGGGCTTCGCCGGTATGGCGATCGGAGCGAGCGTGGGCGGGCTGCTGGCCGACCGGTTCGGGCGCCGTCACGTCTTCGCGCTGACGCTGCTGGTGTACGGAGTGGCCACCGGGGCGAGCGCCCTCGTGGGGGGTCTCGCAGCCCTGCTCGTGCTGCGCTTCGTCGTGGGCCTCGGGCTCGGGGCGGAGTTGCCGGTGGCATCGACCTACGTCAGCGAGTTCGCGCCCGCCCGCATGCGGGGTCGACTCATCGTGTTCCTCGAGGCGTTCTGGGCCGTCGGATGGACGGCCGCGGCGCTCATCGGCTACCTCGTGGTGCCGTCGTCCGCCGATGGCTGGCGATGGGCCTTCGCCCTCGGCGCCATTCCCGCCGTCTACGCGCTCATCGTGCGGTGGGGTCTTCCCGAGTCGCCGCGGTGGCTGGCGTCTCGCGGCCGCAACGCCGAGGCGATCGTCATCGTGCGCGATCTCGAGGCCGCCGCCGGTCGGATCGCACTCGAGGCGTCGACGGAGGGAGTCTCGGCATCCGCTCCCGCCGACCGTCCCCGGGTCCGGGCCCTGTGGGCACCGGCACTGCGGGCGCGCACGGCGAGCCTGTGGGTGCTGTGGTTCTGCGTGAACTTCTCGTACTACGGGGCGTTCATCTGGATTCCGACCATCCTCGTCGCGCAGGGCTACGACCTCGTGCGTTCGTTCGGTTTCACGCTCATCATCACGCTCGCGCAGCTACCCGGGTACGCGGTCGCCGCGTGGCTCATCGAGGCCTGGGGCCGGCGCGCGACCCTCGCGACCTTCCTCGCCGGTTCCGCGGTCGCCGCGGTGCTGTTCGGCACGGCGACCGGAGAGGTGGCGGTCATCGCCGCCGGCATGGCCCTGTCGTTCTTCAATCTCGGCGCGTGGGGCGCCCTGTACGCCGCGACCCCCGAGACCTACCCGACCGAGCTGCGCGCGACGGGGTCGGGCTGGGCCGCGGGCGTCGGACGCATCGCGTCGATCCTGGCTCCCCTCGCCGTGCCGCCGCTGCTCGGCGTCGGGGGAGCGCCGCTGCTGTTCGTGGTGTTCGCGGCGTTCTTCGCCGTGGCTGTAGTCGCGGCGCTGTTCCTCCGCGAGCAGCGCGGGCGGGCGCTGGCGTAGGCCCCTTCCCCAGGTTCAGCACGCGTTTCGCCGTTCGGGCGTGCATTCTCGGCCCCAGAGGACGGAATGCGCCCCCAACCGGTGAGTGGCGGGCAACGGGCTGCGCCGCGCGCCCGCGTAGGCTCGTGCCATGGCATCCGTCCGCTACGTCGCGATCGGCGACTCGTTCACCGAAGGCGTCGGCGATGAGCTGCCCGACGGCACCGTCCGAGGGTGGGCCGACCTGGCCGCACAGGGATGGGCGGATGCCGCGGGGGAGCCCATCGAATACGCGAACCTCGCGATCCGCGGCAAGCTCATCGAGCCCATCGTCGCTCAACAACTCGAGCCGGCGCTGGCGCTCAAGCCGACGCACCTGTCGTTCAACGGCGGCGGCAACGACATGCTGCGTCCGCGCACGGGCATCGACCGCATCGTCGACCTGTTCGACCACGTCGTGCGCCGGTGCGACGAAGAGGGGGTGCGTCTGATCGTGCTCTCGGGGGCGAACCCGTCGGCGGGGCTCCCGCTCGGCAAGCTCATCGAGGCGCGCGGCGACCGCCTGTCGCACGCCGTCGAGAAGCGTCTCGAAGCGCGCCCCGACGTGCTCACCGCCTACAACTGGTTCGACCGCGAGCTGGCGGGCGGGGAGTTCTGGTCCGTCGACCGGCTGCACATGAACGCGCGCGGCCACCACCGCGTCGCCGCCCGGGTGATCGAGTCGGTCGGGCTCACACCGCCCGCCGAGTGGTGGCATCTGCGCGAGATCCCCGAGACCGAGCGGCTGAAGGGCACCGCCTACTACCGCGAGCACGTGGCACCGTGGGTGCGTCGCCGGCTCACCGGCACCTCGTCGGGCGACAACCGTCAGGCGAAGTTCGGCGGCGGCTGGGTGGAGCTCACGCCGGGAGGCTGAGGGCGGACGAAGCAACGCGGGTCGCGGGACGCACTCGGCAGCGTGGACCATGGCCGATCTCCCGGTGTTCCCTGCTGGTCTCGGATCCCCATTCGTTCTCATCAGGGCGCGCGACAGTCCGCGGTCAGCGAAAAGTGCATCAGCCCATCGATGCTCGAGCGATCGCGGGCCGACAGACGTACCGCGCCGTTGTACCGCAGGTCTTCCTGCATGGCGCGGTCCTTCGAGTAGCCCTCGGCACTCCACGCATCGAGGATCGCCGCGTAGGAGGCGGCGTTGTCGTCGGTGCGGAAAGTCATATCGTGGCTGGTCGTTCCGTCACACGGCAGGTCGGATGCCGCGGGCGCGGTCACCGGTACTCCCTCGGCATCCGTCATCGGCGTCCCTGCCGCTTCGATGGTCAGCTGCGCCATGCGCGCAATCTCATCGCGGGAGTCGGACACCGGAGCCGGCGCGGGGCCCTCGTCGACCGTAGCGGCCGGGGGAGGGGATGCGGAAGGGCGAGCGGCCACCACTCCGCCGGCAAGGCCGCACTCGGTCTCATCGACCAGCCGTGGGAGGACGAAGGCCGGTTCGGTCGAGGTGCTGAGGCGCTCCCACGCGTTGTCGAACGTGTTCCAGATTCGGAGCGTGTCGCCGCTGGTCACGACGATGTAGGACTGCTGCTGGAACGGCTTGTGCCCGTCGTCGACGGACGTGCTGCCGACGGAGGTGCCGATCACCCCCTCCACGCGGCGCACCTCGCCCGCAGCGAGGAAGAGGAAGCTGCGCTCGGTCACGACGTAACCGGTTTCGCATCCGTTCGCCACGATGGGGGTCACCGACTCGTCCGTGAGGGTGAAGCCGAAAATGGCCACCGCTGCCGCCGCCGCGACGATCGCCCGGAGCGGACCAAGCAGCACCCACCACCACCTGCGCGCGGGGACGGCGAAGACGATCACGCTCAGCGTCACCGTGGATGCCATGAGGCACGCAGCGACAAGGACGCCGCCCGTCCACGGCCCGACGACCACCTCGCGCCCGCCCGCACTGTCCATCGAGATGGGCATGACCACGAGGATCACCCCCGCGAACACCAGGTACGCCAGGCTCGCCACGACCGCTGTCCGGCGGCGCCCCGCGCTCACACCCCGCTCGGCGACCGGCGCCCCCACATCCACTGTCACATCGACACTCTGGCAGCGATCCCTGGACGACCCCCGCACACCGCGCCCATGGGTTCGAGGAGCAGACTGAGCACATGACTCTCGCACTCGTCACCGGAACCACCAGCGGCATCGGCCTGCACACCGCCATCCAACTCGCGCAGCAGGGGGTGACGGTCATCGCCACGGTCCGCGACACCGCGCGCGCCGACGCCCTGCGCTCGGCGGCATCCGAGGCGGGTGTCGAGCTCGACATCCGGGCCTTGGACGTGACGGATGCCGCGGCATCCCGTGCCCTGATCGAGGCGGCGGGTCCGATCGACATCCTCGTGAACAACGCCGGACGTGGCGCTGTGGGCACCCTCGAGCAGATGAGCGACGAGGACCTGCAGGAGCAGTTGGAGACCAACTACCTCTCGGTCGCGCGCCTGACCCGTCTCGTCCTGCCCGGCATGCGCGAGCGGGGGAGTGGACGCATCGTCACGGTCACCAGCGTCGGAGGAGCGGTGGGCCAACCGTTCTCGGACGCGTACTGCGCCGCCAAGTTCGCCGTCGAGGGGCTCATGCAGTCGCTCGCCCCGGTCGTCGCACCCTTCGGCGTCGAGGTGTCGATCGTCGAGCCCGCCGCCGTCGCGTCGTCGTTCGTCGCCTCCGTCCACCGCGCCGTCCCCGGGCCCTACGCCGAGCAGCAGCAGGCGTACCTCGACCGCGCGGCGACCTCGTTCGCGTCCGCGCAATCTGCGGAGGATGCCGCGAAGACGGTCGTCGAGGCCTCGACGACATCCGCGCCGCGCTTCCGCTGGCAGACCTCCGATGCGGCGACCCAGTTCGCCGGCCTGTCTCTGGCCGACCTCGACGGATCGCGAGTGCTGGGCATGACCTCGGGATGGGTGCGGCGCGACTGAACCGGCGTCCCCGCCCCTCCGCGTTGGTGGGACGGAGAGGGCGTCGGGGGGTGACACCGGAACTTGGACTGACATAATGTGCATTATCGGCTCGCGTGCAATCGTCCGAGACCACGGCCAACCACGGACCGCACATGCGCACCGTGGCGGGCGAATCCGTCACGCGTGGGCTTCGAACACCTCCGCCAGGAACGCCTTCATCGCGGCCCAACTGCGCCGCTCGGCGGTCGCCTGGAACTGCGCGCCCTGCTCGGGGGCATCGGCATCCGGAAGCGTGAAGGCGTGCATCGCATTCGCGTACGACACCAGCTGCCAGTCGACCGACGGCGCCGTGCGCAGGTCGTTCTCGAAGGCGAGCATCGCGTCGTCGGGTGCGACGGGGTCGGCGGCGCCGTGCAGCACGAGCAGCTTCGCGGTGATCTTCTCGGCCTCGCCTTCGGGGCCGGTGAGCAGGCCGCCGTGGAAGCTGACGACCGCGTCGACGTCGGCGCCCGTGCGCGCGAGCTCGAGCACCGACGACCCGCCGAAGCAGTATCCGATCGCCGCGGTGCGGTCGGCGTCGACGGATGACTGCTCGCGCAGGTAGGCGAAGGCCTCGGTGAGACGCTTCCTCCACAGCGGGCGATCCTGGTAGAAGCCGCCGGCCACACCGGCCGCGTCCTCGGGCGCCGGGCGCACGTCGGCGCCGTAGACGTCCGCTGCAAAGGTCGTATAGCCGAGGCGCGCGAGCGTGTCGCAGCGCATACGCACGTAGTCGGTCACGCCGAGCCAGTCGTGCACGACCATGATCCCCGGGTGGCGCCCCTCCCCTGCCGGGCGCGCGAGGTAGCCGCGGTAGGCGACGCCGTCCGCTTCGTAGTCGACGTCACCCGATTCGATCCCGGATGCCGGGAGGGGTTCGCGATCGAGGATCTCGGTGAGGTTCGGGGCGTAGGTGCTCATTTCCGCGACGGTAGACCTCGCGCCTAAGGACCAGCCGGGTCTTGTGGACGAGGTGCCGATGCCTGACGGCCTACACTCGGCCCTGACGACGACCGCCGTGGACGTCGGCCGGAGAGGAGCGCCAGGTGCGCGAACGGGTGATGGATCTCGTCTTCCTCATCGGCGTCGCCCTGAAGGGCCTCGACGGCCTGATCGAACTCGTCGGTGCGATCGTGCTGCTCGTCACGACCCCCGGCCAGCTCCTGCACGTCGCCCAGCGGCTCACGGCTCACGAGCTGGCGCGGGAGCCGAACGACTTCCTCGCGAACGCGCTGCTGCACAGCATCAAACAGCTCGGATCGGGCACGGTGGTCTTCCTCGCCGTGTACCTCCTGCTGCACGGCGTCGTGAAGCTCGCGATCGTCATCGCCCTGATGCTCGGCACCCGGCGGGTGTACCCGTGGGCGATCGCCGCGATCGGCGCCTTCCTCGTCTACCAGGTGTATGAGCTGTTCGTCTCACCGAGCATCGGTCTCGTACTGCTGACGGTGTTCGACCTGATCATCCTGCTGCTCACCTGGCGCGAGTGGCGACGCGGCCGACCCCTGCGCCAGACCTGGCATTCGACGCTGGATTGGATCCTGCGCCGGCCGCAGCCGCAGCACTGACCTCTCCCCCAAAGCCCGCGTCAGCGGCGGCACGCGAAGAACAGTCGCGGTGCCTCGTCGTCGACGGGACGATCGCGACCGCCGCTCACCTCGACCCGGGTGAATCCCGCGTCCGTCAGCATGCGGCGGACGTCGGTCAACGCGGCGCCGTACTCGGCGATCGTCTCGTCGATCGGATCGTGGTCGCCCTCGATGCGCACGTGCCAGTCGTAGCGGTCGTCGCCCTCGTCGCTGATCGAGATCGTGACCGTCGCTCCCCCGGCGACCGTCGTCTCGGACCGCCCCGCGCCGTCGCGGAGGCGCCCGAGCGTGTTCATGTCGAAGAGGAAGATCCCGTCGGCTTCGAGATGACCGGATGCCACGGCGAACACCCGCGGCCAGTCCGAGACGGGCAGGTGGTTGACGGTGTCGTAGACGCACGCGACGACATCGAACCGACGATCCAGGGCGACGTCGCGGATGTCCGCCTCGATCAGGGCGGCATCCACCCCCTTGATCCGGGCGATCTCGAGCATGTCGGGTGACGCGTCGATGCCGACCTTCGCCCACGTGGCGGGTAGGAGGTCGAGCACGGCCCCGGTGCCGCACCCGAGCTCGAGGATCGACTCCACCTCGCGCCCGAGCTCGGCGGTGCGTCTCTCGATCCACGCGGCGAACGGTTCGGGGGTCCCGCCCTGCAGGACGTCGTAGAAGCGCGCGAATCCGGAGTACATGCGGCTCATCCCACCACGGCGTCACGGAGCGAGCCAAGCGTCCCGCTACGCTCGAACCGATGACTCCCCCGTGCGCCCCTCTCCCCCGGTCCAGCGCGTGAGCGGCGTCTTCACCGGCTTCGCGGTCGTCGGTCTCGCGGTCGTGGTGGGCTACACCATCGCCCGCATCGATCTGCTCGGGCCGCACGCGCGCCCCGTGCTGAGCCGCCTGACGTTCTTCGTCCTGTCGCCGTTCCTGCTTTTCACGGTGCTCGCGAAGGCCGACGTCGCCACGCTGTTCTCGGCGCTGCTGCCTGTGTCGATGATCACGGCGGCGGTCGTCATCGGGGTCTACGCGCTGATTTCGGCGCTGATCCTGCGCCGCAGCGTGGGCGAGACGGTGATCGGCGCGCTGTCGGCCGGCCAGGTGAACAGCAACAACATCGGCATCCCGATCTCGCTCTACATGCTCGGGAACGCGGCGTACTCGGCTCCGGTGATCCTGTTTCAGTTGCTGGTCCTCATGCCGATCGCCCTCTCGATCCTGGATGCCGCCACCTCGGGCTCGCGCAACGTCGGGCGTATCCTGTTGCAGACGGCGAAGAACCCGATGCTCATTGGTTCCGCCCTGGGTGTGCTGGTCGCGCTCCTCGACATCGATCTGCCGCCGATCGTTTTCGATCCCCTGCAGTTGATCGCCGGCGCGTGCGTTCCCGTGCTGCTGATGTCGTACGGCATGTCGCTGTACGGCCAGCGCGTGCTGACCGAGCCGGGTCGCCGCGTCGACGTGGTGATCGCCTCGGCCCTGAAGCTCGTGGTGATGCCCGCGCTGGCGTGGCTCGTGGCGACGCTCTTCGCGCTGCCCGCCGACCAGGTGTTCGTCGTCGTGGTGCTCGCGGCGCTCCCGACGGCACAGAACGTCTTCAACTTCGCGCAGCGGTACGAGGTGGGTGTGATCCTGTCGCGCGACGTGGTCTTCATCTCGACGCTCGGGTGCCTGCCGGTGCTGTTCACCGTCGCGCTGTTGCTGGAGCACTCCCCCGCGTGAGGGTCCTCGCGCGCGGTGAACCGTCGGGTCTAGGGTGAGAGTCGTTCCCAGCTTTCACTCAGAAAGGCTCGCCATGTCGACCTCCACGACCAACCCCGCCGTCGGGGCCGTGCGCACCGCGCTCGGCGTCAGCGGAGCCCTCTCCCTCGTCATCGGTCTGCTCATCCTCATCTGGCCGGGACGCACCGCCGAGGTCGCCGTCGGCATCATCTCGATCTACGTGATCATCGCCGGTCTCGTGAACATCGCCATCGGCCTGTTCTGGCGCTCGGGATGGGCGCGCCTCGGCTACCTCGTGCTCGGCGTGCTGTTCATCGTCGCGGGCATCTTCTCGTTCGCCAACCTCTCGGCCACGACCGCGTGGTTCGGGGTCTTCATCGGCACCCTGGTCGGCATCCTCTGGATCATCGAGGGCGTCGTCTCGCTCACGACGGCCGGTCACCGGTCGAAGGCGCGGGCCTGGACGATCTTCTTCGCGATCGTCAGCATCCTCGCCGGCATCGTGCTGCTCTTCTCGCCGTTGCTCGGCGCGGTGACCCTGTTCCTGCTCATCGGCATCTCGCTCGTGATCCTGGGCGTGTTCCAGATCGTGCGGGCGATCCAGTTCGGCAAAGCCGTCTGATCTCGAACGAACAGGGCCCGGATGTCATGGCATCCGGGCCCTGTTCATGTCTCACCCCACCGGCAGGTGGCGGCTCCACCACTCGAGGACGGCGTCGAAACGCTGCACCCGGTGCTGCGGGCGCCCGGCGCGCGTGAGCTCGTGATCCTCGCCCGGGAAGATGAGCATCTCGGCCTCGACGCCGTTGCGCTTGAGCGCCGCGTAGTACCGCGTCGCCTGATCGAGCGGGCAGCGGTAGTCGAGTTCGGAGTGCAGCACGAGCGTGGGTGTGGCGACCTGGTCGACGACGGCCATGGGACTCTGCGCGGCCACGAGCACCGGGTCGGTGCCGACGTACTCGTCGCCGAAGAACGAGCCGATGTCGCTCGAGCCCGGGAAGGCGGCGGGGTCGAGGAATCCGCGCTCGACGATCGCTGCGGCGAAGCGGTGCTCGTGCGCGATGATCCACGCGGTCATGTACCCGCCGTACGAGCCGCCCATGACACCCACGCGATCCGCGTCGAGCCGCGGGTCGACGCCGACGACGCCGTCGAAGAAGTCCATGACGTCGAAGAAGTCGAGGGTGCCCATGCGGCGGCGGATCGAGCGACCGTGTGAGCGGCCGTAACCGGCGCTCCCCCGCGGGTTGCTGTAGACGACCGCGTATCCGGCGTCGACGAGCACCTGCGTCTCGTCGAACAGGTGCACGCCGTACGAGGCGTAGGGGCCGCCGTGGATCTGCAGGATGACCGGGAACGGTCCCTCGCCCTCGGGCACGGCCACCCAGCCGTGCACGGGATAACCGTCTCGACCGACGATCTCGTGCTCGACCGGGACGACGACCCCCGCCGCGCGAGCGGCCTGGCCGAACGCGGTGAGCGCCCGCACCTCCGACCCCTCGATCACGACGAGCTCGCCGGAGGACTCGGGAGAGGCGACGGATGCCGCGACCCTGCCCTGCGCGACGGCATGGCCGTTCACCTCGAGGTCGCCGCCGAGCACGTGCTCCACCCGCCCGTCGCGGGTCACACGCAAAAGCCGCAGGCGACCGCGCGTGCGGTCCTGCACGAGGATCTCGTCGCCGTCGAACGAGAGGTGACTGCCGACCTCGCCGAGGTCGACCGTCTCGGGGTCAGTGAGCGGACGCGGTCCGTCGGCCTCGAGGACGAAGAGCGCGACACCGGGCGCGACGAAGTCGATCCCCTCGTCGCCCACGTCGTTCGCGAGCACGAAGACCGCGCCGTCGGGCGCGACGTCGACTGTCGCCACCGAGAGGTTCTCGGACGAGCTCAGCACCTCGCGCTGCTCGCCGCTGTCTACCGCGACCGCGACCACCCGGTCGCGCAGGTCGCGCCGTGCGGTCTCGATTACGTCGGGGACGCTCAGCAACTCCGCGCCGTCGGCGGCCCAGACGACGCCGTTCCAGCTCGTCTCCCCGTGGGTGAGCTGCGTCGCGGGCTCGGCCACGACGCGTTTCTCGGGCGTCTCGAGGGACGGCGCCGGCGCGTAGAACGGCTCGACGTCGGTCGCGGGCACGTCGATGACGAACAGCTGCGCCGGCCGGTCGAGGTAGCCGAGCCCGTTGGCGTGCCAGCGAATGCCGGTGATCCGGCGCGGCGGCTCGGCGGCGGCATCTCGTCCCTCGACCGTGCCGTAGCGGCCGGGTTCGGGCACGCGCGCCGTGAAGGCGAGCCGGCCGCCGTCGGGCGAGAACGCCAGGGCGGTCACTCCCCCGGGCTGGTCGGTGACCTGCACGGGCTCACCCCCGGACGAGGCAACGACGAAGACCTGCGCGTGTCCCTTGTCGTCGGCGCGGAGGAACGCGATCGTCGCGTCGTCGGGAGACAGGTGGGGCGCCCGATCGGCGACCCCCCGCGTGAGGCGCCGGGGCGAGCCGGCGGGCAACTCGACCCGCCAGAGCTGCCCGACCGCGCGGTCGGCGGCAAGATCGGGGCGAGAGGTCGCGAAGACGGCGAACGCCCCCGAAGCGGCGATCGCGGGCCGACCGACCCCGATCAGTGTCTCGATGTCGGTCGGCCGCATGCTCACTCGCCTCCGAACGAACCCGTGTCTCCGACGAGGCGGGTGTTGTCGGCGGGCACCGGGTCGACCGCGGCGCGGGCCACCTCGGCAGCGAACTCCGACACGTTGTAGAGCTTGCCGGCGTCTTCGCGACGGGCCGAGATGGCACCGGGGTTCGCGCGCTCGAGCAGGGTCGCCGTGATGGTGCCCTCGATCATGTCGCCCGAGACGACGGTGAAGCCGATGCCGCGCTCCTCGAGAGCCGGGATCTTCTCGCGCAGGGCGTCCTCGCCGGCGCGCTTGGACAGGGCGACCGGCTCGTATTCGGGCATGGTCGGGGTGGTGCGGATGAAGTGCGCCTGGTGGCTGGTCACGAAGACGACGCGCGCGTCGTCCGTGAGCAGCGGCAGGGCGGTGTCGAGCACGTTGACCTGCGCGTCGCGGTTGAGCAGCAGCGCGTAGTCCTCGGCCATGCCCGACTCCATGCCGCCCGAGGCGTTGAGCACGAGGATGTCGAGACCGCCGAAGGTGCGCTCGACCTCGTCGAACATCGCCTTCACCGATTCGGGGTCGGTGAGGTCGGCGCCGACGACGAGGGCCTCGACGCCGAGCTCGCGCAGCTGCGTGGCGAGCTTCTCGGCGCGGGGCGCCTTGTTGCGGAAGTTGATGACGACGTTCGCGCCGGCCTCGGCGAAGTAGCGGACGGTGTCGGCGCCGATGCCGCGCGACGAGCCGGTGACGAGGGCGGTCTTGCCGCTCAGCGAGCCGGACGGGAGGGTCTGGGACACGGGAGTTCTCCTGACGATTCGGAATCAGCCCCCAGCCTATCGAGCGGGATACCAAGGCCTCGGGGCGACGGCGCCTGTGCGGAGGATGAGAACCGGCCCCGGTGTCGGTGCCCAGTGCTACGTTCGGGCCAGGAGGCACGAAATGGACGTTCTCTCCATCGTCGAGATGTGGGCCTGGATCGGCTGGATCCTGCTCATCCTCGTCTTCCTCGTGTGCGAGATGCTCACCGGCGAGTTGACGTTCCTGATGGTCGCGGTGGGGAGCCTCGTCGGCCTCGTCTCCGACCTGATGGGCGCACCGCTCTGGCTGCAGATCATCGTCGCGGCCGTCGCTTCGGTCGCGCTCCTGCTGTTCGTGCGTCCGCCCCTGCTGCAACGACTGCATCGCGACGCCGACCCCCGGCCTTCCAACGTCGAAGCGCTGCTAGGTCTCGAGGGCCTGGTCCTGTCGCGGATGTCGGCGTCGGTCCCCGGACAGGTCAAGCTCTCGAACGGTGACGTGTGGACCGCGCGCGCCGAGACCGACACCCGGATCGACCCCGCCACGCGCATCGAGGTCGTCCGTATCGACGGCGCCACCGCCGTCGTCCGCGCGCGAAGCCAGGAGGCGACATCATGAACGATCTGATCCCCGTCACGATCGGGTGGGTCCTCGCGGCCGTGGTGGTGATCTTCGTCGTCGTGGTGCTGTTCCGCGCGATCCGGATCATTCCGCAGGCCCGCGCCGGAGTGGTCGAGCGACTCGGCCGCTACCACAAGACGCTCAGCCCGGGCCTGAACCTCGTCGTCCCCCTCGTCGACCGCGTGCGGCCCCTGATCGACATGCGCGAGCAGGTCGTGTCGTTCCCCCCGCAGCCGGTCATCACCGAGGACAACCTGGTCGTCTCGATCGACACGGTCGTGTACTTCCAGGTCACCGACGCTCGGGCCGCGACCTACGAGATCGCCAACTACCTCGGCGCCGTCGAGCAACTGACGACCACGACCCTTCGCAACGTCGTGGGCGGCCTCAACCTCGAGCAGGCGCTCACCAGCCGCGACAACATCAACGGTCAGTTGCGCGTCGTCCTCGACGAGGCCACGGGAAAATGGGGCATTCGGGTGGGACGCGTCGAGCTCAAGGCGATCGATCCGCCCCTCTCGATCCAGGACTCGATGGAGAAGCAGATGAGAGCCGAACGCGATCGCCGCGCCGCGATCCTGACCGCCGAGGGGTCCAAGCAGTCGCAGATCCTCGAGGCCGAGGGGCGCCGTCAGGCGGCGATCCTCGAGGCCGAGGGCGAAAAGCAGGCGGCAGTCCTGCGCGCGCAGGGCGAGGCCGAGGCGATCCACTCGGTGTTCACGGCGATCCACGAGGGCCGGCCCGACGACAAGCTCCTCGCGTACCAGTACCTTCAGACGCTGCCGAAGATCAGCGACAGCTCGTCGAGCAAGCTGTGGATCATCCCGAGCGAGTTCACCGAGGCGCTGAAGGGCATCTCCGGCGCGTTCGTCTCGCGCTCAGGCGACGACTCCCCCGCCGCTGCGTCCCCGCAGAGCTCGGCTCCGTGATGACGCGGCATCCCTACCTCTCCCCGGATGCCCCGCGTGTGCTCGCCCACCGCGGTCTGATGACGGCGGATGCCGCCGCGCACGGGGTGGCCGAGAACTCCTTCGCCGCGGTGGCCGAGGCGCACGCCGCCGGGGCCGACTACGTCGAGTCGGACTGCCACCTCACCGCCGACGGCGAGGTCGTGCTGTTCCACGACGACGACCTGCGGCGGGTCGCCGATGATCCGCGGGCCATCGCCGATGTCCGCCTGCACGAGATCGAAGAGCTGATGTCGGAGCGCGGGGGGCTCATCACGCTGGTCCAAGCCCTCGAGTCCTTCCCCGACGTGCGCTTCAACCTCGATGTGAAGGCCGCGGCCGCAGCGGGCGCGGTCGGCCGCCTCGTCGCCCCGCATGCCGAGCGCGTCCTGGTCACGAGCTTCTCCGACGAGCGTCGACGCGATGCCCTCGCCGCCGCGCGGGCCGCGGGGGCGCGGATGCGTCCGGCCACCTCGCCCGGGTCGGCGACGATCGCCCGCCTTCTCGCCGCTCGCGCGCTGCACCGAACCCGCCTGGTCCGTTCTCTCCTGAGCGAGGTCGACGCCCTGCAGATCCCCGAGCGCCAGGGGCCGATCCCCGTGATCACGCGCGGGTTGCTGCGAGACGCGCACGCCGCCGGTGTCGAGGTGCACGTGTGGACCGTGAACGACGAAGACGACATGTCCCGGCTGCTCGACCTCGGCGTGGACGGCCTCGTCACCGACCGCGCCGACGCGGCCATCGCGCTGGTGAACACACGGGGAACAGCGGCTGTCTGAGCATCCACTGTGAAACCCGTCAGGACGCGCGGAGTTCGAATAAAGCGCACAGGTGCGAACGTTATACATGGGGACCGACGAGAGGACCACAAAATGGCAGACCGCAGTCTCCGCGGCATCCGACTCGGCGCCCAAAGCCTCCAGAGCGAAGACGGCGTCGTGTTTCACGACCGTGCACAACACACCTACTCCTGCAGCACCTGCGGACGCGACACCGTCCTGACCTTCGCTGCTGACGCCGAGGTTCCCGACGCTTGGGAGTGCCGCACCTGCGGTGCCGAGGCGCTTCTTCGCATCGGCGACGGCACGGCGACCGTCGACCACAGCGCCGACAAGGCTGCCCGTACGCACTGGGACATGCTCCTGGAGCGTCGCACCATCCCCGAGCTCGAGGAACTCCTCGAGGAGCGCCTCGCGTTCGTCCGCGCTCGTCGCGGCGCGGGGAACGAGAAGCTCAGCGCCTGACGTTGACCCGCTGATTCAGACGCCGGCCCCTTCGGGGGTCGGCGTCTTGTTCGTGCGTCGCACCTGGATCCCGGCGATCAGGCCGGCGGCGAGGAGAGCGGCGATGCCGCCCCACCCGAGGACGATCTTCACGGCCGGCCCGATCACGACCGCGGGGGTGAGCCCGGTGCGCAGCGGCACGTCGGTGAGCATGTGCCCGGCGGTGTCGGGCGGCAGGGAGTCGAGCGTCGTCCCGTCCGGAGCGATCACCTGACTCGTGCCGACGGTCGACAGGTTGACCACCGCGCGGCCCGTCTCGATCGCGCGCATCTGCGCGAACGCGAGCTGCTGAAGGTTCTCGTCGGTGCCCCGGAAGTCCGCATTGTTTGTCTGGAACATGTAGACCTCGGCGCCTTCGTCGGCGCCGTCCCATACGACGTCGTCGTAGATGACGTCGAAGCAGATCGCCAGGCCCACGCCGACCCCGTTGAGGTCGATCAGCGGAGGGGCGGTTCCGGGGGTGTACTCGCGGCCAATGAGACCGATGAGGTCGGGGGCGAACGGCTCCCAGAAGGACCGGTCGGGAACGTACTCGCCGAAGGGCACGGGATGCCGCTTGTCGTACGTCGTCCCCTCTTGCCCAACCGCCGTCCACAGCAGCGACGAGTTGAACAGCTCGGAGCCGCGCTCGGTGACGGCCGAGATCAGCAGCGGGGCGTCCATCCGCCGGGAGAGTTCGCCGAGCGCCGCCGCTGTCGCGGGGTTCGAGGTGGGGTCGGAGTCGACGCCGCCCTCGGGCCAGAGCAGCACGTCCATCTTCTGGCCGAACAGCGGGGCGGATGCCGCGAGCTGCGCGTTCAACACCGCGTTGCGCGTGCGCTGGTCGAAGTACCCCGCCGGACCGTTGCCCTGCACCGCGCCCACGCGGATCGAACCCGCGTCGGTGGTGGGGAACGCGGGCAACGCCACCAGCACGACGAGCACCGCCGCCGCGGGGACCGCGCCGGTCACACGACGGAGGCGGCCACCGCGCACGAACTCGACGGCCGTCGCGCAGAAGAGCACGACGAGGAACGACAACCCCGACATGCCCACCCACGACGCCACCTCGGCGAAGGGGCCGTTCACCTGCGAGACGCCGATGCGCCCCCACGGGAAGCCGCCGTAGGGCCACGAGCCGACGATCTGCTCGCGCAGGGTCCACAGCGCCGCGACGAGGGCGGGGAGCAGCAGGAGCCGTCCCACGCGCCCCGGCGCGACGCGCGGCATCCACCGATAGGCCAGGGCGATCGGTGCCGCCAGAACGGCTGTCAGCAACGCCTCGAGGACGAACAGGGCCGCCCACGGGATGGGTCCGAGGTATCGAGCGGTGAAGAGCAAGTTGACCGAGAAGAACGCCACCCCGAAGAGGAACCCGATCAGCACGGCCGACCAGAACCGGCGGCCGATGAGGGTCACCAGGGCCAGCGCGACGGCGGGGAACGCCATCGGCCACCAGGCGAGCGCGGGGAACGCGGTGACGAGCAGCAGCCCCGCCACCACGGCGAGGGGCGCCGCGATAGCGAGGCGCAGCGGAGGAGTCCCCGCCCCCCGGGGCGTCGTCACCGCGCTCATGCCGACGTGTAGGCCACGATGCCGCGGCGCACCGAGTCGAGCGCCGTCCGCGCGGTCTTGGCGAGCGGCGGTTCGGCGACCAGCGAGATCTGATCGAGCAGGTCGATCGTCTGCTTCGCCCAGCGCACGAAGTCACCGGCGGCCATGTCGGCGAGGGTCAGCACGCTGTCGAGCGGCAGGCCCTTCGCCCACGCGTGCATCGCCGGCGCGAGGCCCGAGGCGGGCGACTCCGAGCCCGGCAGCCGGTGATCGCGTTCGAGGTCGTCGAGCTCCTGCCAGAGCGTCTGCGTGGCGTCGAGGGCCCCGCGGAAGGGACCGCGGGGCAGACCGCGCTCCCCCGGGCCCGCTTCGTCGCGACGCGGTTCGTACACGAGACAGCAAGCGAGGGCCGCAAGCGAGGGGGCGTCCAACCCCTCCCACAGTCCCTGACGGAGCGACTCGGCCACGAGCAGGTCGCGTTCGCCGTAAATGCGGCGCATCGTGCGCCCGGCACGCGTCAGCACCGTGGCACCGTCGTTTTCGATCGCGACGTACTCCAGCGCCGCGAGCACCTCGACCACGCGGTCGAACACGCGCGCGACGATGCCGGTGCGCTGGTCGATCTGGTGGCGGGTCTTGTCGGTACTGCGCTTGAGCTTCCAGTAGCGCTCCGCCCAGCGGGCGTGGGCCTCGCGATCGGGGCACGACTGGCACGGATGCCGCTGCATGCGCTTGCGCAGCGACTGGATCTGCTGCTGCCGCTCATCGCGCAGACGGCGGGGGGCCGTGGCATCCCGTCGATTGATCTTCTCGAGATCGCTCAGCTCGCGGCGGATCGTGGAGTACTCGCGGAAGTCGCCGCGGTCGCACGTCATCGCCTTCTCGTAGCCGGCGAGCGACTCCTCGGCCTCTTTCACCTGACGGGCGAGGCCCACCACCGAACGGTCGGCCTGGAACTGCGCGAACGACGACTCGAGGATCTCGCGGGCGCGCGCCCGACCGAACTGGTCGATGAGGTTCACGGCCATGTTGTACGTGGGCCGGAAGCTCGAGTTCAGCGGGTAGGTGCGGCGCGAGGCGAGGGCTGCGACCGACTGCGGGTCGAGGCCCTCGGTGAACTGTACGACCGCGTGGCCTTCGACGTCGATGCCGCGACGACCGGCGCGACCGGTCAGCTGCGTGTACTCCCCCGAGGTGATCGCGACGCGGGCCTCGCCGTTGAACTTCTCGAGCTTTTCGAGCACGACGGTCCGCGCCGGCATGTTGATGCCGAGGGCGAGCGTCTCGGTCGCGAACACGACCTTGACGAGCTTGCGGCGGAACAGCTCTTCGACGACCTCTTTGAACGCCGGCAGGAGACCCGCGTGGTGCGAAGCCATTCCGCGTTCGAGGTTGTCGCGCCACTCCCAGAAGTGGAGGACGGCGAGGTCTTCGTCCTTGAGGGTGAAGGTCAGCTCATCGACGATCTGGCGGATCTCGACGCGCTCCTCAGCCGACGTGAGCCGCACGTTCGCGCGGCGCAGCTGCTGCACCGCGGCATCGCACCCGGCCCGGCTGAAGACGAAGAAGATCGCGGGCAGCAGGTGGTTGCGCTGCAGCAGCTCGACGACCTCGGGCCGGTCGATGCGCTCGATGCGCGGGCCCTGCTGGGCGCGCAGCGGCTTGTGACCGCCGCGCCGCTGGTGGGCGTGGCGGGGGCCGCCCGCGTGACGCTGCGAGCGGTACTCCTGCGCGCGCCGGTTGTTCTCGTATCCCCCGGCGTTGCCGCCGCGGATGCGCAGCAGCTCCTGATTGACCTGCGCGGTGGCGACTCCGGCCCGGTCGTCGAACAGGGGCAGCAGATCGCCGCGTACGAGCACGTGCTGCTCGAGGGGAACCGGCCGGGTCTCCGACACGATCACCTCGGTGTCACCGCGCACGGTGTCGAGCCAGTCGCCGAACTCCTCGGCGTTGGACACGGTCGCCGACAGCGACACGAGCTTCACCGACGGCGGAAGGTGGATGATCACTTCTTCCCACACCGCGCCGCGGAAGCGGTCGGCGAGGTAATGCACCTCGTCCATCACGACGAATCGCAGACCGCGCAGGGCCGGCGAGTCGGCGTACAGCATGTTGCGCAGCACCTCGGTGGTCATGACGACGATGCGCGCCGAGGCGTTGATGTTGGTGTCGCCCGTCAGCAGGCCGACCTCGTCGTCGCCGTACACCTCTTGCAGCTCGTGGAACTTCTGATTCGACAGCGCCTTGATGGGCGTGGTGTAGAACGCCTTGTCGCCGGGCTCGAGCATGGCGAGGTGGATCGCGAACTCGCCGACGATGGTCTTTCCGGCACCGGTGGGCGCGGCCACCAGGACGCTCCGGCCGTCCTCGAGGGCGTGGCATCCCGCGATCTGGAAGTCGTCGAGCTCGAAACGCTGCATCTCGGCGAAGTCCGCCGTGTGCGGGTGCGTGGAGCGGGCGGCGGCGCGAGCGAAGCGCTCGGCCGGACTCGGTGAACTCACGCGATGGGCCCCGACGGCATCTCGGCCGCGTTGAGGCGACGGGCCTTGCGCCGGTCGAACAGCATCGAGACCCCGGCCGCCGCGAAGAACAGCACGGTGAGGATGCCGGCGAGCATCAGCATGCTGATGATGTCAGCCGCGGGGGTGGCCAGAGCCGAGAACAGGGTGGCGATGAGGATCGCCACGCGCCATCCCTTGAGGATCGCCTTGCCGCTCATGATGCCCGCCACGTTGAGCGCGACGAGGAACACCGGCAGCACGAACGCGACGCCGACCACGATCATCAGCTTGAAGACGAAGTCGTAGTAGTCGACCGCGTTGTAGAAGTTGACGCCGCCCTCGGGTGTGAAGCCCCACATCAGCTCGATCACGTGCGGGACGATCAGCAGGCCCACCCAGCAGCCCACGAAGAAGAGCGGGACGGCGGATGCCACGAACCCGACCGTGTAACGGATCTCTTTGCGCGTGAGCCCGGGCATGATGAACGCCCAGATCTGCCACAGCCACACCGGCGCCGAGAGGAAGATGCCGATCGAGAACGCGATGCGCATGCGCAGGTCGAACGCCGAGGTCACCGAGGTGAAGTTCAGCGCCGAGAAGTCGTCTCCGCGCCGCTCCGCGATGACGCGGATGGGCTCGGTGATGAGGTGGATGATCGGGTCGGTGATGATGAACGCGATCACCATGCCCACCACGAGGGCGAGCGCCGCGATCATGAGCCGCTTGCGCAGCTCGACCAGGTGCGCCCCGATCGACATGCGCTTGTCGCGCCGCGGCCCCTCGGGCACGTCGATGCGCGGCGGTCCTGCCGTCGCCACGGGTTAGACGGTGGGGTCGGTCGACCTGCGCGGCTCGGGAGCGACGGTCGGCGTGGTGCCGATGTCGGTGGCGCGCGGGGCTTCGGATGCGGCAGCGACCTCGTCGTCGCGCTTCATCTCCTTCATCTCACTCTTGAAGACTCGAGCCGACTGTCCCATGCTCTTGGCGAGCGCGGGGAGCTTGGCGGCACCGAAAAGAAGAAGGATGACAGCGAGAACGATGAGCAGGTGCCATCCGGTCAAACCCTGGAACATGAGGACTCCTCGTCTCGTTCGTGCGGTATCTCAGTCTAACCCGGGCGCTCGTCGTGCGCTCCGACGCGCGGGAATCCGGCGGGAACGGTCAGGATTCGTGCGCGTACTGCGCGAGACCCGCGGCCGCCCACGCGGCGGCGGCCCGACGGGCTCCGGTGGGCTCGACGAGCTCGACCTCTCCCCCGCGGCGCGCCGCGAGGCGCTTGAGGCTCTGCTCGTCGGCAAGCCGGAGGGATGCCACGGCCCGGCCGTCGTCGGCGTCGTCGATCTCGGCGCGCTCGAGGTAGTCGGCCAGCAGGGGCGCCACCTCTCGGGGGAAGCGGAAGCGCGCGACGACCTCGTCGTCCGTCGGAGCGAACAGCTCGGGCACGGGGTCGGCACCGTGCGCGGCCGGGATGTCGGTGACGCGGGCGTCGCTGACGCGGTCGAGGTGGAAGGTGCGCACGGCCTGGCGCAGGTGATCCCAGCCCTGCAGGTACCACTGCCCGTTCGCGATGTGGACCTTGATGGGGTCGACCGTCCGGCTGATCGGCTCGGCCCCGGGGGCGCGGTAGGTGAACGTGACCGCGACGCGCGAGCGCAGGGCCTCGTCGACCACGTCCCGGACGCCGTCGACCGGCCCGGGGGCGACGATCACCGCGGCGGGCGCGGTCGATGCGCCCCGCGCGAGCTTCGAGAGGAGCCCGGTGACGAGCTCGCTGTCGCCGAAACCCGGGAGACTGCGGGCCAGCTGCAGCCCGGCCAGAAGAGCGGCCGCCTCGCGCGCGGTCAGGCGCGGGGAGCGCTCGAGCCCCACGGTGTTCGTGATGGCGATGACGTCGTCGCGGTCGAGCAGGTCCCAGTCGATGTCGAAGAGGTCGTGCGGGAGCTGCCAGTACCCCTGCTCGCCGGGGAGGCCGATCACCGTGAGACGCTCGACCATCGCGCGCATCTGATCGGGGGCGACCTCGAACTCCGCGGCGGCCTCGGCCACCGACACCTCGCCCTTGCCGAGCAGGTACGGCACGAGTTGGAGCAGGAGCGCGGCGCGATCCAGTGCGGCGACGGGGCGATCGGTGCTCACGCGGCACCTCCGTGCAGGGCGAGGGTGGCCTCGAGCCGTCGGATGACCTCGGCGCGCAGGTCGGCGGGTTCGACCACCCGCACCTCGGGGCCGTACGAGGCGAGCTCGTCGGCGAAGACGTGGAGGTCGACGTAGGGCACCCGGATGCCCTGGGGCGCCTGTTCGGCGCGGCGGTCGAGGCGCAGGGCCGCCTCGGTGCCGGGGTGCACCTCGAGGAGGGCGCGCTGGCGTGCGGCGACGGCGCGTAGGCCCTCGAGGGCCCGTTCCCCCGCCCCCTCACGCAGCTCCGCGGGGAAACCCTTGCGCGTGAGCGTCACCTCGCCGACGATCCGCGAGAGCAGGAACGTGCGGTCGGCGTCGACGTTCAGGTCGTAGCCGTAGACGTGCCACCGTGCCTCGTACTCGACGAGCGCGAGGGGCTGCACGCGGCGCTCGCGCGGTCGCGCCTCGCCGGGGCGCAGGTAGGTGAAGGTCACGACGCGGCACTGCTCGATCGCCCTCTGGAGAGCGGCGAACGACACATCGCGGACGCGGATGCGCGGGGCGTAGCCGATGATCGGCTCGTCGACGGCGATGCCAAGGGCGCGGATCTTGCGCAGACCGCTGCGTGCGTCGGCGGAGAGGGACTCGCTCCCCCACACGCCGCCCGCGATGTTCAGCAGCGCCACCTCGGCGGGGCTGAAGGTGATGTCCTCGGGCAGCGCGTACTCGGCGGTCGGCACGCGATAGCGCGCCTCGCGGAGGTCGTCGGGGTCCGCGCGATTGCCGATCGTCTCGATCGGGACGCCGAGGCCGCGCAGGCTCTCTTTGTCGCGTTCGAACATCTTCTCGAGCGCGTCCTTCGACGCACCCGCCTCGAGCTGCTCCCGGTAGCCGGCGACGGACGACAGGATCGTGTCCTTCGTCAGCCCCTGCTCGGTCGCCATCAGGGCGACGACGAGGTTCACCAGACGCTCCTCGGGAGCGCTGCGGGACACGGTGGCGGGCACCCGCCCATCCTAGGCGTCGACCGCCCGGCCGGAACGGCACGGGGCGCCTCGCGACCCCCGAGAGCCCGCTCCGCGCGGACCGATCGGGGGATGCCGATCAGCTGACGGTGCCGAGGACGTCGATGACGTAGACCAGTGCCGAGTTCGCGGGAGCCTTGAGCACCTGCTGGTCCTGGGCGGTCTGGTCGGCGGGGACGACGATCAGCACCTGCGATCCGACCGTCGCGCCCTCGAGGGCCGAGGCGATCGCCGGCGGGAGCTGCGACACGGTCGCCTGGCCGGGCGCGCCGTTCTTCCAGGTCGAGGCGAAGGTGGTCGTGGCACCCCACGCGACGCCCTGGACGTGGATGACGACCGAGGAGTCCGCGGTCAGCACCTCGCCATCGCCCTTCTTGATGGTCTGCGAACGCTGCTGCGTGGGAGCGTCGCCGGCGGGCATGACCACACCGGGCGTGCCGTCCGGGGCGCGGACGACCGAGGGCATGCCCGAGTCGGCGTTGTACTGGTCGGCACCGTCGGCCGCGGGGAGGAAGACCTTGCGCACGTCGAAGACGAAGACCGCTCCGTCGCCCTCGCTCACGCCGAGCGCCTGAGCGCCCTGGGCGCCGAGGTCGGAACCGGGGATGGCGACCGCGACCCGCGAACCCTCGGCCACGCAGTGCAGCAGCGGAGCGATGGACGGGATGGCCTGCGTCAGCCGGGGCAGCGGCGTCGCCGACTTCACGTCGGACCCGTACGTGGTCGCCACGAGCTGCGAGCCGGTGGCGGCGTCGAGCACCGTCACGTCGACGAGCGAGAGCTGGTCGTCGCTCGTGATGCGCTGGCCGTCGCCCTCGATGAGGGTCTGGGTCCCGGCCGCCTCGGGCACGAAAGGAGAACGCACCGAGACCGTGGGGGCGGTGCCGAAGTCACCGCTGGCGTCGACCACCGAGGCGATCGCACTGTCGGTGGGCGTCGGGCACGACGAGGCGGCGGATGCCGAGCACCCGACGAGGCCGAATCCGGCCAGGGCGGTCACGGCAACGACGGCGGGGAGTCTCTTCACCCGCCCAGTTTAGGTGCTCCTGCGGAGCTCACCCGACGCTTCACCCGGGGCGTTACCCCGACTCGGCCTCACCCGCGGACCGACCGGTCGTACCCGCCACCGACTGGCGGACCCCCTCGGCGGACTTCTGCGCCTCGCGCACGCGCTTGCGCAGGTTCTTGTCGGTGATCTGGCGGTCGCCGACGGCACCGGGAGTCCACAGTTCGACGTCCTCGTCGCCGTAACTCGACTTCGAGGCGCGGCGCTTGACCTCGGGCGGGACGGCCCCCGGGGCGAGGCGGCGCGCGGTGATGAGGAAGCCCGTGTGAGCGACCATGCGGTGGTCGGGGCGGACCGCGAGCCCTTCGACGTGCCACCCGCGGACCATGGTCTCGCTGGCATCCGGCTCGGTGAACAGGCCGGTGGCGCGGATGTACTCGGCCACGCGGCTCAGCTGGGTGGCGGTGGCGATGTAGCAGAGCACCACGCCGCCGGGCGTCAGCGCGTCGGCCGCGGCGTCGATGCACTCCCAGGGCGCGAGCATGTCGAGCACGATGCGGTCGACCGAGGCCGGGGCCACGGCATCCGGGAGGCTCTCGACCAGATCGCCGACGACCACCTCCCACGTCGCGGGCATCTCGCCGTGGAACGTCTCGACGTTGGCGCGGGCGACGTCGGCGAACTCCTCGCGGCGCTCGAACGACAGGAGGCGACCGGCCGGACCGATCGCGCGCAGGAGCCACAGCGACAGCGCTCCGGAGCCGACACCGGCCTCCACGACCGTGGCCCCCGGGAAGATGTCGGCCTGCGCGAGGATCTGCGCGGCGTCCTTCGGGTAGACGATCGCGGCGCCGCGCGGCATCGACATGACGAAGTCGCGCAGCAGCGGGCGCACGGCCAGGTAGTCGTGACCAGAGCTGTTGGTCACCACGCTGCCGTCGGGCTGGCCGACCAGCAGCTCGTGCTTCAGCACGCCGTTGTGGGTGTGCAGCTCGCCCGCCTCGCGCAGGGTGATGGTGTGCATGCGGCCCTTGGGGCCGGTCAGCTGCACCCGGTCGCCGACCCGGAAGGGGCCGCTCAGGTGGGGGGTCTCGCTCATCGGGTGACTCGTGTCTCTTCGGGGTGGATCGGGGTGTGCGCGGCGTGGAGCGCCCGCAGGTCGGACGTCGTGCGACCCTCGAGGCTCGGCCACAGGGCGTGCGCCCCGAGCCCCTCGAGGGACACCATGAGGGGCACGCCCAGCGACACGGCACCGCTCGCGAGGGCGGAGCGCAGGCCGTTCGGCGAGTCCTCGATCGCCACGGTGTCGCGGATGTCGACGCCGAGCGCCGCGGCCGCCTGCAGGTACGGGTCGGGGTACGGCTTGGGGCGTTCGACGTCGTCGCCGGCGACCACGAGGTCGAAGGCCGGGAAATCGATGAGCTCCACCACCGACAGCGCCATGCGGCGCATCGACATCGTGACGAGGGCGGTCTTGACGCCCGAGGCGCGCAGATCGGCGAGGAGCTCGCGGGCACCGGGGCGGAACGGCACACCCGTCACGGCGAGCTGGCGCTGCACCTCGTCGGTCAGGTACGAGATGATCTCGTCGACGCCCCAGGGCACGCCCGCGTTCTGCAGCAGCCGGGCGGAGTCCTCGAGGGCCAGGCCGACCATCCCGAGCGCCTGCTCGTGCGACCAGGTCCCCCCGAAGCGCTCCACGAGCGGGGTCTCCGCGGCCATCCAGTACGGCTCGGTGTCAACGAGCGTGCCGTCCATGTCCCAGAGGACGGCGGCGGGAGCGGGGGAAGTCATCGCTCCATCCTATTGAGGGCCCGGTGCGCACCCGTCCGGCCCCCGTGCCGTTCGCCGGGCGGGACCGGCTCGCTCTCCGCGGGTGCGCCTATCCTGGAAGCCAGCCCCGACGGGGCAGAGGAGGTTGCGTGGACGCACTGGGTCGCCGGATCATCGTCGCCGCTTTCGACGGGTGGAACGATGCCGGAGAAGCCGCATCGGCGGCGGCATCGATGCTGCGCGCCGACGTGGAGTACGAGGTCGTCCACTCGGTGGACCCCGAGCTGTACTTCGATTACCAGTACACCCGCCCCCAGGTCGGATTGGATGCCGAGGGCCGCCGCACCCTCACCTGGCCCGAGGCCACGCTCCTGCGCCCCGTGAAACGCTCCGACGACGCCGAGATCTGGCTGCTGGTCGGGGTGGAGCCCGCGCGCGCCTGGCAGGCGTTCGCCGCCGAGTTCATCGACGTCGCCCTGCGCGAGGACGTCACGGGCTTCGTCGCCCTCGGATCGATGATGTCCGACGTCCCGCACACGCGCCCCATCTCGGTCTTCGCGGGTAGCGACAACGAGGGCGTGCGCCAGAGCCTGGGCCTGGAGCGGAGCCTGTACGAGGGGCCGGTCGGCATCCTGAGCGCCATCGGCCATGTCTCGGAGACCGTGGGCATCCCGACCGCGAGCCTCTGGGCGAGCGTTCCCCACTACGTCGCCGGGCACACCCCCTCGCCCAAGGCCACGCTCGCCCTGCTCGAGAAGCTCGAGTCGATCACCGGCATCGCGGTCCCGCGCGGAGACCTCGAGAACGAGTCGCGCCTGTGGGAGGCCTCGATCGACGCGGCCGCAGCCGACGACGACGAGATGAGCGAGTACATCCGTCAGCTCGAGCAGACCCGTGACACGTGGGACTCCCCCGAAGCCTCGGGAGACGCGATCGCCCAGGAGTTCGAGCGCTACCTGCGCCGCGGCGGCGACGGCCCCACCAAACCCGGACGCGAAGACCCGCCCCGACGCTGAAGACTGCCCCGCCACCGACACGACGAAGGCGCCGCCCCGAACGGGACGGCGCCTTCGCGGCATCCGGGGTCAGCCGGTGATGGCCGAGTACGCCGGCAGCACGCCGAGGGTCAACAGCACCATGATGAGCACGCCGAGAGCGACGCGGTAGATCACGAAGGGCAGGAAGCTGCCGCGCTTGAGGTACTGCATGAGGAAGGCGATCACGACGTACCCGACGACGAACGCGATGATCGTCGCGATCGCGGTCTCACCCAGGCTGTACGGGCCGGTGCCCTCGTCGAAGCTCTTGTACAGCTCGAAGAAGCCGCTGGCGAAGACCGCCGGCACCGCGAGGAGGAACGAGTACTCCGCGGCCGCCGTGCGCTTGTACCCGAGGGCGCGACCGAGGGTCGTGGTCGCCCCCGAACGGGAGACGCCGGGGACGAGCGCGAGCGCCTGAGCGACACCGAAGGCGATGCCGTGCGGGTACGTCAGGTCGTCGAGGTCGCGACGGCGCTTTCCGTAGTGGTCGGCGAGGCCGAGCAGGATGCCGAAGACGATCAGCACCACCGCGGTGATCCACAGGCTCCGGAAGTTGTCGCGGATGAGGCTCTGCAGGAGCACACCCAACAGCGCGATCGGCAGCGTGCCGATGATGACGAGCCATCCCATGCGGGCATCGGGGTCGGTGCGCGGCACCTTGCCGGTGAGCGAGCCGAACCAGCGCGAGATGACGCGCACGATCTTCTTGCGGAAGTAGATCAGCACGGCGAGCTCGGTGCCGATCTGCGTGATCGCGGTGAAGGTCGCACCCGGGTCGGTCTTCGACGGGAGGAACTCGCCGACGATGCGGAGGTGGGCGCTGGAGGAGATGGGGAGGAACTCGGTCAGGCCCTGGACGAGCCCGAGGATGATGACCTCGAAGATGTGCATGCGGTCCTTCAGTACGTGCGGATGAGGTCGGCGAGAACTCGCTGACCGAAGGAGAGCGCGTCGATGGGGACGCGCTCGTCGACACCGTGGAACATTCCGGTGAAGTCGAGACCGGCGGGCAGACGCAGCGGTGCGAATCCGTAACCGGCGATGCCGAGGGTCGACAGCGCCTTGTTGTCGGTGCCCCCGCCCATGAGGTACGGCAGGACGGGCACGCCCGGGTCGTGACGGCCGAGCTGAGCGACCATGGCGTCGACCAGGTCGCCCGAGAACGGCACCTCGAGCCCGATGTCCTGGTGGACGATCTCGATCTCGATGTCGGGGCCGATGATGCGGCGGATGTCGGCCAACGCCGCCTGCTCGGTGCCGGGCAGCACCCGCACGTCGATGAGCGCCTCGGCACGATCGGGGATGACGTTGTGCTTGTACCCGGCGGTGAGACCGGTCGGGTTCGTCGTGGTGCGCAGGGTCGAGCGGATGAAACTGGATGCCGCGCCGGTGCGCAGGGTGAGCGCGTCGGGGTCGCCCGCGTCGTCACCGGTGATCTCGGCCAGACCCTCGAGGAGCTGGGCGGTCGTGTCGGTCAGGCGGATCGGCCACTCGGTGCGACCGAGGGCCGCGACGGCCTCGGCGAGCTTCGTGACGGCGTTGTCGGCGTGCAGGCCGCTGCCGTGGCCCGCACGGCCGCGGGCGACGAGCTTGATCCACACGAGAGCCTTCTCGCCCACCTGGAGCAGGTACGCGCGGCGGTCGCCGACGGCGATCGAGTACCCGCCGACCTCGCTGATGGCCTCGGTCGCGCCGGCGAACCACTCGGGCCGGTCGCGGATGACGAGCGCCGAGCCCTCGACGCCGCCGTTCTCCTCGTCGGCGAAGAACGTGACGATGATGTCGCGCTCGGGCTGCTCCCCCGCGCGGAGCACGTCGGCCACGGCGGTGAGGATCATGGCATCCATGTCCTTCATGTCCACCGCCCCACGACCCCACAGCACGCCGTCGCGGATCTCGCCGGCGAACGGATCGACGCTCCAATCGGCGGCGACGGCGGGAACCACGTCGAGGTGGCCGTGGAGGATCAGGGCGGACTTGTCGGGATTACGACCCGGGATGCGGGCGCAGACGTTGGTGCGACGGTCGACGGGCTCGTAGTACTCGACCTCGAGACCGAGGGCTTCGAGGTACGCGCCGACGTACTGGGCCGCCTCGCGCTCGCCCTCGGCACGGCCCCCGCCGTAGTTCGAGGTGTCGAACCGGATGAGGTCGCGCGCGACGCGGGCGACCTCGGGGATGTCGGATTCGAGCTCGGGCATGCGCACTACGGTACCGGGGACGAGCGTCGCGGCCCGCCGCGCGTCGCCCCGAGACGCGCCCGGGAAGCGGCACCGATTCGAGGCGGGGTCGGTAGCGTGGTAATGTCGTTCTTCGTTGCGAAAGCGGCAAAACACCCAGATGCGCGGGTGGCGGAATAGGTAGACGCGCTAGCTTGAGGTGCTAGTGCCCTTTAACGGGCGTGGGGGTTCAAGTCCCCCCTCGCGCACACACGAGTAAGACCCCCCGGGTTTATCCCGGGGGGTCTTCCTCATTTCTGCGCAGGGTCGGGCGTGCAACCCGTGCAGGGTCGGGCCGGCGCCGCCGGAGGGTCCGCGCACCGTTCAGCGAACCGATAGCCGCCGCTTTTTCTCGGCATAGCCTCCCTCCCTACGTTCCTTGCTGATAACGGTTCTCATTCCCCGAGAACCGATCGCGAAGGGACACCGACCTCCATGAAGACAGCGCGCACCGTCGTCGCCGCCACCGCCTCCGCCTCGCTACTGACCCTGGTCCTCGCCGGGTGTGCGACAGGCGCGTCGTCGACCTCCCCCGCCGCGACCACCGACTCGAGCCCCAAGGTCACGGTCGTCGCCGGCGAGAACGAGTACGCCGACGTCGTGCAGCAGATCGGCGGGGATCGCGTCGACGTCTCGGCGATCCTGAGCGACCCCAACACCGATCCGCACACGTTCGAGGCGAGCGCGAGCGTGGCCAAGGAGGTCGCCGGCGCGAAACTCATCGTGCAGAACGGTCTCGGCTACGACGACTTCATGTCCGATCTCGAAAAGGCCTCCCCCGACGACAGCCGATCGGTGATCGTGGCACAGGACGTGCTGGGCCTCCCCGACAGCACCGACAACCCCCACCTCTGGTACGACCCGAAGACCATGCCCGCGGTCGCCAAGGCCGTGGCCGACGCGCTCAGCGAGCTCGACCCGGCGAGCGCCGACGCGTTCCACGCGAACCTCGCCACCTTCACCGCGTCCCTGTCGGACTGGACCGACGCGCTCTCGGCGTTCGCGGAGGACCACCCGAAGACACCCGTCGCGGTGACCGAGCCCGTCGCGGACTTCATGCTGGACGCAGCGGATGCCGACGTCGAGACGCCGTGGAACCTGCAGGCCGCGATCATGAACGACACCGATCCCTCGGCGCAGGACACCGCGACGCAGGACGCGCTCTTCACCGGCAAGCGGGTGAAGGTGTTCCTCTACAACCAGCAGGTCACCGACGACACGACCGACAAGTACCTGCAGCTCGCCAAGGACAACGGCATCCCGGTGGTCGGCGTGTACGAGACGATGCCGGCGAACCACCACTACCAGGACTGGATGCTCGACGAGGTGAAGGCTCTCGAGACCGCCGTCACCCAGGGCACCTCCACCGAGCACCTGTGAGCGAGGCGTCCCCGCGCCGCAATCCCGACGTCGTCCTCCGGGCGCGCGGGATCGCGGTGCGTCTCGGTGGCAGGACCGTCCTCGACGACGTCGACCTCGACGTGCCGCCGGGGGCGATCGTCGGGCTGATCGGAGCGAACGGCGCGGGCAAGACCACCCTGCTCCGGGTGCTGCTCGGCATCCTGCGCCCTCAGGCGGGACGGGTGCGGCGTCCGGATCGACGCGCGGGCATCGGGTACGTGCCGCAGAAAATGAGCCTCGACCCGCAGGCGCCGCTGCGCGCCCGCGATGTCGTGATGCTCGGTCTCGACGGGGCTCGGCTCGGCATCCCTCTCGGTCGGCGTCGCCTGCGCGGGGCGGTCGACGCTGCGCTGGCGCAGGTGGGCGCGTCGGATTTCGCCGACGCGCGGGTGGGCGAGCTCTCGGGCGGACAGCAGCAGCGCGTCCTGCTCGCGCACGCGATCGTGAGCCGTCCGACGCTGCTGGTGCTGGACGAGCCGCTCGCGAGCCTCGACCCGGTCAGCGCGAGAGACGTGGTCGCCCTTCTCGACGACCTGCGGCGCCGTTCGAACGTGGCGATCGTGGTCACTGCGCACGATCTGACCCTGCTGCTGCCGGTGCTCGACCGAGTCGCCTACCTCGCGGGAGGGCGTGCCGCGGTGGGCACTCCCGCCGAGG